>CAZRCZ010000003.1:0-284411 GCA_964598765.1 uncultured Candidatus Sumerlaeota bacterium | reverse complement strand
ATGGCCGGTTACGGCAAAAAAGACGCCGCGCAAGAGGCGACCACCGAGGACACCGTTCATCGCGCTGTTGG
This sequence comes from uncultured Candidatus Sumerlaeota bacterium, assembly GCA_964598765.1. Taxonomy (GTDB): domain Bacteria; phylum Sumerlaeota; class Sumerlaeia; order MVZB01; family JAJFLK01; genus CAZRCZ01. The sequence continues at coordinate 284,340 of CAZRCZ010000003.1, read as the reverse complement.
CGGGGTCCTGACCGAGTTGATTACCGAAGTCAGGCGTTCCATCGAATTCTTTGAGAACCAAGTCCGCGATCTCAACGTCGCTCGGATCGTTTTGGGAGGCGGTTCCGCTTCCTTAGCCAATCTCCAGCAACACTTCCAGCAGGAGCTTTCACTTCCCGCCGAAGTGATCAATCCCTTCCGGCAAATTCGGTCGCGGGTCGCCCAGACTGCCCAGCCGCATACCTTGGCCACCGCCATCGGTTTGGCCTTGAGGGGAGCCAATCCATGACGTTCCTGATTTTCGCGCATTCACTTCATCCGCGTTGCATTTCGAGGAGCCTTTACTCATGATTCGAATCAATCTGCTCCCTCAAGCCAGCGCCCGTTCGCGCCGCGGCCCATCTCCTCGGATTTCCATCCCCACCGCCGGATCCGCGGGTGTGCTGATTGTTTTGCTCGCGGTCATCGCATTTCCCCTCGAAGGCTGGCTGGGATACAAGAGTTTTTCCAAGGTCGCCGCGGCTCGCAAGTCGCTTCAAGACAGGCTCAACGACAAGAAGAAATTAGAGGACACCATCGCCGGCTACGGTCCGGAAGCCGATGAAATCAAGAACGGACTTCTACGCGCGCAAGCCCAGCTTGAAATCCTTCAATCTCTGGATCCGCGCGACCGAATCCTCTGGTCTGAAAAGTTGGCGATGCTCGCCAAATTGATTCCCGCCAATGTTTTTCTCACCGACGTTCAGATTACGGAAGACTACAAGGAAGTCGAACTCCAGTCCTCGATTCAGGCTCGCACCGACTACGAAGCCTCGCTGAAGAAAAAGGGGGCCGGAGGAAAAACCGGCAAGGGCGCACCGTCCCGAGCGGGGAAGCCCGAAGCGGTCTTCAAACCTTCCATCTCCTATACGCTCAAACTCGTCGGACTGACCACGGGCGCAGATCCAACCGAGCAACTCGATCACGTCAACAAGTTTCACGACGCCTTGGTGAACGCCTCTTGGACGTCGCAGGACGGCCAGAAGCAGGCTTTCATGGACCATTTTAATCCCGAAATAGCCTTTGAATACGTTCAAGCCAGCCTCTACCAAAAGCAATACCCCGTCCAGCAATTCTCTTTCAAATTGACCACCAAACCGATGACTGCGGAGGAGAAAAAACCGGAATCCGACGCGGAAACAACGAAAACCGCCCCGGCCCAACCGAAGAAAAACGCCCCCAAAGGCAAGAAAGCGGCTTGAGGAAAACAAGGAGTGGCCAACATGACGCTGACTGAAAAAGAAAAAACCGCCTTCACCATCGTTGGGTTCTTTGCCGTTCTGGGTTTGGTCGGAGTCGGATATACCAAATACTTTTTTGTCAATGCGGCCATCACGCAGGCCAAGAAGAAGGAACAGGCCGCCGAAAAAGACATCGAGGCGCTGAAGCAAAATAAGAAACAAATTGAGGGTTGGCTGGGAAGAAAGGATGAGATGGAGGCAGTGCGCGCGGAAATCCGGAAAGTCACCCGCAGATTGCCCGAAAGTCCTGACGCGCCGGGCTTCCTCAACGCCTTGGTCGCCACCCTGCGCGCCACGGGGATTATTCAGCAGTCTGTCCGTCCCAAGGGCAATCTCCCCCGGAGCCAATACACGGAAATCCCTTACACGATTGCCGCCTACGGCCGCTACCATGAATTGGGACAATTTCTGACGCTCATCGAACAAAATCCGGACCGGTTCATGCGGCTGAAAAATTTGACCCTGACCAATAACCTCGCGCGTCCGTCGGTCCATCCCATTGACATGCAGATCGAAACCTTCATGTTCGGAACCGCTCCCGCAAGTCGCGGCAAATCGGGTCCCGCCAAGGGTGGGGCAAAGTCCCCCCCTCCTCCCCCTCAAGGAAGGAAGTAGTTCATGAAACGCATTTTCCCCATGACGCCGTTTGCCGTGCCGAATCTTTGCGGGCATTCTCGAACCGGATTGATCCATGCCGCTTTCTTTCTTCTGCCGATTTTGCTGATGTTTGCGTCGTCCTTGTCCCAAGGAGCGGATGATTCTCCGCGCAAACGAATCACGCGGAAAATAGGTTCCAAGGCGACCAAAAAAGAAACGCCGACCCCTCAACCGCCCCCTGCGGCTCCCGCTTCCCCCGCGCCGGAGGCCAATCCTCCCGCGCCTGCCGCTGGCGACGCGAATCCTCCCGAACCGACGGCGACCCCAACCGAAGCTCCCTCCGATGGACCGGTAACCAATCCCACCCCCCCGCCCGAAGAAGAATCGGTTATCGGGTTGCCAACGGCCGAAGGCGGAAGTAAAGGGGGAACCAAAATAGACCTTGGATTGGAATCGCAGGAGAAGGGAACCGTCGGATTCTACGACATCCCGGGAATCAAGGAACTTCTGCCCAACAAACCAAAGTTTGTCTATGACGCCGAAAAATCGGCCGACCCGATGGTCTTCCCTCCGGTTCGCAACGAGGCTATCCGCTTGGAGCTTTGGAACAAGCACTTGGAACTCTTGAAACAAGCCGGCGTGGGCAAGAACCCCCTTAAACCCGATCGCCCCGATTACGACCTCGAGAAAGTCAGTCAGGCCATCACTGCGGTCAAGGGAATTCTTGGTCTTAATGATGTGCGTTTCAAGCAGGAGACTGAGCAGGAAATCGCAACGCTGACCCAACTCCTGCACAAAGAGGAAGTGGATCAGAGCAAGAAGCCGCCCGACGAAGAGGCGAAAAAGGATATCGCCCCACCGCTTGACGATTGGGTGAAGGCCAACACGCGCGGAATAATCGCCGGTGTTCCGGTGGCCATGTGTCTCGTCGGCGACGACCCTCTGAAGGTCGGCGATGAAGTCCCGGATTATCCCAATCATACGGTCGCTTCGATTTCGCCGGGCGTGGTCACCTTTAAGACCGTTTCGCCTTCGGGGAAAAATAGCCAAACCTACGACGTTAAAGTCGAAGGAATTGAAGAGCCGAAAAAGGGACCGACCAAGGGTGGCGCCAGGAAGGCGCGCACCGCTCCTAGCATCGGTCGCGCCGGAAAGTAATGAACGGATGATTACCCCATTGAGGCCTAAGGAGGGCTGAGGATGTTCTCGATCTTGCGTCTTATCGTTCCCGTGGTTGGATTGACCGCCGCCGTTGCGGTCGCGCCTGCCGGCTTGCCCGGCGCTTCCGATTCTCATGGCCGGTCGTCCGACGCCCGCTTCATCGGGTCTCAAACCCGTGCCGTTCGCTTGCTCGCCCAAGCTCCCGTGCCCGATGAAAAGCCGGCTGATGCGAAGGCCGACGAGGCCGACGAGAAAAAACCGGTCATGCAACTCGAATTCCAAGGCAAACCGAAGAACGCGATCGACATCTTTGACCAACCCATCTTCAACGAATTTGTCACCCTTGATTTCAAGAATGCCGACATCCAGAACGTCCTTCGCCTGATCGCAACCAAAACCAAATTGAACATCCTCATGGATCCCGATGAGGTCAGCGGGCAGATTACCCTCCACCTCGAAAATGTCCGGCTCGGCGCCGCGATGGATTCCATCCTGAAGACCCGCAAGCTCGCCTATGTTCTCGAATCGGGCGGGATTGTCCGCATCGTGCCGGAAGCCAAGGTCGGCCGCTCGGCGGTTGAAACCCAAACGGAGATCATCCAGCTCAACTGGCATGACGCGAAACACATGGAAACCACGTTCAAGACTTTTCTGAGCACGCACGGTTCCATCAAGTCCAACGAGGAATCCCAATCTCTGATTATCACCGACACCCCTCCCAATGTTCTCAAGGTCAAGGAGTTGATACGCCAAATTGATCAGCCTGATCGCCAAGTTGTCATCCAAACCCGTTTGGTGGACATCACGCTGGACAATCGAAGGAACCTCCAAAACCAGTGGTCGCTCGGCAAACCAAACAAAGATCGCCAATTCTCGACGGCAACCTCGCTAACCAGTTCGACCGGCGGCAGTTCATCGCTCACCGGTTCCGCCAGCACCGGAACTCCGCCGACTTCGTCGCTCAGCACGACTTCGACCAGCAGTTCAAGTCAAACGCAAACGCTGACCAACCTTCTTGCCACGCCCCAAACCGTCGGCGGGATGCTTCCCATCCTCACCGAGGGATTCGGCCTTAGCCCAACAGGCGCAGGGGTACTTCAGTTTGGAAGCGTTCTCAACGTGCTCGGGGAAGACATGCTTCTGGACGCCTCTCTTCGGGCTCTCGAACATCGGGGACTTGTCGAGGTTCTCGCCTCTCCCCGCGTGACCACCCTCAACAATGTTTCCGCCGACATCAAGATCATTGAGGAAATCCCCTATGTTCAAGGGACCTTGGGCACGGGTGGCGCATCGGTCCTTCAAATCAATTTCAAGAACGTCGGCGAAGAAATCACCGTCAAGCCGATTATCACGCCCGACAAGCATGTAAGGCTTGAAGTAGATCTCGAACAAAATATATTCCGCAACCGCGTCGGCGAAGGCGCGCTGGACCCGCCTCTGATTGACAAGCGGAAATCCAAGAGCACGGTCATCGTCAAAAACAAGAACACCGTCATTCTCGGCGGACTCCGTGGCATGGAACGGCGGGAACTGATTGACGGGGTGCCATGGTTGATCCGTATTCCGCTCATCGGCTGGATGTTTAAGGATAAAGCCAATGAATTGCAGAAAACCGAACTGGTGCTCATGGTCACGCCGGAAATTCTCGCCGAGGCGTTGCTTAGCGACTCCGAAAAGAAACTTTACGATCAAATTGATGTCCAATGGCATTTGCCCGGCTGGTTCTGGGATGACGTCAAGATGAGCGACGATCCGCATTAAGTCTGGTCTGTTGACGGAAGCGTTACAAATTCCACCACGAGAAAAGCGCCGAATGTTTCGGCGCTTTTCTCTTTTATACCCCTTTGGCAAAGGATAAATTTGAGGGGACATGAGCGTTCCGGGACAAAGTTCGAATCCAGCGGAGACAGTCGAAACCGAGCTTTTGGTGATCGGCGCGGGGATCGCGGGAGCGATCACCGCCCTGCAAGCCGCCGATTCCGGGATTCAAGTCACGCTCCTTCAACGCAGTTTCAATTCGACCCAAGCCAACACCTATTGGGCGCAGGGAGGAATCATCTACACGGGGAAGGATGACTCACCCGAATTGCTTGCCCGCGACATTCAAGACGCGGGGGCTGAAATCTGCAATCCCTCCGCCGTCCGACTGGTCGCCGAAAACGGTCCCAAACTGGTCAAGGAAATCCTCGTGGACAAACTCGGCGTCAAATTCGATCGCACCGACTCCGGCGAACTCGACACCACCGAGGAAGGAGCACACTCCACCCGGCGGATCATTCATAGCCACGATCAAACGGGTGTGGCCATTTCGGAGGCGTTGGGCCGCGCGGTCGAATCCCATCCCCGCATCCGTCTCTGCAAGGGAGCCACCGCGGTTGATCTGCTCACCTTAAGTCACCATTCGCGCAGACCGCTCGATATTTACGAGCCGCCAACCTGCGTCGGCGCTTACGTCTTTCTCCGGAATGATCGCAAGGTTCAAACGTTCCTCGCGCGCGAGACGGTTTTGGCTTCGGGCGGATTGGGTCAGCTTTTTCTCCACACGACCAATCCACGCGGAGCGAGAGGAGACGGCATCGCCATGGCGTATCGCGCGGGGGCAAGGCTTCTCAATCTCGAATACGTCCAGTTCCATCCGACCGCGCTCTATCACGAAACCGCGCCCCGCTTTCTCATTTCCGAAAGTGTGCGTGGCGAAGGAGGCCGCCTGATTCGGCGCGATGGAAGCGAATTCATGGAAAAATATGATCCCCGCGGATCGCTCGCGCCGCGTGACGTCGTCGCCCGCGCCATCCATGAGGAAATGATGTCCAACGAAGAGCCGTGCGTGTTTCTCGACATCTCGCACAAACCCGCCAAATGGATCCGCGAGCGATTCCCCGCCATCTACGGCGAGTGCAAAAAATACGGCATGGACATCACGAAGGAACCCATGCCGGTCGTCCCCGCGGCCCACTACAGTTGCGGCGGCGTTGCGGTGGACCTGAAAAGCCGAACTTCCATTCGGAGGTTGCGCGCCGTCGGCGAAGTCGCCTGCACTGGCCTTCATGGAGCCAATCGGTTGGCTTCCACCTCGCTTTTGGAAGGGTTGGTTTTCGGTTATTTTGCCGGAAACGACATCGCCCAAAGCCTCAACCAACAACCCGCCGAACCGCCCCCTCCCATCGAGCCTTGGATCGAGGAAGAAGAGGAAATTGATCCGGCATTGATCTTGCAGGACTGGACGACGATCAAGATGACGATGTGGAATTACGTCGGCTTGGTCCGGAGTGAAAAGCGAATGGGACGGGCGCGACAAATCTTGCGCGAGTTGCAAAACGAGGTCGAGAGCTTTTACGCCAGATCGCGTCTGACCGACGATTTGATCGGGTTGCGCAACGGCGTTCAATCCGCGCTGGCGGTTCTCTTCGCGGCGATGGAGAATCACGCGAGCCGGGGATGCCATTATCGGGTGGATTAAGGAGGAAGAATCACCACGGAGACACAGAGAGGAATTTGACATGCGGTCGCTATTTGGGACGAATGAAGGAAGCCTTTTTTTATTTGCCCATCAGCCTCCCGCCGGATTCTGCTGAAATGAACTGATCCGGTTCGTAATCGTCGCGCATGGAAAACCTCTATACTCTCAACAACGGCTCATTCAGCCCCGGTCCTCTCTGTGTCTCTGTGGTGAAAATCACGATGAAAAATCACAATCTTCCAACCGTCATCTCACGATTCATTCTATTTTTCGGATTTACTTTTGTTTTGTTTCTGGCTTCGGCGACAAACCTCCCCGCCCAACTTCAGCCGACGCCCACCCCAATTTCCACGAACCCCACCTCCACCGGCTTGAACCAAGGGAGAACCGGAATTTCTCAAACGAGCCGAACGGCGACGCGGACTCCCACGAAGCATTCGACAAAGAAGGGATCCGCCACGGCCACACCCGGATCCGGCGGTCGCGCCGCGCCTCAAGGCAAATCGGCCATCCCCAAACCCAAGAAAGGACCCGCAGGGAAGGCCGCGGCGACGGCCGCTCCGCTTCCGCCCAAGTATCAGCTCAGCTCCAAAATCCAATCCAACACGCTCTATTTTTTCCCTTCAAAAATTTCCGCCGTGGCGAATCAGCGCTTTTCCGCGCCGCTTCTGTTCTACAACGCGCGCGGCGACGCGATGGATCATTTCGATCTTTGGATGCACTACAATCCGGAGGTTTTGGAACCGGTCTGGATCAACATGGACGAAATCAAGGACGATTTGGACGGCCCAATGGAACGTGATCTTTGGCGGAATCGCGGATACCTCCGGCTTCGCGGCAAGTTCAAGGCTCCCCTTCCCCAGCTTGTTCAGCCGCTCTTCACGATCAACTGGCAAGCACGCGGGACGCCTACGCAAACGGAAATTGAATTTTCTCCCCCGTCGGGATGCCAAGGGGGGATATTTGCCGGCGAGAAAAACTGTCTCGCTCTCTCCGACGTCGGCAATCGCGGATTAGTCTCGCTCGAAGTCCGAGTCGCGCCCTCCGAGGAAAATTTGAAGGATGACCGTCCGACCGTCATTGCGCGGGGCGAAGATCCATTCTTGCCCGGCGTGATACTCGAACGGGGCGTTCATCTGGCATTGACCTCAGCGAAGACTGACGTCGAATCAGGCCAAATCGCCACGCTCGACGTCGCTCTCATCAATCCCGACTGGATCCCCTTTGATTCTCTCCGGTTCCGCCTACGGTTTGATCCCCAAATCGTTGAGATCCTCGACGCGGATGAAAACAACTACATCACCAAAGGGATCAACATTTACGACGGTGGATTCCATGACGCGATGCCCTTTGATCTTCACCTCGCCAATGAGGTCAATTCCAACGCCGGAACCATAGATTATCGCGTCGGCGATCTTCAGGGAGTTCATTCCTATCCATCGGGAGCGGTGGCGCGGGTTGTTTTTCGCGTCAGGCAAGACGCGGCCGAGGCGCTCTTTTGGTTCGACGCCGGATCGGACACGGAAGGCCCGCTTTGCGACATTCGGGCACGAGGACGAAGCATCTTGGGCAACCCCGGGGAAAAACCTGCGGAGTCTCTCCACAATCTCCGGATCGCGGTTTCTAACCGTTGATGGACTTACATCCACGAGTTGATATAATCCATGCATGGCGGTTGACTCGGGAAAAAGAGAGGCCGATGGCTTGACTTTTGGCCGAAATTCGCCGATGAAACAAGCAGGCGCAACAAGGGTCATGGTCGTCCCTGCGCCCCCCGAAGATTCTCAACCCAAAAGGTCCGTGACGTGAGCGTTGTCTCGCAAAATCCGCGCATTTCCGTCCCTCTGGCGGCAGGGGGTTCTTCGTCCGTTGCGCGGCGCGTTCCGATTGCAACGCTGGGTCTTGTCATCCTCAACTCCATCGCCTTTTTCCTAAACCTTGCCGCGTCGGACACGGTCTCCAAAATTTTTCTTCTCGATCCCGATGGTCCGGGATTGCATCAGTTCATCACGTTCGGATTTTTCCATTTCGGATGGGTTCAGTACTTCTGCTCCGTAGCTTTGTTTATTGTAATCTCGCCTGCTCTTGAAGAAGCCTTGGGCGCGCCCGTGATCCTTGGTCTCTATGCGGGGATTTCCGCTCTTTCCGGCGTCGGCTATCTCATTCTGACCATGATCGAGCACGGGACGGCTTCCCTGCCGGGGGGATCGCTCGCCGTGAGCGGAATGTTGGGCGTTTATTTTCTCCTCGGAATCAAACGACGGGGACAGGTGGACGTGTTCATTCCCGTCTTGGGACGAGTGGCGACTTCGGTTTGGGTCGTTTTCGCGCTTTTGGCTTTGTGGTTTCTTCCCCCTGCGCTGTTTGCCGCTTTCGATTTCTACGACAATTATTCTTGGGGAGTAGCCGCGCTCCATCCCGCCTCTTTGTTCGCGGGAGCTTCCCTCCTCGCGTTGGTCACCCAACTTTATCGCAGTCTCCTGACGCTTCCCTCCCCTGCGTCCGCCCCTTCGCCGGAGTCCTCGGTCCATGATCGGCTGGTGCGGGAAGTCGCCAAGGAGGAAGGAACGGAAGAACCGGCCGCGCCCGTCCCTCCCGCGCCGGTCATTGCCGGCCCCATGGCCACGCTCAACATGGGTCCGCGATCCGACGACGCCAAAGGAATTATTCAGTGCATAGACACCTGCGACGCAATCAAGGCCTACCGGCTCTTTCGAGGTTTTGCCGGAATGGACGGCGAGGCGTGCCTCGATTTGGAGAATCAATGGCGGATGGCGCAACTGATGCTGGGCAACGACATGATTGACGCCGCCATTGACGTGCTCAAGCGTCTGCTCCGCCGATTTCCCTATGGCTTCTGCTCGGCTCAGGCTCAATACGAACTTGGATTGCTCTATACGTCGGTTCCGGGCATGAGGGACCAAGCGCTGGAATATCTTCTGTCCTCCCTCAAACCTCCGCCGACTCATATTCCCGCGCACATCGCCAGACTTCGTCGACCTCTGAGCGAGCAAGCTCGCCGCCACGTCAAACGAACATTGACCGAGATGGGGGTGACCGATTATCCCGAAGGAACATGGGAAACCAGCGGATCACCGGACGCCGAATCCAATCTTCCGGCGGGCGAGCCGGTAAATTTGACCGACATCTTCGGCAAGGCTGATGCGACCGGAGCCTTCGCGCCGCAGGATTGGGACGTCGAACCGCCGCCGAAGAAGGGAAGCGTTCCCCCTCCATCGAAGAAGGAGAAGGACAAGCCAAGGGAAAAGGAGACGCAATCCGCGCGACCTGCCTCCCATCCCGAAGATGACGCCCTTCCGATGATGGCGGAGCCAAAGAAAGACGCCACGGATGAATCGAAGCCAAAGAGCGTGACCGACGTTTTCGGAAGCGCCGACAGTTCTCAGGTTCAGCTTCCTCCCGATTGGGGAACGGGAACCGGCTCGCGCCGAAAGCCCGCGCCCCCCACCAAACCCAAACCCCGGCCCAAATACGACGACTCGGCGGACATCAAAATTGACGGAGTTGCTGATAAAACCATTTTGGAATCCCATGGCCCCACGCCGACGCCTCAGCCTCCGTCGAAGGGGATGAAGGATATCTTCGGCCAACCCGACAGCACGGCGGCGCAAGTCCCGCCGCAATGGGACGCGACGGGCAAGTCGGGAGTTGGACGTATCTCCCAACCGCCACCGTCCCCCAAATCTGTCGAATCAGGTAACGTGACACCGATCCAACTTGACAAGGAATCCAAAGGAGAAGGAGTCATTGATTTCCCGACTCCTCCACCGTTTGGCGCGGCGCATCCGGTTCAAGAGAACACATCGCAATCCTTGACGCCGCCCCCGACTCCCGCTCCGGCGTCGTCCGAGCGCGAGGAATGGGGTTCGTTCTTTTCCGACGAAAACATTTGGGGACGCAAACGGGACGCTTCCCACGTCGAGCCGCCTCCGATTGCGCCGCTCGAACCGAGGATCGGGTCATCAAGACCGCCGACGACGTTTTCTCCCTCTTCTTTGCCCCCGGCGAGCGAACCTCCCGTCGCCCCAACGCGAGTGGAACCCCAGCCTGCGGCTAAATCTTGGATTCAAAATCTGCCGCCGGGACCCTCCTCCGAGGAGGAAATCTTCTTCGCGCAATCGGGCAAGGACCAGACGCTGGTCTGGAGCCGCTATTATGCGGATGATCGCCAACCTCGTTTCCAAGCGGATAGTCGCTACAGCGTCATCGTCGCTCCGGCCTCGATGATTTTGGTCAAGGAAGTGATCGAAGTTCTGCAGGAATTTCTCGGCATGAACTCGACGGGGGTCATTCACGCCTTGAAACGCCGGCACGGAATCCTCGCGGGTGATTTGAGCGCCGAGGAGGCGAATCAACTGGCGACGCGATTCGCCGATCACGGACAAGACGTCGCGCTGGTCGAGCAGGATGAGAGGCTCGATTTCGGCGAACCCCGCGACGTTCTGCGCATTACGTATGAAGATCGGCGCGGGAAATTCTGGACGACCGAAGGAATGGTTGCCCGCAAATGGAAGGAACTGGTCGGGATGGGTTGCGGCCAAACGGTCGTCAAGGCCGGCGGCGCGCCGCGAGACGTTCTCGATCTCTATTTCGCCCAGCCCGGTTTGCACCTGAGAATTTGGCGCAATACGCTGATGTCCGCCCCTCCGGCGTTCAGCGGCAAACTGGACAACGAGCGGGAATTTCAAGCGCTTGCGCGGGAGTTCGCGCGCCTCGCGCCCCACGCAATTCAAACCAACACGTTCTTTCAGTGGACCCAAGGCAACGACCCCAACCCGCCGGGCCACTTCGCCGGACTGATCGAATACGACAACTACACGCAGTGGTATCTCATGGCGCACTACGGCCGATCCAAATTCTTCGGGGCCAAGTCGTCCGTGAGTTAGGATTGCGATCCTCGCGCCTCCTCCAAGCAGTCAAGAATTCGACCTAGAGAAAACCTGTGTCCGCTCTCGTTCCGAGATCATTGCCCCGCCGTCTGGCATTTTCGGTGGGTTTGCTTTCAGGCGCGATGTTGTCGCTGGAGTTGTTGATCACCCGGATTTTTTCCGTTCTGTTTTATTATCACTATTCCTTCTTCGCCGTTTCGCTCGCGATGTCGGGTCTGGCGTTTGGAGGATTGCTGGCCGCGCGATGGGACGTCCGGAATATGTCGGAAGAAGCGTTTAAGAGGCGGCTCGCGATTCTGTCGCTCGTCTTCTCCGGTGACGTAATCGCGGCGCTTGCTTACGTTCTGACCTTCGGCGCGCCGAAGCAATTTTACGCGATGCCCTCCTTGGCTTCGGTCGCCGTCTCCGCTCTCATTTTTTTGCCGGCCATGATTACCGCCGGAGGGTTTCTCGCGGTCGCGTTCTCAAGACGCGAGGAATGGATCGGCAAACTTTATGCGGCGGATTTAGCCTCGGCGGCGCTGGCGTGCATCGGTTCGATACCCCTCATGCGAATCGTGCAGGGACCGGCGGCCCTTCTTGCCCCGGCGCTCCTTTCCGCTTCGGCGGGACTGGCTCTCGTGCCGCCCGGCTCCGCGTCCCGTCTCATGTCCTATATGCTGACCCTTGGTTCGTTGGGCGGAATGATCGGCAACGTCGCCACGGGCGGTCAAATTCTTCGCTTCTCTTCCGTCGCCAAGCCTCTGATGGAAAGATGGAATGAGCATAGCCGGGTCATTGTGATAAACCAAACGGGGGATCCACACGGTAATCTTTGGATCGTGATAGACAAAATTGCCTCAACGTTGTTCCCCGAAGTTCCGCGTCGCGAACCGGGCGGCCCGATTCCCAAGCAGGATTGGCGCGATCAAGCCATCTACAATATCGGCTATTCGATTGGTCGCCCTCTGGAAGAAACGGCGGTGATCGGAGTGGGCGGAGGACGGGATTTGCTGGCGGGGCTGGAAGCCGGAGCCAAGCACATTGACGGTTACGAGCTGAATCAGAGCATTATCGAAATTCTCCGGACCGGATTTCCCGAATACAACAATGTCGCCTCGTGGCCCGAAATTTCGCTGATCCACGATGAGGCGCGGGTCGGAATCAAACATTCCGGAAAAAAGTATGACTTCATCCAAGCCTCGTTCATTGACACTTGGGCGGCGACGGCGGCCGGCGGATTCGTCATGTCGGAGAACGGTCTCTACACCGTCGAAGGATGGGAAACATTCCTCGATTCCTTGAGCGAGCGGGGCGTCATCACGATGTCTCGTTGGTTCATACCTGCCGCGCCTGCCGAAATGCACCGGCTCGTCTCGGTCGCGGTTACCGCGCTGGATAGGAGGGGCATCCGCGACGCGCAAACCCGGGTAATGCTCGTCGGATCAGCCTTGCCGGAGAAGATCCGCGAGCATCAGGGACCGAAGGATTACTACATGGCGACGATCATCGTTTCCCAATTTCCGTTTGCCGCCGAAGAAGTCCGCCATCTTCAAGCCGTCTGCAAGGAGGCCGGTCTTCTCCTGATGGCCGCGCCCGGGATGGAGCCGTTCGATCCCGTGGTCGGCAAGTTGTTGGATCCCCAGCGTCGCGCCGAGGCCATAGCGCAAAGTCCCTTCGACATTTCCGCGCCGACGGACTTGCGCCCCTATTTTTTCTTCCAGATGCGCCCGCGCGACGCGCTCATTCCGGGCGATTGGAAAGCCAAGTATGCCTTGGACACTTCCTACAAAGCGATTCAAACCATGATCTTCCTCTGCCTCACATCGTTGGCGCTGGCTCTTGGCGTTCTCCTTCTGGCTTGGCTCAAGCTCCCCCGAACGTCGGCGGCGCGGGATCGGCACGAAGGCTACCGCTGGATGTCACTTTATTTCTTCGGGATTGGATTGGGATACATTCTGATCCAATTGGGACTTCTCCAAAGGCTTATCATCTCTTTGGGACGGCCTACTTATGCGCTTTCCGTCGTTCTCTTCAGCATGTTGCTGGGAACGGGAATCGGTTCCGCCTTAAGCCGACGCTTCGGGATCGGAAATTTTTTGCGCGCGTGGATGATGAATCTCGCCGTGCTGGCCGCGCTCGTGATTCTAATTCCCTACGCGTCTTTGCTCGACAATTTCAATTCGGCCTTCGCGCGCTTCGCCGCCGCCGCCGGAATCATGGGCATGACGGGTCTCGTGATGGGATTTCAATTTCCTTTGGGCATCAGATTGGTGGCTTCGATCGGAGAAAACTCCGTCCAGAAGATGTGGGCGATCAACGGCGCGGCCTCCATCGCCGGATCAACCCTCGCCGCGTTGGTCGGCCTTGGCTTTGGTTGCAAAGGCGTGCTCCTCCTCGGTTTCACCGCCTACCTACTCGTCACGGGTTGCGGAATGATGGCTCAACGGCGCGTCATGGCGAGCAATTCCTGCTGAACATCCCACGGGTCTCCAACCAGCCGTCCCGCCGAGTTTCCTTCGCGTTCGGGATCTTGCCGGATGAGCGCTCTCGCGTCTCCATGCCGCCCTATGCCGCCGCGCTTCGGCGCTCAATTGCGACGAGCGCCTCACACTGCTCGGCATCACTGACGATTCTGTGTGAATCGCCGATTCATCATGGCTCAATTATGATTCATTTGAATCTATTGACATCAATATTTTGATTCATCAGAATCATCAATGGGACGCGAGGGAGGCCGCATTGCCAAAGCCGATTTCTTGGTTGCTCATGATGCATCAGCTTCCGCAGAAGCCCGATTATCTGCGCGTTAAGATTCGGCGAAGGCTTCAGGGAATCGGGGCCGTCGCGGTCAAGAACAGCGTCTATTGCCTTCCGGAGACGGATCGAAGGCGGGAGGATTTCCAGTGGCTGTTGAAGGAGATCGCGGAAGAAGGGGGCGAAGCCTTCATCTGCCGGGCAACCTTTGAGGAAGGCTTGTCGGATGGAGAAGTGGTGAACCTTTTCAAGAAGGCGAGCGATGAGAATTATCATCGGATCGCCTCGGAATGTCGCGAATTAATCGCGGGCGAGACGGACGTTGCCCGGCTCGGTCAAGAGGCGGCGAAAATTCGGAACAGACTGACGGAAATTGAAAAACTGGATTTCTTCCAAGCGGAAGGACGAAGGGACGTGGCATCGGCATTCCGAGAAATTGAAAAGGTCATGATGGGCGAAGATCGCCCGGAAAAAAAGGTCGGGCAAAAGATGACGACGCATGGACTCAAGGGCAAGGTCTGGGTGACCCGCGCCGGCGTCCACGTGGATCGAATCGCATGCGCGTGGCTGACGCGCCGATTCGTTGATCCCCTCGCGCGATTCAAATTCGCGCGAACGGCGAATTACAGCCCGGCCCAAAACGAAATCCGCTTCGACATGATGGAGGCCGAATTCACCCACGAAGGGGACCGGTGCAGTTTCGAAACCCTGCGCGCCAAACTCGGCTTAAAAGACCGAGCGACGGGGGTCATCGCTGAAATCGTCCATGACATTGATCTCAAGGATGAGAAATTCGGCCACAAGGAGACGCCCGGCGTGGCCGCTATGATTGAGGGCGTGTGCTCGCAAACCTCAAGCGATTTGGAGCGCATCGAGAAGGGATCGGCGATTCTGGATGTTCTTTACGCGAACTTCCAAAGGGAATACTCCAAATAAATCTCGACTCACATTCTGCAAAGGAGACGTGTATGAAAAACTCAATAATCCGCACGGCGCTCGTTTTGGCGGTCCTTGTTTTCGGTTTGAAGAGGACGGCGGCGCAGTCCGGCTCGCTCGATGCCGGAGCCATTGGAACGGCATCAGGAGCCAAGCCGACCACCGCGCCCGACGGCGTGGTCCGAATCGCATGGCCGAGGGATGACGTGCAAGTGAAGGTGGCGGGCGTTGCGATGAAGCCGTTCGCGGGACTCGGCTCGTGGGCCGCGTTCAAGTCAACGGAGCACGGCGCGATGGTCATGGGGGACACGGTGCTTTTTCAGGACGAGGTGGACGCCGCGATGGACGCCGCCTTCGCGGGAGGACTTGAAGTGACGGCGATTCACAATCATTTCTTCTTCGACGAGCCGAAAGTTTATTTCATGCACATCGGCGGTCACGGGGACGCGGCCAAACTGGCCGGAGCCGTGAAAGGCGTGTGGGACGCGGTCAAGAAACTGCGCTCGGCGAATCCCGCTCCGGCAAGCGCGTTCGCGGGCGACAAGATTCCCCAGAAAATAGAAACCGTTTCCGCGGAGCCGATTGAGAAAATCCTCGGCCAAAAAAGCGAAAGCAAGGACGGCATGGTCAAGGTGACGATCGGACGCGCCGGAAAAATGCACGGCGTCGAGGTGGACGGCTCGATGGGGCTGACGACTTGGGCGGCGTTTTCCGGTTCCGACGCGCTGGCCGTCGCCGACGGCGACTTCATCATGACCGCGCCGGAAGTCCAACCCGTCCTTCACGGCTTGCGCGCCGTCGGATTCCACGTCGTTGCTTTGCACAGCCACATGGTCGGAGAAGAACCGGCCTTCTATTTCACCCACTTCTGGGGCGCGGCTTCGGCGGAAGCGCTGGCCAAAGGCCTGAAGGGAGCCTTGGAGTCGCAGGCCAACGTCGGCAAAAAATGAAGACGGAGTAAGACGCAAGGGCGCCAAGACGCAAAGCCGCAAGGAGGCATCTGGAAATTCTTCCCTGCGTCCTTGCGTCTTTGCGTTAATTTCTTTTGAGAGGAAAGAACAATGACAAATAAGACTCGTCTCAAAATTATCGTGGGTTTGATACCCCACATGCTGGTCTCAACATTCGTCCGCGGCGAAGAAAAGGCAAGGAAGGAGACCGAAAAAAAGGACGCGGGCAAGGTCGGGCTATGGACCAAAGCCGACAGCGTGATTCATTTTGACGACCTGACCATCGAAAAAGCTGAGGCGCGCGGAGAACTCAACGACAAGCCGGGCAAGGCAAGGGAGATCAAGGATGAGGACGACGATGATGACAAGAAGTAAGCATTATAGAATGGCACGCTCCGAACATCTCATGCTCCGAACCCCGCAAACAATGGATTACGCATCTCTGAATGCCTTGGCTCTTCAATCCCAACGGGATTGCGATTCCCAGCCCAAGGTTGCCGAGCATGGCGAGGCTACCTTGGGTCATGCGCAAAAAGTCGCTCCAACCTCAACGAGGTTGCGGAAGGGTCGCGCGCGATCCCGCAACCCGTGTTGGGGTTGCGTGGAATTTGGATTTCCGCATACCCAAGGTAGGCGCCTTGCGCCAACCTTGGGCTTTGCTACGGGACGCCGTTGGCGTCCCCTTCGGGAAGAAGCAAGACATGCTCGGCAAAAAACGAACCCTCGGGCTTGGTTAATTTGGTTGTGCGCGCTTGCTTCGATTCACTCGCTCACCCAAGCCGCGGACTCGCAGGAAACGGCCGCTCCGCTCAAACTGATACAATCAATTCCGTTGCCGGGCGTCGAGGGACGCATGGACCACATGGCGTATAATCCGGGAGCCGAAACGCTCATGGTCGCCGCGTTGGGGAACAACACGCTTGAGGCGGTGGATTTGAAATCGGGCAAAGTCGGCGGACGCGCCAGCGGCTTGCATGAGCCTCAAGGCGTGGCGTTTGTTCCCGGTCTGAACCGGGTCGTCGTCGCCAACGGTGAAGGAGGCGAATGCGATATTCTTGATGCCGCAACACTGAAACAAGCCGCCAAAGCGCAGGTCGCCGACGACGCGGACAACGTCCGCTATGACGATTTGGCGAAGCGCGTCTGGGTTGGATGCGGCGCCGGCGCGTTGACCGCGCTCGATCCCGCCGACGGGAAAGTTCTGGGAGAAATCAAACTCGCCGGACATCCCGAATCGTTTCAGTTGGAGACCAAGGGGCCGAGGATTTTCGTGAACATCCCCTCGGCACGTCAGATCGCCGTGGTCAACCGCGAAAGTCTGAGCGTCGCCGCGACGTGGAAAATGGAGAAAGCCTCCGCGAATTTTCCGATGGCGCTCGATGAGGAGCATCGCCGCCTGATCATCGGTTGCCGGAAACCGGCGACGCTTCTTGTGCTCGACATGGATTCGGGAGCGCAGGTGGCCGAGTGCGCCATCGCCGGCGACACCGACGATGTCTTTTACGACGCGGCGCGCAAACGCATTTACGCCTCCTGCGGCGAGGGCTTCATTTCGGTCATCCAACAATCCGACTCCGACCACTACGCGCCGCTTGCCAAGATCGCCACGGCGCAAGGCGCGCGAACCTCCTTCTTGATTCCGCAATCGGGCCGACTCGCCCTCACCGTTCCTCATCGCGGAAAGCAATCCGCCGAAATCCGAGTTTATCAGGCCGCGCCTTGACCGCGAACGAACCCCATCCGCTCAACGCGCCGCCTTACAGCTTGCGTGACATGATCCTTTACGCGCTCAAACTCGGCGCGACGGGATTCGGCGGACCGGTCGCGCTGGTCGGTTACGTGCACCGCGACCTTGTTGAGAAGCGGAGTTGGATCAGCGAGAAGGAATACAAGGAAGGGCTGACGCTGGCGCAACTCATGCCGGGACCGCTCGCCGCGCAACTTGCCATCTATCTCGGCTAATGCCACCACGGCATACGCGGCGCGTCGCTGGTCGGTTTGGCATTTGTGATCCCATCGTTCCTGATGGTCGTGGGTTTGGGCTGGGCTTACGTTCGATTCGGTGGCATGGCTTGGATGCAATCGGTCTTCTATGGCGTCGGCGCGTGCGTCATCGGAATCATCGCGCTCAGCGCGCAAAAGTTGACCCGGAAAACCATCGGCAAGGATCGGCTTCTGTGGATCATCTTCGCCGTTCTCGCCATTGCGACCGCGATCACCGGGCACGAAATCATGGTTCTGATCGTTGCGGCGGGGTTGATTGCTTGGCTTTATCGTCGGGCGGAACTAAAATCCCGGTTTCGGTCGGGGCGCCCAATCATGACGGCGGGCGTTGCGATGGCGACCTGCGGCGTAGCCATGGCGCTTTACATCCTCCGGTCCGAATCGAACGCGCAGATCCTCCAACGCACCGAACGCGCCGCTCAATCTTCCATCGAACTTCTCGGCCAGATTGCCTTTTTCTTCGGCAAGGCCGGAACCTTCGTCTTCGGAGGTGGATTGGCGATCGTGCCGTTTTCTCCTCGGCGGCGTCGTGAAGCAATATCAATGGCTCAACGACCGACAATTCCTCGACGCCGTCGCCGTGGCCATGATCACACCGGGACCGGTCGTCATCACCACCGGATTGATCGGCTACTTGACGGCGGGATTGCCGGGTTCCTGCGTCGCGGCGTTCGCCACGTTTTTTCCCTGCTACCTGTTCACCGTCATTCCCGCGCCCCTTCTGTGCGAGCACGGCGCGGTCCCTTGGGTGCTGGCGGTCGTGGATGGCGTCACGGCGGCGGCAACGGGAGCCATCGCCGGCTCGGTCGTCGTGCTGGGCAGAAGGTCCATCGTGGACCTTCCCACGGCGCTGATCGCGCTGGGGGGACGTTCCTCATCCTTTGGAAATCAAAGCGCGTCCCCGAACCCGCGCTGATATTGATTTCCGGAGTGTTGGGCCTATTTCTACGTTCTGCCGTGTAGAATCAAGAAATTCGAGGCCCCGACAGAAGGGCAACTCTCCACGAAACGGCGGCTGAACGTACTGTCGGAAGGAATTGAAAACGTTCAAAGCAGGATACACCCCACCCCACCGCACGCTCCCCGTTCATTATTTCAACAAATCCAAAACCGCCGACGTCATCGCCTTGATGCCGGTTTTGATCGTCGGTTCGGCTTGGGGAAAATAAAGACCGGAATGGAGGGACGGGAGCGGTTTGCCGCCATCGCGTCGGCTTTCTTGAATCCGCTCGGGCGAGACGGAACCCAAACGGAACATGAAGATCGGAATTTTCGGTTCCTCGCGTCCGTAGCGACCGAAATCCTCACCCCCCATCATCGCCTCGCGCGTCACGACGTTGTCCGCGCCCAGCAATCGTCCGAGCGTCGCGGTGACGCGCTTGACCAATTCGGGATCGTTGTAGGTGGCGGGAGTGTATTCCTCCCGTTTGGTCTCGACGATCGGCTCCAGCTCCGGCGGGACTCCCGCCGCCAAGGCGATTCCCTTCGCGGTCCGCTCGATCGCGGCAAGGAGCCGATTGCGGACTTGATCCGAATAGGTTCGGACCGTGAGTTGCATCTTGACCTCGCTCGGGATGATGTTGCTTTTGGTCCCGCCGTGAATGGAGCCGACGGTGATGACGGCGGGATCGTAGGGACGATTCTCCCGGCTGATGATGGTTTGAAGCGCGAGAATCACTTGCGCCGAGATGACAATTGGGTCTTTGGTCGTTTCGGGATATGCGCCGTGGCCGCCAATGCCGCGAATGGTGATCTCCACGGTGTCCACGTTCGCAAGCGCGTAACCGGAGGTGTATCCGATTTTTCCGGCTTCGAGCGAGGAATCAACGTGGAGCGCAAGAGCGTAGTCGGGACGAGGAAATCGGTTGAAGAGTCCGTCGGCGATCATGGCTCTGGCTCCCGCGCCCCGCTCCTCGGCGGGTTGCGCAATCATGACGACCGTTCCCTTCCAATTTTTTTTCAGGAAGAAGAGAAGCCGCGCCGTTCCCGTGAAAATCGTCATGTGAACGTCGTGACCGCAAGCGTGGGCGACGCTGACCTCGCGCCCTTGGTCGTCCTTGACGAGGACTTGGCTGGCGAACGGAAGACCGGTTTCCTCCTTGACCGGCAGGGCGTCGGTGTCGGTGCGGATGAGCACGACGGGACCGTCGCCGTTCTTCATCACGCCGACAACGCCGTAGCCGCCGACGCGCTCGGTGACGGCGAATCCCGCGGTTTTCAATTCTTCGGCCATTCTCGCCGAGGTTTCTTTTTCCTGCAATGAGAGTTCGGGATGGGCGTGCAGATGCCGATACAGTTTTTCGAGCGAGGGGTATTCCTTATCCACAAGGCGGGAGAGTTCGGCGAGAAAGGGATCCGATTGGACGGTTTGGCCTCTCGACGCAAAACATGACAAGGACCAAAACACCGCGAGGCAGAGGATCCATGTTGAGCTACGATTCATCATCTTTCCTATTTTCTTGCTCTTCCTCTTGCTCATTCCATCAAGTCACAGGCAAAGGTTCGCCTTGCGATCATGGCGGAGAGCAAGATTAAGAGCAAGAGCAAGAGTTAAGATTGGCGGTCTTGGCGAATGAGGCTAATTGTGAACCGATTTATCAACCCAAATGGCGTAACGTCCGTCGTTCCAGACTTCCACCCAATCCTTCTCGCCCTCCTTTGACAAAACATTTTGAATTTTTTCATCGGTTTGAATGAGAAGCGTTCGGGCGTCCCATTTTCGCAGAACCCTCCGCCAGTCGGGAATTCCTTCGGCAGGATCGCCCGCAAAGGCATTGCGCACAATTTGCTCGTCGCGCATGAATTTCCCGCCAAAAATGTCGTACCGATTGTCGGTGAAAACTTTGTAAAGATCCGGCGAAAGACGCCAAATCAAATATCCGGCATAGTTTCCACCGTTCCAAAGCCTCGGAGGAAGCTGGTTGGAGATGAGGTAATTCACCGCTTCAACGGGATATTCTCCCGGCTCCATATCGGTCCCGCTCAGCAGAGCGAGATTGCGGTCAATCCATTTGCGTCCGTGCAAGATCTGCGCGCGCGTTGCTCCCGCTTTTTCAGGAAAGAGGAAATAATAGGCTTCGGCGGGCCCGGGCCAACAAAGATAAAAAGCCGCAAGCGCCAACGCGGCGACCGCTCCCAATTTGTCCCATGCTCGCGCGCCTTGTTTTATCCAATCGGCAAGAACTTGCGTCATGACCGGAGCAAGGATCACGGCGAGAAGAGGCAAATGGCGGACGTGTTGAATGGCCTGATGCGCGAAGAAAATTAGGAGCAACCCTTGGGCAATTCCCACCGATTGTTTGGAACGCCATGCCGCCAACGCAAGAACCAAAACGGCAAAAGCCTCGCGCAGTCCCACTTCAAAAAAATTCGTGGCCGACGGCGACGTGACGAGCAACGGCGCGCCGCGCATCAGAACCAAAGCAACGAAGCCGAGCGTCGCCGCCATGAGGAATCCGCGCAGGTCTCGTGGGCGCAAGGTTCCGAAAAGCATGAGAATCAGACAAGCGTCCAAAATCCAAACCTTGGTCCAATCGGCGGGTTGGAGCTCGTAGATGATTCCCTTGAGTCTCTCATCGTTCATCACGCGGCCCGCCAGAAAATAGAGTTGGTAGCTGTAGGGCGTGGCCAGCGTCGCCAAGAAACACAGCCCAAGAAGGATCGAGATGATTGCGAAGCGATTTTTAAGGAACGCCGGATCCCCAGTCCGTCGAGCGTTCAATCCCCAATCGGTTGCCGATTCCAACCAAAATGCGCCGACCACGACCAATCCCGCCATGAATCCGCCATGAAGGTTCGCCCATAGCGCGAAAAGGGGAACCAACAAGAAAAGCCAGAACGCGCCGATTCGTTTCTCTCGCCATGAAATCAGCAAACAGAAAGTTACAGCGAGCAATCCATAAGTGATGAAGGGAGGACGGGGGTAAAAAGTCCGCCGGGCGAGTCCGCAAGCCATCGCCGAACAGGGCGCCGCCAAGGCCGGCGCGCCCGTTTTCCGCGCCGAGAAAATCGCGATTCCGAAGAACGTAAGCGTAATGAAAAGCGCCTTGAACGCAATCAAGGCGCGAAGGCCGCCAATCGCCGTCGCCTCTCCAAATTCATAAATCCGCCAGAAAAGAACCTGCGAAAGCCACTCGTGGTTGTGCCAAGGGATGTCTTCCGCCGTATAAGTGAAAATGTCGTTCTTCGGCAGGCCGTTCTCGGCGATCCACTTGCCGGTTTTAAGATGCCACCATTCGTCGTGCGAGGCGCGCAAGGGAACGAACGTGAGCGTCAAGCAGATTGCCGTCAGCGCCGTGAACGCCAAGATTGACGGGAAATCCATTCGAAATTTGTTTGACGCGGAGGCCGTGGAATCGTCTTGCATTCGGCAAAGTTTGCCACAAAAAGGGGGGACGATAAAGGATTTGAAATCGCGCCAGAAAGATTGACGCATCTTGCTTGCGTCACACATCCCTCGGCTCTCATGAACCCCGCGATTCATCGCGGGGGGACGCAGGACAAGAGCACGATTTCTCTGAACCGTTTTAACAGTTTCCGTCCATGCAAAACCGTTGAAGCGGTTGGTATTCGTAAGTGGAAATCCCTTGCTCTCCGCGATGAATCGCGGGGTTAATGAGAGTCTCCTTCCCCCTCCAACGCCCATGGACGTCACGCGAGCAAGATTACCCAATAAAGTCGAGGGAATGCCGCAAGGTTCAGCCTCTCCACTTCTTCAATTCGGCATTTCCACTTTCTCCATTTTCTCCACAATGGACCAAGCAAAGAGGCCGTGAATCGCAAACCACATTCTTGATTTGTTCACGTAACTTATTTTATTCCAATGATTTACGTTCACAGAACAGATCACGCTCCTGCAATCAACCCGTTGGCATGGGTTCTGCTTTTCCAATCCGGCATGAGATACCCACACAAAGCCCAATCAACCGGCGATGATGCCTTCATCGTCTTTTCATTCTCTTCGACTCCGGCGCAGTTACGCCACGCCACGAGAATCGAACGGCGCCGGACAAGTCTTTACGGTCTCGCCGACATGCGGGGATTGAGAAATGCCCTGCGGCAAAATTCAGCCGAAACCCATCAAAACGACCATTTGCCGATGGTCAAAATCCGTGATTTGTCATATAAACTTAGGGATTGTGGATATGAGTCCGCATTCCCCGAAAACTGTGGAATTTTCACGACAGACCAACTTGCAAAGAGGGTATGGCCATGAATCGAAACATTATTAAAAGATTCACGTTTCTCACGACGCTGGCTTGGGCGGGAGGCATGTTGGGAACGGGCCGACTCGCCGCGTTGCCGCCGGGGGACGACTGCTCCAATCCGATCGTCCTCGCGCTCCCTCCGTCCGCGCAACTTGGACTCGATCTCTCGACTTACGCCGACGATTTTAATCCTCCGGCGGGCGTGGATGGCCCCGATGTCGTCTTCAAAATGAATCCCCCTCCGACTTCTCGCCTCGTTCGATTCACCACGAATAATTCCAACGGGACGAACGGAACGGTCCTGACGGTTTATCGTGGGAACCCTTGCATTACGGGCGCGCCCGTCGTCACCAATTCCGCCAGCGGCGCGGGAACCGCGATGGTCACTTTCACCGCGCTCACCGGACAGCCCTACTACATCGTGATGGAAAGCGGAACAAGCCCGGCGACTGCGGGAAAGCTGATGAATTTTTATTTCTTCGATTTTCCGTCCGGCTTGCCCACCGGGGACACTTGCGGCAATCCCTTTACCATTTCCAGCCTTCCCTATACGGCCACCAACGTTGACATTCTTGGTTTCGGCGACCATATCGCCAATGGCGGCGGTTATCAGGGAGCGGACGCCGTCTGGCAACTCCCCTCCTTGCCCGGAGGGACGCAGGTGACGGCGGATACGCAAGGTTCGTCGTTCGACACCGTGCTGTCCGTTCTTGAGGGATCATGCCCGGCGGGAACCGTGGTCGCGGCGGATACCTTCGGCGCGACGATGCCGGATCGGTCGGTCGTGAATTGGACGACCGTGGCGGGAATGACCTACTACGTCGTCGTCGAGGGCGTGAACGGAAACGTCGGCAAGGTCAACCTAGCGGTCAAACAGGGAACGACCGCGACGCCGCCGCAACCGACTTTCAACACCCCGCTTCAGCAATTGGGTTTGGGTGCGGTATCGGTCGGAGCATATTCGCCGAGCGGATCGTATCTGGCCACCGGCGGGGACGGCGGTGTGGTCCTATGGGACACCCAAACCGGCCAGCGTTTGCGCACGCTTACCGAAACCGCGTCCGACATCACCTATTCGCCGGACGGAACGATGCTTGCCTTCGGCTATGGCGGAGGAACCTTCGTCCTCGACGCGGAGACGGGCGAGACCATCAAGTCGCTCAGCACGGACGACCCCGATACAACCCCTCCGGCGGGAGTTCAACATCTGGCCTTTTCGCCCGATGGAACTTGGCTTGCCGTCAGTTTCGACAAAGAGAGTTGGGTGGCGCTGTATGACGTGGCAACGTGGACGCTGATCCGATACATCACGCCGTCGGGAACCTTCCCGGCATTTGCCGATTGCTTGGCGTTCACGCCGGACAGTCTTCAATTGGCGACCGGGCACGCTTACAACGCCCCGGTGCCCGGACCGAGCTTCGACAATCTTCAAGGGCAAGCCGCGCTCTGGACCGTCGGGACCGGCGCGTTTGTCCGCGCTTTCACGGGGCACACCAACGACATCCGATCCATTCAGGTTTCCAACGGCGGAACGGAATTGCTGACCGCCGCGCAGGATGGGACGGCTTGGCTGTGGACGCTTTCCAGCGGAGCGCAAATCCGAAGTTTCGCGGGGACGGTTCATTTCGCGGCGTTCTCGCCGGATGACTCGACCGTTGCGACCGGCAACGCGACGACGCTCGATTTTTGGAACGCCTCGACCGGAGCAAACATTTCGAGCAACGCCCTCCAAGACGTCGAATTCGTCCGCTACAATCCCGTCGGAACCGAAGTTTTTGCGATTCAAAAAAACATCTACACGGCGGGAATCTGGAACGTCGCGTCAAGTTCAATCCGGCTTGATCTGCCGGGCTACACCGGCGCAATGTTCGCGTCGGTTCCGACCTCGACCGACACCGAAGTCTGGACCGGACATGCCTCGGGCAAGGTCTATCGATGGAACGTCGCGTCGGGTTCAGTCTCGCAAACGATTAGCCTTGCCGCCAGCGAACATGTCTTGGACTTCCATCCTGCCGCGACGGCGTTTCTTCACGCCGATCAGACCGCGACGCCGTTCAGCATGACGTCAAGCCAGACCTCGGACGGCTCGACGATCGCGACTTACACCCAGCCTTATCTGAATTTCATCACGTCGCCGAACAGCAACAATGTCTCGGTCGCCGGAAACGGGAACCGATTCGCCGCCGGGGGATTGGAACACATTCTCATTTGGGATCCGTTCACGCCCGGCGCGCCGATTAAAGATATTTCGGTCGGCGTGGGACAGGACATCCAGCTTGTCTCCCTTTCGCCGGACGGATCGAAGGTCTTCACGTTTTATCCCAACAGCGGACAATCGAATCCGGCGCGGATTTTCGACACGGCCAGCGGAACGCAACTGGTCGCTTTTGAAGACGTCGTTCCTTCGGTGGGCAACGGCGCGAACAACATCATCGCCGCCGATTGGTCGCCCGATGGAAGCAGGGTGGTGACGGGGGACAGCCGAGGGAACGCCTGCGTCTGGGATTCGGCCACAGGACAGTTCATTTTCCGTCTTCCCTCCGACTCCGGACAAGACGTGCTTCCCGTCCGCTATTCCGCCGACGGCTCGCTGATCGCCGTGGGAAGCGGATTGGGTAAAGTTCGCATTTATGATTCGGCCACCGGCGAGCTGATCTGCTCCCTGTTTGAAACCGAGGTCGGTTTCTACAATCCCACGCTCAGCTTGGAGTTCGCCGACTACAACACGCGCGTCATCGCCGGATACGCCGACGGACGAACCTTCATTTGGGAAACCGATCCGCCGCGCGCGCCGATCGTCGCCGCCGGCGATCCCGATCCGACCAACAACGCGCTGACGGTTCAAACCCGGTCGCTCGCGGCCTACGGGGCGTCGGTGTGCAGTCGGCGCGGCTACGAATCCGGCAACTTGCGGATTCTTTCCTCCTACATGGATCCGCCTTTCCAATATCCGATTGATTACACGGGCGACAGCTTGGACGACTCCTACGCGCAGACGACCAAGGCCAACCTGCAAGCCAACATCATTGATTGGATGAACACGTCGTCGCGGTTCGGACGGCGGCTGTTCCTTTACATGGTGGATCACGGATTGAAAAACGGGACGGAGACGAATTTTATTCTGAATTCGTGCGAGACGATCTCCGCGACCGATCTGGACGCGATGCTGGATCAACTCCAAGACCCGGCGCAGAATGGCGGATTGCACCACGAGGTCACGCTCGTGGTGGATTGTTGCTATTCCGGTCAATTTGTCACGGCTTGCGCGCCGACGGGTAGCCAAAGACGCACCGTCATTTCCTCAACCAGCGCCAATGATCTCGCCGTGTTCCTTCCCTCGCCCGATTTGACCAGCTTTAGCGAGCAGTTCTTCGGCGCGGCCTACATGGGGGCGTCTGTCAAAGGCTCCTACAGCGCGGGGAAGAGTTTCTTCCAGAATTTCTCCATCGCCAGTCAAATCCCCGAACTGATTGACGACTCGGGCACAAGCGGAACTGGGACGGCCGCGGGCTTTCTCGGGCAGAGCTGGATGTATGCGGGATCGGGATCCGGCTACACGACGCTCACTTCGCTTGGAACGGCCTCCCTGTCTCCCACGGGCATTTTGAGTTCCGGAACCATCGTGACGCTCGCCGTGGACGTGACTTCGACCTCCGATCCGCAGAGCGTCTATGCGCAAGTCATTCCTCCAGCCCCCACGACCATTTCGGGCAACGGCGTGACCTCCTTGCCGCTCGTCACGCTCGCCGAGACTCCCGTCGGTTCGTATCACTGGGAAGGAACCTACACCGTCACCGACGACGGAACCTACACGTTTGGCATCTATGGCAACTATGGAGGCGCGAGACGAAGCTCGACTGAAGTCCTTTACGCCAGCGTCAACGAAGTTGATCCGGAGGAAACGCGCCCCTTGGTGGCGGTGATCGTCGCGGGGCAGGAGGATCCCGTCGCGCAAACTGGAGCGATTGACGATCAGGCGGTCAATCTGACGGCGCGCTCGTTTGCGACGGCGGAAGCGCGCCAATATCCCGCCGGGCAAATCAAAGTGCTCGGTCCCTCCATCCTGACCAGCCTCGGCACCAACGTTCCGCAAACCGCGAACAACGCCAATTTCTCTTCGGCATTGACCACGGTGGTCACCGGCCAGACCGGCGCGCGGCTCTTCATCTCGCTCATCGGTCCGGTGGATTCCGGCACGTCGGATTTCCAATTCATTCCGGGCGAAACGATTTCTCCCGCCAGCCTTGATTCGCTCATCACGTCGCTTCAGACGAGCGATCCAACCCTCGAAGTCGTCGTTATGCTCGATTGTCCTTACGCGGGACGCTATCAATCCGTCCTCGATAAGCCGAATCGGTTCCTAGTCTTGGGGACGGACGCATCCGGCGACGGATTTTTTCTGCCCGGACCGACGTATGAGAGTTTTTCGCGCCGATTCCTCGAAGCGTGCCGTCAAGGACGCGACGTTTATGACAGTTGGAGCACTGGCGACGATTTCGCGCTTCTCTTCTCTCTCGACGAACCGATCCTGACCGACGGAACCGGTAATCCGATCCCCACGCTGGCGGTCGGCAAATATCTCGGACGCCGCGGAGTGTTCGCGTCCGACGCCGGAGAATTGGCGACCATCTGCAACGTCGCGCCGGATCAAATCCCGACGACGCTCGCCCAAGTTCAAATCTACGTGGATTTCCAAGAGGGATTGATCCCCGACACGGTCACGGCCCAAGCGGTCCCCGATCCGCCGACCGGTTTGGAATCCGGATCGCCGACCATCACGCTGACGCGCTCCTCTCCGACCTCGATGCGCTGGTATCTCCCTGCGGTTCAGGTTCCGAGTTTATTGACCGGCAACGGATCGTGGCAGGTGAGTTATGAAGCCTCCTACCCGACGACCGAGAACGTGCCGAGACAATCGCAAGCCAAGGTGACGCACGTCAGCATCACCGACGCTTTGGATATTTACGAACCTTCGCCCTATTTCGACAGCGCGAGCGGGACGACGATGAACGTGCTCAGTCCGACCATCGCGCAAAACCACACGCTCCACGCCAACACCGACGAGGATTGGGGGCGCGTCTGGCAAATCGCCGACACGTCGCCGCTTCCGTTCAGTCTGCATTTTGAACTCAACATGCCGACGAACGCGATCCTCAACGTTGAGATTTATGGGAACGGCCCGCTGAATTCGCCGACGCAAACCGACACGATTCTTTGGACCGAGACGACGCACGACGTTCAATGGCTCGGAACCGGATTGAAGGAAATTTATTTCCGCGTCCTGCTTCAATCGGGCGACGTGAGTCCGCTCCTCGGTTATCGCGTGGCATTCTATCTGAACTCGGGAGCCAACAATGGCATTGCCACGACGCTGGGAGCCAGCTCGCTTGGAGCCGATTGGAGCACGAACTCCGTCCCCGGCAACACGCTCGGATTCAACCTCAACCGCTCGACGACCGGAACGACAGGTTCATTCGTCCAAATCAACGCGACCCCCATTCCGGTTCCGCCGACCACCGGCGCGTGCCCGGGAAGCGGTTGCGACGAATTCATTGACACCGGACTCAGTCCCCTGACCGTCTATTTCTATCAGGTGTATGTCGTTCCCTCTTCCGGCTCGGCCTCGGCTTGGACCGGAACCTTCTACGGCTACACCAACTCGCAAACCGCCACTCCGACCCCAACCCCCACGCCGACGGCGACGACCAATGCCGTAAGGAATTGGAGTCTCTACGAATGACCAAACCGATTTGTTCCGGCTTGGGGGGCGAAGGAAGATGTGGCTGGAGTGACTCGAGGGGTTTCACGCTGATCGAGTTGCTGATCGTCGTCGCGATTATCGCAATCCTCGCGGCGATTGCGGTGCCGAATTTTTTGGAGGCGCAGACGCGGGCGAAGGTTTCGAGGGTCCGCGCCGATCTTCGCTCGATTGCGACCGCTTTGGAGGCTTACGCCGTGGACAACAACGATTATCCTCCCAATGATGGCCTTTACAACGTCGTCCCGATTCAGTTGACGACGCCGGTGGCCTTCATCAGCGACGCCAAACTCGTGGACCCCTTTTCCATCACGCTGATTGATCCCAATTACGGCTTATTGGCGCGTTACTATACCTATGATCGGATTGTGAACTGGGAAGAATTCCAGCGCGCGGTGTTGGCCGGCAAAAATCCCCCCATGGAAGCCGTGGACTACCTCGGTTTCAATCCCGGCGCAAAGGAAAAATATGGCGAATGGAGGATGGTTTCCAATGGTCCGGATCAGAAGTATTCGGATCCGGCGAGATTTTCCACGGACCAACCGTTATACGGAGCCGATATTCTCTATGATCCCACCAACGGAACCGTGAGTTGGGGCAATCTTCTGCGGACGCAGAAGGAGACCGAAGGGAAAAACCAATGAGTGACAACATCAATTCAATTCAATGTCCCGTCTGCGGCGAACCGGTCGAAGTCGGCGCCGAACAAGCCAAGACCCGATGCCCGGAATGCGGCGCGATGCTGACCACCGACATCATCGAGAAGGTCCGTCAAGATTTGCTGACCGCCGTGGAAACGGAGACCAAATCGGTCAAGGAAGCTCCGGCGGCGCTATCGGATGAGGCGACCGACGAATTGCTTCTGGCGTTCCGCAACCAATTTGAGCGGCACGAGGTCCGACTTCCGAAGGAATGGGTGGACCGATTGCGCCGTCTCGCGACGGAAACCGAATCGGGTCGCCGCCAAGCAACGATCTTCTTCGCCGATCTTCGCGGATACACCCGCCTCTCCCAAGTCTTGGACGAGATTCAATTGGATCGCCTGCGCCAGTGGTTTTATGAAGTCTGCACGAGGCGCGTCGAATTGCACGGAGGATTCGTCATCCAATTTTTGGGGGACGCGGTTTACGCCGCTTTCGGCGCCCCGTGGGCGTTTGAGCGCGACGCCGAATCCGCCCTTCGCGCCCTGCTTGACATCCGCGAAGATATTCGGCGAAAGGGAACTTTCGAGGGGCATGAGTTGGCCATTCGCGCCGGCGCGGACACCGGCACGGTGAACGTCCGCCTGACGGAGGAGCAAGGCCGCGCGCGCCCCGATCTCTTCGGCTCTCCCGTCAATCTCGCGGCGCGTCTGGAGGCCATCGCGGACACTTGGGAAATTCTGGTCTCCGACACCTTGGCCGCGCAGGTGCGCGGTTTGTTCGAGTTGGAAAAACGCCCGGCTTGGACTCCGAAAAATTACAACCGGGAGGTTATCCCCTACGCCGTTGTGAAACACAAAGGGGAAGACGCTGTCCGGCGTCGAAACGACATTCGCTTCGTCGGGCGAAATGCGGAAATCAACGTGATCCGGGGATGGGTTCAGCAGGCAACACAGGGAGGATTCGTCGCGGCGCGCCTGACGGGAGAAGCGGGAATCGGCAAAACTCGACTGGTGGATGAAGTGATCCAACGCAACGGCCTTGGCCGCTCGCATTGGGCGAAGGTGGGATGCGAGCCGCATGACCGCCACGTCTTGCTCGGAGCGATGATCAAGCTTCTTCATCGGATCGCGCAGTGGGCGTCGGGGTTTCTCACCGGAGAAACCATGTCGCCGGAAGCCGTGTTTTCCGCGCTCGCGGGAAGATTCTACGAAGTGGAGCCATACGTTCTGCCGAGCGTGGGATACATCTTGGGGGTCGAGCCGCACGCCAGCGCGATTCGCTCTCTCCCCGCCAAGGAACTGAAAGCGCAGGTCGTTTCCAGTCTGACCGCGTTGATCCGCGCGGCGTGCCGGACCTCTCCCCCGTGGGTGGTTTTCATTGACGATTCGCAGTGGCTGGATCGCCTGTCGTGGGAAGTCGTGGATGCGGTCGTCAAAGAAAAGCCCGCCGGACTTTTGTTGATGGTCTCCGGTCGGCTCGCGTCGGATCAAGACGAGACGGAATCGGAAGTTCAATCCATTGATCAGTTTGTCGAGAAGACCGAAGGAACGGCGTGGAGAAAGATTAATCTGGAATCCCTGCCCGAAACCGACCGAGTCGAATTGGTCGGCGAAGTTCTCGATCTGGGGAAACTGCATCCCCATCTTCGCAATCGGCTCCTTCAGGAAACCGAGGGCATACCGCTCTACATGCTCGAACTGGCGCGCGACATCGCCGAGAATCCGGATAAGTCGTTGGCGGATTTGGTGGAATCGCGCAAGGACGACGGCCTCGGAATCTCGGAGGTCATCATAGACATCCTTCAAGCCCGCGTGGACAAACTGAGCCGCCAGCGCCGCGCATTGCTGCAGTGCGGGGCCGTCCTCGGTCGCCGGTTTGATCTGAAGGTCATCAAGATGTTCGAGGCGATGCACGCCGAATTGTTGGGGGAACTTTACGCGCTTAAAGGACTCCGTCTCCTGCGCGATGAGCCGCTCCCGGAAGACATTTCCTTCTTCTTCACTCCCACGGTTCTGCGCGACGTCGCCTACCGGATGCTGAATCCGGAGCAGAAAATGGCGCTTCATCGAACCGTCGCCGAACAAATCGAGAAGCGATATCCCGAGCACAAAAAGATTTTCGCCTATGAGCTTGCGATCCATTGGATTCGAGGCGGCGACGTCGATCGCGCGCGCCCCTATCTGCGTCGCGCCGCGCAAAAGGCGATGGATCAGGGAGCCTCGCAGGAAGCTTATGAGTTGGTCCAGTTGGCGTTGAACCCATCCGGGATGTCCGTGAGCAAGGAGGCTTCCCCCGCTCCGGCGGAAAGCGAGTCGCTGGCGCTCCAGCAAACCGGATTGATTCAGGAAATCGGAGGCCGCGCCTGTCGTTTGCTTGGCGATTACGAGAAAGCCGATCGGCATTTCCTCGCGCTGGCCGACATCGCGCGCAAAATTGAAAATCCGCTCTGGGAGGCCAACTCGCAATTTCAGAGGGGGATCACGCTGATTGAAACAGGAAACCTTCCCGAAGCGGAAAAGTTGCTCGCGAGCGTTCCGGCGGGATTGGAGGGAGGCTCCGAGTTACTGGCAAGAGCCAAGAACGCGCTCGGAATCATTCAGCTTCGGACCGGACGACTTCAAGAGGCGTTGTCTCAATTTCAAAACCTCGCGCGGGATTTGTCCGAGGGTGGCAAATTCAATCTCACCGCCGCGGACGCATGGAACAACACCGGGTTGGTTCAGTGGCACCTAGGCAATATGGTCGGAAGCCGCGAGGCCTTCTCCATGGCGCTCGAAATATGGCAGAGACTGGGCAATCTCTATGGCCAAGTCTCCACCCTTTCCAATCTTGGTATCGCGGCCGAAAAACTCGGAAAATTCACCGAAGCCGCATCCAACTACGCGAAAGCGTCCCAGTTGGCCGAGCAGATCGGATATCTTCACGGCATCTCCGCGATTGAATCCAACCGCGCCAATCTTTCTCTCCTTCGGCAAAAATGGGGCGAGGCGCAAGAGCAATCGGCCAAGGCGCTTCAGGCCGCGCGATTGATCCATCACAAGGAATCCGAAACGATCAGCTTGGAAAATCTCGGACTCGCGCTCGGCGGACTGGGTCAATTGGAGGAAGCGGTCGAAGTTCTCAAACAGGCCGCCGAATTGGGAATCGAGATGAACAATCCGATGCGGCGAGACTCCGCCCGGTTGGCTTGCGCGTCGGTCGCCTTCCATCACGGCGACGCGAGTTTTGCCGAGCAATGTCTGATGCTGTTGCCGAGCGAGATTTCGCCCGATCTTCAATCATGGCGCGAAACTTTGCGAACCGCCCTGCAAATTTTTTCCGGTTCGCGCGCCGAAGCTCAGAAGTTCGTCGCGTCGCTGGATGAGATTCAACGGGGAGCCAGCATGGAGGATTATCTGCGCCGCTTGGACGCCGTGGTTTATCTCTGCGATCGCGGTGTCTTGTCGGAGAGCAAGGAACCCTTTCTTGCTCGACGGCAACTTTGCTTTCAGGAAAACGGCCACGCCAAGGCGAAGCCCAACGGCCGGTAAGAACGCTTCCCCAAAGCGGAAGAAGATCATTAGGCCGTTGAGACGCGAATGATCCGTTTCATCAATCGCCTGCGCGAAAATCCAATTCTTTGAAATTTGAACGGGACGCGAAAAACTTAACTGGTGTTAATCCGAACTCTTTTGGCGCGCCCGCAGGGATTTGAACCCCGAACCTTCTGATCCGTAGTCAGATGCTCTATCCAATTGAGCTACGGGCGCGAACACAACAATCCCAAGAATAGCAAGGGATCGGCTCGGATTCAACGGATGATCCTAAGCAAACTTCCAACGCTACTGCCAACCGCCGAAGAAACGCGCCGAAATCCGCCGATTCCAATTCCCCCGTGCCGCTAGAGATAAGTCGGCTTCCGCTCATTGTTGGATTTGGCGCGCACGCGCCGCGGGATGATCGAAAGCCTCTCGAACCGGACGCCCAATCCAACACTCGGGCGGGCGGAGACCGAAGATATGCGCCACCGTCGCCGCCGTGTCGTAGGTATTGATGGGCGATTTGATTTCTCTTCCGGCCGCGACGCCGCGTCCGACCATGATCCAAGGAATTTCGATCTCCTCCATGCTCAGGCCGCCGTGCTTTCGTTCCTTTCCGCCGTGATCGGCAGTCACCAACACAATAGAATGATCCCACATCCCTGCGTCCCTTAATCCTTGAATCACTTCGCCGATGAGACGATCCGCCTCCTCGACGGCGGCGACGTATTCGGGCGAGCCCCAACCGTGGTCATGTCCGGCGTGATCCACGTGGTCCAGATGAATGAACGTGAAGGCGGCTTGGTTTTCCTTGAAATACGCGACGGCTTTGTGGGCCGTCGTCGCGGGACCGAGGCAATGTTCGAGCACGTGGCACGCCTTGGGTTCCACCAAGCGGCCAAATCCCTCCCAATCGTGACAACAAACGATGACCGCGTTGGGACGTTGTTCGCGC
The DNA here is from genome assembly GCA_964598765.1 of uncultured Candidatus Sumerlaeota bacterium. Taxonomy (GTDB): domain Bacteria; phylum Sumerlaeota; class Sumerlaeia; order MVZB01; family JAJFLK01; genus CAZRCZ01. The sequence goes on along the minus strand of CAZRCZ010000003.1, from coordinate 250,245 downwards.
AAAACGCCGAAGATCGTCGGGAAAATTCCGCCTGATCCGACGACCGTCGGCGCGATGTCGAATTTGTCGCGCTCCCATTCGTTGGACGTGACGCCGTGCTGTTCCGGTCCCGCGCCCATGATCATCGAAGCCCAATTCGGACTGCTCGAAGTCGGCATGACGCCGCGCGCGTGAAGCGTGAACGCGCCGTTTTTCATCATCCAATCCATGTTCGGTTTGACCGGAGCCTTGGCGAGCCATCGTCCCCCCATGCCGTCGCACCCGACGATGACGACGTGTTCGACGCCGTTGATTCTGTTCGGTGAATGAAATCGTCCGCAGGAAGCTAAGATAAAGCAGGCAAAAATTGCTGTCATAAAGGATATTCGTGGGATAAGCACGCGGACAAATCCCCGCGAGCCAGTCCCCGAATTTCTCATGATTGTTTTTTTCAGATTTCGATTCATCGTTGCTTTCCTTTCATTTTTCCAAGTCTAATTTTTTTTCTCAAGAAATCGCGCCGGCTCGCTGTGCGACCTGCCCGGTTTGCGCCACTTGAACCGTTCGCCGTCGGCATTCGGTTTGCCTTCCACCGCGTCGGCGATGATTTTACCCAGCACCGGAGCGAATTTGAAGCCGTGGCCACTTCCTCCCGCCGCGACGAGAAGACCGGGACGATCCGGATCGCGGTCAATGTAGAAATCTCCGTCCCAAGAGTCGCAATAACGGCATAGTTTCGTTGCGATCACGGGCGCGTCGGCCAAAGCGGGAAAAGTTTCGGATAGAAATTCGCGGCAATGCGCGATGTGCTCTTCCGGAACTTGAACCGGATCGTCGGGTTGCATCGGAACTCCTGGACCATGATTGCCAATCTTGAGCGTGCCGTCATCCAGCGCGGGAAAACCATACCATCCGGTCTTCGTGATGTCCGCCGCCCAGCAGGAAAAGTTTGGCGGCTGGTAGAGCGAGGGATCGGAAACGCGAATATGAACGACGAATTGACCGATGGTCCGCATGAGATGGGAAAGATGAGGCAGGATCGCGGGAATCCACGCGCCGCCGGCGACAAGAACGCAATCGGAAATAAACTGTTCGCCGTCGGTCGTTTCAATTCCAATCACGCGCGATTCTTTTTCCAGCAGACGGCGAAACATTTTGCCCTCGCGCACTTCAACGCCGTTGATTCTGGCTTCTTCGGCCAATCGCGCCACGACTTTTCCGCTTTCGGCCCATCCGGCTCGCGGATTGAAATAGCCTTCGGTGTAATTTTCAGCGGCCCATGCGGGAAATCGCTTGCGAAGTTTCGCCGAATCCATTCGCTCAAGAGCATGGCCGCGTTTGCCGATATGCGCGAAACTCTCGTATTCAAAACCTCCGGGCGCCATTTCGCCGCGCGTCATCACCAGAAATCCGCTCCCGTGGTAAAGTTCCTCTTTCCACTTCGCGTTCCACGATTTCCAGAGATCAATCGCGCGATCCATCAAGCCGATGTAAAAATCATCCGCGCCGTAATCCACCCGGATCACTTTGCTGATGTCGGTGGAACTGGCCTGCGGGTGCGGGATCGGCCCGGGATCTACGAGCCGGACCTTCCATCCGCGTCGGCGCAATTCCAGCGCGCCGGTCATGCCAAAAATTCCGCCTCCGACGACGACAACCGAACGGACTGCGGTTTCGGTTCCTCTCATTCTGCTTAATCGCTCTCTCTTTTTTCTTGATCCTGTGAAGAGTGAAACGCCCAGACGCCAAGTCATCCGCTTCTTGGCGCTCTTGGCGTCTTGGCGGTTCGCAATCTTGTCTTGCCCGCTCACAATTTCCACGTCAAAATAATCGGCGCGACGCCAACATGGAAGCCCAAATCCAATCGCTGACCGAAGAGAATCTTCCGCAAGCCGCCGACGCGCTTGCTTCGGCGTTCTTCAACGATCCTCTGATCCGCCATCTTGCTCCCTCCGACGAACATCGCAAACGCTGGATGAATCCCCTCATGGAATCCAACCTGCGCCTCACGCTACCGGAGGGAATTTCCAAGGTTCTGCTGGACGAAACCCGTCAGGCGCACGGCGCGATCGGCGTCCTCCCTCCCGCAACTTATCCCCCGCCGTTGGGTCGCGTGTTGAAATTTGAGTGGGATATTTTTCGCAAACCGCGCCCATGGATTCCCTCGCCTCGGACCCTTATTCGCGGATTCCGCTACGCCCAAGCTTGGGAGAAAATGCACTTTACCCGACCTCATTACTACGTTTATATCCTCGGCGTCCGGGTCGAGCGCCACGGGCAGGGTTTTGGCCGCCAGCTTCTGCAATCCATCTTCGATCTCGCCGATCACACCGGCCATCCCGTTTATCTCGAAACGCAAACCGAATCCAATCTGAAATTCTACGGCCACCTCGGTTTCGAGGTGACGGAGAAAACCCAAGTCCCCGGAACCGGTCCGCCGACGTGGGGGCTACTGCGGCGAGGACCTTTTCGAACGAATTGAAACTTGAAAAGCCGCCGCGCCGGAGCATAATGGAATTCGGGGATGACCTCATGACCGCCGCCGTTCAACGAATTCTCGAAGACTACGATCATCTGGCCGACCCCGATAAAAGGGAGCTTGCGGCGGAAGTTCTCCGTAGAGCGGTCCATCTCGATTTTCCCCCCTTAACCGATGACGAATTGCTCCAAATCGCGGAAGACCGTTTTCTCGATCTTGACCGCAACGAGCGCGATGCGTGAATCAACCGGTGCGCGGGGAAGTCTGGTTGGTTGATCTTGGGCTTGCCGCCAAAATCCGGCCCTGTCTGGTCATCAGCATTCCGCCCGCGGATTCGGATCGCGCCTTGATTGCTTTGGTCGCCCACACCACAAGCGTAAGAGGCTCGGCGTTTGAGGTTGCCATCGAGACTCGATTTCTAAAGCAGGGCGCTTTCGACGCCCAAAACATCGTGACCATTCCGCGGGCCAAACTGATCCGCAAACTGGGAGAATTGACGGCCGATCAAATGACACGCGTCGAGGTCTCGCTCGCCCGTTGGCTTGGGCTCTCGCTGGAGACGCGCGGTCGCAAATGAATCGGATTAGTTGCGCCTTCCGCCAACCGAATTACGTTTGTGGTCAACGTCCCCATGTCCCCAGAACAGGAGTAGTAGCAAGATGAAATGGAAATTCTTCTGCCTTTTCCCAATTCTCTGCTTGGTCAGTTGCGTGAACCATATCGGATCGTCACATCAGAATAATACCGAAAAGGCTGTGGATTCCGAACCAACGGCGGAGGAATATGAGATATACTCCACGCTCATCCTCGACAAATACAAGACGCGTGAGCATCCGCTCGTTGTTGTCCGGGATCACACATGGAAAGGGTGGTGGATCGAGCCATGGGATTATCCGGGAAGATGGGAGCAAAATCGGTTCAAGCGCAGGATGGATAAACAGGCATTCTTGGACGTTCAAGCCAAAGACCGAGATTCTTATTCTTTGAGTGATCGGTTTGATCCTGCCATTGGGGTCCGAATGTTTGGTGAGAAAGAATCAGGAGAAATTAAATCAAAGGCAACAGAGGCAGGAACGGATTGGTGGGAGGCATTTGGAAAGCTGTATCCTAATGCGCGAGGATTTCTCTTATTTTCAAGGGTCGGGTTCGATTCCCAGCAAACGCGAGCCTTAGTTTTTGTTGCGCATTACTTCGGAAATGTCGGTCTTGAAGCAGAATTTGTTCTCCTAAGGAAAGTGGCCGGTCATTGGAAAATCGTGACTCGGATGCCTAGAGGGCTTGCATAGTCGGGAACCCGGGGACGTGGGAACCCGGGGACGTTGACTAGAAAATTAATCGGTTCTTACACCAGTTCAATCCTTACCCGCCTGCCGACCATCGCCGCCGCGCGTTGAAGGCTGGAGAGCGTGATATCGCGCTTCGGGTTCAAGATGCGGTCCACTTGGGAACGGCTCGTCTTGAGCATCCCGGCCATTCGCGCCTTGGAAATTTTTCGCTTTCGCATGGCTTGCGCGAGTTGCCACGCGACAACTTCCTTGATCGCATCGGTCTGCGCCTCCTCGAAAATCCCCTCCTCCTTGAGAAAATCATCAATGCTCGATCCAAGATGTTTAGCGCTCATCGTTCCAACTCCTTCTTGCGTTTGCGCGCCAACGCCAATTCCTCTTCAGGCGTGGCGCGTGTTTTCGTGATGAACCCATGCAACGCCACGAGTCGCCCGCGATAAACGCAGAGCGCGACGCGTGCCGTTTTTCGCGTCGGCAAATCCGCGCGGATTTCCCAAAGGCCGCCGCCCAGCGCGCGGCATAATGGCATCCCCACGGGCCAACGCCATTGCGCCCGCATTAAGTCCCTGCCAATGGCTTGCCGCTCGCCTTGCGGCAGTTCTTTCAACCACTCCCGAACCGGTTCAGCGCCAGCTTCGGTGCGGTAAAAGACGAGCGGGATTTTCCGCGGCTGTTCGATGATTGCCATGGCTTCAGTCCGCTCAATCTATATGTATCTTAAAAGGTGCAACAATGCAAAGAATTTTTTCCTTCATGCCGCAATCTTGAGCCTCCAAACCCAACCGCCACCACCGAATTCCGGACCAACGGGGACGTTTACTCCAAAAGTAATTCATTTTTCCGCCTTCGGCAAAATCGCCCCCGTCATCCCCCGACGTGATGCGATTCGACTCATCCGGAGGCGCTCTGGCTGTCGCCGAACGGAATTCGATCGGACGCCAACGGCGTCCTCACTCGAACGTGGCTCAGTTCTTGAATTCGACCGCGAGAAGGGCAACCGAGCCGCGAGAGTGAGGAAGAATCCGAATGCATGGATGACGCGCGCTGTGAGCTCCCTCACGGTCGCGGCTCGGATGAGGCTCCAATTTCCGGCCCACGTCGCGCGCGCTTTTATTCCCCGACTTTTCTTGCGCGCCAGCCGTGAGAAAAGTTCCGCTTATCTTCCAATCGCCGCGAGCAGAAGCGAGGCCAGGACGACGAACGCGATGAAGGAAAAAAGGGAGACCAAACCGGTGAGTAGGAACTTGGCCAATCCGGGCAAAGGCGAGCGGATGATGAGGAGATTCAGAATCGAGCCGACGGCGCCGGACAGAGCGCCGACGGCCCCTCCGGAGACAATCAAAATCGCGGGGAGCGCGCACCACGCCCAGACATACCATTTGAGCGGCTCGGCGACGTTGACGATCGTGCCGTCCACCACTAGCCTCGGCACGTCCAACCCCATGAATTGCGGCTTCCAAGACGCGATGATTTCCCTGCCGTCGTTGCGATGCAGGAGCATTTGGCCGCGTTTCGGTCCCTTCGGCGGAAGGTGACCGTTGATCAAAAGTTTCGGTCCGCTGAACAATCCGGCGGTCTGAACGACGATCGTCATCCCCTCAAAGCCCGCAAGATTGACTGGATATTCCATGCTTGCTCCTTAGTCAGGGTGCGGTCGCCGATTCCATTCCCCTGCAGTAAGCGATGAGGCCGGCGGCGAGCGCACGGGCGATGCGGTCGGTGGAATCGCGTTCGGAGCCAGCGGCGCGGGGAGGAATCAGCGCCGCCGCGCAAGGAGCGTCCATCCTTCGGAGCAAGTAGGAGGGAGCAAGTTCGAATTGAATCGGGCGATTGGGAAAACTGCGGACCAATTCGCCGCGCAACATCGAGCCGAGGGCGAGATTTTGAAATTGATGGGTTTTGTAAGCCAGCGGCTTTTCCTTTTTCGCGCCCGCCGATTCGCCATTGCCGTCCCCCGGCCAGAGGGCGTCGTGAACGCTCCAGATTTCAATCGCGGCGGATCCGTCCGGTACTTCCTTGCCCGCGGAAGGAGCATGAATCAAATCCAACACCAGATCGGGCTGGGTTTTGGCGATTTGCGAAAGCAACTGCACGCCGCTTCGGCGATCCTCGGCGGAAACGACGGCGACCTGCAAATCCATCGCCGATGAGGCAAACTGCTGAAGGCGAAGCGCGAGGGTTTGAAGTTGCGGATCGCAAACGAGCGTCAAGCGACGGGGAGGGCGATTGTGCGCGGCGTCGGCCAGTTGTTTCCACGTCAATCCGGTTTCGCCCGCCTTGACCGTCTTGGGAATTTCCAGCGGTGGAAGGGAGCGCTCGCCGACCGGAGAGATGAGAGAGCCTTGAGGGAGCATCGCGGCGGAACCGCGCTGATCTCCCGCGTCGGGGGATTCATCGGAGGGTTCGGATGGTTTGGGAGAAGTCGTGCTCGGCTCCAATTTGGCGGCGTGGATCGGCGAAGGCTCGGCGGGATTGGATTCGTTGACTTCGAGATCGAACCCGACGGCCTTGAATAAAATTTTGACCGATTCGAGGGGAACGAGCACGCTTCCGCCACGGACGCCAAGAGGCTTGGCGACGGCGTGGGCCTCGCCGTTGATAAGCAGGAGAGGCCGATTGGAAAGCGCCTGCAACTCCTGACCCGCCGCGTGAACTCGCGCCACGCCGGCCTGACCGTCCCATTCTCCCCGACTCTTCGGATCAATGCTTCGCAGGGCTTCGAGCAGATCGGTGAAAACGAGATAGGAGCCGTCCGGTTCGTCTTGGATTGGCAGATTAACTTCTTGGGTATTTTCTTGAGGAACTTGAACGGAAGGAGGAGTCTTTTCCGATTCGTTCAGGGAAACGGCGGGCTGATTTTCCTGCGCCAAGGCGGAAACGGCAATCGCCAATTGGAGCAAAAAAAGAGGGGCGAAGTATGCGAAGCGTTTCATGTCGTTGAGTATCCGAGGGGTTGGAATCGGAGTCCAGAGAAAAAAAATTGAAAAAAGTGCAAAAGGGGGTTGACAAGCCGTATGGGTGTGCTACAACAACGCCATATTTGAGCCTGAACTGCTCACACGGATACAAGATATTGAGTCTCAAGCTCAAACCAAGGATCGAGAAACGATGGTAAAGTTTGCCCAAAGAGGCCCGTTCCAGCCCGAAAAACGCCGTAAAACGGCATGTTTTGAGGGTGGGAAGCTCAACCTAGTCACCGGCCATTTTGGGCAAAGCGAGGGCGACCGATTCCTTCTTAGCTGGAACAGAGAGGTTCCTCTCTCCTCACTACCTCCCTCACTTGCTCCTCCTTGCCAAACCAAACGGTTTCCGTAATCCCGCCACGGAAACCGTTTCGCTTCATCCCCCCACGAATCGGTCGTCCTTAAAAAGACCGGGGCCGGCAAAAAAGCCGGCCCCTGTTTTTTTTGTGGGGGATAAGGGAGATTATGATTAGGATTACGATTAAGATTAAGAGCAAGATAATGAATAGGGGGAATGAACCGCCGATGGACGCCGATTCACACCGATCAATTTGCATGCCCGGGCATAGACCATCATTGGTCAGTCCCGCTCTCATCGTCTCATGGGCGCTGTTCTTCGCCTCTGCATCTCCGAATTTTGCGGCAATGGAGGGAATGGAGATTGAGTTGCAAAAGGGGGTTGTGGTCGTTTCCGATGACGCGCGGAAAGACAACGCGGAGCGGGTGGCGCCCGTGGTATTGACGGAGGAGGTAAAGAAGCGAACGGGCATCCGTTGGAAAATCGTCGAAAATTGGCCTGCGAAAGAGCGGGCGGAGATAGTCTTGGCGACGCGTAAAACGATGGCGAAGTGGCCGGTTCAAATGGACGCAGAGCATCTGGCCGCGGTGAATGCGCTCAAGCCGGAGGGATATATTATTTTTTCGGGCGACCCGACAGGTCGCCCCGACTTGTCGAATGAGAAAGGAAAAATACCACTCCGCATCTGGGTCATTGGAGCGGATGGAAGGGGAGTTCTTTTCGGCGTCGGAAAACTTCTGCGGCTTCTGGAGACGAAAAAAGGAGAAGTGAGATTAAATACGCCGGTCAATCTAGTTTCATCGCCCGCGTATCCGATTCGCGGGCATCAGCTCGGGTATCGCAATCGCGCCAATTCGTGGGATGCGTGGACCTACGACCAATTCGAGCAATACATCCGCGACCTGATCATTTTCGGAACGAACGCGATTGAAGGAATTCCGTTCGAGGATGATTCCCCCGCGCCTTTGATGAAATATCCCCGGCGCGACATGAACAAGAAGATCGGCGAAATTTGCGACAAATACGGGATTGATTATTGGGTCTGGACGCCGGTTGTTTTTGACTTGAACGACGCCGAGAAGCGCGCGAAGGAATTGGAGAAGCACGCGCAATTCTACGCCGACACGCCGACGCTGACGGGCGTTTTCTTTCCCGGCGGCGATCCGGGAAACAATCCGGCGCGACTGGTGCTTCCCTTTCTGGCGGACATCGGCAAGCTCCTCGCCAAGTCGCATCCCAACGCCAAGGTCTGGCTCTCGATGCAGTATTTCAACAAGAGCGATCAACAATATGTTTATGATTTTCTGACGAAGGAAAAGCCCGATTGGTTCGGCGGGTTGGTTTGCGGTCCGTCGAGTCCGCTCATTCCGGAAACGCGCGCGAAGCTCGATCCGAAATATCGTCTGCGGGCTTATCCCGACATCACGCACACGGTTCGATGCCAGTATCCCGTGCCGCAATGGGACCGCGCGTTCAGTCTGACGCTCGGACGCGAGTGCATTAATTATCGCCCCATCGCCTACAAGCACATTCACAATTGCTACGCTCCCTACACCGACGGATTTATTTCCTATTCGGATGGAGTTCACGATGACTTGAACAAGGTCATTTGGAGCATGGCGGCGTGGAACTCGGATTTCGACATCCGCGAGGGATTGATCGAGTATGCGCGGTATTTCATCAACGCGGAGAGAGCGGCGCCCTTGGCGGACGGAATTTTGGCATTGGAAAATAATTGGAAGGGACCGTTGGCGGAGAACGGCGTGATTCCGTTGACGCTGGCCCATTGGCAGGAGCTTGGGCGCGAGTTGCCGGAGGCGCGAAAAAGTAATTGGCGGTTTCAGATGGCGCTTTTTCGAGCGACGTATGACGCCTATCAGCAGAAGAGATTGAGATTTGAAGGGGACGCTCAACATGCCACGGATGAAATCCTCGGGAAAGTCCAACGATTGGGGGCGAGTTCGGCATTGGAACAAGCCGGCCGAATTCTCGAAACTGCCGCCATCCACAAGGCTGATGACAACCTCCACCAATCCATCGTCGCGCTGGCGGATGATCTTTTTCGAACTGTTCAGCTTCAAACCGCGATGGAAAAATATCAGGCGAGCGGAACGGAGCGCGGATGCAGTTTGGATTTCATGGATTATCCGCTGAACGACCGATTCTATTATGAAGACCAATTCAAGCGGATCGCGGAGATGAAGAGCGAGGAGGAAAAGACGTCGGCGATTTTGGCGTTGGCGAATTGGGAGAATCCGGGTCCGGGAGGTCTTTACGACGACGTCGGCAACGTCGGCAAATCGCCCCACGTCATCACCGGCGAGGGATGGTTCACCGATCCGGAAATGGCGAACAATCCCAATACCGATTTCACTTGGACAAGCAACGGCTGGGACCGTCGGCGATTGGCGTGGCAGGATTGGATGGAGACGCTCGGTTTGCGGTACGCGGGATTAGATTCCAAGGCGGGCTACAAGGTCGTGGCAACGATCAGTCCGAGGTCCAAGGACGCGAAACTTTTCGCCAACGGCGTCGAGGCCGAGGCGCTCCCCGATCCTCCGTCCCCGCCGTCGCCGCCGGTTTCCGGCAAATTCGGCGGACCGATTGCGATGAAGGCGTGGCGAATTCCCTCGGGCGCGATCACGAACGACAAATTGGAAATCCATTTTGAATCCCACCGCGCCGACGGGCGGGTTTATCGGCCGGAAATCGCGGAGGTCTGGTTGCGGAGGGAGTGAGTTCTTACCACATAGCTCCACCTCATAAAAAAACCATTCTTCTTCGAGTGGCAAAGAGGCATAATCGAATCGTAACGGGAGGTGGCGACGGCATGGTGACGATCATATTTCCAGACCGAGAAACCGAGAGACAGGCGTTGGCCTACTTGCTGGGGCGCTTTTCCGGGCGCGTCCTACGCTCGGGTGAGCATTTGATTCCCGAAGCCGCTCTCGAAGCGCTCGCCGATCAAAACATTTCATTCAAAGTCCAAGGCAAGACCACCTAGGAGCAAGAACTGGCGGCGATTCGAGGTTCTGCTTCCGCTCAAGCACAATGATGGACGCGACGTGCCGCCGACATGGCTTGCCGACGCCGTTCTGGAGATCGTGGATCACTTCGGGGCAGTGAGTCATGAGACTCAAAAAGTGGAGGGGCACTGGCGACAAGGGGGAGTCATTTACAGGGATGATCTGGTTCGTCTCGTCGTTGATGTGCCTGACTCCGCCGATAACCGAAAATGGATGAAGGACTTCAAAGACCGATGGAAAATGCGTTTGGAACAACTTGATCTCTGGATGGTGAGCCACCCGATTGAAATAGAGTAATCGGAGTCAAAGAGATTCATCCCGCAAATTTGCGGGGATGCCAGTCGCCGAGCACGGAGACGGATTCGGCAATATCGAAGGTTTTATCTTCCAACAATCGCCTGATTTGATCGCGCGTCGCGGGCGGGCGGCCGGGAAGAAATTCGGCCAGCGCGGCGGCGGAAAAGAGCAAGCCATACGGAACCGGAATCCAGATTGGCGGGCGGCCGATTTTCTCGCCGACGTTTTGCACCATTCTTTTCCAAGTGATCGGTTCGGGTCCGGCGACGGTCAAAGCGGTGCGCGACGTTTCGGTTGGCCGCGCCAAGGCGCGAACCAAAGCCTCGGCCAGATCATCCACAAAAATCGGCTGAACCAAATTTTTTCCTCCGCGAACCAGCGGCATGAATCGGCAACCTCGCAACCAGCGCGACAGTTTCTCCACATTGTTGTCCCGTCCGCCGCCATAGATCATGGAAGATCGGAGAATCGTCCAATTTAATCCAGAGGCTTCGACGCTCGCTTCCCCTTCGATCACCATCTTTGCCGTTTGTTCGGGAAATTTTGTGAATCGGCGTGTAGAGGAAAGACAGATCAATCTTCCAACTCCGACGGATTGGCAAGCGCGGACGATTTTCTCGGCGAATCCGGTGTGCGCGAGATGCAGAACGGCGTCGGCTCCCTTGAGCGATTCAGCCCACGCGGGCGATTTCGCCGGATCGGTCAAATCGCCGCGAAGGATCGTCAATCGTTCGTCTTGCGGAAGAAAACGACGGTGTTCGTCGGTGCGGACCAATGCGCGGACGTCCCAGCCGTCATGCAGGAGACGTCGAATCAGCCGCGATCCGGTCTTTCCGGTCCCTCCGGTGACGAAGAGAAATCTATCGGCGGTTTTTTGATCTTTTACCATAGCGGCCATACTGCGCCGAAGCGGAATGATTCGTCTCAGCCGTTGTTGAAATCAACCGCCAAGACGCCAAGAGAGCCAAGGCTGATCGCCAATGATTCAATCCTGCCGACGGGGAAACCTCCGTTGATTTTCTTGGCGTCTTCGGCGTCTTGGCGGTTTTTAGTCAATGGCAAATGGGGGCGAGCGATATTCTGACGTGCGCCCGTTCTTGCAAGGCGCAACAACCTATAGTATAAATGTGGGCTAATTTCACCCTTGATGGTTTGATCGGGGTGAAAAGAGGTAGCCGTCGAAAAGAACGGTTAAGCAAATTCGCCGCATGACTCAACCCCAAAAAATTGACCTTGTTCCTCCGACGCGCTCGCGTGTGGCCGAGTTGGTGCGCGGGTTGCCGCCGTCGGGGATCCGCGAATTTTTTGAATTGGTCATCGGGCGCGACGACGTGGTTTCGCTCGGCGTCGGCGAGCCGGATTTCGTCACCCCTTGGCGCATCCGCGAGGCGGCGATCCATAGCATCCATGAAGGGCAGACGAGCTACACCTCCAACGCCGGATTGCTTTCGCTCCGCAAGGCGATTGCGCGGTATCTGGCAAGGCGGTTTCGGGTCGAGGTCGAACCGGCGACCGAGTTGCTCATCACCGTCGGCGCGAGCGAGGGAATTGATTTGGCTTTGCGGGCGATTCTCAATCCCGGCGACGAGGTGATTCTGCCGGAGCCGTGCTACATCGCCTACGATCCGCTGATTCGCCTCGCCGGAGGCGTCCCGCGCCCGTTGGCGTGCAAGGCGGAAACGGGATACCAGATTGACGTGGACGCACTGTCCGCGCTCCTGACGCCGAAGACCCGCACCGTGCTCATCAATTATCCCTGCAATCCGACCGGCGCGACGCTCAACCGCGAGCAGGTGACGAAGCTGGCGCGATGGGCGGCGGCGCATGAAATTTTGATCATCTCCGACGAGATTTACGCCGAGCTTACCTACGAGGGAGAACATTATTCCATCGCATCGGTTCCCGAAGCCGCCGAGTGGACGATTTTGCTTTCCGGATTTTCCAAGGCGTTCGCCATGACAGGCTGGCGGATCGGCTACGCGGCGGGACCGGCGGAAGTGATCTCTGCGATGACGAAGATTCATCAATACGGGATGCTCTGCGCGCCGATCATGGCCCAGCGTGCCGCCGAAGCCGCGTTGAGCGAGGGATTGGACGACATGGAGCGGATGGCCGAGACGTATCATCAACGGCGGAATTACATTCATTCGGGATTCGAGCAGATCGGATTGAAATGCGTGAAACCGCAAGGGGCGTTCTATGCGTTTCCCTCTATCGCGCAGACGGGATTGACCTCGGTTGAATTTTGCAAACGGCTTCTGGATGAGGAGAAAGTCGCGGTTGTGCCCGGAAGCGCGTTCGGTCCTTCGGGCGAGGGGCATTTCCGCGCGTCGTATGCGGCGAGTTTCGCGACGCTCGATCGCGCGCTTGAGGGGATGCACCGATTTCTAAATCGGGTCTGCGGATAGGGCGACCCAACGGCTCTCCCCTACAATATTCTTGCTCTTGCTCTTACTCTTGCGCTTGCTCCATTCTATGCTGAGTTGAATGAAGCGAGGCGATGCGCGAAATGAAAATGCGGAACATTTATCTCCTGCTGATCGTTGCGTTGGTTCTTTATCTTTATTATTTGGGGAAACAGCCGATCAAACAGCCTGAGCAGACTGCCGTTGCGACCGCCACGCCCAGTCCCGCGCCGCCGCCGCCAACGCCTAATCCAGCGCCGCCCCCTCCGGCGAATCCCCAGCCTCGCGCGAATGCCGACGACCGCGTGCAGGCCATTGCCCGCCAGATGAAGGTCCGGGTCGCGATCAATCATCAAGCCTCCGGCGTCGCAATTCTTGACGTGGATTGGAACAGCGACATCGTGACGCAGGGAACGGAATTCGTGGAGCGGCTCCACAATGAGGGAATCATCGGCGGAAGTTTTGAAGTCGTCGGCGCTCCCTTGAAGCAATCCATCGGACCGGACGGGCGACGGTTAATGAGCGTGAGATTTAAGGTCGGGTTTTACTGATGGGCGACTACCGCGATCCAGCGCGGAGCTTTCCACCACCAAGTCACCAAGCCACCAAGAAGAAATGCGAATCAACTTTCTACGCGCGATGACGTTCTTAGGCGTCTTGATGTCGCTCTATCTGACGCGCCAACATATCGCCTTTGCGAGCGGCGAGGACGTGAGCGCGGGCATTTGCAAGGTCTTCAAGGTTTTTGACTGTAGCGCCATTGAAGCAAGCCGGTTTTCCGAAGTCGTGGGCATCCCGACGGCGAGTTTCGGGCTTTTTTATTTTCTGACGTTCCTCGCTTATTTGGTCATGGCTCGACCGAAGGATCGGGAGGTCGCATTCTGGCCGATTGTCGCCCTGTTTAGTCTGATCGGACTCCTGACCTCGCTCACGCTGGCCTCGATTTCGGCTTTGATTATTCGCGGGTTCTGCGCGGGATGCACGATCGTCTATTTCATCGCGCTGACCGATTCCATTTTGGCGGTCCGCCGGGGCGTCTCCGATTATTTGGGAGAAGCCATCGCGGGAATTCCGGCGGCATGGAGGGAAATCCGGTGGATGTTCGGCGACGCGCAGACGCCGGAGACCGCCCGTGCGAGGAAAATTTTTCTGACCATGATATTCGCGGTCGCGCCGATCAATTTTGCCACACCCGTTTATTTGATCCACCGCGTCAACACTCGTCCGGTTCTCGATAAGTACTTCGCCCAGCCGGTTCAAGAGTTTAGGACCGACGAGGGAACGATCCAGAAGGGACCCGCCGACGCGCCGATTCAAATTGTGGTGTTCGTGGATTTCGACTGTCCGTTCTGTCGGGCATTTCAGATTTATTTCGCCCAAATCCTTTCCCATTTTCCGGAGAATTCATATCGCCTCATTTACAAACTCTATCCGATCGGGAAATGCAACCCGATCGTTAAGGATGAGCGGCAATTTCATCCGCACGCCTGTCAACTGGCCGAACTGGCGCAGGCGCTGGCGGACATGGGAAAATTTTGGGGGGTCGAGGCGGAATTCTACCAATTCATCAGGCAGACTGAAATTTACGGGGGACTCAAGGAGATTTCGATCCACGCCGGGGTGGAGTATCTGGACTGGATTCGCCAGAAGGAAGACCCCAAAGTCCGCGAGCAGGTGAACGAGGACATTCGGGAAGGAAACAAATTGGAAATTGTGGGTTTGCCGTCGGTCTTCGTCAACGGACGCTACGTGGACTCGCTCCGGCCACCGCAGAAATTGGAATTGGTCCTGAAGATTGCGGAACGGGAAGGGAAATCGCCGAAGCAAGGCATAAAGCCGTGATCCGCGCAAATCCGTGTTCGTCCGCGTCCAATAATCCGAAATCCGAATTACCGAATAAACAACGGCGCCAGAACCAACGTGATCGTCGAGAGAAGTTTGATCAGGACGTGAAGCGAAGGTCCGGCGGTGTCCTTGAACGGATCACCGACGGTGTCGCCGACGACCGCCGCCTTGTGCGGATCGGACGCTTTTCCCAAGACCTTGCCCTCTTCGTCGCGCAGAAAACCCGCCTCGATGTATTTCTTGGCGTTGTCCCACGCGCCGCCGCTGTTGTTCAGGATCGTCGCCATGAGAATTCCGGCAATGGTTCCCACCATGAGCAATCCGGCTTCGGCTTCATGGCCAAGCGCGAGACCAACGATCACCGGACCGCCGACAGCCAGAAGGCCGGGGACGATCATTTCCTTTAGGGCCGCGCGCGCAGTGATGTCCACGCAACGGGCGAAATCGGGTTGCGAGGTTCCGGCCATGATCCCCGGATCGGCTTTGAACTGCCGCCGGACTTCCTCGATGATGTATCCCGCCGTGCGCCCGACCGCGCGAATCGCCAGCGAGCAAAACAAAAAGACGAGCATCGCGCCGAAGAACGCCCCGACGAAAACCTCGACTTTGGAAAGGTCCACCGGCATGGCTTGCTCCAGCGGAATTTTTTTGACTTCCTTCACCTTGTCCAAATACGCGCTGAAAAGCAGAAACGCCGCCAGAGCCGCCGAGCCGACCGCGTAGCCCTTGGTCAACGCCTTGGTCGTGTTGCCGACGGCGTCGAGCGCATCGGTGATGTGGCGCGTTTCCTCGGGCGCTTTGGACATTTCCGCGATGCCCCCCGCGTTGTCGGTGATCGGCCCGAAAGTGTCCATGGCCAAGATGTAGGCCACGGTGGTCAACATGCCCATCGTGGCGACGGCGGTTCCGAACAAGCCCCCGTTGGGAAGCCCGCTTTGCAATCCGCAATAATAGGAAAGTCCGAGCGCAATTGAGATCACGATGGTCGTGACGGCAGTAGTCTCAAATCCGACTGCAACACCGGAGATGATATTGGTGGCAGGACCGGTTTTGGAGGCGCGCGCAATCTCCTGCACCGGCCTCCACGTTCCCGCCGTGTAGTATTGCGTAATATACACGAAGGCGACGCTCGTTCCCAAACCGACGAAGCCCGCGCCGACGAGCCACCAGCTATGGAGCATGATGTTCGTGACGACGGCGATTCCGATGGCGGCGAGAACGGTCATGACCCAGTAGCCCTTGTCAAGCGCGCGCATGGGGTCTTTGACCTCGCCAATTCCGACGGTGACGATTCCTGCCATCGAGGCGAAAAGCCCGACGGCGCGCACGACCAGCGGGAAGAGAATCCAGCTGGGATCCTTCGTGGCGTTGTAGATGGCGACGCCAAGGATCATCGCGCCGATGTTTTCGGCGGCGGTGGATTCAAACAGATCGGCTCCGCGACCGGCGCAGTCCCCGACGTTGTCGCCGACCAGATCGGCAATGACGGCGGCGTTGCGCGGATCGTCTTCGGGGATGCCGGCTTCAACTTTGCCGACCAGATCGGCGCCGACATCGGCGGCTTTGGTGTAGATACCGCCCCCGAGCTGGGCGAAGAGGGCGACGAAGCTCGCGCCAAAACCGAATCCGACGATCATGAACGGCGTTTTATCCGGGTGTTGCATACCACCGTAGGCGAGAAAGATTCCATAGACTCCAAGAAGACTGAGCGCAACGACCAAGAAGCCAGAAACCGCGCCTCCGCGCAAGGCGACGTTGATCGCTTCCTTGAGACTACGTTGCGCGGCGGAAGCGGTGCGGATGTTGGAGCGCACCGCGACATACATCCCGATGAATCCCGCAATCGCCGAACAAACGGCTCCGACGAGGAAGGCGAGGCTTGTCTGAAATCCGAGCGTCGAGCTTTTTTCGATAATGCCCAGCAAAACTCCCATCCCGACCGCCGCCACCAACGCCAGCGTCATGATGGTTCCATATTGTCGGCGAAGAAAGGCAATCGCCCCCTGATAGATCATATTGGCGACGTGTTGCATGGCGGGTGTGCCGGTATCGCGGCGCATGACATCCCACGCGAGGTAAATCGCAAAAAGCACGGCGGCCACTCCGGCCACGGGAACAATCGGTAGCAATTCCATTCCTCTGTTTCCTTTATTGTTGGGTTGAGATTACTTTCGCACGACCAAAACCGGGCAATGCGCCAAGCGGACGACCCGCTCGGCGACCGACCCGATCAAGATTCTTGCCGCGCCCGTCCGGCCATGCGACGGGAGAACGATCAAATCGGCCTTGGCGTCCTGCGCGAACTTGACAATGGCCGGCGCCGCGTCGCCGATCAGGACTTCAAGATTCAGTTTATTGTATTTGGCCTTGCCGAAACGCTTCCGCAAGGATTCCAAGGCGTGATCCCGGCGCTTCTGGGCGGTATACATGCCCGAAACGAGGTGCATATCCAGCGGGCTGAGTTCGGGGAGGATATGGACGACGTGGAGATGAGAAGGGGACTTAACAAGCCCCAGCGCCAAATCCACCGCCGCGAATGACTCTTGGGAAAAATCCGTGGGAATCACGACTTTCTTCTTGGGTAACCAGCTCATGTCTCTCCGTCCTTGCAAATTCCGAGATGCGGCGGATGCGTTCTTCCGCCCGTCCCCATGTTTTGGACGCGGCATGGTAGCGGAAGATTCCCCTTCCGGCAAGCGGTATTGTTAATTTCCAATCGGGAAAATTTTTGCGATACTTTGCCCCCGGAGGATCGGGTCAAATGAAGCGAAAACTGGCGGGATCGAATTGGACCGTTTCGGCGTTGGCGGATCGGGTCGCGGAGATGTTTCCCCCTGAATTGGCCGAGTCTTGGGATAACGTCGGATTGCAGATCGGCGATCCCGCGCGGCGCATTCGGCGCGTGATGACTTGTCTGGAAGTCACGCCACCGACGCTGACCGAGGCCAAACGGCGCGGAGCGGACGTCATCCTCGCGCACCATCCATTGATCTTCCGCCCGATGAAGACCGTGCTGGAAAGCCGTCCGGCGGAGAAGCTTGCGACGGAATTGATCCGAGCCAAAATCGCCCTAATCGTCGCCCATACCAACATGGACAGCGCTCCTTGGGGGACAAATCAGGTTTTGGCCGAGGCGTGCGGCTTGACGCCGACCGGACCGCTGGTTCCGCGCTCGCTTGATGATGGCGCGGGCTGTCCGTCCGGCGACCAACTGAAGTTCGTCGTTTTCACCCCGAAAGGGCACGAGCGAGCCGTGATTGACGCGATGCATCGGGGCGGAGGCGGGCGAATCGGACTTTACACCCATTGCACGTTTCGGTCCGAGGGGACCGGAACTTTTCGCGGGGACCGAGGAAGCAATCCTTTTATCGGGAAAGCCGGAAAATTCGAGGAGGCGTCCGAATATCGGCTTGAAGCGGTCGTTCCGCGCAGTGCCCGCGCATCCGTTCTTGCTGAGGTTCTCAAGGTTCATCCTTATGAAGAACCGGCTTATGAGTTTTATGTTTTGAGCGGCGTGGACTTGCCGGCGTGCGGGTTAGGTTGCCTCGCCGAACCGAAACAACCATTGACGCTTGAAAAGCTGATCTCGCAAATGAAACGAGGATTGAAACTTAAACAGGTCCGCCTTTCCGGACTCAATCCGCAATCTAATATCCGCAGTCTAAGATCCAAAATCCGCCGCGCGGCGATCTGTTCCGGTTCGGGGGGGAGTTTTCTTGCTCAAGCCGTCTCGCGCGGAGCGGACGTTTTCATCACCGGAGAGATCAATTACCACGGCGGCGTCGAGGCGTGTTTGCGGCGGCTGGTTGTGATTGAGGTCGGTCATTTCGAGTCGGAGCGGATCATCGCCAAACTGCTGGCGCGAAGATTGTCGGAGGACTCAAAGATTAAAGGAACGGGACTTGAAATTCTTTATGCTGAGGACGAACTCCAACCATTTGACCTCCGTTGAAAGAATAGGAATTGAATCTGGGACACGGATGGACGCGGATTTGCACGGCGGGAAATTTTAAGATGGAGATTCCAAATCTCATTGCGCCAAGCCAGCCCCTTCGGGCTGTTTTGGGGCAGAGGCGACCGACTTAAAGCCTGACGCGATGGCGGTCCGGGCCGATTGGACGGCGCGCTCAAGACGGCCGGGGCAATCGGTATTGCCGACTGGTTTGAAACCGTGGATTCCAAACCAGTCCCGATGACCCCGCACTTCAAGCGGTCGTCCGTAATAGCGGCAGATCAACGTGCAAAGGTTTACCACCGCTTCGCTCATGGCCTTGGGAGGATTTTCGCGCGCGTAGGTTCCCAAGCCGCAGATGCCCAGATTCCCTTCGTTATTCAAGCCCGGCGGCTTGGACCCGACGTGGCTTCCCATGTGCGAGGCGTTGCGTCCCTCCCAAACTTCGCCGTCACCATCCACAAAGAGATGATAGCCGACGTCCACGGACCCTCCGAGCCGTCCCTTCATCGCCGTATGCCCCATGAAAATGTTGCGAATCATCTTGGCGGAATGTTCCGGCGGGATACCGGAGGCGTGGTGGATCGTCAGATACTGGACGCGCCCGATCGGCTCCCAAACGCGCGGCGGCTTGATGATCGGCTGATATTTCTCCAGATGCCCTGCCCATTCCACTCGGCGATGAAATTTTTTCGGTCCTAATTCCTTCTCAAGATAATCGGCGAGGCTCATTTTCGCGCAGGGAGGAGATAAATCGGAGGAGTTCGATGACGGCGATTCGGCTGGGAAGATGATTGTCCCCCAACTGAAAAGGACTTGCGCAATCAACAGGGATCCGAAGATTTTGGGCGTCAATCCGCACATGCCATCAATTTAACAAATTTTCCGGCGGAATCCAATTCTTGGCGAGCCAATTTTTTCGACTCAAAAGATAATCGGTTGAGAAGCCTTCCCGGTATATTCCCGGAGGATTTGTTTGAATTCCCGCCGGATCATCTCCAAGTCGCTCTCGCGGTCGCTTCCCAACCACAATTTCTCGAAGAGACGCGCCAACTCTTCGATTTCCTTCCGCAGTTTTTTCGGGTCCCCTTTGCGGTGATTGTGCCACAGGGCGCGTTTGCAGGCGTGGGCGGCGAGGCGCCCTCCCATCAGCCACTCCTGCCGGACGCGCTCGATCCAAGATCGGTCGGTCTCGATCCTCCCCAATAACCGGATGGCTTTTTCGGCAATCGCCAACGCCTTCTCAAGATTCTTTTTCGTGATCCTGTTGTATTCGCCGATTTCGCGCACGACGCCCAATCGGAGCGGGCTGGGTTGCGGCTTGCCCGTGAAAAACATTCGCTCCGGCGAGGTATTGCGGATCGTCACGCCGAAGGCGCGGTAGAGATCGCCGAGCAACCGGAGCGGCTCGATGAATTCTCCCTCGTCATCGCAAAGCATGAACGACGCGAATCGCTCGTCGAATTTTTTTTCGGCGGCGGGATCGGGGTTCGCCCGCCACGCGCAATCGGCTCCGTAGGCAATCGCCCAGAGCGACGCGCTCAGAAAATTGTAATGGCCGTTGTCCCCCCACGTCGTCAGCAAATACCCCTTGGCTCCGGCGGCCACCCCCGCCTTGGCGAACTCGCGCATGTTGATCCGCGCGTTGGTTTTGCGGAAAAAGAAACTGTTCCACGCGCTCGTGCCGGGGCAAACCCAATGCTCCAATCCCGACCGGCGCGATGGCTCAAGCCGCTTGCGGTAAAGTTTTTCCCTCCCTTCGGTCTCATATTCCCAGTTGAGGACGACGACGTCCTTGGGAATTTCAGGCATGAGTTCGGGATATTTTTCGATGATGTCTCCCCAAAACATCATGCGCCGTTTGTGCTGACGCGCGAGTTTGTGGACCTTGAGCAAATGGCCGAGATAAACGCGCCCCAATCCGATTTTCTTGGCGAGTTTCGCGCTTTTTCCCTTTCCCAAATCCCACGTCTCGTCGCACCCGACGTTGAAATAAGGGCGGTGCGAAAAGTTCGGCAGAAATTCAGAGTAGAGTTCCTTGAGCAATTTGTAAGTGCTCGGCTCAACGGGCGATAAAGTCCACCCGCCGCGAAATTCGCTCTCGGCCAATTGATGATACCGTTTGTGTTTGAGGATATGCGCCGCATGGCCGAACGACTGCAAATTAGGAACCAGCTCGATTCCCCGCGATTTGCAATAGGCGTCCAGCTTCCGCAGTTCCGAAGCGGAAAGCGGCGAATGTCCCTTTCCGATGAGGGGATGCTTTTTGAAGGCGTAGGTGTGCTCGACGTAAAGCTGAAGCTGGTTGTATTTCAGAATGTCCAGCCAATCAACCAATTCATAGAGCGTTTCAAGTTTCGGGACCCGTCCGCGCGAAACGTCCAGCATGAAACCGCGATGGGGAAAATCGGGAGCGTCGTTAATTTCCATGCAGGGAATAACGTAACCGTAATGGACACATATTTGAAAAAGCGTCCTTTGCGCATGAATGTCCCCGAGATAAGAGGATGCGGATAAAATAATTTCCCTCTGCGTGATCTTAATCCGATATGCTTCTTTTCCCAAGCGGGGATCGCCCTTGAACGACATCGCCTTAGACGCCGCGGACCCGGGATCGACGTCGGTGTCAAGGAGCAGGAGTTCTCGTCCCTTTGGATCCAGTTTGATCCGTTTGGGTTGGGGGATTAGAAAAGGGAGCGGTTGGGACATGAGTAATCCTACGTGATTTGGCCGGAGATTAGAAGGGAGGGATCCGCCAAGGAAAGGTGACTGCGGGACTTTTTCAAAGCCGGATGATCGGATCGTTCTTTTCAGCCTGCTTTCAGCAGGCTCCCTTTTGCCCCCAGCTTTGAGCTGGGGGTTTTGAGAATCTCCAATTTCTTTGAGCGCGCTTGAGCGCGGCTTCTCGGTGGCTTTAGCTCAAGCGCACTGAAGAATCATGGTTCCCTCTCTTGAGAATTGGGCAATTATTCGAGACTGTGGAACATCCCTTGGCCAAGAACTTCCCGACCCACACCGATTGGATAAGAGGATTCAATCGCGCGGGAGACGAAATCTTTTGCCTCGGCAATCGCAGGAATCAAATCGCGTCCCTTGGCCAAAAGCGCCGTAATCGCGGCGGACAAAACACATCCGGTTCCGTGCGTCTTTTTCGAGGCGATGCGCCGTCTTCGGAAAATTTCAAAATGCCCACCATCGAAAAGAACATCGGGAGATTCATCAGCGAAATCCAAATGCCCTCCTTTCACCAAAACCGCCCGCGCTCCCATCTTCACTAATCTTTCCGTCGCTTGCCTCATTTCAGTTTCGTTCTTCACGCTCATTCCAGTCAAGATTTCCGCCTCGGCCAGATTCGGCGTCAAAAGGAACGCCTTTTTGAGCAAATGTTCGCGGAAATCGGGTAAGGCGTCCGGTTCCAGTAACGTCCTCCCCGATGAAGAAATCAAAACCGGGTCCACCACCAATTTCGGAATCGGCCACTGTTCCAACGCCCGAGCGACGGCCAAGACAATTTCCCGTTTGGCCACCATGCCGATCTTGGCGGCGTCGGCTCCAATGTCGGTCATGATCGCCCGAATTTGCTCGATCACAAATTCCGGCGGCGGCGTCCAGACGCCCGCGACGCCGAGGCTGTTTTGCGCGGTCAATGCCGTGACGACGCACGAACCATGGACGCCGAACGCCGCGAAGGTTTTCAAGTCGGCCTGAATCCCCGCCCCTCCGCCGCTGTCGGACCCGGCGAAGGTGAGGGCTTTGGGAATGGGAGAGTGCGGGGGCATAAGGACTGATTCTCATGCAGAGGCGCGGAGAACGCCGAGAAAACGGATCAGATTGATCGCTTCTTTCTCTGCGTTCTCCGCGCCTCTGCGTGAGATCACGTTGTCAAAGTCCGACACGCTGGCCGGAAAATCCAGTGCCCGCTTCAATTGATCCATCCTCCCGCCGGAACGCTTTGCGCCAAGTCAGGATCGTAGCAAACGACGGCTTGGCCGGGAGTGATAGGGCGCTGGGGTTCGTCGAAGTCAATGCGAGCGGGCATGGACGCTGAAGCACGAAACGTCGCGGAGGCCGGCGGATCGTCCAAATCATGGAACACCACGACCGGCGGACCCGCCAACGAGTCGAACTCTGTTGCCTGATCCTCGATGCCCGCGTAAGCTTCGTTTCCGGCTGGCGACGCCGAGCGAAACGTCGCCGTCGCCGCGGAGCCGACCATCGGCGGAAATTCCGGAAAGCGCGCCTTGATTCTCGCATCCATGAATCCCTCGGCCCGCGAGCGAACGGCGAACAATTCAATGACGTTGCAAACCGTCGGCGTGTCGTATCGCCGCAATGAATCCAAGGATGGCTTGGGGAGAAGTTTACCGGATTTTGCGCTCATGGATTTCGAGGATTATGAGGGTCGGGCGACAAAAGAGCAAGACGACATCTGGCGCGACGGGGGGCGACGGGGTTAGAATATAAGCGGGGACAAGATACGGTTCCCCATGCATCGTCCGAAAGGAGGTTGATTCGTCATGAAAAAGCGAATTCACAATTCTTTCGTTCTCTTGTGCATCCTTTTGGCCGTCGCGTTCACGTTGATTCCTCAACCGGTCAACGCGCGGCAACATCACCGCTACGACCAATACGGACGGCCCATACTCGAAGGTCCCGCCAATCTGGGAGGTTGGGGAGGCTACCATCAGACCCAAACCTTCTCGCGTCGGGAAACCCGTCTTTACTTGGGCGCGGCGGTGAGAATCACTCCGAAGGGAAGCATGAGGCTTTACCATAAGTAAGGAGGGAAAATCGCGGTCATGTCTCTTGCTTTCCCCAAAGACGCGGCGTGGGTCCTCAGCCCGTAGCCACGCGGAAATTTCATCGCTCCGCGCCCACGGGCATGATACCCACGCCGAAAGAAGAGAGTCAGTTTATCCATCCCCCTCCCAACACGCCTTGCGCCGAATCAAGATCGTAGCAAACGACCGCCTGACCCGGCGTAACGGCGCGTTGGGGTTCGTCGAAGTCAATGCGAGCGGAGCCGGACGCTGAAACCTGAAATGTCGCCGGCACGGGATCGTGGCGATGGCGGATTTTCACCCGCGCGCGGACCGGCGCGTCGGTCGGCTCCATGCCCACCCAATTCCATCCGCGCGCCGTCAGACCCGATGAAAGCGTTTCGGAATCCTCCCCGACGACGACGGTCTTGGTCTCCGGTTCGAGCGCGACGACGTAAAGCGGTCGCTCGCCCGAAACGCGCAATCCGCGCCGCTGGCCGATGGTGAAATTGTGAATCCCCTCGTGGCGTCCCAGAACATTGCCCCGCGTGTCCACAATCGCCCCTTCCAAATCGCGGTCGCTTAGGTTCGCCTCCTCGCGCAAGAATCGGCGGTAGTCGTTGTCGGTGACAAAACAAATCTCCTGCGAGTCGGGCTTGTCGGCGACGTGCAGACCCATCTCCCGCGCCAAGGCGCGCGTCCGCGTCTTGGTCATTTCCCCCAGCGGCATGACCAAGTGGCGCAACTGCGCCTGCGCGAGTTCAAAAAGGTAATAACTCTGGTCCTTCTCCAAATCGGCGGCGCGAAGCAGTTCGGCGCGACCGCCCGGATTCCGCCGCGTTCGCGCGTAGTGTCCCGTTGCGACGGCCTCGGCTCCGTAAGCCTTGGCCTTGTGGAGCAAAACCCCCAGCTTCAACTGCGAATTGCAATGGACGCACGGATTCGGCGTCCGCCCGTTCAGATACTCCTTAATGAAGGGATCAATCACGGCGCGCCGGAAATCGGTCTGAAAATCAATTGCGTAGAAAGGAAAATCGAACTGCTCGGCGACGCGCCTCGCGTCGTCGGCGTCGGCGGGCGCGCAACAGCTTCCGATCTTGGCGTTCAGATCGTCGGAGCAATCGTTGTAATGCCAAACGCGCATGTGGACGCCGATGACCTCGGCTCCGGCTCGGCGCAATAGCACCGCCGCCAGCGCCGAATCCACTCCGCCGCTCATCGCCGCCAGAACTTTCCGCCCGCGAAAGGCGCCCAAACCGTTCATGTTTCGCCCGCTCCTTGCATCGGGGCGCGAACTACTTTAACGTATAGGGGCGATTTTGAACACGAATTCTTATACGACCCTCGCCATGCCCCTCATTTCTCCCCAAAACAAAATTCTCGACTGGAACTCCGCGCGTCAATTCGCCGGGCGATGTCGGCGCGAGGAAAAAAAATTGGTCCTCGCCAACGGTTGTTTCGATCTGCTTCATGGCGGACACGTCTCCTATCTGGAATCGGCGCGCGAGCTGGGCGACGCCCTGCTCGTCGGCATCAACTCCGACGCCTCCGAGCGCGCGATCAAAGGTCCCGGACGCCCGATCGTGCCGGAGCGCGAACGCGCCGAGCTGGTCGCCGGAATGGGAGCCGTGGACGCCGTCGTGATCTTCGACGAGCCGAACTGCGAGCGCCTCTTGCGCGAATTCCGCCCCGCCGTTCACGCCAAGGGAACCGACTACACGGAGCAAACCGTCCCTGAACGCGCCATCGCCGACGAACTCGGCATCCGCGTCGCCATCGCCGGCGCGCCCAAGGAAAACAATTCCAAGGACATCATCTCTGCGATCCGCAACTCCGCGCGATGATTTCCCCGCAACCGAATCGCGAGCCTAAGAGCGTGTCCCAACAGTGCTCTTTACGTTGCGTCCCGCTAGGGACAGTCTGAAAATAGCCCAGCCTTTCAAGGCTGGGATAGCGGTTGCCCGCTAGGGAAAACAAGTGCCGTAGGCACGATTGAAAGGACTTATTGGACACGCTCTAAGAGTATTTTCTTCACCCTATCTCGCCGCTGAGGTCCGCGCCTCCCACACTGAAATCCCAACAGCTAATTTTTCATCCTGTCCATCCCTGTTAAAAATTCCCCGCGTTCTCCGCGCCATGGAGTTGTTGCGGTCGGCGGAAAGACCGAGTAAAATCAATCTGAACTTGGATCATCCAAGCAAGAAAGCCGCTCTTCAAATGCCGGAGAAAAATCTTCAAATTATCGGCAAAAGCTTCCAAGCCGACTACTCCCAGATCCGCCACGGATGGAAGTGCGAACTGACCTCGATGACGGGCGAGATCGCCGTGGATGGATTCGGTCAGTCGAAGGATGCCTCGCTGGAGAATGCGCGGGAAAAGGCGGCGGAGGAGATCAGGACCGCTCGCCGCGAGATCAACGAGATGCTGTTTAAGGACAAACCGCCGACGGATAAGGAGATGAACTGGGCCATCAAGCGGATAAAGTCGGTGATGAATGGCAAAAAAACGCGCGCCTGAACCAATCGTGCTTGATGCGGGAGCCTTGATTCAGCTTGAGAAGGGTCCGCACAAGGCGAGAATCCTCTGGAAAGCGTTGACCGATGGCGATCGGGAAATTACAGTTCCGGTCGCCGCTTTCGTCGAGTGGTGGCATGAGAACGCTCCCTTCGGCGGGACCATTCTGAAGGCAATTGAAGTGGCGGAATGCTTGACCTTGGACTGCGCGAAAAAGGCGGGAAGGGCGCGATCCCGGTGCGGAAAACATCCTCCAAGCGCGGTTGACGCCATCGTGATGGCGCTCGCCGCTGAGCTAGGGGCCGTGGTTTACACCACCGATCACTCCGATTTGGAAAGGTTGCGGCAATTCTTTCCCTCCGTGAAATTGTTGCGTCCTCGGTAACATCCCGGCTTTCCTACTCGGATGGGGGCAAATTGGGACCTTAACTTCATTCCTAATTCAAATTCGCGATTGAAGATTACTTTCGAGCCACCGCTGTTGAGAACGGCGCCTCCCACCCTGAAATACCAACGGTCAATTTTTCATCCTGTAAATCTTGCTCATCCTGTCCAAAAGATCCCCGCGTTCTCCGCGCCTCCGCGTGAGATTGATTTTCCTGATTCGTGTCTTTCGCGTCCTTCGCGGGCAAATATCTTCTCTGTGCCTCTCTGTCTCCGTGGTGAATCTTCCATCTTAAGGTTCAATAAGCGCCCCCAAGGGTCTCCAAGGGAATCCCCTTCCCGCCATCCCCATTTTATCCTCGTCCTCGCGCGGCGACAACGCCGGTTTAAGTTTTCCAGTTCCGATAAGCGGAATCAATTCTTCACGGCGCGTTCGGCAATTTCGTAGGGTTTGAGCAAACTCTGCAATTCGGCGATTCGCTGGCGCGCCAATTCCGTGTGTCTTTGGAGAACATGGTATTTCATGATCACCGGTTCAAACGACCATAAGCGCGGATACAATGACATGGCTTGAAGATCGGCCAATTTCAGAATCGTCCGATTTTCGTCCAAGGATTTCTTCAAATCCCCGATGATCGCGGGCAATTCCTGATCGGGAAAGGCGTCGCCTCGCGCCGCCAGCCAATCCCGCCGAGCGATGTGCCAAAGCGCGCCGTATTTTCGCGCCTCGCCGAAATAAAGGTGGTACTCCAAGAGATGCTCCGAGCGCGGAAACGACGCGACGGCGGATTCGGCAAGCGGAATCGCGTCCCCGACACCCTCGGACAATAGCCGCGAGTATTTCTGATAACATGTTTCGAAAAGTTCGGGACGCGACCCACGCAGTTTTTGGTAACCTTCGGTCAACCGCGCCGCCATGCTGTCCATGTAATCGTTCAGGTGAACGAGCATCAGAAAATAAAGTTCGTGATTCAGATCCGATCCCTCGCGGAGTTGATTCTTTAAGCAAACGAACGCGACGCGGCTCGCCTCGAAGTCGCTCAATTTCTCCGAAGCAATGCGGAAATCCATCTCCCCCCGCCCGATTTTGTCCAAATCGGTCAATTTGCTCTCAACGCGCTTGATTCCATCGCGGGATCGCGCTCGGGCCACTTCGCCTTGTCCCGAAACCTCCGCCGATTTGCGATAATAGCCCCGCGCCCTCTCCAGCAAGGCGCGCAGTTCCTTCTCATCCTGCGCTTCCGCCGCCGCTTTGTTTTCTAGGAAATTGGCGATGTGGAAAAAAGCCGCCTTGCCGCGTTGCTCGTTCGGAAATAGGCGAAAAAGATTTTCTTGAGCGACGATCGCTCGCTCGAAATCTCCCGCGATCCAGAGGAAAATCGCCTCTTGTTCCGCCGTTTCAATTTTCCCCGATTCATTTTCCGCCGCAAGGCACGGCAAGGCGCGGAGAATCGCAACCAAAACGAAGCAAACAACTTGCAATCGCGCGGACATCCGATTATAGTTGCGACCAGTTCGGGCGAGATCGCCGATCTTTACGACCATTCGTTTCTCCCGTCGGCCCGCCTCGCCATCTCATTCCAGTAGTTTACCGCTGTGACCGTAGCTTCTCAGACCTCCCCAATGAATACATCCATGATAGACAAAGAGCAAATTCTGTCAATTGAGCGTCCGCACGCCCACTGCGCCGAATGCAACGCGCCGATCGAGGACCTTGATCGTCACCCGACCCGCCTTCTCATCAAGGACGGCGGACCGCAACGAGGCGATTATTGCCCCGATTGCTGGCAATTCATCAAGAATGAAACCTACGATTCCTATTGGCTGACGCGCCGCGAGAAAAAAGAGAAACGCGCGCCGAAACTTTCGCGCCGCGAAAAGGCCGTCGCCGCCCGCGCGCTTTTTGAATCGCTCTGGGACCAACGGGAGCGCGAGGACGTGGACGCGCACCTTTATTTCCTCGCGCATCTGCTCCTGAAATGGGGCGGTCTCAAATGGAAACAGGACCTCAAGGACGAGGCCGGACGCGAGATCATCCTCTTTGAAAATCCCGCCACCGGCGACACGGTCGAGATCCGTTCCGTCCCGATGGAGCAGGATCAGATCGAGCAGGTCAAACAACGCATCGAATCGTTTCTCCACGATTACGCCCCGGAAAACGAAATTCTGTTTTGATCTTTCGGATTTGCTCCAAGGTCAATTTTTGACCGCGGATTTGGATTCGGAAATCCAAAGCTGAAGCGTTTGAGTCTCGATGTCCTCGTTCTCTTTTCCTTCGGGAGGCGCGAGGAACAGAACGACGTCGTCCATTTTGTCGCCGTTCAAGTCCTTGCAGACGATTTGCTGACACCGCTTGGCCGTTTCGTCTCCCACGGGAATTTGGAAAGAAGGTTTGCGTCCGGCGACGGCGGCCTCTTGAAAGGCGTTGACGGTGTCGGAGAAAAAAGAAAGAAGCGTGTCGAGCGTGACGTCTCGGTGTTTTTCGCCGAAAAGCGTGTCGCGGAAAAACTTCGCATCCCCCTGTTCCTCCTCAAATTCGGTTTTGAGTTTCGCGCCTCCCTCAACGCTGAAATAAACGTCCAGTGTTGACTTCTCCAACTTGACAACGTCTTTTTTTCCGTCGCCGTTGAAATCGCCCCCGGCGACGGTTTTGGTCCGGCGTTGAAGATCGCGGATTTGGCGCTGAAGGTCCTCCAATTCGCCGAGAAGTTTGAGCAGAGGCGGAACCTTGAAAACCATAATCGAGCGGTAATCGGGCTTGCGGGAGAAAACGGTCTCTTGCACGTTGTTGTAGCCGAGGAATTCGACCTCAAACCGAAGTCCGATGGCCAGACCCGCGACGATCCGACCCAAACTCGGAAGCTGATACTTCACGACGACCAGATCGGGACGCTTGTCGTCGTTCAGCGGCAAAAGCACGACTCCCATGTGGTCGGCGGAAACTTTGAGAATTTGATCGGGCTTGCTGAAATCCACCCCTTGGGCCGTCGCTTTGAAAACCCAAATTTTATTCCCCGCAACGATGACGTAATCTTCTCGTCCGTCCCCGTCCAAGTCGGCGGGAATGAATTGAAACTGATCCACCTTGACCGTTCCGGTCTCCTTCGGAACTTGCTCCTTGAAGCGGCCGAGGTCCACCTCGTAGGTCGGATTTTCCGGAATAACGCCGTCAGGGGATTGAAGATAGAAACTCTCGCGGTTGCCGGTCGTGGCGCGCAGGTCGAGCCGACCGTCGCCGTTGAGGTCCACGAACGCCGGACGCGGAATCGTAATTGAATTTTCGATTTCGCCGCGCAATTCATCCCGCCCCATCGAGGCGCGGATGCGGATCGGCTTGGTGGTGATCTGATTTTTTTTCGTGAAGACGCCGTGATCCTGAAAAAAAAGATAATACCTTCCGTCCATCGGATAAACGATGTCCGGCTGGCCGTCCTTGTTGATGTCCATGACGAAGTCGGCGGGAGCCAGATGTTGAACCTTGATTCCGCGTAGTCCTTCCAAAAGCGGCTTGGGATTTTTGACCATTTTCTTTGCGGCGGGGTCGTAGGAAAAAACGACGACCCCCGATTCGTTCAGGACCACCAATTCGGTCATGCCGTCATGATTCAAATCGACCAGATCATACAGCGCCCCCGAATCCATCGGAATGACCTGCATGCTCTTCGCGCTGAATCTCCCCGACGGCTCCTGATAGTAAATATAAAAATTGGAGTCGTCGGAGACGAGCAAATCCGTCAGCGGGTCGTCGTTGAATTTGGCCCAAAAGAGGCCGGAGCGTTCCTTGGGAACGTCCAGCGTGAGAGATTTGTAATTGGGCGGTTGACACGCCGCCTTCTGCTCGGAGATAAGCAACGTCAAACCGAAATAAATTATGCAAACGATCCATCCGGATGGATTCTCGAGAAAGCCGAAAAATCGCGGGAGGACGCCAACGACGTCCCGCATCGAAGCCCAAGGTTGCCGCAACGCGGCTACCTTGGGTAAGGAAATCAAACTTTTCTCGCAACCCCAACGTGGGTTGCGCAATAAATCGTCATGCTTCCGCAACCTCGTTGAGGTTGGACGCGAGGAATTGGACATCCCAAGGTAGCCGCGTTGCGGCAACCTTGGGTTTTGAAACGTAGCCCCTTTGGGGCAAAAAATCTTTCGCTCCGAAAATAAAGAAGTGTTTCGATGCTTCCTCATCTTAATCTCAGAATTTGCAGGTGATCCTTAAATTGGAGGACCACGTCGCTCTTGTCGTCGCGGTCCAAATCAACGATCCAGATGTGAAGCGGGACTTGGATCGCCTGTCGGATGGAAGGGCGCGAATCCACGCTGAATTTCATTTTGTCGTTCTTGCCGACCGAGCCTAGATGAACGGCCAGTTCCCCCTTGTTGGCGAAGATCATCAAATCGCGGACTCCGTCGCCGTTGAAATCCCCCTCGAAGGAGGCGAATTCGCGGGCTTGGTCTTGACCGATGTCGGCGGTGACGGCAACAGTGTATTCATGTTTAATGTCCGGCCGACGGGAGAATTGGCCGGTCTTGGGGTCGAAAAGATAAACGTAGTAGGTTCCGTCAATTTCCTCGACCTCCGGCTTTTTAAGCGCGAGCATTTTGTCGGCGCGAAAGGTCGCGATGCCGAGATCGGGAAATCCGTCGCCGTTGACGTCGAGCAGTTGCGCCGTCTCGCCCAACCCCGAAAGTTTAATCACCTGATTCGGCTCGGCGGGAATGCCGTTCTCCCCCCAAAAATAAACGCGAAGCTTGGTCGCCAAATCTTTGGCGTCCACCTCCGAAACGACAAAATCCACGCGACCGTCGCCGTTGGCGTCGGCATTGGCGATGGGCAAACGCGATTCGTCCCAAGCGCGTTTGGCCCCCTGCGGACCGAGAGGGATGGACAGATCGGGTTTCTCCGCGAAGCGCCCGTCGGCGCTCTGGAAATACGCCAAAAGTTTGTCTTTCTTCATCAGGAGAAGGTCGGGCTTCCGGTCGGCGTTGGCGTCGGCAAAAATCAGTCTCCCGATTTTCCTGCTGGTCTGAATCGGCGGCGCGGCGGATTCCCATCCCCCCGAACGGATCACCGAACGCGGTGTGCCCGAAAGTTCGGAACTGTTGGCCGTCGTTTCGATGTTCACGTCGGCTTGCGCGGCGGAGTCGTCTCCGGGTAACTCGACCACCGGTGTCGCGAACTTGAAATCTCCCTCGGCTCTTCCGCTTCGGATTAGCTCGTGATTGGCGTTTTGAAGATAAACCACGTAACCCCGGGCGTCGGCCAGAACGAGATCGTCCCGTCCGTCGCCGTTCAGATCGCGGATGTAATTCCACCGGGGAAGATCATCGGACAAAGGAGCATTGAAAAAGAAACGCTGTCCGCTTAAAACCGTCTTCGGAGCGCCCTGCGCGTTGAGGGCGACCGCCGCGTCCCCCGTGAAAAAAACAACCTGCGGACGTCCCTCGCCCAAAAAATCCCCCAACCCGTAGGCAATCACGTCGTCGGGTATCTCCATCTCGCGCGCGATCGAAGTTTGCGGGGTTCCCTGATCGCCATTGAGCGAAGCGACCACGATAAACTTCTTCGCCGCGCCGCTTTTGACGTGCCGCCTCAAGGCGATGACAAGGTTGTTTTTCCCCTTTCCCTCCATGTCCTTGAACGCCACGTTGAGCGCCTGTCCGTCAATCTTAAGATCGGCGACTTCGAAATCGGCGTGGAGGAAAGAAGGGAACAATATCAGCGCCCAGAGAAGCAGGCCAAGCCGCAAGGCCACGAAGCCGACATTGCGAAGTTGAAAGGCGCAAACGGATTTTGATAGGTTGGCGCAAGCGAGTTTAACCCTTAGGCGGGTTTCGAACCGGGAAGGAATGGCAATCTTGATGTACAAGTCGGCGAGCGCGAAGAATTTTCGGGGGTGGTTGCCCGTCATGTTGGCGGGCGCGGTCATGGCCGCGATCAGTTTGCACGCGCACGCGGACAAAGTCTATTTCAAAAACGGAAAGGTCCTCGACGGCGTCGTTCAAAAGGAGTTCGACACCCGGATCGAATTGCTTTATCAGGGACGGACGATGACGATTTTCCGCGACCGGATTGACCGGATCGAGAAGGAAAGCGGCGGACAAAATCTCAAGAAACTGCTCGACGAGGCGGAGGAAGCCATCAAGAAGGGAAATGCGGCGGAAGCCGAAACCCCGCTCAAAAAAGTCGGAACGATGGAGCCTCCGCAGGGGGACGACGCCAAACGCCTCGCGAATCTCCAAGAGCAACTTCGCAAACTGAAGGCGATGGGAAGTCCGGAAGAACGGCGCAAGACCGCCGAAGGATTGCTCAAGGAGGCGATTCAAAACTTCGACCGCGTGGAGAACCAAAAGGGAACCGAACTCTTGCTCAGGGCGCTGGAGGCCGATCCCTCCTATGACGCCGCGCATGACGAAATGGCGAAATTCATGAAGCGCGCCGGAACGGTCAATCTGTCCATGGCGACGGAGTATTTCTGCGAGCGTGTGGACCCGGACAAAATCAAAGCCGATCATCCGATCATTAATTTGCTCCCGCAAATTTACGAGGAGGAAATCAAGAAGAGCAAGTCGGTGACCGACGCGGCGGAGATTCAGGTTCACACCCAGCGGCTTCAAAAACTTTCCGCCGCGTTCGACAAGCATCCCCAATGGGTTGAAAAAGCGACCGACGCGCAGAAAAATCTCATCGGGCAAAAAAGCTCCGGCGTCGCGCAGTCGCAAATCGAGCAATCGCTGGCCAAAGCGAATTTTCAGGACGCCATGACCCGGCTACAAGTTTTGGGAGGGGAAAACGACAGCCCCGACCTCAAGAAACTTTACATTCGAACGTGGGTCGGCATGAAGCAGTTCGACAAAGCCAAGAAAGCATTGGAGGATGAAAAGAAGACCGCCGCCGACCCCGCCTTGATTGACAAGACCCTCAACGCGCTGGACCTCTACGCCACCGCCGTCCAAGCGATGGAAGCCCAAAATCACCGCGACGCGCGGGCCGTCTTGGGACGGCTCTACGGGTTACGCGAAGACCTCGGCAAACTTCTGCCCGAAATCAACGCGCTTGTGGCCGAGGCCAAATCGGGTTACGACATTTCCGAAATGGAAAACTTGGAGGCGGACAAGCCGACCGACTCGGCAAATCTCGCCGCCCAGATTTACGATTACTCCACCGACAAAACCAATCTAAAAAAGGCCGAGGAAACCTTCGCGCACACGGCTCCGCAAATCGCATATAAGGCCAATCTGGCTTGGGTCATTGACGACGCGGAGATTCCGATTCTGCCCGATTGGATCGCTTTGGGGAAACATGCCCTCACGACCCGATTCAAACTTCTGAAGCTGGACGACGCCAGTCCCTTCACTTTGACCGTGAAGATCATTCAAGGAACGCACAATCAAGGAGGCTCGCGCATCGCCGAATCCACCGACGCCAAAAAACATCCCGATCCTCTGAACATTGATTACATCGAACCCGATTCCAGCGTGACAAGCATGAAGGTCGCGCTGATCGTCTCTCACGCCACCAATGCCAATCTGTCAACGCAGGAGCAAGCATTCACGGCCCTCCCGCAGGAAGTCGTCGCCGAACGGGACGCCGCCGGCGACACGCGGCATCGGGAAGGGCGAATCATCTACCTCGACATCACGCAGTTGAAGGACATGCAGACGTTTCTTGAGAAGCAACTTGCGCGGTATCTTCCGCCGGACGCGGAAAAAATCGGAACGCGCCTCAAACTCAAACCCAAAAGTTGAGCTGATTCCGAGTCACGTTCCCATTACCGACCACCCCATCAGCGTCAAGAACTCCTGACGGGTTTGTGGATTGGTCTTGAAGACCCCCAGCATTTCGCTGGTCACGGTCCGGCTGTCCTGTTTTTCGACCCCACGCATCATCATGCAAAGGTGATACGCCTCCATCGTCACGGCGACGCCGCTGGGTTGCAGGACGCGCTGGAGCGATTCGGCGATTTGCTTGGTCAACCGTTCCTGAACTTGAAGCCTACGCGCAAACATGTCGACGATGCGCGGGATTTTCGACAACCCGATGATCCGTCCGTTCGGGATGTAAGCGACCGAACAGACGCCGAAGAAGGGCAGAAGATGATGCTCGCAAAGGGAAAAGAAATGAATCCGCTTGACCGCCACCAGTTCATTGCAGTCCTCCTCGAAAATCGCCCCGTTCACGATCTCATCGAGGTTCTGGCGGTATCCGGCGGTGAGATAATCCCAGCTTCGCGCGACGCGCTGGGGAGTGCGTAGCAATCCGGGGCGCGACGGTTCCTCGCCGATGGTTTGAAGCAAATCGGTGACAAGTTCGGTCAGATGGGGATGAATCGCCGAACCGTTGCCGGAATCCGAATCGTCCTCCATTGGACCATGTCCCGAAGATAATGAAAGGGGTTCCAATCTCGTTGGCTCCGTCTGAAATCCTCAATTCCTGCTCGCGTCGTCAGTTTAGTCCCCGCCTCCCCGCGCGGCAAGATTTTTCAACCATCAACCGAATTGCCCTTGCAACCGGCTCGGTATTGGAGTATTGTATTTCCGTTGGGTCGCGGGCGGTTCTCGCCCGCGCGAAATCGAAACCGCCAAGAAGGAGACAAATTTCCGATCCGCCAAGGTCGAACGAGCCAAAGGCTCACTGTTCCTCAATTTCCCGCCGAAATGGAAAGCCACCGCCTCGGCTTCCATCAATTTCTTTCTCTTCCCGCTGGAGGTCGCCATTCATGAAAACCCAAACCGTCGGCGCGGTCGCCGCGTCCGCAAGCCTGCATCCGCAGAAATTATTCTATCGCATTAACGAGGTCGCCAAGATCACGGGGGTCAAGGCCTACGTGCTCCGCTATTGGGAGACCGAATTCGACGAGCTTGCTCCGGAAAAAGACGGCTCCGATCAGCGCCGCTACCGAAGCAAGGACATCCGCACCGTGCAGGCGATCCGCAAATTGCTCTATGAGGACCGCTTTACCATCAAGGGAGCGCGAGGCCGTCTAAAACAAGAATTGCGCAATGGCCCGTCCGAAGCTCCGGAGACTCCCGCCCTTTCCGCGCCTGAACCCGACGCCAAATCTTCCGGCTCGCCCCAATCGGCCAAATGGGTCAAGCTCTACACCCGCGCGATGGGGGAAAAGATTTCTCACCTGCGAAGCGACGTGAACGGCCTTCTGAAAATGCTGGATGCGTGAGGCAATTCCGTTGTATGGCGTTTCAACATTCAGCCCCAAGGGGGCTGAGGAGCAAAGCCCAAGGTAGGCGCATTGCGCCTCCCTTGGGTGGTTGGAAATCATTTTCAACCACGACGAGGTTGCGGATGGATCGCGCCAAATTTCGCAACCCGCGTTGGGGTTGCAAGAGAATACCGCGCATTCGATCCCAAGGTAACCGCCTCGTAGCGACCTTGGGCTTTTTTCCGGGACGCCGATGGCGTCCTCTTGTGAACTTCGCTCGACCATTCAGCCCTTCTATTCACCGCCCTCAAATAGATCTGTGACCGCTGAATTTCGCATGACTTGATCTCGCTCTCAAAGTGGCACTTTTTGGCTAAGGTGAAAATTTTAGCTCCATCCCCGGGTCCACACGTTTGATTCACCCGGTTCCGCCTTCCCTTTCCAACGCTCTCCATATTCAACTCAACTCACACAAATAGAGTCATCCGCAAGAATCGAGGATTTCATTCTCGAATTGGCCTGAATTTGGCCACTCTCCCCATCAACATTTGCGCCCCCCCAAGGGAAAAAGTGTTCCCGCCAACGGGCGGGAGGGGTGTATTCAATTGAGGGAGTATCTATTATGACTGGATTGCACGACAAGATTTTGGGGAAAGGGACCTCGCCGTTAAAAAGGTGGGTCTCGGCCGCTCTTCTGGGAGCGGTTGCGTTGCTGTTCGTCGCTCCGGCGACGCTCCGCGCGCAGGACGAGAAAAAGGATGAGGCCCCCGCCGCCGAAAAAGCGGCTGATAAACCGGCCGAATCCGCCGCGCCTGCGGGAGAAAAGCCGGCCGAAAAACCGGCGGAACCACCGAAAATGCCCGCTTATTTTTCGGGCGCGAATGAAAAAGGGAAACCCGACGTTTGGCCCGATCCGACGGGACTGAGCGCCGGTGTCTGGGCCGCTCCCGCCGGAGACGGCAAAGGAGACGACATCAGCAAACTGACGATCGGCGATCTCTATGATCGCCTTTGCCACAATATGTTCGGCATCAACATCGTTTGGGCGATGGTCACCGGCTTCTTGGTTATGTTCATGCAAGCCGGCTTCGCCATGGTTGAGACCGGACTTTGCAGAGCCAAGAACTCGGCGCATACGATGAGCATGAACATGATGATTTATCCCTTGGGCGCCATCGGATTTTGGGTTTACGGGTTCGCCATCGGTTGGGGAAACTGGTTCAACGGCCTGGTCCCCGATGGGTGGTGGTCGGTATTGGGACCCGGAACTTCCGTTCTCAATAGCGGTTGGGGAATCGGCGCGGCCACGGACCCCGTCACTCACGAGGCAACGGGCGCCTTTACCTATGGAATTATCGGCTTGAAGGGCTTCTGTCTGAGCGGCGTGGACGACGTGAGCGTCATGGCGCTTTGGTTCTTCATGATGGTCTTCATGGACACGACCGCCACGATCCCAACCGGCGCGATGGCCGAGCGGTGGAGCTGGAAGAATTTCATCATCTACGGCCTCTGGGTCGCCCTTCCTTACTGCCTTTACGCCAACTGGGTGTGGGGCGGCGGCTGGTTGGCGCAGATGGGCAAGAATTGGAATCTCGGACACGGCGCGGTGGACTTCGCCGGGTCGGGTGTCGTTCACGCGATGGGAGGCTTCATTGGTTTGGCCGGAGCGATCA
Organism: uncultured Candidatus Sumerlaeota bacterium; assembly: GCA_964598765.1. Lineage (GTDB taxonomy): Bacteria > Sumerlaeota > Sumerlaeia > MVZB01 > JAJFLK01 > CAZRCZ01. The sequence goes on along the minus strand of CAZRCZ010000003.1, from coordinate 213,226 downwards.
TAATTGGACCGCGTATCGGTAAATACGTGGACGGCAAGCCGCAGGCAATACCCGGACACGACTTGCCGATGGTCATCGCCGGAACATTCATTCTCGCTTTCGGTTGGTTCGGGTTTAACCCCGGTTCGACGCTGGCGGGAACCGATTTGCGTCTCACCGTCGTGGTGGTCAACACCCTGCTCGCCGGGAATTTCGGAGCGTTTGGAGCCATGTTGTTCATGATGGCTAAGGGGCAGAAGCCCGATCCCTCGATGATGTGCAACGGCATGTTGGCCGGATTGGTGGCCATCACCGCTCCTTGCGCCTTCGTCTCAAGCTGGGCGGCGTCTGTCATAGGAATCGTGGCCGGAGTCCTCGTGGTTATCAGCGTGATCTTCTGGGACAACGTCGGCGTGGACGATCCGGTCGGCGCGATTTCCGTTCACGGGATCAACGGCGTTTGGGGCGTCATTTCTGTCGGCATCTTCGCCAACGGGAAATACGGCGGCGGCTGGAACGGCGTTTCGCGCGATGTTTGGGCCAAGGCCAAGGATGGTTACGGCTACGACGGCGTGCGCGGCATTCTTTACGGCGATTCCTCGCAACTGGTCGCCCAACTAATTGACGGCGCCGTCGTCGCGGTCTTCGGTTTCGTCATGGCCTATATCTGGTTCAAGATCAGTAACGTGATCACGCCGATCCGCGTCAGTCCGGAAACCGAAATGCAGGGTCTGGATATTCCCGAAATGGGAGCGTTGGGTTATCCCGACTTCGTCATCAAGAAATCGGGGCAATAATGCCCCGGTTTCTTGTAGAATGCCGGGTGGTTAAAAACTAAACGAACGCAAAACACGACTTGAAAAACAAAGCAAAGGACAACAACCATGAAACTGATCCGCGCCATCATTCAACCTCACCGTCTCGACGCCGTGCGCGACGCCCTTCAACAGAAGGGAGTCCCCGGCATGACGGTCTATCAAGCCCAAGGGTTTGGCCGTCAAAAGGGGCACAAGGAAATCTATCGCGGGGCGGAATATGAGATCCATTTCCTCCCCAAGATGACCCTCGAAGCCGTGGTTAAGGACGAGGACGTCGCCGGGGTGTGCGACACCATCATCAAGACCGCCCGAACCGGAAGTATCGGCGACGGCAAGGTCTTCGTGATGGACGTCGGCAAGGCCATCCGCATCCGGACCGGCGAAACCGACGACAACGCGCTTTGATACTTCATTCCGAAGGGACCGATTCAACCCACAACCCTCCAATTGGTCCCTTCGTTCTCCTCCACGTGCCGAGCCGGGAACAAACCTCCAACCCCTTGTTCCCGGTTCGGAATTTTTTTTTTGGACTCAGCACAAAGGGATTCCGCAACCCGCCTTGGGGTTGCGAAAAATCTTGTATACCCCGACCCAAGGTAGGCGCGTTGCGCCAGCCTTGGGCTTTAATCCGGGACGCCGTTGGCGTCCGCCGATGCCACTTGGCATCTGCAATTCGATGGTAGAAGGATTCTTGGTGTCTTGGTGGTTAGTTGACAATGTTCATTCTTGCTTCGGGAATCCGAGTCGGACCAGATGCGCCCGAAGGCTGTGCTCGGCGAGCGGCCACACTTCCTTCGGCACGTCGGCGTAGGCCGTCGCCAGCAGTTCCTTCATTTCCTTCTTGCCTTCATCGAGCGCCGCCTGAATTTTTTTTTCCCGATCCAGCCGGTGACCGATGTATTCGCGCACTTTTTCTTTGGGATTAAACAGCGCGAGGCCGTGCGCGGGAAGCATCACGTCGTAATCCTCACGCAAGAGCAGTTCGAGGCTTTCGAGATATTGCGTCATATCGCCGCTGTAATCAGGCGAAATGACGATCGTTCCCCGCTCGGCGATCATGTCTCCCGCCATCAGGGTCCGCGTCGTTTCTTCGAGGAAACAGAGATGCCCCGGATCATGGCCGGGGGTGTGGAGACAGCGCAACCGCCAATCGGGATCCCCCGCGACGCGAATGATTTCGTCGTGCTCCAAAAAACGGTCAATCGTGAATTTCACCTGCGGCGCGACGGCCTTGTGCGCCCAGACCGGCGCGCCGTATTCCTTGCGAACCAATTCCGCCGCCCCGACATGGTCAATGTGGCTGTGGGTGAGAAGAACCGCGGCGATTTTGCCTCCGGCCTCCAACAAATGATCCAACTGGATTTTGAGATTCTTTTGTTCGTCGGGAATCGGCGTCGCGGGATCAATCACGTAAAATTCGCGCTCGCCGATGACGACGCAATTGGTGTGGGTCGCCGGCCTGAGCGTCGGCGTCAGGAGCGGCAAAACGTAAACGCCGCACTGATATTCGATCCGTCCCGGATTCGCAGGGGAAACGTGCGTCGTCCGGCGCAAATGGGGCATGACTTCGGGAAATGGAAACTGCGCGAGCTGTTGCAGGACGTAGGCGACGGGAGCCGGAATTTGAATCGAGCCTTCGCGCCAGAGACGTCTCGCTTCGCGCGGTCCTAGCCAATCAATCCGGTCTATCTCTCCCGTGATCGTCTCCGGCTCGTCGTCGCCGCGATGGTGATGGAGATAATATCGCGCATGAAACCGGATCGGACTCCCCTCCGGCGTGATCCAGACTCCGGCGGGCAAGAATTCTTCGGCGGCGATTTTGAGGCTCCACTTTTCCAAAATCCGGTCGAAGCTTTCATTTTCTTCCAGCAATCGCAATCGCGCCTCTCGAATTACCTCGCGTGACGGGAGTGAACCTTGCGCGAGCAAAAGGCCGGTCTCCTCGAAAATCTCCCGCGCCAAGGCGTGAATCGCGCGCGCCTGCTCCTCATCCGTCGCGCCGACCACGTTCGCCGTCCCTTCGTTCGGATCAATCCGCCCGCCGGGGAAAGCATGATGCCCTCCCATGAAGCGGAGTTTCGCGCTCCGGCGGACCAAAAGAACGCGCGGCTCGTCGCCGCCGCTCAGAATAATTCCGGCGGCGGAAGGCTTCGGATTAACCGCGCCGAGATTTGATTGCGTATCCAATCCTTCTTCCCTTCCTACTCATTCTCCTTCTCGTTCTCCATAAAATCAAATCATACCCCATTGTGGAGAAGGAGAAGGAGGATGAGAAGGAGAAAGATGAAGAAAAACAAGAGTCAATTTTTTGACGATTGTGGGGTAAAACGATTTTGAAAAAATTTCATTTCCTTGTGCGAAATTTATCCTCCTCAGCCGTTTATTGTAAGTAGAGGCAGGAACCCGAAAGATTTTTTGTTCATCCCATTGTCTTCAAGTTGACGCCTCCGGCGACATGACATATGAGGAAGAGCAGAGTCGTTTCGGAACTGAAAAGTTTACTGCCGATTTGAGGCGCGGAGACGTCCCTCGCGCTCAAACAATCTTTAAGGAGACCATGTCGTATGTCATCCACTCATCGGCCTGAGTTTCATGGGCAAGATGCCCATGCCACAACTTGCGGAAAGGGAAATCGCCCCATGAATCGCCGGAGCTTTTATCTTTGGTTTGCGCTCGTGGGAATCGGCTTGATAGGCGCGGGAGGCGGCGCGGCACGCGTGCTAAATCTATTGTCCCCCAATCCCACCAGATCGGGCATGTTCGGATTTTCGGTCTCCGGTGTGCCGGACGTCAACGGGGATGGACGGCCGGACACTGTGGTCGGCGCCGTAGGCGAAAAACCAATCAATGATCCATTCGCGAACCTTCAGGGACGGGCTTACATTCTCAGCGGAGCCTCGGGGAGAGTGTTGTGGACGCTTCAATCTCCAACTCCCGAGAAGGAAGGCGCATTCGGCGCTTCGGTCTCCGGGATTCCCGACCTCAACGCGGATCGGCGCGGCGATGTGGTCATTGGCGCGCCCGGAGAACAACCGGAGGGTGGACGAGCCGCCGGAAGGGTTTACGTTTTCAGCGGGAACATGGGAACGCTTCTCTACTCGCTCCAGTCTCCCAATATCCAAGCTTACGGCTTTTTTGGCGGTTCCGTAACGGGATTGGCCGATTTGGATGGAGATGGATTGGGCGATTTTGCGGTTGGCGCCCCCGAAGAAACCACCTACGCCAGCGGTTGGGGACGCGTCTATCTCTTCAGCGGCGGCGACGGTAGTTTGATGCGACAGATCGAAGCCCCGTGGTATGTTGGGGGAGACGTTGCATTTGGGTCGTCCATCGCGCAGGTGCCGGACGTCAATAACGATGGCTTCAATGAACTTATTGTGGGAGCGCCGAGGGAGGACACCACTTACGTGGAGGCTGGCGCGGCCTACATTTTCGATGGGACGGATGGATCTCTGCTCGTAAAGCTGGTGTCTCCGAACCCGCTCGACAGGGGAAATTTCGGCTGGTCAGTCTCCGGAATTCCCGACGTTGACGGCGATGGAGGTGGCGACGTCGTTGTGGGAACGGGTAATGAAGGAATCGCGTATGTTTTCAACGGCTCGACCGGTGCCTTGCTCCACGCGCTACAATCGCCTTCGGCTCAACCCGCATCGGCCACCGGCTTCAGTATCTCGGTTGCCGGAGTTGGCGACATTGACGGTGACAGGCGCGGAGACGTCCTCGTCGGCGCCATGATCGAAAACGGACCGACCTATTCTCAGGAAGGTCACATCTATCTTTTTAGCGGCGCAACGGGTTTGCTTCTTCAAACTGTCGCCTCCCCCAATCCGAAGCAAGGCGGAAGGTTCGGCTCTTCAGTCAGCGGAACCTCCAGTGCTCCGGCTCGGGGGCATCCCGGAATCATCATTGGAGCGAGTGACGAAGATGGCGGGGCTTTGGAGTCCGGACGCGCTTATGTCTTTTCGATCAACATCCGATCGTCAATTCTCCATCGCGGAGCGGCGGCGACGGCGCAACCGCAGACCCAAAATTCGAGCGCGACCCAACCCGCGACGCGGCGGCGATAATTTGCACAGCCGGGCGCGGCTGTGCCGCATGCATGATGGATACTATACTTTGCCCGTGGGCAATTCGTTAAACGGAACGTCTTTGTCAACTCGGATGTCGCCGGGAAGACCCAAGACGCGCTCGGCGATGATGTTGCGAAGAATTTCGTCCGTTCCTCCCGCGATGCGGAAACCGGGGGTCATCAGGAACGACAATTGAAAAAGTCCCTGCATTTGCGCTTGGTCGTCGTCCATCAAGATGCCCCCCATGTCTTGAAGATCGGTTCCGAACGAGGCGATCTCTTGAAGCTTATTCGCCGTGACAACCTTGAGAATCGAAGCCTCGGGGCCGGGCATCTGTCCGCGCGAAAGGGCTGTCATGATCCGGTTGATCGTGTGGCGCAATCCCTCGTTTTGCACATACCAATCGGCGAGTTTTTCGCGCACGGCGGGATTCTTGATCGCGAGACCGTCCTCCAGTTGAATCCCGCGCACCAGTTCCAAAAGTTCCTCGATGTCCGCGCCGGGCAACCGGCCCGCGGCGAGGCGCTCGTTCATGAGCGTCGTCAGAGAGACCTGCCAGCCTTGCCCCACGGCTCCGAGCCGTTGCGTGTCGGGAACGCGCAAATCCTTGAAGAAGACCTCGCAGAAATGCGAATCGCCGGAGATTTGCTTGATGCGGCGCACCTCGACGCCCGGCGCGCGCATGTCAATAAAGAAAAAAGTGAGTCCCTTGTGTTTGGGAATTTTTGAATCGTGGCGCGTGACGAGAATGCCGTAATCGGAAAAGTGCGCGCCGGAGGTCCAGACTTTTTGTCCGTTAATGATCCAATCGTTGCCGTCGCGCTCGGCTTTGGTGCGGAGTCCGGCCAAGTCCGATCCGGCGGCGGGTTCGGAGAAAAGTTGGCACCAAATCTCCTCGCCGCGAATCATTTTCGGCAGGTAGCGTTGCTTTTGCTCTTCCGTGGCAAAGGCCATCATCGTCGGCCCGCACATGCCGAGGCCGATCTCGAAATAGCCGCGCGGGATGGAGTAATTTTCCTCCTCCATGTTGTAAATCACGCTTTGCATGAGCGAACCGCCGCGTCCGCCGTATTTTTTCGGCCAATGAATGCAGGACCAACCGCCGTCAGCCTTGCACGCCTGCCATTCCTTGGCGCGTCTGAGTTCCTCGGCCTCGTGCTCTCCGCCGGCGCGCGGAATGCGCGAGCGGCCGTCTTTGCGCGGGGCGTTTTTATCGAGCCATGCCCAGACTTCGGCGCGAAATTGCGCTTCTTCGGGGGTGTCATTGAAATCCATTGACGTTGTCCTTTCGTTTACCCTCACCCTGCCCTCTCCCTAACTGGGAGAGGGGTAAGAGGAATTAATTATTAGGCGGCGGACCGGGCTTCGAGCCGGTCAATCAGCCGCGACTTCCACGCGCTCAATCCTCCAAGGGAAAGCGCAAGGAGTTTGGACCGGCGATAATAAAGGTGGCAGTCGTATTCCCAAGTGAATCCGTTGCCGCCGTGGGTTTGGATATTTTCCTTGGCGGCAAATTCGAACGCCTCGGTCGCGGCGATCCGCGCCGAAGCGGAAGCCGTCGGCAGTTCGGGCGCGTCGCTCGAAAGCGCCCACGCGCCGTAGTGGCAGTTGGATCGCGCCAGTTCATTCTTGATATACATGTCGGCCAGTTTGTGTTTGATCGCCTGAAACGATCCGACGGGACGGCCGAAGGCGTAACGATTGCGCGCGTAATCTTGCGCCATCGCAAGACAAGCATCGGCTCCGCCCAGTTGTTCCATCGCCGTCAGGACGGCGGCGCGATTGAAAACCCGATCGAGGATTTTTGATCCTTCACCGGAATTGCCCAGCGGCTCGGCTTCCGCTCCATCGAATACAATCTTGGCGTGAGGCCGGGTCGGATCCATGGTTCGGACCAACTCGCGCGAGACGCCCGATCCCTTGAGATCAACCACCGCGAGCGAAATCGCCCCGCCTCCGTTGGATTGTTCCTTGCCCGTCGCGACGATGGCGAAATCGGCGACGGTTCCATCGGAAACCGGAACCTTCGCGCCGCTGACCTTGTTCCCATGCAGAACCGTCTTGATGTTGGTTCCGAGCGTCGGTTGCGCACCCTCCGCAATGGCAAGCGTTCCGATCATTTTCCCCGCCGCCAATTTGGGAAGATACTTTTGCTTTTGCTCCTCATTGCCCGCCGAAAGAATCGCTTCGCTCGCAAGATAAACCGAGGACGAAAAAGGAACCGGCGTGATGGCGCGGCCCAATTCCTCGGCAATGACGCAAAGTTCGAGATAACCCAATCCGATGCCGCCGTAGGTTTCGGGAATCGCCGCTCCTGTCCATCCCAATTCGATCACCGTTTTCCATATTTCGCGGGCGAACGGTTCCTCCCCCTCCAAGACCCGACGAATGACTTCGGAGGTGCAACGCTCCTTCAAAAAGCGGCGCGCCTGATCCTTGATTGATTTTTGCTCATTCGAAAAATCGAAGTTCATTTTCTCCCCCCTGAGGATAAATGTAGGTAAAACTTTTAGATGCGACGGGGACGGAGGTCAAGCTGAAAAAATCTCGCCGCTCCCAAATTGCGCCGTACGAACACGAAGAAATTTTCACGCCGACGCGCGGAGACCGCAGAGATATTCATCGTCTCATGGTTTGCTCGGAGTGAAATTGATCCGTTCATTTGCTTCAACCACAGGGAATTCTCCCGGAGCGCTATAGAAATACAGGGGGACATACTTCCCCTTCACCCACAAATCCACCATGTCGTCATAGTGCGGGCTGGAAAGATTTTCGCTCTGACCTCCGGGATAGACGCCAACCGCGTGGGCGGGATTGCCCAACTCCACGATCTGCCGCCACGACGCGCCGTCGGCGACGGGACCTCCGCGACCTCCCGGATTGACCGTGAAGGGCGATCCGAGAATTTCCATTCCACCGCGAGGAGTTTGGTTGAGATTCAGCGGCCTCAATGCGAGCCGATTCACCGCACCCCAGAGCCACTTGGCCGGATCGTCGCCGCGTTCTTTCTTCAGCTTTTCAATAGCGGCGGTAAAAGAAAGGCGGAAAATATCATCGCGGGCTTCATGCTCCGGGGTGGTTTTGTCGTCGAACCACGCCGATTCAGGTTTTTCGAGCGTCAGATATTCCAGCACGTCGAGCATCGGCTCGCGCCGGTTATCCTCGTCGTAACCCCAACCCCCGGCAGGTTGCTCAATTCCGCGCGATTTCCATTCGTCGTCCCAAACCGCATGGCGATACGCGCTGAACCATTCCATGTAAATCGTCGGTTGCGGTTTGACGGGATCGCAGACGAAATCCCAATCGCGGAGCAGGTCCATGGCCTTCTTCGCGACGGCGTCGCCGTAGGGGGCGTGGTCGAACGCGGCGACAAGGACTGGAATAAACCGCTCCGCGCATTTGTCGTGCGCGTCGAATTGAAATCGCTCCATGTCCTCAAAACTGATTTTCTCCTTTGAAGATAGCATGTCGTAAATCCGGCGCGTGCGATAACTGTAGCACCACATCCAACCGAGGTAATGCGGGTAGCCGACCGGATGAGGCCGCGCATTGGCGCTAAGAAGAAATCCGCGCGCGGGATTGACCGAGATCGGAAGTTCCTCGTCTGGAATGTAACCGAGCCAATCGTAATCGCCCGAAGCGCCGTCCATCGGGATGCGTCCCGTCCCGCGCGCTCGCATGGGCAAACTACCGTGCGGCGTGATGGCGATATTGCCGTCCACGTCGGCGTAGATTGTGTTGAGCGCGGGAACTTGGAGGTAATGACGAGCTTTGGTCGCGTCGTCGAGATTCTTGCAGGTTCCGAGCATCGCCACCGAGCGAACTTCGGCGGTAGGCCCCAATCCCGCCCAGCAGAGCGTGATTGTCTTGCCGCCCGATTTCTCGCCGCTCCGGACGACCGGACCGTGAACCGTTGCCCGAACTGTGATCTCGCGCGGAGATTGACCCCGAACGGCAATAATTTCTCTTCGCTCGGAGAATTCCTTCCATTGCCCCTTGTGTTTGTATTGCTTCGGATTGTCGGGATTGACGGTCTCGATGTAATAATCCACGGCGTCGGCTTCCATGTTGGTCATGCCCCAAGCGGCGCACTCGCTGTGTCCGATGACGACGTAGGGCGAACCGGGAAACGTGACGCCGGTCACGTTCAGTCCGGGCGCGACGATGTGCGCGGCATACCAAATCGAGGGAATCGTCAAAGGGAGATGCGGATCGTTGCAAAGGATCGGCTTGCCGGTCGCGCTTTTCGAGCCGGAAATGACCCAGTTATTGCTTCCAAACGCCGTGCCGATTCGCATCAAACCTCCGCTTTCAAGATGATGAAACAAGTCCATGTAATCGGTTGAGAAGGGTTTCCCTTGATTCAATGCGAGCAGAACTTCCGCATCCGACTTCAAGCTTGCGGTCGGGCGGTTCGGAAGCGGCGTTTTTTTATTCGGCCAATCGGGCACTATCGGTAGCTCGTAGGGACGATCCAACGGCCAAAGCTCCTCGGCGGCGTCCACGCCGAGTTTTTCCACCATCATCCCGAACCACAAATCGCTGTCCGTTCCCTGCTGGTCCCAAGCCATGTATTTGGAGAGGCTGACGCTATCCACCGGCGACCACGGAGCGATTGTCAATCCGAGGAGACGGATCATCGGAGGCAAACTTTTCTTTCCCTCCTCGGTTTTGAGTTCTTCAAGGCGCGCGTTCACTCCTTGCGCGAATGCCTCAAGTTGCCGGTTGACCTCCTCGCCGAGAATTCCCGTCTTGATCGCCTGTTCTGAACTTCCGCGCAAATCGAGTTGACGGGTGAGAAGATCCTGCTCGAATGCCTCGTCTCCCTGCAACTCCGCCATTCGCCCTTGCGCGGTTCTGCGAAAAAGCTCCATCTGCAAAAGCCGATCCTTAGCTTGGAGATACCCGATCGCGCGATAGGCGTCTTCGATGCTCTTGGCGTAAACATGCGGAATCGCGTGTTCGTCGAGGATCACGTCCACGGGCGCGTCAACGCAGGGAAGCGGCAACCGAATTTCATTCCCCGCGAGCGCAGAGCCGCGGACAAAAAGGAAAATAAGAAGGTGAACGACAAATCCGAGTTTTCTTGCTTGGACCATAAGCCTATCTTTCCATGGGTTATTACACCACCAAGACACCAAGGAAGTCCGACGCGCGCTGAAGTCCCACTCTTTTCTTCTTGGTGACTTGGTGTCATGGTGGTGTAATTCTTGAATTTCATTATCGTTTCAAGAGATTCGAAAAGGATTCCTTGGCCTTGATCAACGCGGGAATTGGCGCGGCGGCGTATGGATACAGATCCGCCGTCAGCGGGCCGGAATAATCAATGTCCGCCAAGGCTTGACCAACCTCGACGAAATCTATGTCTCCTTCGCCCGGAATGAGATGGCGATGACGCCGATCCTTGATGTCTTCCAAATGAATGTTTTTAACGATCGGCCCCAATTTTCGGATTGCCGCACCGATCGGTTCGCCGACGACTTGCAAATGTCCCACGTCCAAATTGGAATAAACCCCGCCGTCGGTTTGCCCGTGCAGACGCGAGATCTGATCGGAAGTCCGGAAAAAATGCTCCGGTTCGTGTTCGAGGAGAAAATCGCACCGGGCGGGACGCCGCGCCAGAATGGTACTTGACACATCAACCAGTTGATTCCATGCCAAGGATTCGCTCATGTCCGATTCCGCCGGACCGCAGGCGGCGGTCACAAGCGGGCATTCAAGACGATGGGCAATTTCAAAGGCGGAGAATATCAGATTCTTTTGGACTTGGAGTTTTTTGGAATCGCGGCTGAGAAGACGCGGCTCGTTCGGATCGTCGTAAATCCGGGGATTTCCCAGATGAAGATTCGTAATCGCGATTCCCGCTTGAGTTGCCGCTTCGCCGACGCGCCGCCAGAAATCCGCATCCCCCGGTCGCCGAATATGATCCTTACCGAGCGCGATCTCCATTCCCTCGTATCCGAATTGTTTTAGGAGAACGCAAAGGTCCTCCAGCGGCCATTCGGGAAGACCCAGCGTGCTGTAGCTAAGCATCGGCGCGGACCTTTTCGACGGCCTGCGCGATTTCGGCGTCGCGGACCTCGACCCAACCCCCGTTGTCGCGGGAGGGAACGCCGACCGCCTCAAGCAACATGAATTTCAACCCATCGGTCTCCGTCTTGTTGTTGCCGTGAAGCTGATGAATCAGGCGGTCGGTGCGGACGTGCGGGGGAAATTGCGCTTGGAGCTTGAGTAACTTCATCAAGGAGGCGTGGCGTTGATATTCCGTTTCGTTCATCACACCCCGTATTCGCGCCAGTTCCGCCGCAGTCTTCATCCCATAGTATCGCGCCTCATTTGGGGTGACTCTTCCGTCGCTCAAAACCTCAAGCGCGCGCCCCAACGTGTAACCGTAGGCGTCCAGTCGTTCAGCTCGCCTTTCCTCCGGATCCTCCTTCCCCATCGCCAGCGACTGCTCCAGACAAATCTGCAAGGTTGAATCCAATCCGGGGGGAAGATGCGGGTCTTTGCCCGACAGAGTGCCTTTGGCCGCCTCAAAGATTGATCCTCCCAAGACGAGCGCGCATTGGACGAACTCCACCAATCCTGCCAAAACTTGCTGTTCCGGCTCGGTCTCCAGAAAATATGGATCAATTACAGAGAAAACGGGGGAGCGATAAAGCCCGAGCGAGTTTTTCACCCCGACAAAATGGATCGCCTGACGGTTGGTGTTGACCGATCCCCATTGGGCCGCGAAGGTCGTCGGAATTTGGGCGAACCGGACGCCACGTCCAAGCAAGGAGGTGACCAATCCTCCCATGTTCAAGACCACGCCTCCGCCCACGTTCAGAATCAACGAGCCGTCGGAAACTCCTGCGCGGATCAGATCCCCCGCGACGTGCTCCAGCGTCGCGAGATTTTTATTTTCCTCGCCTTCATTGAATACAACGACCTCATGCGGCACGGCGTGCGGGATATTCTCCTTGATCGCCTCGGCATGAAGCGATTCGACGGTGTGATCGGTCAGAATAAATACGCGATCCGGCGCGAGTTTTTCGATCTCCTCAAGGAGCAATTCCCGCGAATCGCGGCCAAAGAAAATCGGCCAATGACCTTGGACGGTGGCTTGATAGGTCTGCATCTTGCTGTTCCAACTTTTTACACAAGCTCATTCAAAAGGCGAGAGGATTACGATTTTTGGATTTTTCACCACCAAGGCACCACGACACCAAGGAATAAAATGCGACGCAATCTACAGCAAAACCAGATTTACTTCGTCTTCTTGGCGACTTGGTGTCTTGGTGGTGAATTTGGCTCGGTCAGCTTTTCGTAAAGCGATTTCCATTGATTTAGGATTCGGGTGAGTTCGTATCGTTCGAGAAAAATCTCGCGCCCCTTCCTGCCCATTTGAACCATCGAGTTTCGGACCCGCGAGACTCGGAGGAGTTGACTCGCTAATTCGTCGGCGTCCCCGGCCGGGTGAAGCCAGCCATTGACGTTATTCTCTACGCACTCCCGATTGCCCGGAACGTATGAAGCGAAGATCGGCAAGCCGCGGTTCATTGCTTCAAGCAACGCAAGAGGAAGCCCCTCGCCAAAAAGACTGGGCTGAACAATGACGTCGGCGTCGCGGCCCAGCGCCCAAGGATCATCCTGAAATCCGGCAAAATACGTTCGGTTCCCGGTTCCCAATTGTCGGCTGAGGTCTTGAAGTTGGGACAAATAATTTCGCGGACGGGCGAATTCATCGTCGCCGATGATGAGAAGGAGCGCGTGCTTCTCTTCGGCGGCGAATCGGACGAAGGCGCGGATCAGAACGTCGGTCCCCTTGCGCGGACGATGCGACGCGATCATAGCGGCGACGAAGGCGTCGCTCGGGAGATTCTTTTTACTTAGAATTTGCAAGATTGCTTCGTCTCGTCCTTTCCGCTTCAATTCCGACTCGGCAATCGCTTCGACGCCGTTGGGAATCCAGGCAATTTTTTCCGGCGGGACCTTCTCCTCTCCGATCAATCGTTCGGTCTCCTCCTTGCTCACGGGACATATGTGATCAGTCCAGCGTCGTCCGAGGCGCTCAATCCATGCGCGGAGCGGATGGCGGCGCAACGATTGGTTTTCATCCTGCGCAATGGGAGAATGGATCGTCGTGATGTTGGGGATTCCGACGCGCCGCGAAAGGATGCGGGCAAACAAATGCGTTCGGCTGGTGTGGGCTTGGATAATTTGCGCTTTGTCTTCAATCAACGCACGCGCCATGCCCTTAAACGGGCGAAGATCATATTTTCCGGTCGAGGGAAAAACGCGGACGGCAACGCCATCGTGCCGGAGACAATCGCTCAACCTTCCTTCTGCGAGACAATAAACCGATGCTTCGACGCCGATGCGCTTCGACGCCATCGCCAGACGACGAACCATTTGCTCGCATCCGCCGAAATGGCGACCGTCAAGAAGGTGAAATACGCGAAGGGGCATCAGCAAAAGAGCAAGAGCAAGATTTAAGAGCAAGAAATATCCGTGTAGATCATCGGGACATATGCAAATTGGAATCAGACGCCTACCAAATCCTCACTCATTTCATCCACCATGGCGTCCCAACTCCGCGCCCGCGCGAAAATTTGTCCCCGAAGCGCCTGTTGCCGCGTTTGATCACAGACCGCGGGCCACTCCCGCGCGATGCGGCTCCAATCCTCCGGCGTTCGCCCGATCAAAACATACTCGCCAAGAAATTTTTCAATTTCGGGCAAGGCCGAAGAGAGAACCGGTTTGCCTCCGGCGAGATATTCCAACGCCTTGACCGGATTCAAGAACCGATGCGCGCCCTCGACGTGATAAGGAATCAACGCCAAATCCAGACAGGCGAGATAAGCGGGCAACGAGGCGTAAGGCCGGGGACCCAAGAACCGTAACGAATGCGACCGGGACAAACGCCAAGTGACAAAATGGGAGGAGGGGCCGATCAGAATGACGCGCCAGCCTGCGTCGAGCAACGGATTGAGCAAATCGGGATTGAAGCGTTCATTGATAACGCCGAAGAACCCCGCCAGCGGCGGAGATTGTTTATCGTCCGAATTTTTCTCGTCGCCGAAAATCGCGCGCAATTCTTCCTTCACCTTGGCCACTTCCGCGGCGTTCGGATGCGCGAATCGCTCCGCGTCCACGCCGCACGGGATAAACCGCACCTTGCGATGTTTGCCGCTGAACCGCTCGGCCATGGCTGAAGCTCCCGTCCAAACGCCATCCACGAACTCCAAAGCCATGTGTTCCAGATTATCAATTTGCCCCGGATCGCGGACGGTCGGCGAGAGATCGTCCATGGCGTCTAAGATTTTCAGATGCGCGGGCATGTGCCGGATCATCGGACTCCACATCGGATTGTTGAAAATCAGCGCGTCCCACGGCTGGCGGTCGTCTCCATCCTGCGCCCGGCCAAAAAGTTGCCAGTTGAATTTCATCATCCGATCCGCGTGAGGATTGAGCGCAAGCCCCATGATCTTCTGATTGATCCCCATGATCAAATTGGAATGTCGCGCGCCCGGAAGCGCGGGAGGCTCCATCACTTCGAGATTGGGAGGCAGATCAAGCCCGCTCGGCGTTCGTCGCCGCTTGCGATGAAGATGTCCGGGCGAAGCATAGACGACGCGCCAGCCGCGACGGGCGAACCCGACCGCCATGTGTTGGGGACGCTGGAAACCGCTCCCCCACTCGACAAATGAAAGCAGGAGAAGTGATTTCATATTTGGAAAACCGCGAGGTCGCGGATCAATGGTTGCGGCGCGCCGAGCAATCCGCTTGGTCGCCCCGTCACATCATCGAGACGACTTCTCTTAGCTCCGGCACGTCTTCGCGGAGGCGCCGCTCGATCCCCATCTTGAGCGTCATCGTCGAGCTGGGACAACCACTGCACGAGCCGACCAAGCGCAGTGTGAGAACGCCGTCATTGTAACCCTGAAAGACCACGTCGCCGCCGTCGGATGCCACGGCGGGACGGATTTCCTCGTCCAAAATTTTGCGGATCCGCGATTCGACGCCGGAGGCATCGCCACCCCCCTGCGCTTTTCTCTCCTTCACCACCGGTCTAGAGGAGGAAATGCCATCCTCAATGATCTGAATCGCCTTCGATTCGATTTCGTCCCAATCGGCGTCGGCGGTTTTGCGGACCGTGACGAAATCCCTGCCGATGAACACCCCTTCGACCCCTTTGACGCCGAACAAACTCGCCGCCAGAAAGGAATCGGCGGCCTCGGCGGCGTTGGCGAATTCATACGATCCGTCGGGAACGATCTCGCGACCGATGATGAATTTCAAACTGTTCGGATTGGGGGTTGGTTCCACGAACACCGCGACTTTTTGGGAAAGCGTTTCCGCCATGACCATCTCCTTTTCGCCGTCAAATCTCCGCCGATGCGGTTGCGGGAATTGCCTCCCGCGCGTTTCGATCCACTTTTCAATTTACCTGATCGGGTGATCCGCCGCCAGTTCAAAACAACCTCTTGAAATTGAGCCGTCATGACGCCAAGAACGACAAGTTACTGGGAGGGGGAGAAAACCAAAGGTGCGAAAGCTCGGAATTCATCTGCGCAATCCGTGAAATCAGTGGCTTGTTGCTCGGCGTTTTTGGCGCCTCGGGGGTTAAACTGACTTTTTTTTTCTCGCCCTTGACCATTATCAATAAAAGTTCAAGGATAAACTGGCGAATATTCAAGTGCCTGCGGGAAAGAAACGAGGAACCGATCACCATGCCCAAAATCAAAACCCAATTCACCGAAATGATGGGGATTGACTACCCCATCGTCTGCGCGCCGATGTTTTTGGTGTCGTTTCCCGATTTGGTCGTCGCCGCGTCGCAGGCCGGTGCGCTGGGGACGTTTCCCTCGCCGAATTTCCGCACGCACGAGGATTTCGTCAAGGCGATCAAGGAAATCAAAAGCCGAACAAGGAAGCCGTTCGGAGTCAATCTTCCTCTGAAGCTCAACGACCGCCTTGCGGACGACGTGCGGACGATCTTCGAGGAGGAAGTCGCGCTCATCATCACGAGCCTCGGCGATCCGAGCGAAATCATCAAGGCGTCGCGCGGGACCAAGACCCGTGTTTTCAGCGACGTCATCAATCTGCGCCACGCGACGAAAGTCGCCAAGGCGGGAGTGGATGGTTTGGTCGCCGTCGCGTATGGAGCGGGCGGACACGCGGGGCAGATTACCCCCTTCGTGCTGGGTCCATGGTTGAAGAAAGAGTTCGGCGTTCCGGTCTTGGCCGCCGGAGCAATTTCCGACGGGCGCGGATTGGCGGCGGCACTATCGCTCGGTCTGGACGCCGCCTATATCGGCACGCGATTCATCGCCACGCGGGAATCTCCCGCCAAGCCGGAGTTCAAGGAAGCGATCCTCGAATCGAGTCCTGAAGACATCGAATACACGGACCGCGTGAGCGGGATCAAAGGCAACTACATCCGCAAGAGCATTCCCGGCGACGTGACCACGCCGGAGGAAGCCAAGACGCGGCGATGGAAGGAAATTTGGAGCGCGGGACAAGGTGTCGGCCTGATCAGGGACGTTCCCACCTGCAAAGAGTTGGTGGACCGCATGGTGGCGGAATACGAAGCGGTTCGCGCGGGCTTGCCGGCTCTGTCCAACGGACGATGAACACCTCTCCGCAAATCGCAGAGCAAGGAGCCATCTCCGCTGTTGAATCCGCCCACGCCGCGTATATTTCGTCCGCGCGGGTGCTCGATATTTTTGAAAAGCCGAACGACTACGCCCTGCTGGCCGCGCTTTCGCTTTCGCATTTCTTCAACGATTTCTGCATAGGAATTGCCGCGCCGATGATCCCGGCGATGGAGCGGAAATTCAATTTGACGCTCGGCGGCATCGCAGGAATTTTGATCCTGACAAGCCTCGTGAGCAACTTTACCCAACCGGTCGCCGGATGGGTGATGGAGCGGACGCGGACCGCCGTGATGTTGCTCGTTTGCCCTTTTTTCTGCGCGCTGACGTTTATGGTCGGTTGGACGACGCACCCTTGGCAGGCCAAAATTTTGTTTTGTATGGCGGGCGTCGCCAACGGCGCGTTTCATCCCTTCTCTTATATTTTGGCTCAGCTTGCGCTTCCGCGCCGCCCTTCTCTCTCGACCGCCATCTTCATTTCATTCGGATTCTTGGGCGTCTCCTCCGGCGCGATGGTTTCCGGACATTGGATGGAAAATTTGCAATTCGGCGGATTTCATTGGCTCTATCTCGGAGCGTTCGTCACCGTCGCCGCCTTGCTCATTCGCGGAATTCAAACAGTCGAACTTGCCCCTTACCTCGCGTTCATTCATCCGCCCAAGAATGGCGCAAACGGTGAACACGCTTCCAAGTCAAACAATGATCCTCGAATTCCGTTCGGGTTGATTTGGATGGCCGGATTTCTCATGGCGTTCGAAGGGGGAACGGTCATGTTCTTCACGCCGAAATTCTTCAAGGTTCTCTATCAGTCGGAGGGATTAGGGGGTGACGCTTGTTTCATCTTCGGCGTCATCGGCGGAATTTTTTCCTACTTCTACGCGCATCTGGCGGATCGGCGCAATCCGTTCCGGATCGTGATGATCGTTCAGGCGCTTTCGATTTTTCCGTTCGCGGGATTCTTCTATTTCCCTTCGGCTCCGGCCAAGCTGGCGATGATCGCGCTGGCGGGAACGACGGCGGGCGCGACGTTGCCCGTGATGACATCGCTCGCCCGCGGATCGCGTGGATTGACGGTCGGACTACGGACTTCGCTCATGCTCGGCGGCATCTGGGGCGCGACGGCCATTTTGCATTACGGCATGGCGCAATTGCCCGATCACGGCGTCGCGCTGGGTAAAGTCATGTCCTCGCTTTGCGTCGCGCCGATGATCGCCGTCGCGCTCTTGTTCTACGCCTCGCGACGATACGCGAGCGCGTAAAATCATCCTGTAAAACCCGTTCATCTCTGTTAATTTGGTTGAGTGATTATTCCTCAGATTTCTCGCCAATTTTCGAAATCTCGACCGGCAAATCTTGCGCCGTTTTTGAATCGCCTCTTGGATCGCTACCATCATCCCCGTTTCATCCGGAATGATCCATTAAGTTGGCCTCGGAGCTATGCGAATTGGGCGGATCGTGAGATCGCCGCCTTTCTTGCCGCCTCGCTTGCATACGGCAACGTGGCCCAGATTGATCGTTCGCTCCGCGATTTGTTCAAACGAATGGGACGCTCTCCGGCAAATTTCGCCCGCAATTTTGTTCCCGGAAAATCCGACCGCGCGCTGGAGGGTTTCTACCATCGCTTCAACGACGACCGCGATCTTTCGGCGCTCATTCACCTTCTCGGCCAAATGTTGCGAGGCTGGGGGTCCATCGAGAATTTTTGGAGAGCGGCGCAACGTGAAGGCGAAAGGCGAAAGGCGAAAGGCGAAACGGTGGCGGATCGAGCGGGACGGTTCATTGATGAAGCCTTGAAGCTGGATTTGGAGGACTATTTTTCTGACGGCGTGCCTCCGCGCAATTCCGGACGCCCAATTTCATTTTATTATCTCCTTCCGATGGCCAACGGACCGAGCGCGTGCAAAAGGCTTAATATGTTTCTACGATGGGTCATTCGCCCGGATGACGGAATTGACCTTGGATTATGGAGCGCGGAAAGCCCCGCCGATTTGGAATTCCCCGTGGACACGCACATCTTGCGGATTTCAAAACACCTCGGCGCGACGCGGCGAAAAATCGCCGATGCGCGGACGCGCAAGGAAATCACTGATTTTTTCCGCCGTTTCTCGCCCGACGATCCCGTGAAATACGATTTCGCTCTTTGCCGACTCGGTATCCTGAGGCTCTGGAAGAATCAGTCGTAAAGAACCCTCATCCGTCCTTGCCTATTCATCGGAGAATGGCCTAGAATCCCGCGTCATTTGACGCCAATTTGACCGATCTCGCCGCAGAGGAGAGAACCAAACATGAAGAAACGCCATTTTGTCACGCCATGCCGCTTTTGGGCGATCACGATGATTGCCGTCATTTCGATTTTGGCTCGGGCGGAAGATAAATCCAAAACCAACGACACAGCCAAAGGCGATGAAGGATTCGTTCCCATTTTCAACGGCAAGGACCTCACGGGTTGGAAGGGTGACCCGCGATTTTGGAAAGTCGTGGACGGCGTGATTGTCGGCTCGACCGACCAGACCAAGGCCGAACACAACACTTTCCTCTCGACCGAGAAGCATTATTCCGATTTCATCCTCCGCGCCAAAATCAAACTCCGCAACCACAACAGCGGAATTCAATTTCGGAGCGAGCAACTCCCCGAATACGTGATGGCCGGTTATCAGGCCGACGCGGCGGACGGTTTTTGGGGGATGCTTTACGAAGAGCGAAAGCGGGGCATCATGGATTACTGGAAGAACATGAGCGACGCCGACAAGAAAGCCGTCGGCGCGTTGGCCAAACCGACCGACTGGAACGAATACGAAATCACTTGCAAGGGGGATCACGTCAAAATGGTCTTTAACGGCAAAACGGTCCTCGACATGGACGATCCCGCGGGAGCCAAAGAAGGAGCCATCGGTCTGCAAATCCATGCCGGTCCGGCGATGATGGTCAGTTTCAAGGATTTGAAAATTAAAGAATTGAAGTAAAGCGATTTGAGATTTGAGATAGGAAATTTCGGATGCGCGATTTCAGATTCCCAGCCTCCGGGCCAAAGCAAGAGCAAGATCAAGAGCACGAAATAGGAAAAAAGATGAATCATCGAATCTTCGCGTTGAAATCCATCATTCTCGTCGTTGCGTTGGGGTTGGGATTCCAAACTTCCAGTCGCGCCTTGGATGTCAAGCCCCTGCTTCCGGAGCAATCCACGCGCAAGGAACGCCCCAGCCACGATAAGCGGCGGTTCATCGCGCCCGAAGGGTTTGAGGTCGAGGAGGTCGCCGGAAACGATCTGGTCGGTTCCGTCGTCAACATGACGTTCGATTATCAGGGGCGACCCGCGCTCAGCCTCGAACACAATGGCATCGTTCTCCTAACCGATTCCAAGAAGGACGGAAAATACGACGGCGTGAAGGTTTTCTGCTCCGAAATTCAAACCGCGCACGGAATGCACTTTATCGGTCCCGGCGATTTGTTGGTCTGCTCCAACGGACCGAAAGGGGCGGGACTTTACCGCGTGACCGACACCAACGGCGACGACGTGGCCGACAAGGTTGAGTTCATCGCCGGATCGCGGATCGGCGGCATCGGCGAGCATGGTCCCCACGCAATTCTCACCGGCTACGACGGCCAGATTTATGTGATGTATGGAAATCATTCTTACCCCGACGTTACGCCCGATCCGGCGTCCCCTTCGCGCTGGCTGGAGGAGGACCAGTTGTTGCCGCGTTACGTTGATCCGCGCGGCCACGCGACGAACATCCGCGCTCCGGGAGGCGTCGTGATGCGATTGAATTTGGCAACCAAACAATGGAGCCAATTCTGCGCCGGATTCCGCAACGCCTTTGATTTTGCGGAGAACGACCTCGGAGAAATTTTCACGTTTGATTCGGATATGGAATGGGACGTCGGCCTTCCGTGGTATCGTCCGATCCGCGTCGTCCATTGCATTCCCGGCGGCGATTACGGCTGGCGGACCGGATCGGGGGTTTTTCCCAACTACTATTTCGACATGCTCCCGCCGATGGAGGACGCCGGACGTGGCTCGCCGGTTGGAATGGCGGTTTACGAGCATCATGTCTACCCCGAAAAATTTTACGGCGCGCTTTTCTTGGGGGATTGGTCACGCGGAAGAATTCTGGCAACCTTCAACCAGCGGCACGGAGCGACTTACGAGGGCAAGAGCGTCGAATTTGTCCTAGGCGAGCCGCTTAATGTCACCGATTTGGAAATCGGACCGGACGGTCTTCTCTATTTCGCCACGGGAGGACGCTCCACGACGGGAGGGCTATTCCGAGTTCGATACAAAGGAAATAATGAATTCAAACCCGCGACGGCAGGCCTCAATGCCGCGCTGGATCAACCGATGCATCGCTCGTCTTGGGGCGAGGCCGCAATCGAAAAAGTCAAAAAAGAACTGGGCGCGCCATGGGAAAGCGAGTTGCGAAAAACGATTCAGGACACGCGGGCTTCGTCATCTCATCGCGTCCGCGCTTTGGAATTGTTGCAAACGCATGGTCCCAAGCCCGACCTCAAATTTCTTGAGAAACTTGCGCGCGACCGTGACGCCGAAGTTCGCGCGTCGGCGGTTCTCCTGCTCGGAACCTTCCGATTGGATGAAACCAGAGACGCCTTGGTCAACGCGCTGGGGGACGACGACGGACTCGTGGCCCGCCGCGCGTGCGAGTCGCTGGTTCGCGCCGGACTGAATTCGGACACGCCAGTTTCCGCCAAGGATCATTTGGTCAAAAAGCTTTTCGCTTTGCTCGACAGCGAGGACAGCCATCTGCGCTGGTCCGCGAAGCTGGCCCTGATGCGCGTGGATCGTCGGGCTTGGATTGACGCCGTCGCCGACGACAGCATTGAATCCCGCCCGCGCGGCGCGCTGGAAGGCTTGCTCGCCGCGACGCTGACCCAAGGTCTGGTCCGCGACGCCGATATGGTCTTCGACAAACTCCTCCAATACAGCCGCGCGCCGATGAAGGACGACACGCTTTGCGCTTATCTGCGGATGCTTGAGGTCGCCTTTATCCGGGATCTTATTCCCGCCGATCCGGGACGACGCGGATTCATGAACGAAATCGGACGAAGGCTTCTTCCCCTCTATCCCGCTTCCGATCCGCGTGTGCACCGCGAGTTGGAAATACTTTTGGGTTATATGCAAACCCCGGGCGCGATTGAGCCAATGCTGGCGCAACTCGATCCAAAGAAGGCTCAGGAAGACCAAATCCACGCCGTTTATGCCCTGCGCGTCATCAACAAAGGATGGACGCAGGACCAACGCAAGCGATTGATCGAATGGTTTGATCGCGGGCGGGAGATGGGGGGCGCGGCCAGCATGGAAGGTTACATCAACGACTTGTGGGAATCGGTTCTGGCCAATCTTTCCCAAGAGGAGAAGAGAAGCGCGCAGGAGCGAAAGGAAAAGCAACTGGCCGAGCGGGCCAAACGGGCCGAAACGCTCCGGGCGGAAATCGAGGGTGATCGTCCGGCCAAGGGGCAAACGGATTTGGCTCAGATGGGTTACCAAGAGTTGAGCGAATATCTTGAATTCGATCCGATGACCTATGAAAAGGCGAATGCCGAGCGAGGCAAGCGGGTATTCCAGCGCGCCAAGTGCGCCAATTGCCACGTCTTTGGAACGGAAGGCAAAGGAGGCGGACCCGATCTCTCCAACGTCGTCAAGCGGTTCCGTCGGCGCGAAATTCTGGAGTCCATCATGTATCCCTCCAAGGTCATTTCCGATCAATACACGGCGTTGAACGTGGAACTCAAGAATCACGACACGGTCAACGGGATGTTGGCGGGCGAAACCGACGCGACGCTCACGCTCATCACCGCGACGGGGGACAAAACCGACGTGCCGAAGGATCAAATTGTCGAGCGCCGACCCTCCACGGTTTCAATCATGCCGGAGGGCCTTCTCGACACCATGTCGCTTCAAGACTTGGTGGATTTGTTCGCGTTTCTAGAGAAAGGCTCGGGCATGTAGCGCGGGTCCGCTGAACCGGCGTGCCATTTTTCCTTTCTCCTGCTCTAACTCTTGCTCTTGCTCTCAAGATGCCGGAGAGTTTCCCGATTGGAGCAATGAACTCCCGCTTCCAAACTTCCTGTCTGATTCTTATCCTCGCCGTCTCGGCTTTTCTTCGGTTTTATCAGATCGGCGAGGAAAGCATCTGGGGGGACGAAGCTTCCACCCTCGGATTGGTCTCGCAACCCTCTTTTGACGCGATCTCACGCGCGATTACGACGTCGGAAGCCAACCCGCCTCTTTATTTTTTTCTCGCCAAAATGTGGGGCGGCGTCTTCTCCAACTCGCTGGTCTCGATTCGGAGTTTTTCCGCGGTCATCTCGCTTTTGACCATCCCCCTATTTTGGTTTCTCGCTCGACGGATGATCGGCGATGGGACCTCCCTTCTCGCCACGCTTTTCCTCGGATTGTCCCCTTTTCATCTCTGGTATGCGCAAGAGGCGCGGATGTATTCGCTACTGGTATTTTGGGAGGTTTTGATCGTTCTGTTTGCGTTTGACCTTTGGTCCCGCCCGCTCTCGCCTCGCCGATGGATACTTGAATCGGCGGGTCTGTTTGTCGCAACCGCCGGAGCCGTCTTCACCCACTTTTATTATCTCTTCATCGTCGCCTTCGTTGGACTTTATTGGATGTTCCATCTAACAATCTTCGGTCGGCGGGAAATGCGATCCGCCCTGACTTTTGCCTGCTGGTGTGTATGGACCATCGCCTTGTCCATTCCGGGTTTCTTGCAAATGACCCGGCAAATGCAAACGGGACAGAACATCGGTTGGATTCCTCCCCTTTCCGTGGACACATTTCACGGGATTCTGAACTCCTTTTGCTATGGAGTTTTCATCCTGCCCAAACCGTGGTGGATCATTATCCCCTCATGCGTCGCCTTCGCGATGCCGTTAGTAGCGGCTTTTCCAAGATCGAATTCGGGAGGAACGCCCTCGGATCGTCCCGATGCGCGATTTCTCTTGCTCCCATTTTTCGCCTGCGCGCTCGGCCTGCCCCTTTTGGTTTCTATTTTCCATCCCATAGTCTTTTTCGGCCAACGCTACGAAATTATCGCAACGATTCCGTTTTACTTGCTGGTTGCCCTTGGCCTTTCCGATTTGCGTCTCCGATTCGGACCGATAGCTCCTCTTCTCCTGTCCTCGATGATTCTTGGAGGAATGGTCCGCTACCACGTTGATTATTTCGACAGTCGCCAGAAACGCCCATTCGACGTCGCGGCCAAGGAACTCGACCGACGCTTCCATCCGGGCGACATGCTGGTTATGGACCCCCCCTACACGCATGGTGCGCTGATCTATTATCTGAGGCAACCGTATAAGTTTCTTCCGTTCGACGCCGAACAGATTCGCGCAAGAGTGGCGTCGAATCCCAAAGCGACGCTGTGGTTTGTCAGCGTCCGTCCGATTCCATCGCCCGTGGAATTGGAAGCCGTTGCGGGTATGAATCGGTTGAGAATCGAGTTTCTCGAATTGGAGGATATTCCGGAGGAAATTCTTCGGTTGGCCCCTTATAAGTTGGATATAAAGTGATGCTCGAAAGAAGTCCAATGGACACGCAATCACAATTGAACCCATCCACTCCGCCTCCGCGCGAGAAACGTCTCCATTGGTTTCTCTGGATTTCCTTCGGCGCGGCGTTGATTTGGTCGCTCATCCGGCCGCATGATTTGTTCACTTGGTTTCTGGAAACATTTCCCGCGATTGGCGGGGCGATTTTTTTGACCGTCCTCTATCCCCGTTGGAAATTCACGCCGCTGGTTTACATCTTGATTTGGCTTCACACCTTGATTCTTCTCGTGGGCGGACATTACACCTACGCCGAAATGCCTCTTTTCAATTGGATCCGGGACGCCTTTGGATTCAGCCGAAACCATTACGACCGGCTTGGCCATTTCGCGCAGGGGTTTGTTCCGGCGATGATCGCGCGCGAAATTCTCCTGCGCAAGTCGCCGCTCCGGCGCGGCAAACTGCTTTTCTTTCTTGTGTTTTGCGTCTGCATGGCAATCAGCGCCCTCTATGAATTGCTCGAATGGGGCGTGGCCGAGGCGACCGGAAGCGCCGCCGACGCTTTTCTCGGAACCCAAGGGGACCCGTGGGATACCCAGTGGGACATGTTTTTCGCGCTCATCGGTTCCCTCACGGCGCAAGCGACGCTCCATGGAATTC
The DNA here is from genome assembly GCA_964598765.1 of uncultured Candidatus Sumerlaeota bacterium. Classification (GTDB taxonomy): domain Bacteria; phylum Sumerlaeota; class Sumerlaeia; order MVZB01; family JAJFLK01; genus CAZRCZ01. The sequence goes on along the minus strand of CAZRCZ010000003.1, from coordinate 188,548 downwards.
ACAACGCTCAACTGGTGAAACTTTCCGACAGAACGGCCGATTCACATTCGGCGCAACACCCGCAAGGTTGACATCATCCCGACGCTCTGAAAGAATCCCGCCGAAATTCCGTCCCGAAATTCCGAGCGTCCATGACTCCCGCTTCGCCTTCCCTCAAACCGAAAATCCCTTGGTATAAGGAGATGAACTCCTATCACTGGTGGATATTCATCGTTTGTTCGCTCGGCTGGCTGTTCGACACGATGGACCAGCGCATTTTTGTCTTGGCGCGCGGCGCGGCGATGAAGGAACTCGTAGGGGCCGACGGCGATCCCGACGCCATGGGGCGCTGGGCGACAACGATCTTCATCATCGGCTGGGCAACGGGAGGAATCATCTTTGGAATCTTAGGGGACAAATGGGGCCGCGCCAAAACGATGCTCCTCACGATTTTGGTCTATGCGGCGTTCACCGCGCTTTCCGGTTTCGCGCGCACGCCGTATGAATTCATGGGGTATCGTTTCCTAACGGGCTTGGGAGTTGGAGGAGAATTTTCGGCGGGAGTATCGCTTTTGGCCGAGGTTGTGCCGGAACGTCCGCGTCCCTATGCCTTGGGGGTTCTGCAAGGGCTTTCGGCGGTCGGGAATATGACCGGCGCGGCCATCGGGTATTTCGTTTTGCCGGTCAGTTGGCGGTATCTTTTCTTTGTCGGCGCGGTTCCGGCTTTGATGGTCGTTCTCGTGCTTCGCAAATTGAAGGAGCCGGATTCGTGGATTCGATCCAAAGCGCTCGCGCAAGCCGGAACGGGCAAACGGATGGGATCCTACCGCGATCTCTTTTCCATTCCGCGCTGGAGAAATAATGCTTTGCTCGGAGGAACGATCGCCGTCGTCGGCGTGACCGGACTTTGGGGCGTGAGTTTTTTTTCGCCGGAATTGGTCGCCAGCGCGTTTCCGGGATTGGACGCGACGACCATCACGCATCACAAGAGCATCATGCTTTTTTGTCAGGATCTGGGGGCGTTCGTCAGCATGTCGGGATTCGCGTTCGTCAGCGCGAGGATCGGCAGAAGGTTGACGTTCCAACTCTCCTGTCTTCTCGGATTGGCGGCGGTGATCGTCGTTTTCGGATTTCTGGATCGCGGCTCGCAAATCATTCCCTTCGGCCTCATTCTTGGCGTCGGAACGCTTGCTCTTTTTGGAGGATACGCGGTTTATTTTCCTGAAATTTTTCCGACGCGGCTCCGTTCCACCGGAGTTTCGTTCTGCTATAATGTCGGGCGGTATTTGGCGGCGGTCCTGACGCTCGTGCCCAATTACATAAGGAAACCCATGCAAAACGCATTTCCCGATGTCCCGGTTTTTCGCTCGACGGCGATTGCGATGGCGATGATTTATCTGGTCGGAGCCGCCGTGATGTTTTTCGCCCCCGAAACGGCAGGACGCCCGCTCCCGACCGACGAAGACGAGGAACCCGCAAACCGATGATTCGCCCTTTCAAAACTGGAGACACCGATGCGCTCAAGCGAATCACGACCGAGGTTTTCGGACCCTCGGCAATTGATTATTACATCGAGCAACTGTTCGGAATCGTGGCCGGGCGTGATTGGGCATGGCGCAAGGCGCGGCACATTGACGACGACGTTCGCGCCAATTCTGCGGGCATTTTTGTTTTCGAAGAAGCCGCCAAGTCGGGCAAACCGGAGATTCTGGGTTACGTCACCGTGACGCTGGACCGCGAGGCAAGCATCGGACGGATTCCCAACTTGGCCGTCACGGCGGGTGCGCAAGGACGCGGCATCGGACGCAAATTGCTGGATCACGCCTTGGCCTATCTCAAAAAGGAAGGGATGCAACTGGCGAAAATCGAAACGCTGGTCGGCAACGAGGTCGGCGAGCATCTCTATCCGGCCATGGGATTCAAGGAAGCCGCGAGGCAGATTCATTACGTTAGGAAACTGTGATAGGTAATGGGAGCATATGCTTCCAGCCTGCGCGGAACTACGAGAGATCATGGAAAACCACATCGTCGTCTATTGCGTTCTCTCCGATTGCGTCTCCTATCGTCCGGAGCCGAGCAATCCGCGCAAGTGCCGTTGCGTTCATCCGGAAAAGTCGCACTACCTGAACCGCGAAATTTGCCCCCTTTACCGGATGGACTGGCAAAAAAAAATGAAGCAGATGCAGTCCTCTTCCCCGCCGCCGGCGCCTCGCAAGCCGCCGGTTGATTTCTGAAAAACCTTAGCTCAAAGCGGTCCATAGCCTTGTAGCGGTCTTACGTTGGCTGTTACTTTTCCAGCGACGCGCGGATGATTTCCTCATCGTTGCGGGTGACGATGTGACGATTCGCGTAGGCGGGTTGGACCCAATTGACCGTCGTCTCAAAAAGACGGCGCGGGCCGAATCCGGCGTTGGTCGTCGGTTTGATAAGCTTCGTCCGGTCAAGCTCCGCGTATTTTTCAGGCGTGAATTGCGCGATGATCAAGTCCCCCACGTCGTTGTTGACGAAGTAGCGGTCGCCGTTGCGGACCCAAAACGCCGAGCCCCAGCGTCCTTGCCGTCCCAACTTGTCGCTCGACCAAATCCGCTCGCCGGTTTTGGCATTCAGGCATCGTAACTCGCCGTAACTACACGTTCCGTAAATGTAATCGCCGATGATGATCGGGGTCGTGATGACGGCGTGAAGCGCCTCGGTTTTGCCGGGCATTTCGCTCTTCCCCTTGATCCGCCAAAGAAGCTTGGACGCCGGTTGCGCGTTGTCCAGTTCCATCATCATCGAGCCGCCGTAGAAGGAGGCGACAAACAAATACGATCCGCTCTTGACCGGCGTGGCGATGCACATGTCGGAGGGAGTGCGGTCGAGTTGCTCCCAATAGACTTTTCCGGTTTCCGGATCGAGCGAACTGACCGCGCGCGGATGCCAGACGATCAGTTGGCGTTTCCCCCCCGCCTCGTAAATGACCGGCTGGCTGTAACCCATTTCCCATCTCGACGAGAGCGCGCGCCAACGCTCCTGTCCCGTGATTTTGTCGAACGCCATGACCTTGCCGTCGGGATCGGCTCCGGCGAGGAAGATCACACGGTCGCCGTCCACCAGCGGCGCGCTCGACGCGCCCCACGTTGGAATGGCGGCTTTGTATTCCTTGACGCAATCCTTTTGCCAGATCACGTCGCCGGTTTTCATCGAGAGGCAAAAAATGTTCCCGACCGCGCCGATAAGATAAACGCGGTCGGCGTCAATGGTCGGCGTGGCGCGGGGGCCGCTGGCGTAGGACTGCATGAGCGCGGAATAATCGGCGGGCCATTCGCGCGTCCAGAGAACCTTGCCCGTTTTTTCGTCGAGGCAGACGGCGCGCTCGGTTCCCTCTAGCCGTTTCGTTTCGGGCGAGAGTTTCCAATCGGTGACGACGATTTTTTCGTCCGAGACGACGGGACCGGAATAGCCTCCGCCGATCGGCGCGCGCCATTCGATCTTGAGTCCATCGGACGGAAATTTTTCAAGGATGCCGGTTTCGGTCCAGTCGCCGTTGCGGTTCTTGCCGCCCCATTGCGGCCAATCCTCCGCGAAAGACAAAGTTGGGAAAATTAAGATAGCCACAGAGAACGCAGAGATCACCGAGCAAAGAAAAAGACTCTGCGGAATGTCTCCGCGATCTCTGTGTTCTCTGTGGCTCATACAATTCTCCTAGTGCCTGAAATGTCGTTGCCCCGTGAAGACCATCATCAACCCGTGCTCGTTCGCCGCTTGGATGCTTTCGTCGTCGCGGAGGGAACCGCCGGGTTGGATGATCGCGCGGACGCCCGCCTTGGCAAGCATGTCCACCGTGTCGCGGAAGGGAAAGAATCCGTCCGAGGCGACGTAAGCGCCCTTGACGCCTCCCTCGGCTTTCATCATGCCAAACCGCGCCGCGTCAATGCGACTCATTTGACCCGCGCCGATCCCCAGCGTCTTCTCGCGTGAAGCATAGACGATCGCGTTGGACCGGACCCATCGGCAAATTTTCCACGCAAAGAGAAGTCCCTCCCAATCCTCGGCAGTGGGTTGCGCCTTGGTGATGACGGTCATCAATTCGCGCGGAACCAGCGCGACGTCGGTCTCCTGCGCCAGAAGTCCGCCGGAGACGGAGCGATAACTCACGCCGGGATTACGGGGGGTGAGTTTGCCTGCCGAAAGGAGACGCAGATTTTTTTTCTTGGCGAGAATTTTTAGCGCGGGTTCCTCAAATTCCGGCGCGATGATGACTTCCAGAAACGATTCCGCCATCGCTTCCGCCGTCGCGGAATCCACCGCGCGATTCAATCCGACGATCCCGCCGAACGCGGAAACCGAATCGCCGTGAAATGCGCGCTGATAGGCTTCCGTTAACGTCGCGCCGCGCCCCGCCCCGCATGGATTGGCGTGTTTCATAATGACGGCGAACGGCTCCTCGAACTCGCGGGCCATTTCCAGCGCGGCCTCGCCGTCGAGGTAATTGTTGTAGGAAAGCTCCTTGCCCTGAAGTTGTTTGCAATGCGCGAGGCTCGGCGCCCCGGCGCACGGATCGGCGTAGAAGGCGGCCTGCTGGTGAGGGTTTTCGCCGTAGCGCAATTTTTGCCCGAGCGGCCAAGAAATCATCAAGCGTTCCGGAAGAGTTTCTATTTGTGACGCGAGATTTGGATGTTCCGAATCCTCGGATTTGCCCTTGCAACCCAAATACGCGCCTATCGCCCGGTCGTAAGCGGAGCAATGCGCGAAAACTTTGGCGGCGAGGCGACGGCGCAAGGAACGTCCATCGGCGTCCCGACCTTCGCCTACGGCTTGGAGCACTTCGGGATAATCCTTGGGGTCCACGACGGCGTAGAGATGATGATGATTCTTCGCCGCCGCGCGGAGGAGCGACGGCCCGCCAATATCAATTTGCTCGATGATTTCCTCGTCCGCGGTTCCCGGTTTGGCGGCGGTTTTTTCAAACGGATAGAGATTCACGGCGACAACGTCAATCTCGCCGATGCCGTGCTCCTTCAGGGTTTCGAGGTCTTCCATCAATTCGCGCCGCGCGAGGATCCCGCCAAAGATCGCCGGATGAAGCGTTTTCACGCGCCCGCCTAGAATTTCGGGGACGCCGGTGATTTCCGAGACCGACCGCACGCTCACCCCCGCGTCGGCAAGCGACTTCATCGTTCCGCCCGTCGAAATAATCTCGAATCCGAGTTTGTTCAGTCCGCGCGCGAATTCAATCACGCCCGATTTGTCCGAGACGCTGATCAGGGCGCGGCGCAAGCCGCTCGTACCTTGAGGAAAATTGGATTGACTCATGAACCGTCTGTCCGTTGTGACTGTCGGGTAGTTTATAGAGACAGCCGCGAGGGGAGTCAAGAATCCCCTTTAGTCCATCCGCGGACGCGCGTTCGAAATTCCGCCCGCAGGGCGTGGGGTGAGCGTCAAACTGCTTTTTCGCCTCCTCCGCGAGAATTCGAGAATTGCTCTCCGGACCTAGCGAGCAACTGAAAATCAAGATTTCGGCGGGGGGCGAGTTCGTGTTCATGGGGAACGATTACCGCAAAAAGAAACGGAAGATTCAGCGCCGAGACATAAAGGCGCGCGAAGATAATGAAATGCAGAGGCGCAAGGATCCCTAACCCTTCCTCCTCCCCTAAAAAGATGAGCGCGTTGAGAAACATCGAAATTGCAATTCTCAAACTTTCCGAGGTGTCCGCTCCACGTCCTTGCGTCTTCGCGGCTTCGCGGCTTCGCGTTGAATTCCGGTCGAAGCTATTATTTCATTTTCACAATTCCCAATTCGGCATGCACCGAAAGTCTGTGGCGATGGGAAAGTGATTGGGGCGGATCGGGAAATTCAGACCTCCTTTTTTGCCAAGACCTGATTATATGCGGCGGCAACTGTTGACGGGTCTATGATCGCGATAATTCCCCCTGAAGGAGGTTCCTCAACAACGATCACCCCCGACCGGTCATGGAGTTGAATCGCCTGAATCACGTCGTAAAGCGAATCGGAAGGAATCACCGTCACAGGCTTGATGGATAAATCGTGGACGATCAATCCGTCAAGAGAGCCGGCCTCGGTCAACAATCGGCGCAGATCTCTTGCTTCAACGACTCCGCACAGCGACCCCCCGGAATCGGTCACGGGGAACAGCACTTCGTCGGAATCCTTGTATTTATCCATGACCGCCGCTAGGGAGGATGTATCGGGGATGACATGAGGGGTTCGTAATCTTAGAGTTTCGACGGTCCATTCCACCGAAATGGATTTCAAGACTTCAGTCATCATGGATTTAATGTTCGCCGGCGCGTGGAGTCGCGAGCGCACTTGGGACCTGTAGAGAGAATGCCGGCGGGTAATGGCGTAGGAGGTGACACACACCAACATGGAAGGAACAATCAGTCGGTAGTTTCCCGTAATCTCGCCGGCAAATAAAAGAGCGGAAACGGGACAATTGGTTGCGGCCGAAAGAAATCCAACCATCCCGACCAAGGCGAAAGACCCACCATGAATGTTCAAAAAAGGAAAGCACCATGCTCCCCCTTGACCGACAAGGCGGCCAATCATGCATCCGATGACAAGCGAAGGGCCGAACAACCCTCCGCTTCCGCCCGAACCTATTGAGAAAGAGGTCGAGGCCATTTTTGCCAAGATCGCCACTGTCAGGAAAGACCATCCTAGGTCATGAAGAAAAGCCTCCTGTATTAAACCGTATCCCGTGCCAAGTGCTTGGGGAAAAAAACAACCGAGCAAGCCAACAATGGCGCCTCCCAACGCGGGCTTCCAGTAGAATGGCATCTTGAGTCGAGCGAAGGCATCATGAACGGCATCGAACAGTCGAATAAAAATGACCGCCGCGCCTCCCTCGATCAGCGCGAGGAGGAAATAAATGAGTAGTCGCGCGGGATTGTCAAAAACGAATTCCGGCATTGCAAATAAGGGATCCCAACCGAAGGCGAAGGCAAAGACGCTGTAAGCCGTCACCGATGAGATAAAGGCCGGAACCAGAATCTCATGCTCGATATCCATTCCCTCATAGAGAACTTCGGAGGCAAAAACGGCTCCGGCCAGCGGCGCCCTAAAAATGGCCGCGATCCCTGCGGCCATCCCGGCCGCCATCAGTCGCCTGCGGATCGCCATCGAAAGATTGAAGTGATCGGCCAGCGACGATCCGATTCCGGCGCCAATTTGCGTAATGGGACCTTCAGCTCCGGCTGATCCGCCCGATCCGATGGTCAATGCGGACGTAATTGACTTCACCAACGGGACACGCGCGCGAATTCGCCCGCCGTGAAAGTGGTAAGCCTCGATGGAGGCGTCTGTTCCATGTCCCGCCGTCTCGGGAGCAAATCTGTAGGCGATCCACCCGCTTGCGAGACCTCCAATCGCGGGAATGATAAGAATGATCAGCGGGCGGAATGGAGTGGAACTGGGGCGAAACAATTCAGGTTCGTGGGCAGGGGAGATGGCGTGGAAACCACTCACCCTATCCACAAGAAAATGGGACACGGTGCCCAGAGCCGTGTAGAAAGCAATGGCCCCCAAGCCGGCCATGATGCCGAGAAAGACGCACCAAAGGAAAAGACGCCCAGAAAAGGCTTCGTCAGCTCCGATGGATTGATTGTTTACCTTGGATTTTCCTGTCATGCGACAATCGTCGGAAAATATTCCCTCCGGTGAGGGGTCCCCCGATTTTTGTTTCTTAATAGTTTAACTTTCGCAATTCCCAATTCGTCACGCACCGTAGCCCCGCCACGAGGGGAACGTGATTTTGGGCGTCCCTAGTTTCAAGACGGATCATTCCCTTGCCTTCTTTTTCGATTTCCACCGTGGCCAGTCCGTAGGAATCGCCGCGAACGCCCCAAAGTTGCGTGGGATGTTTCACTTCCAAGGGTCGAACTTTCTCATTCTGGCAAATCGGCGAACTGGTGAATTCCAAGAGATCGGGGCCGCCCTGTTGCCCCAGACGGTTGACCTCGCTGTAATGCCGGTCGCCGGTCAGGAAAATCACGCCGCCGATCTTGTTCTCCTTCAGGAAAGTGAATAGTTTTTCCCGCTCCAGCTTGGCTTCTTGAAAATGTCCCTCGCCGCTTTTGGTCTGCGAAAGCACCTGCGTTCCGTTGACGATGAATTTAACCGGAGCCTTGCTCGCCTTAAGTCCCGTCATGAGCCATTGCAGTTGCGGGTCGCCCCAAATCACGGCCTCCTCCGGTTTGACGCTGGGATGCGATCCGGCGGCGGTGTATTTGTTGTAGCGGTCATCCATCAGGAAGAATTCGGCGGGACCGAAACGGAAGGAACTGAAAATTCCCGGAATTTCGGACGCGCCATAGGAAGGATTCGCCCAAATCTCCCTGAAGATGCGGAGCGAATCTTTTTTCAGCGGAAATTCGCGGTCGGTGTCGTTCGAGCCGTAATCGTGATCGTCCCATACGGCGTAGCAGGGAATCGTGTGGATCAATCGCTGGAGATCGGGATTGGTGCGAGTTTGCATGTGGCGGGCGAGCATCAATTGTGGCGATGTCCAATCACCGACTGATCCGGTTGTCCCCCACGTGTCGCTTCCCTGATCGCCGACAATAAAATAGGAATTGTCGCCGATGAAGAATGCGGCGTCCGGTTTTTCATCGGAGATCGCCTCGAAGACCGGAACGCGCTTGAACTGCGCGTCCTTGCTACAAGAACCAAAGGCGATTTTGATCATTCCGGTGGCGGAGGGAATCGGCGCGGTTTTGAAGCTCACCTTGTCCGAAACTTTTCGCTCGCGTTCCAAGTCAATTGTGGCTTCGGTTGGGGTTTCCGGTTTCAATCCTTCGAATCGGGCGAGATAGAATCCTTCTCCGAGATTTTCAATCTTGGCGGCTTTAGCCGGATCGGTCCCTTGATGCGCTTGAGCGGAAATGGAAGAGCCGTCTTCGGCGCGTAACCAGACCGACGCGGTCGAATCCGAAACATGGCCGACCATCGGTCCGGCCAAGATTAATTCGCCGGCGGAAACAACCCGCGCAAAAGCGAAGAGTCCGAAAAGGAGAAAAACGAAACGACGACGAATCATAAGTTCACCTCGGGTAAATCATGCAAATTCCGATCAAAACTCCTAAATTCGGCGCATGGAGTCAATAAAGCAAAATGGGATCGGGTTCGAAACCTACCGCCAAGATGATGCGTTTGATTCGTTGCGCGGTGAAAACAAAATTGGGTCCTCACCAAAATCATCCCAAACATCCGTCGGAAAAAGTTGCGCGCGGAACAAATTTGCGATACAAGGAAAGCGGAATATCTCTCCGACCGGGGGTATCTCAAGTTGACTTTGTTGCCGAACGAATCCCGGAATCCATCCAAAGAACCATCCTCGAACTTGGACGTCAATGCGCTCATTGAACGGGCGAAAAAGGGGTTGGCCGACGGAAAACCGCGCGAGGCCGTCGCCAATTTGCGGGCCGCCTCCGCGCTGGCTCCGATGCGGGAGGATTTGCGCGGGATGCTTGTCGCCGCGCTCAAAATGAAGGGGGGAGCCGGATCCGAGGGACCGGGGCCGACGATGGTTCGACCGCGAGCCGCGTCCCGTCCGCCGCTCTTGGAGCCGGCGCGCATGACGCCGTTGGAAAAGCCGGAAATCGAGGAAATTCGAACCGAAATGCCGGAGCGAAGACCGAAGGGGGAATCTTCGCCCATGTCGCGCGCCGACCGTCCGGAGCGGGCAAGGCCGCCGTCGCAGGGGGAAGCTCCGCGTCCGCAAACTGCGCCGATTCGGTCGCGCTCGGCGTTTCAAGTCGAAACCCGACGCGAAGGTGTTCCGCTGGGAATTTTCGGCATCGTTGGCGTTGTCGCGCTCGTTCTTGCGCTGGCGGGCGTGGGATGGATTGCTTATTCCGGAAAAAATCCGTTTGGCGAGAAGAAAGAATCCAAGGAAGCGGCCAAGCCCGCCGAAGCGATGGGAAAACAGGATCAGGCGCTTCTGGATCAGGCGCAGGATTATCTGAGGCAAAATCTTTTCGCGCAGGCTCTTGAAAAAGCCCAACTCGTGAAGGACGGTCCGGAGAAAGAACAACTTCTGGCGAAAGTTTACGGCCAGCAGGGCGACGCCCACTCGCGCGACAACAAATACGAGGACGCGCGGACCGACTACGAGGAAGCTCTCAAGCACGACGCGAAAAACGAAACGCTCGCATACGACTTGGGATGGACTTATTACATGCTGGGCCGGAAGAAGCAGGGAGGCGACCGCCAAGCTTCCAAAGACCTCTTCGATCAAGCCGAGCGTTATTTCAAGGTCGCCGAGGGGATCAATCCCTCCAATCCCAAAACGCTGGATGGTTTGGCGCGGGTTGAGATCGCGCGGGGCGATTCCCCCGCCGCCGGACAGTATTACCGCAAAATCGTGCAGAACAATCCCGAAAGCGAAGAAGCCAAATCCGCCCGCAAAACAATGGAATCGATGGGGCTGAAGCTGTAAGGCTTTACCATTGATAAAGCCCTTGCCTTGTGGGTATGGATTAGGATGTTGATCATCGTTGTGTGGCAATGAGCGAAGCGGTTTACTCTCACACTTTCGGCGGCGATTGGACGACTGACAAGCTTCAACGGCTCCGCAAGTATTTGGACGCTTACGTCCATGCCATGAAGAACACAAGATTTCAGCTGATCTACATCGACGCTTTTGCCGGAACCGGCTACCGCTCACCGAGACGCCATGATTCTCAACCTGAATTGGCGTTCTCTGAGTTTGCTGGAACAAAGGGTTTTCTGGACGGTTCGGCCCGAATCGCTCTGCAAATTGAGCCTAGATTTTCGAGATACATTTTCATTGAAAAAAGTGAAAAGAGGCACCGTGAGCTTCTGAAATTGAAAGCGGCATCTCAGCTTTTGGCGTCGAGGATCGATCCGGTTAATGAAGAGGCCAATCACTACATTTTGCGCATTTGCAAAGAGCCGTGGGGAGATCGCCGAGCGGTGCTTTTCTTGGATCCTTATGGAATGCAAATCGAATGGGAAACCATCAAGGCCATCGCCAAAACGCAAGCCATTGACCTTTGGATCCTCTTTCCACTTGGCATTGGCGTTATGCGTTTGTTGCGGAGGGATGGACAAATAACCCCCGCGCGAAGAAGACGCCTCGACCTTCTATTTGGCGACACGGAATGGTACGATGTTTTTTACAGTCGAAAGGAGAAGGATGAATTATTCGGCACTCGAGAAAGCACCGAAAAGGTGGGTGATTTTAAGGCCATCGGCGATTATTTCAACGCGAGACTTATGACAGTTTTCTCCGGTGTAGCCCCCAAGCCCTTGACGCTTCGAAATTCAAGAAACAATCCCCTTTACCTTTTTTGCTTTGCCGCAGGTAATCCCAAGGGATCAACGATTGCTGTCAGGATCGCGGACCATATATTACGGCACTAGAATTATGGCGAACAAATCCTCCATCGAATGGACCGAAGCGACGTGGAATCCGGTTACCGGTTGCTCCAAGATCAGCCCCGGATGCAAGCATTGCTACGCCGAGAGGCTTGCCAAGCGACTTCAACGGATGGGGCAACCCAATTATACGAATGGTTTCAAGACGACGCTTCACGAACGCGCGCTGGAAATTCCGTTGCATTGGAGGAAACCGCGAACCATTTTTGTCAATTCCATGAGCGACCTCTTTCACGAAAAAGTTCCCTTGGATTTCATCATGCGCATCTTTGACGTCATGAATCAAGCCACTTGGCATCAGTATCAGATTTTAACCAAGCGATCCGAGCGACTTTTGGAACTGGATTCCAAATTGCCTTGGTCCCCCCACATCTGGATGGGTGTCAGCGTGGAAAATTCCGACTACACTTTCCGAATTGATCATCTCCGGAAATCATCCGCGCAAGTCAAGTTTCTCTCCTTGGAGCCGTTGATCGGTTGCTTGCCCGATTTGAATCTGAAAGGGATGGACTGGGTGATTGTGGGAGGAGAATCCGGTCCCGGCGCGCGACCGATGAAATCTCAATGGGCCTTGGATATTCGGGATCAATGCAGGGATGCCGATGTGCCGTTCTTTTTCAAGCAGTGGGGTGGAACTCGCAAAAAATCTAGGGGACGCCTTCTTGAGGGAAGGACATGGGACGAAATGCCGAAGAGGCGATCCTCTATGGATTTCCTCTCCGTGACGGTCTAACATCTGGCTTATCGTTCTGAATCAGGAAAAGCTGATTATGGCCACTTCATCCCACGCCGTTTCCGAACTTGCGCCGATCCGCGCCGACGAGGAATTCGATCATCAAAAACTCGCCGATTATCTGCGAGGCAAGTTGCCCGGCACGGACGGACCGATTGAAATTTTCCAATTTCCCGGCGGCCATTCCAATTTAACTTATCTTGCGCGGTTCGGAGCGCAGGAATACGTCGTGCGGCGACCACCGTTGGGTCCCGTCGCGCCGACGGCACACGACATGGGACGGGAGAACGCGGTCCTCTCCAAACTCTACAAGGTTTTTCCCGCCGCGCCGCGCGTTTTTCTTTTTTGCGAGGACACGGGTGTCATCGGCGCGCCGTTCATCGTCATGGAGCGCAGAAAGGGAATCGTCCTGCGCAACGAATGGCCCGCCGAACTGGGCGACAACCCCGAATTGCGCCGCAGAATCAGCGAATCGCTCGTGGACACGCTCGCCCAGCTTCACAAAATTGATTACGTCGCCGTCGGGCTGGGAAGTTTCGGCAAGCCGGAGGGATTCGTCGAGCGGCAAATCAAGGGATGGGCGGGACGCTGGGAGAAAGCCAAGACGCGCGAGATTTCCGACCTTGACGAATTGGTCCGCTGGTTTCTGGAGAAAATGCCCGCGCCCCAAGCCGCCTCGTTGATCCACAACGATTTCAAACTCGACAACGTCATGCCCGATCCCAACGATCCGGGGAAGTTCACTTCAATATTTAATTGGGAAATGTGTACGATCGGCGATCCGCTGATTGACTTCGGAACGACGCTCACCTATTGGGCGCACGTTCATCTTCCCGGAAGCGACGGACGACGACTGATTCCGACGCAGATGTCCGGATTTTTGACCCGCGAACAAATCGTGAACCGCTACGCGGAAAAAACGGGATTTGATCTCTCGCGGATCGGCTACTACGAAGCATTCGCGCTTTTCAAGAACGCGGTGGTGTTGGAGCAAATCTACGTCCGCTTCGTTCGCGGACAGACGAAGGACCAGCGTTTCGCCGCGCTCGGTCCTGCCGTCCCGCCGCTCATCGCCAAGGCGCGCGAGCTGGCGACTCAATCGGGTTAGCTAACCGCGTTGCCATCCCGACGGAGTTGGAAAATCGGAATGCAGTCCGGGCTACGGTTTTTGCCGGTTTGAATTAAAAATACGGTGAACGTCCGATTTGTCCCGTTGTCGCCGTTGTCTTGCATTGACTGAATCCTTTCGCCATCGAAGAAAACCTCAAGAAGTGGTGGAGGATGGGACATGCCTTTGATAAATTGGCGTTGTGAAGGGGTATGAGGATTCTCTCAAAACGATTCGCAGGAGCGCAAAGGAAAGGATTTTATTTCTGCCCCATGCGGTGCGGCAGATGTCGAGGCCGGAACGGATGATCACCCCGCTTGAGGTCGAGGCTGTGATTATTGAACGCGGAGAGATTATCGAAGACTATCCGGATGATCCTAGGGGACCCAGCTCGCTTTTGCTGGGTCGGGAAAGCGAAAAGAGACCGATCCACGTCGTCTGCGCGCCCAAAGAGCATTACCTTGCCATCATCACGGCGTATCTGCCGGAACCCGCCGAATGGTCCGACGATTTCAGAAGGAGGACAAAACGATGAAATGTTTGCATTGCCAAGGTGAAATGAAGCGGGGAAGCGTCCCCTTTCACGTGGATCGAAAGGGAATCCATCTGACTCTTGACGACGTGAGGGCTTGGGTTTGCGAACAATGCGGCGAGCCGTATTTTGAAAAACCCGCGGTCGAATCCATCCAAGCCATCCTCCGGGCCGTGGACGAGCAAGCCCGCGGTTTGGCCGCGACGGGATAATCATTCGTTGGATTGCCATATATTTTAACGCAGAGCCGCAGAGACGCAAGGAAGTTGCCGGATCCTGCTTGCGTCTTCGCACCCTCGCGGCCTTGCGTTGAATTCTTCTCCTTGACCCGCCTCCCCCTAATCCCTACGATTTTGCGCAGGGTTCTTCGCCATGCGTTTTCGTTCGCCTCATATTATCGGCTTTCTCCTCCTGCTTCTCGCATCCCTGTCCCTCCCCGCCGAGGACCCCGCCGATCTCAAATCCCTCGTCAAGAAAGTCCAGCCCGGAACGGTCGTCGTCCTGACCTACGACGACGCCGAAAAATCGCTCGGGTTGGGGAGCGGATTCTTCAGCTTGCTTCTGGCACTAGATCACGCAAGGGCATTGAATGAGTAAGAATCCCGCCCAAGGAACGTTAACCAAGCGATTCCTACTTGAGTGGGAAGATCATTTTGCGCTCTGGAAAAGCCACCCGATTAGGGCGTTCATATTTGACCTAGCCATCGTCTTGTGGCTTTATTTTCTATTCTTGAAAATCCCAAAATTAGAAAGCGAAATCAGGGAAAAAGACAAAAGGATTAGCGAACTTCAGACCGAAATCGCTCCTTTCAACGCGATCGCGATCGAGAAATTCTCAAGTTCGGATCCCAAAGCAATGCGACAACTCGCAGATGATCTCTTAACGGTGGACTCGAAACTTCAGGAAGCTCAGGAAGAGATCAAAAAAGTGGCCGCGCAAGCCGCCTTTCCAATGTTGCGGAAGATTGCGGACATATACCCCATGGGAATTGAGATTACAGTACAAGGAGGCTCAAGGTGGACCACCAGTTCCCAACCCTCAAGCAATGAGTCGGTGATCTACCAACCACTTAGTCGGGCTATCAAGTTTGTCAATGATGGCAAACCAGATGCCGCAGAATCGGAGCTTGCGGGTATCACGCGGCAATTACCGGATTGGCCGTATGCCTACTACTATCTCGGCTGTGTGACTGGAAAAGTCCAATTTTATCAGCAGGCGACAGAATGCTTTGAAAGAATGAGGAGTGCAAGAATCCAAGAACCGGAATTGTCCTTCGTGGAGGCCCTTTGCCTTACTTTTCTTAGTCGCTTTGACGACGCCAGAACGCGCCTCAACGAAATCGAGACACAGAAGAAAAGAATAGGCGTGGTCCCAGTTATTTCTTACTCGCCACGAACCCCGGAGGATATTGTCAAATCTATCCAAGATGTGGAGCGGATAATCGAGAAGAGGGCAAAATCACCCAATCCACTTTTGGACTCTTCAATGTCGCCTCTAGCTGATTGACTGAACCATGGCGCGACGGGAACGACGCGAGGGGCAAAGCGGGACGCGGACAAAGCGAGACGTTGACTCCATTTCTAATTCAACCACGCCCGTAACCCGGCCTGCGTGGGATGCGGGACGGGAGCCGGTGCCAGATTTATGTCGCCGCTCCCGCGGCTCAATTTGGGTTGGGTCATTCCTCGGTCCCCACGGTTCCGCATGGGGCTAAAATTATGCCGCTCCTGCCGGAGCTGGGATTTGGTAAGAATGTAATGTCAACCCCACGCTTCCGCATGGGGCTAAGATTATGTCGCCGCTGACGCGGCTGAGGCCGGGGGAAGCCGAATTTATGCCGCTCCTGCCGGGGCTGGGATTTGGTAAGAATGTAATGTCAACCCCACGCTTCCGCATGGGGCTAAAATTATGCCGCCGCTGAAGCGGCTGGGAATGGGGCTGGGAATAGGATCCTTGCGAAGAGGCCGAGTTTGGAGTTTGGAGGTGACCGGCCGTCAGTTCTTTAGTCCGCCCTGTTTGGCCAGACGTTTGCCGAGGCGTTCCAGCGCTTCGGAGCGGTCGAATTTATCCAGATGAACGTTGATGATCGAAAGGCTTTTCGTGTTTTTTCGCGCCACGATGAGCGCGGATTCCAATCCCCCCTCGGTTGAAACCTCGGTTCCCCATCCGGCGTCGAGCAACTCCGGCCAGCGATGATACGCCCACTCGCGGAGGTCGTTGTAAGGCCCGTCGTGAATGTAACGCTCGGTCGTGTAACCTTTGTTGTTGAGAACGAAGACTATCGGATTCAATCCGCGCGTGGCGATGGGCGAAAGCTCCTGTCCGGTCATTTGAAACGCGCCGTCGCCGACGAAGACGACGGGGCGCAATTTCCGTTTGCCGATTTGCGCGCCGAGCGCCGCCGGAACGGCGAAACCCATCGAGGTATAATAAGCGGGGCTTAGAAATTCGGTCCGCCGGTGGATCGTCAAATCCGCCGCGCCGAATAGACTGTCGCCGATGTCGGCGATGACGATCATGTCGTCCTCCAAGAAATCATTCATGCGGGAGAAAAAGCGGCGGACGGTGATCCGATTTTTCGGGCGGGGCCGAAACGGAATCGGCTCGGATTTGGGGATTCGAGACAGTTTGCGTTTCGATCCGGCGAGATTTTTGGTCAGGCCGCGAATGAAATCCCCCAAGACGATCCCGTCGAATTGGTGATGCTTGATCTCAATCTGTTCGGAATTCGCGTTGATGCTCCGCGCCACGTCGAGCCGCGCCGTCCAAACGCCCATGTTGATGTCGGTCATGAACGCGCCGAGAATGAGAAGACAATCGGCCTTCTCAATCGCCTGCCGGACGCTTTCATGCCCCATCGCCCCCTCATAAACGCCCAAGTATTGCGGATGAAGTTCGCTCACGATGGATTTGCCGAGTAGCGTCGAAGCGACGGGCAATCGTGATCGCTCGATCAATTGCAGAAGTTGCTCTTGCAGGCCGAATCGGTGAATTTCCACGCCGGCCAGAATGGCGGGTCGCTCGGCGCGGCGCAACATCGCCGTCGCTTCGCTCAGGGCTTCTTTCAACGCGTCAGGATCGCTTTTCGGCGCCGGCGCCTTTTGATGATCCGGAGCCTTGCACGGTTGCGACACGACGTCGCGCGGAAGTTCGATATAGACCGGACGCTTGAATCGCAGACAGGCGGAGATCGCCTCGTCAATTTGCTCCGGCGCGGTGGCCGGGTCTTCGAGCGCGATGGCGGCAACGGTGATTTTTTCAAAAATCTGCCGTTGGGTGTTGAACTCGCGGACGCGGTGATGAAGAAGGGGATGGCGGACGCGCTCGCCCAGACCCGGCGCGCCGCTGATGACGATAACCGGCGACTTTTCGGCGTAGGCTCCGGCGACGGCGTTGATCGTGTTCAGCCCGCCGACGCAATAGGTAACGCAAATCGCCCCCAAGCCGTTGACCCGCGCATAAGCGTCGGCGGCGAACGCCGCGCCCGCTTCCGTGCAGGTCCCGATGACTTCCATCGGACTCGCTTCGAGCAGATCGTAAAAAGAGAGAACGTAATCGCCGGGGATGCCGAAGACGTGCCGCAGTCCGGCCTGCTCCAGCCTGCGCACGAGATATTTGCCGACGGTCGTGGTCTTGGACATCGCTCAGTTGCCTGAATCTATCTGTATCAAATCGGGAGGGATTGGCAAGGCGGATTTTTCCTTCGCGGCTCTGCGCTAGATTCTTCAGAAAAAAGCGCGAAGGCGCAAGCGAGGATCAGTCGAATTCATAGAACGACATGCAAGCCTTCACCCATTTTCTTCGAACGATGATCCAAAGGCCATAGGGGAAGATCAGAAAAAAGGCCGCTCCAACTGCGTAGAAGGAAACGGCATTCGGCCATTCAACCAAATTGAAGAAAACGGCAACAAGGATTGGGCATCCAAACAGAATGGTGCACCACCAAAGGGAAATAAGTGGCGAAAGAGTCGTTGGCACTTTTGACGCGCTGAAACGAATAAGCATGTCAAGAACGGCGAGCATGGCGCAGAAGACCGTCCAGACTTGCAGACCGACCACCATCAATGACGAACCGAAGCATTCCCACCAATCATAGGACCAAGAAAAGTTGAGCCCCAATGAAACTGGGACAACCGTCAAGGCTGGCATCGATAATCGGCTGAGGGGTCGTCGAATTTGCCATTGCATATAAGTCAAGGCGGGAAGGAGTGTCACTGCTAATTCCTGCCGCCGTTTTCTATCCGCGAGGCGCAAGATGCGAACGCGCATCAGTGATATGGCATAGACGGAAGCCAAGAGTGGTCCGTAGATGACAGTGAGGATTGCAATGCTTCTTCTCAGGAACTCATCCTTGAGGGCAAAGGCACAAATCAGGGAAACCCAAACGGCGATTAGCGGAATCAAATCCAGCAAAACCTCGCGGCGCTTTTCGCGGAGGGGGATCATTTGCCGTTTAATTTACCCTTTCGCATGTGCTTTGACAACCCGCACCACGTTCCATGCGTTATCATTGACAATAGTAAACAAATAGTTTAGACTCTGGCCGTGATTTGCTCCTTTGCCTGCCCGGAGACGGAACGGTTTTTCACTACGGGGAAATCCCGCCGGTTCCCCTTCCAAATTCAGAAGCGGGCGATCATGAGATTAACCCAATTGAACGCGGCGACATCGCTGAATGATCTGCGGTTTCCGCCGTCAAACCATCTGGAGCGATTGAGAAACGACCGAGTGGGACATTGGAGCATCCGAATCAACGAGCGATGGCGCCTTTGTTTTCGCCTCGAAGAAGGCGACGCATTTGACGTTGAAATTGTGGATTATCACTGAGGAGGATCGTCATGACCATCAAGAGCGGATTGCCCCCCGTCCACCCGGGAGAATTTGTGAAAGAGGGATTGAAGGAACTTGACTTGTCGCAGGCGGAGTTTGCCCGCGCGATCGGGATTTCGCCGATGCGCGTTTCGCACGTCGTCAAAGGGACCCGCCCCGTGACGGCGGAGTTGGCCTTGCTCTTCGGTCGAGCTTTCGGTCAATCGCCCCAATACTGGCTCAACCTTCAGTCTGCCTACGACCTGAAAATCGCCGAGCGGTCCATCCGGCGACGCCTGCGCTCGGTTCAACCCTTGGCGACGGCTTGAGCGCGCAAGGTCGAAAGGAAGCTTTTTTCTCTGCGCTTCCGCGCCTCTGCGTGAGATTTTTCGAAAAAAAACGCAAAGGCGCAGAGACGCAAGGAGGATCAGTCGAATTCGTAAAAAAATGCTAGGCTCGGCGATCACCGCTCCGCAGGCAACCGGACGCGAAACGTCGTCGGTCCCCTTTCCTTGGAGTCCACTTCAATCTTCCCCTTGAGTTCCTCAATGATCAGACGGCTGATTGCAAGTCCGAGGCCGGAGCCTTCCGATTCGGGCTTGGTGGTGAAAAAGGGATCAAAAACGGAAGCCAAAATTTCGGGCTTGATCCCCGGTCCGTCGTCGGTTACGAGGATTTCGACGCCTCCCTGAGCGGGAAGCGTCTCCAACGTCAGCGTTCCCTTCCCGCGCATGGCTTGGTAGGCGTTGAGGATCAAATTGGAAAAAACCTGCACGAGCCGAAACGGTTGGGCGAGGACCGAAGGAAGATCCGGCGCGAATCGCTCGACGACCTGAACCGCGCCGCGCTCGTAGTGGACCAGCTTGAGCGAGGATCGAAGAATTTCGTTGAGGTCCACGTATTCCTCCTGCGCGCGGTCGGATTTGACGAACCGCTCCAACCCCGTGTCATTCAGCATTTGAAAGAAGAGCGCGATTTGATCCCGCGTCTCGGTCAATGGAAACTGTTCCTTATCCGGTTTCCGCTCCCAATCCTCCAAACTGTGCCGGACGCTCAAGACTGGTTTTTTCAGGTCGTGGATCAAATTGGCGGTGAGTTGACCGGCCAGCGCAAGGCGTTCGAGACGAATCAGTTCGCGCTTGCGTTGATCCAATTCGGAACCGACGCGCTGGATCGTCGTCTCCTGTGAAAAGAGCCGGGCGAGGAGCATGAGCAGGGTTGTCGCCAGCGCGACCGACGCCGAGCCGATGGCCCAATTCACGCTCCGAATCGCCGAGCGATCCAGATCGAGATAGAGATGACCATAGATGTTGCCGCCCGATTGTAAGGGAAGCACCCGCATAGCGGTCAAAGGGTCTCGCCAACGAGGTCCCGCGCTTGCGAGCAGATCAAACGGGACGATGGGCGCTTCAGCTTCCGACCCCGAAGCCCCCGCCAGCGATTTCGTGACGATTACGTTCCGGATAAACGGATTGCGCTTGGCGTTCTGGACCAGCGTTTCGGCGAGTTCGAAATTGGCAAGGGGAAACGTCGGCTCCCCCAGAACGGATTGCGGAGGATTGAAGGAGGCAACGACGTTGGCGACGCTCTGCTCCAATCCGCGCGCGGTGCGCGAGCGAAGCCAAAAGAGGATCGAAATCGTCACGAGCAAAACGAGAAGCGAAAAGAGCGTCAGGGGACGATTGAACGATTTCACGGTCGCCGCGCTCCATTCGGAGAAGCGGAAAGATTGGCCGGAATTTTGGATGCCTCCTGCTCGGCGCGATCGAATTTTTCCAAGGCGCGCGCCGTCAACTCAAACGCCCGGCGGTCGGCGGTCTCGACGCGAAGTCCGGCGACCGGTGACTTGGCGGCGTTGAAAAAAGATTGAATCGCCGCCTTGAGTTCCCGTCCCAGTGGAGAAGTCTGCGGCAAATGATCGCGCCGGAGCAAAATCGGATCGGTCGGAATGGGATCGGTGCGGAAAAGTTCGCGGTAGAATTTTCCCCGCGCGGCAGGCTTTCCCGCCGCTCCTTCCAAAATCCGCGAGTCGCACGCGCCGATGCCCGTCAGCCCGGAAACGACGTGCTTGAACGCCTCGCCTCCCGATTTGCAGAACATCGGACCGCGCAGGCGAACCTCGCCGAATTCGTCCATGATCTTCAGCCGCGAATAAATATACCCCGCCGCCGAATAAGAATCGGAGACGGCCAGCCACTGCGTCTCCAACTCGCGCCGCATTTGTTCGGCGGAGGGTTGTCCGACACTCCAGAGCGAACTGCCCGGACCAATAAAGACGACGCCCCGCCGAAAAACGCCGTTACCCTTGGGATCGGGCACGTCGCCGTCGAGATAATGAAATTGCAGGACCGGCTCATAGGGAACTTCCTGAAACTGATCGGGCTGATCGGCGCGCGGACGAAATTGGCGCGCATAGATGACCGAGGTGGCAAACGCCAGATCGAATTCAATTCCTTTCAACCGCTGGATCATGTCTTGCGGCGCGTCGCAGGGACGGAGCCAGATGTCCTGATAATTTCCGGCTTTCAACGCCGAGAGGACCTTGGAATCGCTCAGCAAATCGCGGCGAAGCTCTTCAAGGACCGGGCGCACCGGATCCAAATCGGATCCCGAAATCAGATAACCGATTTTCAGCGCGACCTCTTGGGGCGTCGAGGGCGCCACGCCCCGTTGTAGCGTTTCCTGTCCCGCCGATGGACGGACCGCGGACAATGTGATAATCAAATGGAGGAACGAGAAAGAAAGCGGGACACTGCGACGAGCCACAACCTTGAGGTTAAATTGTTGAACCGACGCAATCAAGCCTTGCCCGCCCCTTCCAAGCGGCGGCGGCGTTTTCCATGGTTCGGCTGGAGACCGCGCCACGGAGGGCGTGTTACGCGCATGGGATTGGGGGTCGCCCTGCTGATGACGGCCATCGGGATGGCCGCCGTCAGCACCGGAACCAATCTCCTCTATCTTATGGTCTCCACCCTGCTGAGCTTTTGGCTGGCAACGCTCCTGCTGAGCTGGATCAACATGACGGGAATCGTCGCGCGTAGAAAACTTTCCTCCGAAATTTTCGCCGGAGCCGCGACCGAAATGCAGGTCGAGCTTTCCAACCGTAAACGATGGATGGCATCGTATGGTTTGTCAGTGGCCGAGGGGGAAGCGGACACTCCCTTGCCCCGTTATTCCGCTTTCTTTTCCGCGATTCCGCCCCGTCGTGCATCGCGACAAAACGTTGAAGTTCAATTTCCCCGCCGAGGATGGGTTGAATTCCGCTCCCTCCATTGCCGATCGGGATTTCCTTTCGGGTTTCTGGATCGCACCGTCCGATGGGATGTGCCTGACAAGGCGCTGATTTATCCCCGATTGTTGCCCGTTCAGCCCCTCCTCAAGCGGTTTGATCCTCAACTGGGTGAATTGGAATCTCCCCTCAAGGGACACGGCGGAAGCCTCTACGCGATTCGGGATTACGTTCCGGGCGATCCGGCGCGGATGATTCACTGGAAACTTTCGGCCAAAGGGACGGGGATCAAATTGCGGGAGGACGAACGGGAGGAGGCGCGCCGATTGCGGATTGTCTTCGCGCCGCGCGTGGCGTCAAACCCGACGACCGATGAGTTGGAAGCGTTCGAAAACGGCGTCAGCGTCGCCGCTTCGCTCGCCAAGTATTTCATCGAAGCGGGCTATGAAGTCGCGCTCTGGACTCCTGCCGGCGCAATCGGCCCGGGATCGGGAGACGATCAACTGAAGCGCCTCCTGCGGGCGCTGGCCTTGGTCGAGACGGCGGCCTTCCAAAAACCTTTCTCGCGGCCTCCGTCCCTATTCGGCGCCGGAGCCGACTTGCTCGTTGGCTCTGATCCACAATCGCGTGGGATTGCGAATCTTGCGACGTCAGCTCGCGCCGATCAAATCCCCCTTGCTCCCCTCCCTCGCTTCCGGTAATTTTAGAGAGGCAAGGCGGCGGCTTTTTAGAACGCTCGGTCCTCTCTTCATTCTTTCGAAAGGGGCGTCTCTTCCATGACAAGACGTTTTCCATTTTTTATTTTTCTCGGATCAGTGTGCGTTGCGGCAGTGGCCAACTCCGCGTCGGCGGCGGACAAACCGGAAGGCAAACCGATTTCCGGTTTCCGCTTCGTGAATGGCGTTTACGTTCCGAACGAATCTTACGTCGAAGGACAAACGCGGGCGACGGGTTTGCAACAAGCTTTTCCCGCGATGAAATCGCTCGCCGAAAATCCGATGACGCCGGAAAAAGTCGAGCTTGGCAAATTGCTCTATTTCGATCCGGTCTTGAGCGGCGAAAACACGATTTCCTGCGCGCATTGCCATCACCCCGATTACGGCTTCACAGACGGACGCAATACCAGCATGGGCAAAGGGGGAAAAGGAGTCGGACCGGAGCGCAACGGAGGCGACGTTTTGAAACGCGGCGCGCCGACGATCTGGAATTCCGCCTACAGCCCCCTGCAATTCTGGGACGGACGCGCCAAGGATTTGGAACAACAAGCCGAGGGTCCGATTCAGGACGCACACGAAATGGCTCAAAACGCCGACGAACTCATCAAGGAACTCAAGGGGATTCCCGAATACGTCCAGCTTTTTCAGAAGACGTTCGGCGGAAGCGCCGACGAAGCGGTGACGTTCCGCCACGTCACGTTGGCGATTGCCGCGTTCGAGCGGACGCTTCTTTCCTTCAATTCCAAATATGACCGCTACGCGGCGGGAGATTCCGGCGCGCTGAACGAACAAGAAAAGCGCGGCCTAGCGCTTTTCCGTTCGCTCAAGACGCGATGCTTCGAGTGCCACACGCTTCCGAATTTTTCCGACGGCAGTTTCCGCGTAATCGGCGTGCCGGACGAAGCGGAGCACGATCCGGGACGCGCCAAGGTTCCGGGACAGGGACCCGACGGCGCGTTCAAAATCCCGACTCTGCGCAACGTCGCGCTGACCGCGCCTTACATGCACACGGGGCGATTCAAGACGCTGGAGGAAGTCATTGACTTTTACTCCAAAGGGGGCGGACGCCAATTTGAAAAGCAGATCCCCGGCATTGACGACAAGATTGGCAAATTCGACATCACCCCTGCGGAAGTGAGCGATTTGGTTGCGTTCTTGAACGCGCTGACCGACACCTCGCTCCAACCCGAACCACCGGTCAAAGTTCCTTCGGGTTTGCCTGTGGTCGAGGTCAAGACCAAAGCCATTCCGGCTCCGCCGTTGACTCAGATTGCTTCCGCATCGGTTCCGACGTCGTCCATCACGCCAAGTTCTTCGGCGTTGTCCGAAGCGCCGAGCGCGCTTCAAGCGGCGCGACAAGCCGCCTTCGCGCGATTTAGTCCGGGAACGCAAGGCCCCGGAACTCAAGGAATTGTTCCGTCGCGCCTTCATCCGCGGTCGCGCTCCGTTTCGGCGACGTTGCGCGTCATGCCCGGACAATCCATCCAAGCCGCGCTGGATCGAAGTCAATTCGGCGACCGCGTGGAAGTCATGCCGGGCGTCTATCATCAAACGGTGGCCATGGACCGCGACGGCATCGAGGTCGCGGGTTTGGTGGTCAACGGTGAACGCGCGGTCCTTGACGGCCAGAATGCACTGGCCGACGCCGTGCAGGGAACCGGCAACGACTGCGCGCTGGAAGGATTTGTCATTCGCAATTACACCGGCAACGGCGTCGTATTCAACAAAGCCAACAACGTGGTGTTCCGCGATTTGGTCGTCGAAAATTCCGGTCTTTACGCGGTTTATCCGGTGGAGTGCAAAGGCGTGTTGATTGAAGAATGCGTCGTCAGCGGGGCGAAGGACGCCGGAATTTACGTCGGCCAGAGTCGGGACATCATCGTTCGCAACAACGAGGTCTTCCACAACGTCGCGGGATTGGAGATCGAAAATTCGGTCAACGCGCTCGTCACCAACAACAGCGCACATCATAACACCGGCGGGATTTTGGTTTTTCTCCTTCCGGCGGGCGCGTCGAAGGTCGGAAGCCATTGCCGGGTGATCGGAAATCGTGTCTGGGAAAACAACACGGCGAATTTTGCCAAGCCCGGTTCCATCGTTTCTTATCTGCCCCCCGGAACGGGGATGCTCGTCATGGCGGCGGACAATACCGAGGTCACTGGCAACCAGATTTACGGCAACAACAGCTCGGGCATTACGTTGATGAGTTTCCTCACGTCGGCCTCGGCGTCGAAAGAAAAATACGAACTCGACATCGAGCCGAACTCCGACAACAACCTGATCCACGACAACAGCTACCGCGACAACGGCAAGAATCCCGCGCCGCTTCTGAAGGCGATGGGCGTTCCGGGCGCGGATTTGACTTGGGACGGCACGGGCGTCGGCAACGGCTGGCGTGAACAGGCGGGCGTCAAAACCTATCCTGAAAAGCTACCCGATCAATCGGGGTTCGCGCCGTTTGAGGTTTCGGTTCTGGGGGGAATTTAGGATAAAGATTCACCACTGAGGCACAGAGACACAGAGAGGGATTCATAGAGAGATAAGGATTTTTTCATGAATTTGTCACCATCAAGACACCACGACACAAAGAAATCCATCTCCGATTTCATCCTTCACCCCTCATCCTTCATTCTTTCTTTCCTCTTCGCCTTTCTCCATTCTCCCTTTGCCTTCGGGGACGGTACGATAGACCTCAAGCTCAATCCCGCCGCGACGACGACGATCAGCGCGTCGGGGAGCTACCGCGTCGTGGATGACGTGACGATGAACGCGGGCATTTCGGCGATCACCCTGACGGCGAACGACGTCACGATTGATTTGAACGGCCACACGATCACGGGGGGTGGCGGCGCTTCGGCCAACGGCGTTTCCGGCTCGGCTCAAACCAATGTCGCCATCTTCGGCGGGACCATCGCTGGATTTTCGAATCGCGGCGTTTATTTGGGCAACCGCGCGCGCGCGCGCGAGGTGGAGGTCCGGGGTTGCGGCGGTTCGGGGATTTTCGCCGGCGCCAACTCCATGGTCGAGAAATGCCGGACGACCGGCAACAACATGCTTGGCGGCTCCGCCGGAATCCAAGTCGGCCAAGATTCGTTCGTGAGGGATTGCGTCGCGTCGGCCAACAATCCGTCGGGAGCGCTTGACACCTACGGCATCAATCTTGGCGGCACGGGTTGCGACGCAGAGAGAAATGTCTGCCAAAACAACGTTTCCCCCGGCGGGAACGCCTACGGAATTTACGCCCCCAACGCCGGATGCCGCGTTGCCGACAATCTCTGCTCGGGGAACCAATCGCCATCCGGGACTACCTCCGCCTACGGAATCTACGCGGTCAACTCGGCCCTTATTCTCCACAACGTCTGCGAGTACAACACCTCCTTGGGCGGATACGCTTATGGAATTGTCGCGGGGGGATATTGCGTCCTCGAAAAAAACTCCTGCTCGGGCAACACGGCATCCGGGAATTCCCCCGCTTACGGCATCTCCGCCGGCTTGGGATGCGTCGTTCGGGCCAATAACTGCGCCGGCAACGTCAACTCCAATAATGGGTCTGGTTACGGCATCTCGACCGCCGATGGTTGCACGGTCGAAGCCAATTCATGTTCCGGCAATGAAGGGGGTCCCAACGCCAGCGGGTTTGGCGATGGGATCAACGTGGGTGACGGATGCGTTGTCGTCGGCAATTCGTGCACGGGAAACCAATCTTGGGGGACGAACGGCTCGGGCGCCGGGATCAACGGCGGATCGGATTGCGCGATTCGGAACAATATCTGCATGTTAAATAAAGGCAAAGGCTCCGGTTTTGCCGCAGGGGTTGCCGTTCTCAACAATTGCCGGGTCGTTGACAACCATTGCGTCAGCAACACCGCAACGGGGGGCGCGATTTCCCACGGCATTCGGATCATTGGCTCCGCCAATTTCGTCGCCGGCAATTCGTGTGAGGTTAATGGAACCGGAGGACTTCTTTTCCTCGTTTCCACCAACACTCGAAGCGAAACTAATCGTTTGCGCGAAACGACGGGCATTGATTTGGTCAACGGCGTCGCGCCGGCGAGTTCGGGGGCGGGGGATTTGGCGGACGTGGTTTATTGAAGGATGAAGGCGAAAGGCGAAGGGCGAAAAGAAAGGAATCAATGAAGATGTTTATTTCACCACCAACGTGCCAAGACGCCAAGAAAATCCCCTTCAATTTCGCCATTCTTCATTCGCCATTCGTCATTTGCTTGCTTTTCGCCATCCGCCTTTCGCCTTTCGCCTTCGGTGACGGCACGATTGACCTCAAACTCAACCCCGCCGCGACGACGACCATCAGCGCGACGGGGAGCTACCGCGTCGTGGACAACGTGACGATGAACGCGGGGATCGCCGCCATCACGCTGACGTGGAACGACATTACGATTGATTTGGGCGGTCATACGATCACGGGGGGCGGTGGAGCCGCCGTTGACGGCATCTCCGGTTCGGCTCAAACCGGCATCACGATCTTCGATGGAACCATCGCGGGATTTTCGCAAAACGGCATCTATCTGGGCGGTCGCGCGCGGATGCGCAACGTGGAGGTCCGAGGTTGCGCCGCTTCGGGAATCCTCGTCGGCAACGATTCCATCGTCGAAAAATGCCGCGCGAACGGCAACAACACGGCGGGCGGATCGGCGGGAATCCAAGTCGGCCAAGACTCCGTGGTGAAGGAATGTGTCGCCTCGGCGAACAATTTCTCGGGAGCGGCTCCCGCCTACGGTGTTTATCTCAGCGGAACCGGATGCCAAGCCGAGAAAAATCTCTGCGAGAACAACGTCTCAGCCGGAGGAATCGCCTGCGGAATTTACGCGCCTGTTTCCGGTTGCCGGCTTGCCGACAATGTCTGCCGGGGCAACCAATCTTCATCGGGGACGGGAGCCGCTTATGGCATCTACGTCACGACCGGCTTCGCCGTTGTTCTCCATAATCTTTGCGAATCCAACAGCTCGGCAGGAGGGAATGGTTGTGGAATTTACGTCAACAGCGGCATTATCGAAAATAACACCTGCGCGAACAACACGTCCAATGGCCTCTATCCCGCCATCGGCATAAGCGGTTCAGGGACGATTAGGGCCAACGTCTGCTATGGCAACAGCAACACCAACAACAGCAATGGCGTCGGCATCGCCGCCGGAGGCGGTTCCGTTGAAGCCAATGTTTGCTATTCCAACAACGAAGGTCCCAACGGCAACGGCAACGCCTACGGAATTTCGGCGGCAGGCGGATGCATTGTCGTCGACAACACCTGTCGGGCAAACAACGCCTCGGGCGCCGACGGCATCGCCGTCGGGATTTATGGTTCGAATGGTTGCGTCATCCGGAGCAACACTTGTTCGGGTCAGGTAGCCGCGGGCGTCGGCTTTTCTGCCGGCATTCTCGCCGCCGGTTGCCGGGTTCTTGAGAATCATTGCACGGCGAACACGGGGGGAACGTTCTCCCACGGGATTCGAGCCAGCGGCTCCGGCAATCCAATCACGGGCAATTCCTGCGAAGGCAACGGAACAGCCGGGCTGATTTTCTTCAGCGCGACCCATAACCGGAGCGAGAGTAATCGGTTTCGCCAGACGACCGGAATTGATCTGGTCAACGGCGTCGCGCCGGCCAGCGCGGGGGCGGGGGATTTGGCGGACGTGACTTACTGAAGGTTGAGGGATGAAGAATAAAGAAGGAAGAATGATGAATATGAAGAATCGCCACCGAGGCACAAAGACACGGAGAGGAAATGCCATGATTTTTTCATCACCAAGGCGCAAGGACACCAAAGTAAGAATTTGCGACGCGGAGACGCGCGGAAGCGGAGAAAAAGGGACACCCGTATTTAGCGCTGTTTCTTCTCTGTGTCTCTGTGCCTCCGTGGTAAGTTTTTACTTTCTCGCTTGTTGTCCTTCGCTTTTCGCGCAGGATGCCCCGCGTGTGGAAAGCAACGCGAAGCATTATCCCGAACGGCGGGCGGATCAGCCCTCGGCCACCGCGTCGGCCATTCGGGCGACGTTTCGCGTCGCGCCCGGCCAGACGATTCAATCCGCCGTGGACCGTTGCCGCCCCGGCGACCGCATTGAAGTCTTGCCCGGAACCTACAAAGAAGCGGTCGTCGTGGATCTGGACAACATCGAGTTGGCCGGGATCGTCGCCGACGGCGAGCGCCCCCTGCTCGACGGCGAAAACAAACTCAACGACGCGGTGATGGTCTCCGGACACAACTTCACGATCAGCGGATTTGAGATGCGCAATTACACAGGGAACGGCGTCGTCGTGAACAAGGCGAAGAACGTGACGTTCCGCGATTTGGTCGCGCACAACACCGGCAAATACGCCGTCTATCCGGTCGAGTGCGACGGCGTGCTGGTCGAGCATTGCGTCGCGTCAGGGGATTGGGACGCGGCGATCTACGCCGGACAATGCAAGGACGTCGTCGTGCAGAATTGCGAGTCCTACAACAACACGATCGGCATCGAGGCGGAAAATTGCGTCAACGTCCTTTTCGCCAACAACTCGACCCACGAGAATTCGCTGGGGATTTTGGTCGTGCTCCTTCCGAATCTTCCCTCCAAGGTCGCCACGAACGCGCGCGTCATCAACAATCGCGTGCTGAATAACAATTATCCCAACCTTTCGCCGCCGGGGAACATCGTGAATCTGGTCCGTCCCGGCGTCGGCATCGCCATCAACGCGGCGGACAACAGCGAGATCACGCGCAATGAAATTTCCGGCCACAACAACTACGGAATCGCCATGTATGGTTTGGCCGACGTTCTGCCCGACGCGACGAAGCTGGACGTCGAACCGAATCCCGACGGCAATTTCATTCACGACAACACGCTCGCCAAGAACGGCGAGGATCCGGCGAAAATTGACGAGCGGTTCAAGAAATTCAGCGCGCCCGGCGGCGATTTGTTTTGGTCGGGTCGCGGAACCGGCAACGTCTGGACCGAGGCGACCCAACGCACCTTCCCCGCCAAGCTGACCCCCAACGCGGATGTTCCGCCCGTCGCCGGGGCGAAGTGAGGAGGCGATTCGGCATTAACGCAAAGTCGCCAAGGCGCAAGGACGCAAAGCGGATCATACAACATCATTGCGTCTTTGCGTCCTTGCGTTGAATCCTCCAAATCCATAAGCATTGAGAATCCCCGTCCCCGCGTGTGATAATCCCGCCGTCCACATTCGCGCGGGGACAAGCATGAACATCCAACCCGATCTCAACGCCTTCAAGGAAAAATGCAGGCAGGGAAACCTGATTCCGGTCTGGGCCGAATTGCTCGCCGACATGGAGACGCCGGTTTCGGCGTTCAAGAAACTCGACGACGGGGAATTTGCATTTCTTCTCGAGAGCGTCGAGCAGGGGGAGCGAGTCGGACGATATTCCTTCATGGGTTGCAATCCGCCGATTGTGATTCGGAGCCGCGGCTCCGAGGTGATGATCATGCGCGGCAACGACGAGGAGGACATCCGCGATTGTCCGAACGTCTTTTCATTCCTGCGCGATTTCATGCGGCGGTATCGTCCGGTCGCCGATCCGCGTTTGCCTCCGTTCATTGGCGGCGCGGTCGGATACATGGCTTACGATCTCGTCCGGCGATTTGAAAAACTTCCCGACCGCAATCCCGACGATCTTCAGCTTCCCGACAGTTTCTTCATGATCGCCGATTCGGTCGTCGCGTTCGATCACGTTCGGCGTCGCGTGTTGATCATCCACAATGCGCACGTCGAGGATTCGCCCGAAGCGGCTTACAAGGAAGCGATCCACAAAATCGAGGTTCTCGCCGAACGGCTGAAAGGAAAGGCCATCACCCACGCCGATTATCCTCCCGTTCACGCCCCCGACTCCCCCATCCGCGATCCGAAATCCGCGATCCGCAATTCCAAGGTCGCTTCCAACATGACGCCGGAGCAATTCAAGAAGGGAGTGGAGAAGGCGCGCGAATACATTCTTGCCGGCGATGCGTTTCAAATCGTCCTCTCGCAGAGGTTCAGCCGCCCGTTTCACGGCGATCCGTTCGACGTGTATCGCGCGCTCCGGGCGATCAATCCCTCTCCCTATATGTTTTACTTGAAGTATGGCGATCTAAAACTTGCCGGTTCAAGTCCCGAAATTCTTGTGACGGTTCACGACCGCGAGGTGACAATCCGGCCCATCGCCGGGACGCGCAGGCGCGGCGCGACCGCCGAAGAAGACGCCGCGCTGGAAAAGGAACTGCTCGCCGATCCCAAGGAGCGCGCCGAACACATCATGCTGGTGGATTTGGGGCGCAATGATTGCGGGCGCGTGAGCGAGGCCGGATCGGTTCGCGTCAACGATCTCATGTCCATCGAGCGGTATTCCCACGTCATGCACATCGTCAGCAACGTGACGGGAAAATTGAAAAGCGATTGCGACGGCTTCGACGCGGCGCAAGCCGGATTTCCCGCCGGGACGCTCACCGGCGCGCCGAAAATCCGCGCGATGGAAATCATAGACGAACTGGAGAATCTGCGGCGCGGTCCCTACGGCGGCGCGTGCGGTTATTTCGGATTCAACGGCAACCTCGACACCTGCATCACGATCCGCACGGTTCTCATCAAGGACGACGCGGCTTACGTCCAAGCCGCCGCCGGATTGGTCGCCGATTCCATTCCGGAAAACGAATTTCAAGAGACGGTCATCAAAGCCAAGGGTATGCTGGCGGCGGTCGAAATGGCGGAGACGGGGCTTGAGTAGAGCCTATTGCAAATCCTTTGCCGACGCTCGCCCGTTGTAATATCCTGAAATTCGCGCGGGCGTGGCGGAATTGGCAGACGCGCCAGACTTAGGATCTGGTGGAGCAATCCGTGGGGGTTCGAGTCCCTCCGCCCGCACCAAGCCTTCCGTTCTTCTCGCCGGAATCAAGATTCCGAAAAAACCCAACCCTTTTCAAAATCGTCTGGTCCTGATTTAGGGGATATTGAGGCAGGACGGGTCGGGGGCGCGTTGCGCTCTCCGGGCATTTATCCCAACCCGATTTTGATTTACCCTCTTTCCCGTATCTTCTAAACTGAAAGGGCAAGCGTCCAGACGCAAAGCGTTTATCAGGTTCGATCCGAATGGCCAAAACCAAACCGCCCGAATACGTCGAAAAGTTCGAGTTCGTCTCGAGCGTGGTGCACAATCCCGTCATTCGATTCTTTGGAAGTCTTCAACTCGGGCTGACCGTTCTGACGCTCATCGCCATTGCCAGCACGATCGGCGAATTCCTTCCGCATGAATCGGGCATGTCGCTCCGGATCGTCTTCAAGACGTGGTGGTATCGCTCGCTTCTTACCCTGCAAGGGGTCAACCTGCTCCTCAACACCTACATGACCTACGTCGAGGTGACCTATCCGCAATTTCTCCCCTTCTTCCGCAAAAACGGAGACATCTACAAAGGAATGAAGATCAAGCACCGCGCCAATTTCAAACAGACGCGGATCGAGGATTCGCGCGGCTTGATGGCGTCGCTGGCGAAGGCGTTTCATCAACTCGGCTACCGGACGTTCTACGACGCCGACGGCCTTTACGCCCATCGAGGTTTGATCTCGCGTTTCGGCTCGACGGTCACGCATCTCGGACTGATTTCGATTATTCTCGGTTCGCTCGGCGAGTCGCTTTTCAAGGAGGATGGGAACGTCAATTTGGCCGAAGGGGAGACTGCGGATTATTACAGCAAACAAGACGACGGCAAAGACAAGAATCCGCTGGGATTTTCGGTCACATGCCGTGATTTTGAGTTCACGGAATATCCCGGAACCAGCACTGCGTTAAAATACAAAACGACGCTGACCTTCACCGATAAAAACGGAAATCAGGACAACGAGTTTGTGCGCGTCAATCACAAGGTAAGTTATCAAGGGTGGTTTTTTCATCAGACGAGTTATCGGGAGTTGTCGGACAAGGAAGCTCCATCGAGATATTTCGTGAAGCTCGCCGAAAATCTTCCGGACGGAAACAAAAAAAACTACGAATTCGAGACTTATCTCATTTCCGGCCAAAAAGAAATCACGCCGCTCCCCGGGCACAACGATCTTTTCTTTGCGGTGGAAAGCGGCGGGACGCGCCAAGAGGCGATTTGGTCGGTGGCGACGAAGGAAAAACTTTTGGCGCGCAGTGTCAAATCGCCGATGGGGGATTATCGGATCGAGATGGTTCGGTTCTTCCCCGACTATGCGAAGGACGAAGCGACAGGCGACATCTTTAACAAAAGCAACGATCCCAATAATCCCGCCGCGCTGATTGCCATTTCCCTGAACAAGGAAATGATCGGATCGGAATGGGTTTTCACGAAGGATCGGAAACCGCCCGAGTCGGCGGGAGAACCGCAGAGCGCGATCACTTTTGTTATCACCGACGTTGCGATGGATCCCATTGCCATGGCGGACGCCGGAGCGCAGTCGCCGATGGAAAAGATCGGCGGCGCGACGCCTTCGGATTCATCCGCCAAGGGAATCGAAAATCGCGCCGTCGTCACCATCGCCTTGGAACACTCCAGCATCGCCACGAACAAGAACTACCGCCTGAAGAAAGGACAACCGATTCCGATGGCCGAAAGCGAGAACGCGGGCTTGGATATTCCGGGCAATTACACACTGGAATCGTTCAACAAGATCCCGACCTACATGACGACGCTGGCGATCAGCAAGAATCCGGGGATTCCGGTCGTTTGGTTGGGGGCGATTTTCGCCTCGTCCGGTCCGGTGCTGGCGTTTTTTGTCTCGCGGCGGCGGGTCTGGGCGTTCGTGGATTGGAACAAAAAGACCCTATGGATCGGCGGCGAATCGCGGTATTCTAGGGAGGCTCTGGAGGATGAATTGGCGGAGGTCATGGCGCGATGGTCCGCCGACAAAGAAGTTCAAATGCAACCGGAAATCCGGATCGCGGTTCCGGGATCAAGGCCGAAGCTTTCGACGAGTTTATGAGGGAGAGAAATTCACCACAGAGACACAGAGAACACAGAGAGGTGGAAAAAATGTTAAACAGGAGCGACAATCATCAGGACAAATCATTCAAAACGTTCCGCCACATCCGAGGGCGGCTCTGCCACATCACCTCTTTTTTGAAAGCGGCGTTCGTCTTACTGCTCTTGACCTCATGGCCGGGACGGAGCCGAGCGGCGGATGAACCGACGGAACCGTCATTGCCAAAGGTCAAAAATCATCCCGGATTTGATTTTTCGGTATGGGAATTGGTTCCGATTCAAGAAGGGGGATTGGAAAAATCGCTCTACACGTTCGCCAAGGAGACGGTCCGCGAAGTCACCGGTTCGGCCAATTACGGCGGACGGGGCGCAATGGAAAACATGTTCTCGATGGCC
The DNA here is from genome assembly GCA_964598765.1 of uncultured Candidatus Sumerlaeota bacterium. GTDB lineage: Bacteria > Sumerlaeota > Sumerlaeia > MVZB01 > JAJFLK01 > CAZRCZ01. The sequence goes on along the minus strand of CAZRCZ010000003.1, from coordinate 154,722 downwards.
TTCGAGCCGGAAGCGTGGATCAACGAGCCGCTCTTGAAAATCCGCCACCCGGAACTGCGAAAAATTTTGGGCGTTTCCGACAAATCTCCCTACATTTCTCCGCTTGCCTTGGAGCGGGCAAAGCCCGAATGGGGCCCGAAAGTTGAAAAAAGCCCCAAAAGCGCGGAGATCAAAACCGAACTCGGTCATCTCTTTTCGACGGGGGACCTCCTGCTCGCTCCGGCGCAAAAATTGACCATCGTGCCGACGCAAAATTTCCGAGGAGAAAAAGACCTCTGGCGCACGATTGAAGACGTCGCCGTTCACGTCCGGGAGAAAAGTCCCGCCGAGGAAAAGCTCGTGGCGTCGTGGGAAAAAACGGGAGAGGCGTTTCTGAAGGGGGACGCCGCCGGCTTCAACCAAGCCTCCGCCGACGTGGTCGGCGCGCTCGGCTCGCTGGGCGTTCCGACTTTCGTCCCTGAATGGAAAATCAAATTGGATCGTTGGGATTCGCACGTCGGATTGTTCCGGCTCGCGGGCTGGACTTACTGCTTTTCCGCGCTGATCTTTTTGGTTTCCTATCTGGCCGGAAAAAATTTGGCCGGAAAAAAATTGTTTTCCGCGCTCGCCGGCGCGTCGCTCGGTTTGGGCGCGCTCTTTCACGTCTCCGCGATGGTGATCCGGGGGATTCTCGCCAACCGAACGCCGGTCGCCAATCTTTTCGAGTCGGCGGTTTTCATCATCGCCGTCATGACCGTGATGAGCATCGCCATCTCGGCCTATTACCGCACGCGGGTCGTGGGGTTGGGGGGCGCGACGCTCGGAGCGTTCTTCATGGGAATCGCCAACAACATCCCGCTTCAATACGGCCGCAAAATTCTTCCGCTGATTGACGCGCTCCAATCGTATTGGCTTCACATTCACGTCACCTCGATGCTGACCTCCTACGCCTTTTTCGCGCTGGCGTTCTTCGTCGCGGTTTGTTATCTGGTCCGGCGCGTGATGTTGATCCGGCGCGCCGGATACGACGTCGCCGCCGACGCGACGCTTCTCTATCTCGACAGCCTCACGTTTCGCATCATCACCATTGGATTTCCAATTCTGACGGGGGGAGTGATTTTGGGCGCGGTGTGGGCGTCGGAGGCGTGGGGTCGCCCGTGGGGATTCGACCCAAAGGAAACCGCCGCCGCGATTACGTGGATGATCTACGCGCTCTATTTGCATTTCCGCCTCTTCATGGGCTGGCGTGGACCGAAGGGAATTTGGCTTTCGGTTTTGGGTTTCGCGGCGGTCGTTTTCACTTATTTGGGCGTGAGTTTCTTTCTGCCGGGGCTTCATTCCTACGTCGAGAAAGACGGCGTGAGCTTCGCGGGATTTTTGAAGCAGATTTTCCACATCGGTTAAGCCCGAGGTCGTGTTTGGAAACTCGATCCGCTGAATGTTGTCTTCCAAAGCGCGGGGAATTTATTCAACGCTATTTCTCACGCAGAGGCGCAGAGTTCGCAGAGAAAACCATCGGTCTTTGGTCTTCTCATTTCCTCTGCGGTCTCCGCGCCTCTGCGTGAGAATTTTCCTGCGTTGCTGTTTTGCGTCGCGATATTTTCTTGTCGCCGCCAACCTACGGTGAACAATCAATTTATCGCCGAGCGGGTGATTTCCAAGATCACCGCGTCGGCGCGTTCCTGCAATTCTTTGGCGGTGAGTTTCGATCCGGTCACGAGAAAGACGAAATGGATCGGGTGTCCCGATTGGGTGCGCGCCCATCCGGCGAGCGTTTCCACTCCCTTCATTTCGCCCGAAAGAGCGAGGACGGCGGGAGGATGTTCCGGGGATTTCGGCGGGGATGTAGGTGATGTAGGTTTAGATCCTGTCCCACGAATTTCCTTTCTAATTTCCTTTAGGGAACCGGCTTCAGCGTCTTCCGACGCGAAGCGGTGTTCCAGCGCGCCCGGCTTCCCGGCTTCGGGAAAGCATCCCTCCAAAAGTTTGAACCGGGGGTTGGAATGAATCAACGCCAGCGCGCTCATGACTTGATGGGCGGAGACGCGGTCGAGCGTGGACATGCCGGAGCCGTCGAGCAGAACCATCCCCGAAGTCCGAATTCCCTGCGTATGCAGGGCGTCCATCACCGCCTCGCAACCGTCGGCGAAGGAACCCGCGCGTCCGGTTCTTTTGCGTCCCAAGGTTTTCAGAAAAACCTCGGCGTCCAGCGTCCGATCCAAGCGGAGCATGTTGCCCAAAATTTCCCGTAGCGGCGGCGAGGAATGCGCGTCCAGCGACTGAAATTCTTTTTCCTCCTCCTCGGCAAGCTGTTCGGGAGCGGCGGAATTCTTCGCGGGGGCGCGAAGCAGGCGGACGCCGCCCGTCACTTCGATCTTCCTTTCGGCGAGGCGCGCCTTGAGCGCGTGGCCGAAAAATTCCGCCGGACTCAACACCGAAGCGCGCTCATGGATTTCCGTCCGCAGGGGCAAGTTCCCCGTCACGGTGACGAGATTGGCGTTCAGGGGACGGGCGTAACGGCGTTGCATCTCCCCTCTCGATGCCAGCCGAACGTTGTTCGAAATGAAAACGTAATCGGGCAGATCGGGGAAGGGATGATATTGCGCCTGTGCTTCCTCTTTTTTCCCCGCGAGCCAAAACAAATCCACGCAGTTGTCGTTGAAGTTCAACGCGGAGATTTCGGGCAAATGGGAATCCCCAAAATTCTCCAACGGCCAGCCGGGCGGAAACCGCTCGACGTCGAACGCCGATTCGTCCACGAGGATCGTCCCCTTGACGGTCCGGATGTTCATTTTTTTGAGGATTTGTGCCCATTGATCGAACGTGGCGTAGGAGGACTCGGTGTTGGGGGATAGCTCCGAAGAGAAGGTCGGGTCGCCGTCTCCGCGAACCAGCAGTAATCCCTCCAACCAACTCCCCTTGAGAAATTTGCGCTGGACTTTACCCCGACAGCTCAACTCGGTCAGGAAGCGATGCTCCGGCCCGAGCGTGTCCAAAGCGGCGACGGCAAGGAACAATTTGGCCAGCGAAGCGGGAGGCATCATGACCTCGGACTTGCGCTCAAGGATGGTGATGTTGGATTCCAAATCCATCACCAAGACCTCAAGCGTCGCGCCCCCCCAATCAAATTGCTCCACCTTTTGGTCTAATAGCCGCCCCAAATACTCATAAGAAGTGCCCGGTTGGGGCGCGGGGCTTTGCGGCGGTTCATCAGCTTGCGCGTCGAGGAACGCAATGGCAAGGAAACCGAATCCGAAAGCGAGAGGAAGAAACGCGGCAAGGCGGTCAACTCGGAAAAGGCTCGGCGATGATGGCAAGGAACGCATGATTCGGGATTGGAGGCTTCCGGCGACAAGGTTGGCGTTTTGCCTCCGAAAGAGGGAGTAATAATTGACCTCGCCCCGATTCTTTGTCAACGTAGTTGTGCTTATGCCCGCGACCAAGGAAAAAGGAAGTAGGACGAATCCATGAACGATCAGGCGTCAAATCCAAGCGAACTCTCCAATCGGGAATCTTGCCAATCCAACCTACGAGGGACCATTCGGGTTTTCGGGTTTATCTTGGGCGCGGTGTTTTTGGCGAGTTTGTCGTCCTGCGGCGGATGCGGCAAACAGGAGACCAAACCCAAGCGCGCCAAAAGCGCGGGCACTGAAACGAGTTACAACGCTTCCACCGAAACCACCTACAATCCTCTTTATCCCGATCAAAAGCTAAAGGCCGAATTGACGCCGCTCCCGACGCCCGAGCCGCCGCGGATGAAACCGATCAACCGCGATCAGGTTCTCAATTTGGAACCACAGGCGGTTGGGACGGCAAAAATCGGATTGCTGGATTCTCCCTTGGGAGGCGCAGCCGGGAACTTGAGCACGGCGACGGCGGGAGATTATTTGCTCACGAACGGAAAAATTTCGCTGTATTTCGCGGCAGTCAAGCCGCGCAAAAAGGGAGAGCCGTTCAACGTGATTCTTTCCCCCTACTTTAAGCAACGCCAAGGCTCGCTGATAGATTTGATCGCGGGGGACGTGAAGGCAGACTACCTCGGAGATTTCACGCAGGCGCTCGGAACGGACGCTTCCGAGCCGGTCCTCGATTACGATTCGGCGGAGTTTATCAAGCGGGACAATCCCTCCGCGGCAAGCGGCGCGCCGACCCCGGATGGCGCTCAGCGCGCCGCCGTCGGATTGCGGCTGACCGGCTCGACGTTCAATAAGGACGATCGGGAGATTCGCGTCCAAACGATCTACTGGCTTGTTCCGGACGAAACCCGCGTCGAAGTGGAGACGAAAATTTTGGAGGGAGACCAGAATACGTCCATCGCGGATACGGCCAATTGGGGTCCGGGCGTCGTCTTGACGGGTGTTCACGGGGTTCCCGATGCTCGCGGCGCGACATTGGACGTGGATTGGTTTGCGACGCACGCCGGAAATTTGAGCATCGGCGTCGCCGTGTTTGAGGGACAACTTCACGGCAACTTCGCGCGTTCCCGCACCCGAACCGTCGGTTACAAAGGAGCGGAAGGAAGCCGTCAACAGCAGAGAACACGCTGGATTTTCGCGGGGGTCGGCAATTACGACTCCGTTGATTCGCAGATATTTCAGCAGGACCGAAATCGAAGACCGACCGGAGTCTTTCAAGGCAAGGTGATTCAACGGGAGGACAAGGAACCCGCTCCCGGCACTTGGGTGGACGTTTATTGGTATGATCGGAAAATCGGACCGCCAAGCCGTCAGTTGTTTGAGCAAATCGGAACCGATGCCAACGGAAACTTCCGCACCGTTCTTCCCATGACCGACATGGAAAAAGCGGAGGGACGTTTTTTCATCGGAGCCGGAGGGCGCTCCCGACAAATTGGAATGGAAGCGCAGGGAATCGTCGTCAAATCGGGATCGCCGCGGGAGCGGACGATTCACACGACGCGACCCGCGTTGTTGCATGTTCAGGTATTTGATTCCAAAACGTCGCAAACCGTCGCGGCGCGGGTGAAATTTGAGCCGGTTCCTCCTGCTTCCGCCGCGCTGTTCGACGGCATTACTTCGCCGACGGGCTATCTGAATTATTTCTATGTCCCGCCGGAGGGTAGAACCGTTGAGATGAGCGACGGCGTTTACACTCTGACAGCGATGCACGGGATTCGGTGCGACTTCACCCAAGTGGATGTCCAGATGGCCTACGGGCAAACCACTTCCGCAAACTTGGCCATCCAGCAAACATCCCCGACGCCGGGGTGGCTCGGCGTTCAAATCGGCGCGTTGACCAACGCGACTCCCGATTGCGTCTTGACGCCCGAGGACGTCGTGCTCATGGCGGCGGCGGAGGATTTGGATTGGATCGTCACGGGGGACGACGAAAAGATCACCGATCTGTCTCCCGTCATTTCAAAAATGGGGCTTCAACGTAAACTCGGCTCAAGCCGGGGATTCCGCACTCGCCTGCCCAAGCGTCCGGAATGGGGAGACTTCTTGGTTTATCCCGTCCCCTCCGGCGCGCCCGATCCCAAAGTCGCGCGCGAGCAGTGGAAGAATATGACGCAAGCGGCGGATTTCATCGGCGCGTTGCGGCGGCTTTATCCGGGCGCGCTGATTGAAGCGGTTCATCTCTACTCGGAAGCCATCAATAGAAGCGGAGAAGGAAACGGATACTTCTTCTTGCCAAAGTGGAACGTTTACGAGATGGCTTTTAACGACAACGTGCGGACCGAGCCGATTGATTTCTCCATTGACGCGGTGAACGTCTGCCCCTCCGATCGCCCGTGGGTCTTTGGATGGGAAAAGGATTTCGTTTACATCAACACGCTCCGCAGTCGTTTCTACATACCCGCGCCGGTCTCCGACGCCCGCGTTCCGTTCTTGTCCGAGCCGGGTTATCCTCGCCTGTTGGTGCGAACCGATCAATCCGATCCGTCGCAGGTGACGGAAAAGGCGTTGTTCGACGCCATGAAGGCGGGACATTGGCAGGTGACCTCGGGTCCGTTCATCGAATTCAAGAGCGATGGGCGAAAGGAAGGGGAACTGTATCAACCCGGCAAAAAAGCGTTCGTGCGATTCAAACTGACCGCCCCCCTCTGGGCCACGATGACGCACATCGAAATGTGCAAGGACGGCGTGATGCTTTGGAAACAGAGCGACACGTCCGGCGTGTCGGGTTTCCGGAAGCCGTTCGAATGGGAAGGACAGGTCGAGTTGAATCCCGAATTGAAAAGCAACGCGGACACCCTGTTGAGCGTGACGGTTTCCTCCGAACAAACGGTCGAAATCGCGCCGCGTTCGCCGGGCATGGGCGTCCCCTCGATGGCTTGGATGTCGCCGGTAATCGCCGACACCAACGGCAACGCGAAATGGGATCCGCCGCAATATCGGGACAAGGGACGGTGAGCGCGGCCATGAGCGAACCGCCCGTTTTCGAAGCCGACGGGTTGACTAAATTCTACGGTCATGCGCGGGGCGTGGAGAATTTTTCGCTGACCGTTCACGCGGGGGAAATTTTTGGATTTCTCGGACCCAACGGCGCGGGAAAAACCACGGTCATTCGCTCCACGCTGGGATTGTTGCGGCTGACGGCAGGAGAGATCCGACTTTTCGGTGATCCCGTTCGGCTTCGCTCCGACCGCAATCATGAGCGGCTCGGTTATCTTCCCGCCGATTTGCGTCTCTGGCCGCGAATCACCGGACGACGCATTAGCGACTTGATGCTCAAGATCGGCAACCCGAACGCCGATTGCAAACGACGAGACGAGCTGGCCTCGAAACTCGAACTCGATTTGGATCGCCGCGTGAAAAGCCTATCTCTGGGCAATCGCCAAAAAATCGGGCTTCTTCTCGCGCTCCAGCACGATCCCCGATTGGTGATCCTCGACGAGCCGACGAGCGGATTGGACCCATTGGTGCGACGGACAGTTTGCGAAATTTTACGCGAGCTTTCCTCGCGCGGCGTGACGATCATTTATTCCTCGCATAACTTGAGCGAAGTCGAGCAAATTTGCTCCCGCGTCGGAATTTTGAGGCGCGGACGGCTCGCCGCCGTCAAATCCATTGACGATCTTCGCGCCGAACAGGAGCGGATTCTGGAATTCTCCTTCAAGCATGGAAGTCCCGTTCCCGACGCGGTTCCCCCTTCATTGGACGCCTTCAAGATTCTTCGCCGCAACGGCGTGAGTTGGCAGGTCAGCTTCCGGGGATCGCCCGATCCGTTGATCCGGTGGCTGGCGCAATACGAAATCGAAGAACTCAGTTCGCCGCAAATCACGCTGGAGGAATCGTTTCTGGCCTATTATCAAGAGCAAGGGGAATCCTGACTCATGGCAGACCCGTCGCTCCGTCGTCCCTATCCATTTGTTCTTTTGCGTTATTGGCTCTCCGGATATTTTCTGATCTGGCTATTTCTCGCGCTGGTGATTTTCATTGTGCAGACGGTTTTGGCCGCGATGCTTCACGATCGCGAGGATTTGCGCGCGTTTCTGCACATCCTTGACCGCGCGCCGAAAATTTTTAAGGCGTTCATCGGCGGCAACGAACTCATGGAGGGCAACATCAAGGGCATCGTCGCCATCGGGTATCAACATCCGATTGTGCTGATTATGCTCATGGTGAACGCGGGAACCACGCCGACCGGATTGCTGACCGCCGAACTGGAGCGCGGAACGATGGAATTGCTTCTCGCGCGCCCCATCACGCGCGGACGAATCTACGCGCTGGCGACGTTGATTCCGATGGTCGGACAAATCGCGCTGGTCGGCGTCATCTTCGGCTCGACGGTTTTGTGGACCAACATTTTCGATTATGGCGAACCGGTCCCGCTCATGCCGTTTTTCTTGGTTTCGGTCAATGTCGCGGTGATTTCCTGCGCGGTCGTGGCGATTTCGGTCTTGGCGTCGGCCTTTTTCAACGAGCGCAACCGCGCCATCGGATCGGTTGTCGCGTATCTGGTCGTTTCCTATTTGCTCGATTTCTGCGCGGTCTGGTGGGAACGTCTCAAAGTGATTCATCCTTGGACGATTTATTATTACTGCATCCCAAACCGCGTGTTACGTGAAAACCATCTTCGCGCAACGGACCTTTCCATCTTGTCGGTGATCCTCGTGGTTTGCCTCGTCCTCGGCTATTTTATATGGCGTCGCAAGGACCTCGCGGCGGCGTGATGAGCCGGCTGGAAGGCGCGCTGGTTGTTGACAAAAGGCACACACTTTGGTAGTTTTTGACTCGTGAGCGATTTTGATTGGAGTGACGAAAAGAACGAACTACTGATGAGAATGAGGGGAATTTGCTTCGAGGACGTTCTTATCCACATTCAAAACAAGCGGATTCTCGACGTGATCAAACACCCGAATCTTAAGCGCTACCCGAACCAAAATGTCCTCGTCCTTGACGCCGATGGCTACGTGTGGCTTGTTCCCTATGTCAAGAGCCGAGGAATTCGCTTCTTGAAAACAATCATTCCCAGCCGCAAGGCAAAGGAGGAATACCTGTCATGAAACGGAATAAAATCTCATTGGACGACGATGAACTTCGCATTCTTCGTGACTTTGAGAAGGGCGAATTTAAGAGGATCCGACATTTTCGAGAGGAAAAGAGGGCGTTGGAAGAGGCCGCGGGTCGTGCCCTACTCAAGGATCGCCGCATCAATATCCGAATTTCCTCAAGGGATCTGGAGAAATTGCAACTACGCGCCGCCCGAGACGGCGTCCCTTACCAGACCTACATCTCAAGCTCATTGCACAAACTGGTGAACGGAAAATTAAAGGAATCTGTCCAGTCATTATAGACGCGGCGACCGACCGCATCGTTTCTACCCTGCTTGCTGTTTGTCTCGAATTGTGTCAGCGATGCCTCTTGTTCGCCCCTCTCTTTCGAACGTGTAAAAATCCTTGCACAATTCCCAGAATTCATTCTGCGCACGAGCCAAAATGAAAGGGGTGAGCAAAAGCGTGACGAGGACATATAGAAGGAAGAGCAACATCCAGCCGATCGTATCGCCTTCCGCCAGAACCCAAAACCGGTAGAGAGCGATATGAATGCCCACCAACGGAAGATACGGAGCGCCGATGAAGATGGTCAAGTCTCGCAATCCGATCAACCACAAATCCAATCCCGACAGGCGTTCGAAGCATAATCTGTGGCAAACGCGCAGACCCATGAAAAGCGACAGGACGACGGCCATACACCCCAAATTGAGCACGGGAATGAAAATAAACGCCGAAATCAAGCCGAGCACCTCGTGAATCATGGTTTCAATCGTCAACAATATCCCTATCGCGCCGATTACAAAGGCTAGGCAGAAGAGAAATGGGAATACTTTGCCGATGATCCAAGCCTTGGGCAGGGATTCCGGAGGGAGAAGAGTGACCGCAAGTTGCTCTCTGCATTCACGGCGCGAGATGGGGAGGAATTGTCGAACGATCAGTCCGTACGTCCATATCGCGCCGCAAACCGGAACGCCAAAGAGCATAAAGATCGGCCAAAAGGTATCGCCGATGCGCGAATATCCATAATAGACGAAGACGGCGACGAACCATCCGATTGGAAAGAGGGAAAAAACCAAGCCGCGCAACCGTGCAGTGCGAACTGACGTTTTGCTCAAAGAGTCGGCGGACCAAATCGGTTTGCTCATCGGGATCTTTCGGGGAGCGCCGAACTTATGCAGGGATAGCGCGGGCCTTTCTACTTCGACACGGAAGGGAACGGCTTAATTCTCACCGATAAACCTGATGCCCGTCGGTGGTCGTGCGGGCGCGGAAGGCGGCGATGAGTTCTTGCGTGATCGGCCCCGGTTTGCCGTCGCCGAGGGTCCGATGATCCACGACCACGACGGGAACGGCCTCGGCGGCGGTTCCGGTTAGGAAACATTCGTCGGCGGTGAAAACTTCATAGCGCGCGAAGGGTTCCTCACGCACTTCGTAGCCTTTTTCGCGCGCGACCTCGATGACGCAATCGCGCGTGATGCCGCGCAAGGCTCCCAGATAGGTCGGCGGTGTGTAAATCACACGGTTCTTGATAATGAAGACGTTGTCGCCCGTGCATTCGACGACGAAGCCGTTGCCGTCGAGCATGAGCGCCTCCTCGCAACCGCTGTTGTGCGCCTCGATCTTGGCGAGGATGTTGTTGAGGTAATTGCAACTCTTGACCCGAGGATTGAGCGATTCGGCGCGATTGCGGAGCGTCGGAACAGTCACCAGCCTCAATCCGTTTTTGTAAGTTTCCTCCGCGTAAAGCTGAATTTTGTCGGCAATGATGATGACCGTCGCGCCGTCGCAATTCCAAGGTGCAAGCCCGAGCGTCCCGACGCCGCGCGTGACGACCAGACGGATGTAACCGTCCTTGATGTTGTTCCGCCGAACCGTCTCGGCCACCGCCTCGGTCAGCGCCGCGCGGTCGAGCGGAATTTTCAGCATGAGGTATTGGGCCGAGTCGTAAAGCCGATCCAAGTGTTGCTTCAGGCGGAAAATGCATCCGCCATAGGCGCGAATCCCCTCGAACACTCCGTCGCCGTAAAGCAACGTGTGATCGAAGACGCTCACCTTGGCCTCTTCCTTGGGATAAAACTTCCCGTCAATGTAGATTTGAAGACTCATTGTTACACTTACCCCGGATCGGCCTCCCCGACGCTTGGAGGCATCCAGAATCCTCCTTTTGCGATTTCCGCGCCGGAAAGTCAATGAGTCTTTGTCACTTGCGGTTTGGAAAGCGTTGGCGGGATGGCCCGTCAATGAAATGGGGCGGCCAAAGTTTGAATTCTGGCCGCCCCATGCGAATTGTCATTCAGTCTTTCACTCCCGGCCGCTTGCCGGTCATTCGTAGATATCCCAATTCCTCGTCGCGTTGGGCGTTGGCGTCGCGGTTTCGGTCGGCGAAGGTGTTGGCGTATCCGTTGGCGTCGGGGTCGCAGACTGGGTCGGCGAAGGTGTTGGGGTACCCGTCGGAGTCGGCGTCGCTGTATCGGTTGGCGTTAGAGTGGCGGTTTGCGTTGCCGAAAGGGTCGCCGTCCGAGTTGGCGTATCCGAAGCCGTGCGTGTGGGCGTATCAGTCGCCGTGCGCGTGGGAGTCGGCGTAGCGGATCGGGTGGCCGACGGCGTTGCCGTATCCGTTGGGGAGGGCGTCGCCGTTCGGGTGGACGAAAGCGTCGCCGTATGGGTTGGAGACGGAGTTGAAGTGCGCGTTGGCGTCGGGGTTGCCGTGTCGGTCGGGGAGGGCGTGGGGGTTTGCGTCGGGGTCGGAGTGGCCGTCGAGGTCGGCGTCGGGGCCGGTTGGGGATCAATGACAATGCTAGCCGTGGCGTTGCGGTCAACTTGGGCCGTCGCGGCAAACGTCCAATTCACCGTGTAGGTCCCCACCGCCGGATTGACCACGTGGAATTGATCCAGCGAGGCGGCAACGTTGGTCAGACAAAACGATCCATTTTGTCTCGCATTGCCGACATTCGCGGCATTGTCCGCCATGCTTGTCACCGCTCCGGTGCTGGTGGTCGTGCAGGTTGAGCTACTCCTCTGGGCGGCCACCATCCCGGAAATCAGAAAGCTTCCGGTGTTGGCCACACTGATGGAGCCATTGTAGCTCGAAGCATTGACACTCCCATTAATCGCCGTGAACGACGTTGTGCCGCTCAAAGCGCCATAGAGAGAATAGACTCGGATGCGCTTGATCTGAATCCCATTGCCGAAGGACATATTCAACGTGACGGTATGTCCCCCGCCGGTCACGCCCGGAGCGGCGGGATTGAGGACGAAGATTTCAGTCGCCCGCCAGCCTCCAGCGGAAGTAACGCAAGCCGTGTCGGATCGAGGGTAGTTGTCGGTGGCGTTGAGGTTTTCCCCGCCAGTGACACGGGTGAACGACCCGTCAATGCTGTCGCTGACGGTCACGTTGGCGTCCAAAGCATCGGACGACGAATCATTGCAGTTGTCTTGAAGTTGGATGACCGCGACCAGCATTCGGTTGCTGTTGGCGCCGTTGACGGTGATGGCCACGGGAAGCGAGTTGCTGTTGGAGGTGAATTGACCGTTGGCGGTGGTGTCCAAAGCGACGGCCCCGTCCGATTGACGGGACATCGCCACAACCACAATCGCCACGATCACGAATGCACAAAATCTCTTTGCCAATTGCATAACTCATTTCCTCCTTTCATCGGTTGAGTCGCCTTTGGAAAAAGGTATTATTATGGTGGTCCGTTTGAGAGTTGATCATCCTCCTTTCCCGGAAAGACTGGCGAGGCTTACAATCTCTGTAAAACTTTATATGACGCCCGTGGGGGCCGTGTCAACTTCGATGGCGCATTTTAGGCGAAATTTCTAGGAAATTTGGCGGCTGACCAGCAGGGCCTTGGCCATATCACGACTTCGGATTCAAGGAGCGATTTCCCTACGCGCGGCATCCAGCCGCTTGACCATTCGGATCACTCCCCTGAGACGATCCAGAGGCAAAGCATTGGGACCGTCGCTCTTGGCATGATCGGGATCGTCGTGCGTTTCGATGAAGACTCCGTTGACGCCGACGGCGACGGCGGCGCGCAAGAGAGGCTCGATATACTGCCGTTGGCCGCCACTGGATTTTCCCGCGCCGCCGGGAGTCTGAACGCTGTGCGTCGCGTCATAAACGACGGGACAATCGAGTTTGGCAAGTTCGACGAGCGAGCGCATATCGGAAACCAAATTGTTGTATCCGAAGGATGCGCCACGCTCGGTGACCATGATCTTTTCCGCTCCGGCTTCGCGCGCCTTCTCGACGACGTGAACCATGTCCCACGGAGCAAGGAATTGTCCCTTCTTCACGTTGACACACCGTCCCGTTCGCGCGGCGGCTTCGATCAAATCGGTCTGGCGGCAAAGGAAGGCGGGAATCTGGAGGGCGTCCGCCACTTCCGCCACTCGCTCGACCTGCGACGTTTCGTGGATGTCCGTCAGAATCGGCGCGCCGATTTCCTCTCTGACCTTGGCTAGAATCCTCAAGCCCTCCTCCAAACCCGGACCCCGAAACGAATCGCCCGATGTCCGATTGGCCTTGTCGTAGGAAGCCTTGAAGATCAGGTCCATATTCTCTTCCTTGGCAATGGCGGAAATGCGCCGCCCCAACGTAAGAACATGGTCTTCCGATTCGATCACGCACGGACCGGCGATCAGGAAGGGCCTTTCAGAGGAGATGAGAACGGAACCGAGTTGAAATGAATTCATTTCCAATCATCCATCATGCCTTCTTCATTTCGCTTTCTCAACGGGCTTGGCTTCGAGAGTCGGCGTTGTTGCGCCCCCCGACGAAAGCGTTGCCCCGGCGTCCAATGCCCGGCGAAGATTTTGCTTTGCCGAAGCGTAGTCCGACTTGATCCGGAGCGCCTCGGCAAAATGCTGGGCCGCTTCATTGACTTGACCCCGCCGGATCAGCAGAACGCCGAGGTTGTTCTGCGAGGTGGCGTCATCGGGAGTTGCTCGAATCGCCTCGCGCAAATGCGTCTCGGCCTCGCCGATTTTTCCCATCTGCTCCAGTATGGTGGCGATGTTGCGGTGAATGCCCGGGAAACCGGGACTGACGCGCAGAACCGTTAAAAAATGATCCATCGCTTCCTCGCGCTTTCCCTCGCGCGCCAGCTCGACAGCCATGTTGTTGTGCGTGTCGGGATTGGCCTGATCGGTTTGCAAGGCCGCGTTAAAATGCTTCATGGCTTCATCCGCTCGGCCATGGCTTGCCAGCGCGACGGCCAATCGGTTGTGGAGATCGGCGTTGCGCGGATCGGACCGCAAGGCGCGGGAAAAATGCTCGACCGCCCCTTCCCAATCTCCGTGATCGGCGAGCAATTGTCCCAGATATTGATGCGTGGCGACGTGGTCCGGCTTCAGGTCCAATGCTTGACGGAACAGCGAGATCGCGTCATCGGTCTTGCCCCGTCGCATCGCGTTGTAACCCAACGCGCAGTAGGCGTCCGCCGAAGGCTGGATTCGCATCGCCTCTTTTAATTGCGCTTCAGCCTCTTCAAATCTGTTCTCATTGGTCAATAAAATCCCGATGTTGTAATAAGCTTTATTGAACATCGGATTAACTTTCACGGCCTCGACGAAATATCGGATAGCCTCCTCAGTCTTGCCCTGCTGAGCGTATCCCCCCGCGATATTGGTGAGCGTGTTGGCTCGTTGATCGAAATCGAGCTTGAGGGGCCAGTTGAAGAACAGCGCCGCCGGAGCGGCAACGGCGCCGCACCAAGCCAGTTTCTTCCAGTTCAATGCGCGCCACGAATCGGCAATGGCGAAGGGAGCCTCCGCCGCATAAAGGATGAGCAGGGGGACCATCGGATAGCGGTAGCGGGCGAAGACAATAAAGGCGGTCACGCTTAGAGCGAAAATCAGGATCATCGTCCAGAGGAGCCAACGTGTGTCGCGCCGATCCCAAGACATGAGCAAACCCAAGAGGGCAAACGCCGCCAGCGTCCCAAAATGAAAAAACCAGTCGAGAATCCGGAGCAGGGATGAATAACCGTAATAAGTGGCGTCATCTTCGGTGTCGGCGATTTCGCCGGCGTTCCAAACCATGGTCCATTTGAGTCCGAGAATTTTCAGAAATCGCCCCGGATTGGAGCGAATGTAATCGAGCGATTTCTTCGCCCAATAGTGGGAAATTTCTCGCGGGGTAAGCGAATGGCCCAAATCCATTTCCGCTAGCGCGCGGGAGTCCTCCAATTCGTAATTCATCGAGGCCCGTTCCTCGCGCAGGGCGGCGTAATATCCGTCGGACTTGAGATTATTTCCGAGATAGAGATTCAATCCGAAATTCGAGCTGGTGAGAATGAATTCACCGCCGACGACTTTGTTGCGAATCCCCACCGGAAGCAAGACAAGCGCGAATCCGCCGAGAAACAGCGCGCTCCAAATCATCTTCAATCGAACCGCCTCGTTTTTCCAACGCGTGAAAATCCAAATGAGAATCAACGGCGCGAGAACGAGGGCGTTCTCGCGCGTCAAGGTCAGCCACCCCAAGGCCAAACCCGCGGCGAACAATCGCGGCCACCTTTGTCGCTCCTGAAATGCCCCGATGAAAAGCAAAAAAAGAGTCATAAAGAAAAGATCGAGCGACGCCTTCTGGATCAGGCCGTCAAAAAAAACAGCGGGGGGATACAAAGCCAACAAGAATCCCGAACCGATTCCAACCTTCCTTGAAAAGAAAAAGCATCCCGCGCCGGCGAGGAAAGCGCACGATGCCGCCCCAAGGACAATTTGTACGCACCGCACCGCGAAGAGATCACGTCCCCAAACCGCATAGATCGCGGCGAGAAAGTATTGATAGAGAGGCGCGACTTGGAACGGTCTGTCGCCGATCCAATCTCCCTTGGCAATCGCCTGCGCCCATTTGTCAAATTCCACCGCGTCCCCGACGACGACATCCATCATGGGGGAATGGCGCAGATTAAACAGATACAGAACGCGGACTGCCAAACCCAACGCGAAGACTCCGCAATACGGCAACCACGCGTTCGCTTGAACAAGGTTTGCGTTTTGCGGTTGCGGATTGGGCTCGGCGGGATTCAATTGAAAGCTCGCTCATTCTCGATCATAGTTAAAAAGGATGGACCATCCAAGCCAAAGAGGAGCCGCGCGGCATGAGTCTTCTTGATCCCCAACTGCTTGAAATTCTGGTTTGCCCGGAGAACAAGACCCCGGTTCACCTTGCGGATTCGGCGTTGATCGAAAAACTCAACGCCCTTCAGCGCGAGGAAAAATTGAAAAATCGGAGCGATCAATCGGTGAAGGACCCTCTGCAGGGAGGCTTGATCCGCGAGGATCGCCGGTACCTTTACCCCATCCTCGACGGCATTCCAGTCATGTTGATCGAGGAGGCGATTCCGCTCGAAGGGGCGGGAAGGGACTCGCGCACAACTTGAGGCTCCACCTGATCCGCCACGGCGAGACTGATTACAACCGCCATCGTCTCATTCAAGGCCACACGGAGCAACCGCTCAACGACCTCGGCATCGCGCAGGCGGCACGGCTCGCGCGGCGATTCGAGACCATCCCCTTGACGCGAATTTACTCCAGCGACGTCCGTCGGGCCGCGATGACCGCCTGCATCCTGTCTGCCCGCACATCGGTCCCCGTCGTTTATGAATCGCTGTGGCGCGAGCGTGACCCGGGGGAATTGGTGGACCGATCCTACACCGAGGCGATTCGCTTTTTCACCGATCCCGACTATGCGCCCTTGCAGGGTGAAAGTCGCTCTACGTTTGACGCGCGTGTGCAAGAGGCGGTTGAAAAGCTTCTGCGGCTCGAAGCCAATGGCGATCAACGTCAAATCGCGGTGGTCACGCATGGAATGGTTTGCGCTTCCTTCCTGCGATGCCAGATCGGACTCAACGACGCGGACCTTGGCGCGATCCGACATCCCAACACGTCGGTCACCGTTGCCGACTATGAAGGCGGATGGAATCTAATTGCCGCCGCCGATGCTTCGCATTTGGGCGATCTTGATCCGCGTCAATCGGTGAAACCCGTCTCCGGGTTCTAGCGGATTTTCAGCTTCATGTCGTGCAGGTCTTGGCCGGGGCCGAAATAATCGCTCTGGACATGATACGTCTCGAAGCCTTGCTTGGTGAAAAAACCGGAGGAGTGAGCCGCGGCGCTTGCGATGACGTGGTTGATCTCCGGGTATTCATCCAACCATCGGAGCCGCGCCTCCAACATGAATTTGCCGATCCCCTGACCCTGATTCTCCTGATGAACCATTTCCCAACAGAGCGAGGCGACTCCCTTTTCCCGCTCGATCCACATCCCGCCGCAACCGATGATTTTACCGTCCGCATCCTCGACAACGCCGAATCGGCAACGGTCATGATCGAGGCCGTTCAGAAAGGCGATGAAGTCCTTTAACTCTCCCGCCCGAAAATAGCGCGGCGTGAGGCTCGCGAAGATGCCGACACAGGCCGATTTGTCCTTGGTCGCATATTCCCTGCAGACGAGGTTTTCTGTTTCCGCCATTAGTCATCCGCCTTTTGGTGATCTCGAACGAAATAAAATCTTCCTGGGGCGAACTCCCGACTGCACCACGGAGGAAAATCCCCTTGACGGAAGTAATGGCACACTAAACTTTTGCGCGTCCGCGCCGGGTCTTTGATGGGCAGTCCGCCGTGAAGCATTTGCGCGTGCCACAACAAGACGTCGCCGCGCTTGGGCATGAACGATATCGGCTCCATGCCGCGTCGCTGAAGTTCGGTCCGGATCTGCTCCCGAAATTTCGGCATTTCCTCAGCAATGGCATTGAGTTTGCCGTTGGAAAAAAGATACGGGGGAATTTTGTGGCTCCCCGGATAATAAGCCAACGGCCCGGCGTCGGGGTGGCAATCCTCCAGCGCGATCCACGCCGCCAACATTTTGTTTTTGACCGGCGGCGGCATGTAGAACGTGTCGAAGTGAAATTCCTGCTGGCTTCCCCGCTCCAGCGTAAGGGAATTGAAAACCATGGCATCGCCGCGGAGCAAGGCTTTGATGACGCCGCAGAGCCGCTCGTCCAAGGCCATGGCGCGAATCGTGTCGGATTCCAGAAAGAGATCGTTCAATTTGTAGGTGAAATTCTTTGCGTCATCGGGAGCGTCCGCGAATTTCATTCGTTTCTGATCCGGCCTGCCGACGAAAACGTCAATCACGAAGGGATTTTCGTCCCTGCGGCGATTCGCCCACAGATCATCAACAAATTGATTGATCTTGTCCGTGTCGTAAGAGGAGAAAAAAGAGGGAAGACAAAGAATGCCGTCTTCTTTCCACGTTCGGATTTGCCCGGCGGAAAGAACTCCCTCGCGGTTGTCCACCCGCGATGAGGGGCGCAGATTGAATTGATCCGCGATGTTGACGAGGCTGGAAGCCAAACCGCGCATGATTTGTTCTCCGGCGGATATTGTCATGGTTCGCTTGGCGAATGTCCAGAATCTTGTCCGAAGCCCTCCCTACTTTTGCATCCGCAGGCAACATCGGCGTTACGATGACAATTTAACAGCAGTGAGCGCCTTCCGGATCGCTTCCTTCATTGCGAGACCGCAACGGGGATGCTAGGGTCAATTTATGTCAGGATGGAATGTTAAGTTTTCGGCGGCTGAGCGTCGTGCTGTTGTTCGAATGGCGGCATCTCTTGTGGTGTGGTTTGGGATGATCGCCCTCAACGGATGGAGTCTGTCCCCCGCTACGGACAATTCCCCGACGACGCCGACGCTGACGCGGGTGAGGTTGAAGCCGGTTCTGAAAGGGCGGCGCACCTTCGCAAAATTGGAGCCGGTGCTTCTCGGCGAATCATCGGAACTACCAACGGACTCTTCGGCAGTCGCAACGCAAGAGAAAATTCTTCAAGCGCCTCCAACGACGACCGTCGAAAATCTTTCAAGTCCAACTTTGGAAGCGCGAAATGTCCCGATGAATGTCCCCCCCGTCGCTCCACAGCCTCCCGCCGATTCCGCGTCCCCGACTCCCAAGCCGGAGACGAACGTCGTCCAAAGAGCGGCAACTACGGAGCCGCAGACGCGCCCGTCAAACCCGCCGGAGATTTCTCCCGCGCAACAACTTGCCGAAGCCAGAACCAAGCTCGACGCGGGGAGAATCCGCGAGGCGCGGGCGCTCTTGCTGAAACTCGCCCAAGATAGTCCGAAGTCGCCCGAAGCGCCGGAAGCGTTGCTTTTGGCGGCGGGAGCCAAC
Organism: uncultured Candidatus Sumerlaeota bacterium; assembly: GCA_964598765.1. Lineage (GTDB taxonomy): Bacteria > Sumerlaeota > Sumerlaeia > MVZB01 > JAJFLK01 > CAZRCZ01. The sequence continues at coordinate 136,103 of CAZRCZ010000003.1, read as the reverse complement.
CGCGATTTGAAGCAAGGCGTGAAGGAGCTACAAGCCATCGTGGAGACTTACCCCAATGCTCCGGCGACTCGCGAGGCTCTGGCGCGCATCGGCGAACTTTCCATCGTGATCGGAGATTATCCGACGGCGGTCAAGGCACTGAGCGCGTATCGCCTCATGGAAACTGATCCGGCAAAAGGGCGACAGGCCGACATCCAAGTGTCGCTCGCCCTTCTGCGCGCGGGGCAATACGAGAGCGCACGGAAGGAATACGAGCAATTATTAAGCCGCTATTCCGATTTGAATCAATCTCCGCAAATACTGGAGGGGCTGGCCGACGCAAGGTTGGCGTTGGGAGAGATTGAACCCGCCGCATCGCTTTACGAGCAAATAGACAAAAAATTTCCCAATTACGAATCGTCGGTCAAGGTGATGATGAATCGCGGTCTTTGCGCCGAACTTCGCGGGCAGACCGAAGCGGCCAAGGGTTTCTACGAAACCATTCAGCGCGATTATCCGAAGAGCGTCGAAGCCCCGTTGGCCGCCGCGCGCTTGGAGGACTTGAAGCAACCCTTGATTCCGCCGATGGCGGTTCCTTGAGACCAAACAATGTCGGTCCCCAAAGGTGATCGCCCAAGGGATTTGATACTCGGCATCGAAACCGCGACGCCTTACGGCGGCGTCGCGCTGGCCGATGTCGCCGGCAATCTGCTTGCCCAGCGTTGGGCTTATTGTCCGACCGGATACTCGCGGCGCTTGTTGGCGAACATTGATTCCATCTTGCGCGAAACCGGAGGAACCAAGGAACACTTAAAGGCCATCACAGTAACTCGCGGACCGGGTTCGTTCACGGGCGTTCGCGTCGGATTGACGACAGCCAAAACACTTGCCCATGCGCTTTCGATTCCGCTCTATATTTATTCCACCCTAGATTGCCTCGCGCGACGTTGGCCCGCGGCGGGTGACTTGCTGTGCGTTTTGCTCGATGCGCGGCGAAAGGAAATTTACTCGGGAGTCTATCAATCTCGCGGCGCTGAAGAACCGGAATTGATCCGCGATCACGTCGTTGAATCATGCGCATCGCTGTTGGACGCGCTCGAAAGGCTGAAGCAACTTCAAATCTGGTTCAGCGGCGACGGCGCGGACGTTTACCGCGCTGACCTCTTATCTCGTCTTAAAAATAAGGTTCGGATCGTCCCGCCTCCTTGGAATCGTCCTTCCGCCGACGTTGTCGCCCTGCGCGGGGCTGAAGATTTAAAGAAAGGGGTAGCGGGAATTGATCCTTTTCTCGCCGTTCCCGATTATCTGCGCGCGAGCGACGCCGAAGTGAATCTCGCCGCGAGACAAAAGTGAAGAAAGCTCTGCTCATCTTCGCCCTTGCGCTGGGAGTCTATACGCTCACGGCAGGAGGACACCTTTATTCTCCCGATGAAGAAATTCTTTTTCGCACGACTTCTTCGCTCTATGAGAATCACTCGCTTGCCGTTGACGCGTCCGGACTGGGGGGCTTCGGCACGCGTCGCGGCACGGACGGGGAGGAATACGCGCAATACGGCATCGGTCAGCCAATCCTTGCGATTCCGTTCTATGCCATCGGAAAAGCCGTGGCGAAATCCGCTTCGGATGAAGATTGGCAACGTTTCTATGGAATTGCTGATGACGAGAACGCCGCGCGACGATTTCCGCATCCCACCAACGATATTGCGCCCCGATTCGCTTGTTCGTTCTTCAACATTTTCGTCGCGGCCTTTCTTGCGGGAATCTTGTATTTGCTTCTTTTTGAATTGACCCAACATTCCGCCGCTTCGTTGCTCACCGCTCTCCTCTATGCCTTCGGCACGCTGGCATGGGCGCATAGTCGCCCCTTCTTCAGCGAGACATTGGCCGTCTTTTTCATCCTTGCTTCTTGGCTTGCCCTTCTTAAAAGCACCCGAAGCCGATCGGCTCTCTTGGTCGTGCTGGCCGGTTTGATGGCCGGATGTTCCGCTCTCGTGCGCATGGATTCGGTTTTGATGTATCCCGGACTTGCGCTGGTCTTGATCGGACCGGTTCGCCACGCCTTCCAGCCGATTCATTCCAAATTCCACGCTTGGTTTCTTTTCGGAATTCCGGCGGCGATTTGCGGCGCAATTTTACTTCTCCTGAACATCCTGCACTTCGGCGGTCCCTTCGTCACCGGCTACGCCGACCAACCGGAGGGAATCCATTTCAGCGCTCCGGTTCTGGCCGGGCTGTATGGCTTTCTATTCAGCGCGGGCAAGGGACTCTTCTTTTTCTCCCCGCCGCTTATCTTGTCGCTCTGGAGCTGGGGCGCGATGACTCGGCGCAACGTCGAATTGACGGCGGGCGTCGCCTTGTCGGTCATCGTCCCTCTGGTCGCCATGTCCAAATGGCAAAATTGGGCGGGAGGATGGTGCTGGGGACCGCGCCATATTTTTATGATCCATCCCTTCTTGGCGATTCCCATAGCCTTCTGGCTGGCGGAAAATTGGGGACCGGCCAAAAGAATCCTCGCCGTTTCCCTGCTCGCCGTCGGTGTCGGCGTTCAGTTGCTGGGATGCTCGCAGGATTTCATCGAATTTTACCGCCGCTTTTTCCGCGACCCGCGCCCCGAGGCTCACGCGCACGTTCTCTACGACGCCTACGATCAGCAATACTGGGAGCAATTCTATCGCCTGAATTCCGTTCCGGCGAATCAGCAAGTGCCCCTCTCATGGTCCCCTGCCCCGACCCAACACTCCGTTTATCTTCCGCAGTCCAGCGTCTGGTCCTGTTATCCGCGCATGTGGCGCGAGGGGCAACGCGACAATTTGTGGCTGAGGCTTGCGCGGCATCCCCCCCGATCATGAATGGCGAACGCGAATCCCGCACCGAGCGCATTCGAGGAACCGTTCTTCGTTTGACGTATCACAACGCGGAGAACGACTACCGCGTGGTGAAGCTTGAGCCGCTGGAAAAGGTCGAACCGGACAAACTGGACAAACGCAAAGAGGTGGTGCTGGTCGGTTCGCTTCCGGGGATCGAAGTTGGCGAGTGCATCGAAGCGGAGGGACGCTGGGCGATCCATCCGCGTCACGGTCCGCAATTCAAGGCCGATTGGTTCAAACCCTCGCTTCCGAGCGGCGCGCGCGGAATCGAAGCCTATTTGGCGTCGGGGGCGTTGAAGGGGATCGGTCCCGTTCTGGCGCGTCGAATCGTCGCGGAATTCGGCGAGAAGACCTTTGAAATTTTGGACCGCGACGTCGAGCAATTGCGCAGGGTCAAGGGGATCACCCGCATTCGATTTGAGTCGCTCAAGCGGGCGTGGACGCAAAGCCGGGGCGACCGCGAATTGACCACGTTCCTCGGCGATCACGGCATCGCTCCCTCATGGGCCGCGCGACTGCGCCGGGCTTACGGCGATTCCGCGCTTTCCATCGTGCGCTCCAATCCCTACCGCCTCGCGGCGGAAGTTCGCGGAATCGGGTTCCATCGCGCCGACGCCATCGCCCGTCAACTTGGCGTCGGGCGCGATTCGCCCGAACGGATCGAATCGGCGTTGGTTCACGTTCTTGAGTCGCAGGCGGAGGAAGGGCACACCTTTCTGCCGGAGGAATCCTTGATCCAGCTTGCGACTGATCTGCTTGCGCTCGACCAAGTCCGGGTTGAGCAACGGCTGGACGAAATGATCGCGCAGAAGAAACTAATTCAGGAAGAGATCGGCGATGCGACGGCGGTTTTTCTTCCGACGCTCCATGAGGCCGAAACCCAATGCGCCCTCCATTTGCGCCGGATTCTCGCCGCCAAACGCCGTCTCCCGCAAATTAACTTGGAGGAATCTCTCGAGACGTTTCAACGTCGGTTCAAATTTCAATTGAGCGAAACCCAACACGAAGCCGCATTGACCCTCGCGCGGGAGGGAATGATGGTTCTGACCGGCGGACCGGGCACGGGAAAAACGACGACGTTGCGCGCGATCATTAAACTTTTTCAAGAGGGAAGATTGACCGTCAAATTGGCCGCGCCGACCGGGCGGGCCGCGCGACGCCTCTCCGAAACCTCCCGCATGCAGGCCGAAACGATCCACCGCCTTCTTGGATTTCAAGCGCACACGGGACGATTCTCGCATGACGGAAGAAAACCGCTCGAAGCCGATCTGGTCATCATTGACGAATCTTCGATGCTCGACGTGGTTTTGGCGAGCGACCTGTTCCGCGCCATCGGGAACGGAACATGCCTCCTTCTGGTCGGCGATGAAGACCAACTCCCTCCGGTGGGGCCGGGATGCGTTTTGCGCGACGTGCTTGCCTCGGAAATTATGCCCGTGGCGCGCCTCACGGAAATCTTTCGCCAAGCGCAATCGAGCCTCATCGTCGTCAACGCGCACCGGATCAATCGCGGCGAAGCTCCGCTTCTGGAGTCGCCGCGCGGGATGGAATCGCCCGATTTCTTTTTCATCGAACGCAAGGAGCCGGACGCGATTTTGGAAACGATCAAGACGCTCGTCGCGGAGCGGATTCCTCGAAAATACGGATTCAATCCGCAACGTGACGTTCAAATCTTGACCCCGATGCGGCGTGGCGAGCTGGGCGTCCGGACTCTCAACCGCGAATTGCAGAAAATTCTCAACCCGCCAAAAATGCAGGAAAAATCCCCAAGTGATTCGGTGTTGGTCGAAGCGGCAGACTCAACAGATGAGGACGACACGATGCAAACCTTGCGCGTTGGCGACCGCGTCATGCAGATGGCGAACAATTACGACAAGGACGTTTTCAATGGGGACATCGGACGGGTGAATTTCCTCGACGCCGAGTCCGGCGAAATCCTCGTGGACTTTGAGGGGAGGACGGTCAGCTACCTCGCGGATGAAACCCAGCAACTGACCCTCGCCTACGCCGTGACGATCCACAAATCCCAAGGCTCGGAATATCGCGCCGTCGTCATTCCCCTTCACACGCGGCACTACGTCATGCTTCAGCGGAACTTGCTCTACACGGCGCTCACCCGCGCGCGGGAACTCGCCTGCATCGTCGGGAGCAAGCAGGCGTTATGGAAGGCGGTGCGCGACGTGGCACGGAGCCGAAGAAATTCGGCGCTGGAGACTTATCTGCGCAAAAACATCGAAGTCTCATGATCCTCACAACCAAGAAACAAAGACACCAAGACGCCAAGAACAATCCGCGTCCAGCGGATCGCATTTATTTTGCTTTTGGTGAATCCGGATTGGTTTTCGGCGATTCACCGTGAGCTTTTTCTTTTTCCTTCGCTTCTTCCTTGGCTTCATTCTCCAACATTTCCAAGGTTTGTTTCATTTGGTCACCGGAAGCGGTGTCAGGGAATTTCTTGATGCCGTCCTTTAGCAGATTAATCGCTTCCTCGGTTCGTCCCGCGTCGGCGACCATCCAAGCCCGATAAAGCGCGGCTTGGGCAATGAGAGAACTCTTGGGGAATTTTTGCTCGAACTCCGCGAGCTTTTTGATCGAATCCTCAAGCTCGGTTTTTTTCTTCGGAAGCGCATGGTAAAAGTAAACGTCGGCGGCGACGCCGGTCTTGTCTTCCGGATCGAACGACGCGGCCTTGTCATACGCCTTGATCGCCTCGTCGGCTTTGTCTTTCTGAATGTAAACGTCCCCCAAATCCTTCCAGAGCGCGGCGTTCTTTTCATCCTTGTCAAGCTTGGCCTTCAGATCCGCCAACCGCGCGGTCAATCGTTTGTGGTCTTTTAGAAGAGAGACAAAATCCCTTTCGGCCCGCGCCCCCATGACGCGATCCTCCTCCTCCGCCTGAGACGAAAGCAGGATGAACGTCGGAAATGCCTCGATCTTGAATTTTTCCAGCGTCTTGCGATCTTGCGCTTCGTCAATATAAACGGCGACCCAATCCTTCAACACTTCCTTGACCGCGGGTTTGGGATAAACTTCATGCACCATTTGTTGGCAGGGACCGCACCACGCGGCTGAAAATACGGCGAGGATCGGTTTCTTCTGTTCCTTGGCCTGCGCCGTCGCTTTTTTCCAATCGGTGAGCCACCCTTCGGGCAGATTGGCCGCGAAAACAGTCGCGGCGTTTTCGGCGAAGAGGATCAACGCCAGCATCTGAATCGAAACCGAACGCGCCGAAATGCGGAACCTTGAATATTGTTGATTTTGAATCATGTTGGAATCTCCTTCCACGGAATTATAGAAGGTCTTCCCGATGGATTTCCCTCAAATGTCGGACGACTTGCTTGATTTTTTGGGCTTCGGATTTGGGCGTGATGAGAATGGCCTTGTCCGTCCGAGCGATCACCAAGTCGTGAACGCCGTTCAGCACGATCATCGTCTGACTTCCCTTTCCGTCATGGTCGTTCCCATTGTAGATGATGTTGTCATGGGAATCCAGCGCTACGGAGGGACCGATTCGGCAATTGCCGTCGGCGTCGAGCGGCTTGACGCGCGCAAGGGCGTCCCAGCTTCCGACGTCCTCCCACTTAAAACGCCCCGTGACAGCGGCAACGTGATCCGCGCGCTCCATGATGGCGACGTCTATCGAGAGCGAAGGAAGCGATTTGAACATCCTTTTGACCAAACCGCCACGCTGATGGGAAGACGCTTTGCGCAATCGCCTCCATCGCTCCGCCATCTCCGGCTGGAATCGGTCAAACGCCTCCAGCAAGACGCCCGCTCGCCAAAAAAACATGCCGCTGTTCCAAAGGTAATTTTTCTTGCTCACAAAACGTCGGGCGGTTTTCAGATCCGGTTTTTCAGTGAAGCGCTTGACACGATAAACCGGTTCTGTCGAAGTTGAATTTTGCGGGAGACTTCTTTTTTGGGCCAACTCCACGTATCCATATCCGGTTTCGGGATGCGTGGGGCGAATCCCGATGACCACCAAATCGTCGGAGTGGGCGGCGTGGTTCATCGCGGAGACAATGGCGTAGCGGAATGAGGCCCCTTCTTCGATGACGTGATCCGCCGTCAAAATCCCAATCGGCGTTTCGGTTCCATGAATCGCTTCAATTCTGCAAGCGGTGAGGCCCAAACATGCCGCCGTGTTGCGCGCCATCGGCTCGGCTATGTAATTGGACCGCCGCAGGCGCGGCAAATTTCGGAAAATGTTCTTTCTTATTTCTTCTCCGGCGACAACGTAAATTCGTTCCAAGGAAACCAACCCCGCCGCCCGATTGAAGGCTTCTTCAATCAGCGTCGTTCGCCCTCGGAGCTTCAACAATTGCTTCGGGGTGGATCGGTTGCTCGCCGGCCAGAATCGTTCTCCGGAACCGCCCGCCATGATCACCATGACGGCGTCCTCCGGCAGACGGCTTTGATGCGTTCGATTGCTCATTTTGGCGGCGATAAGTTTAAGCCAATTCGAGCCAAAAGAACATCCAAATTGGCGTCCCAACTGTGCGAGGAAAGGAATTCCTTGTAAGATTCGGAAGAAGGCTTGGCAGTTGAAACGGATCGCTTGATTTCACCAATGAATTCATCGGCGTTTTGCGCCAAACTGATGGGAGCATTCATCGTTCTCAACTCCGGCCAATCCGAAGCGACAACCGGGGTTCCCGCCGCCAAACACTCGAACATTTTGATCGGATTGACCCCGCTGACCAAGGGCGAATTCTGAAAGGGGATGATGCCCACCGTCGCATTTTGGTAATACGGGGGAATTTCTTCGTAAGGAATACCGGGCAGATGAGTGAAATTGGGAAGCCGCGCCATATCCAAACGCGGGGCATCGGGAGAAATGACGAAAAAATGAACGTCGCGCAAGACTTCAACGGCGCGATGAAGTAAATCCCAATCGAACCAAGCCCGCAGTGCGCCGACGTAAACCGCGATTGGCGATTGAACCGCCGAATACGCCGCCGGTTTCGGTCTCGGCGCGCTGAAATGCTCCACGTCCACGCCATTGCGCGCGACGATCATCTTGGCGCGGTTGGCTCCTTGAAGTTTGAAGGCAAATTGCTCCGAGGTAATCGAAACCAAATCGGCTTCATCCAAGATTTTTTTCTCCAGCCGAATCATTGAAGCCGGCATGTCGGTGAATCCCTCGATGAGGTCAACCATTCGGTAATGCAAAATGGCCTTCGGGAAGCAATGGGCAAGGGGATAAAACATCAGGTTTTGAAGACTGACGACGTCAGGCTTAAAATACACATTTCGCAGACGACTCATCACGTCGCTTCGATAAGATCGCGCGGAAAGCCGCAACGCCCAGACGCGGTCCAAAGGAAAAATGTCGCGGACGGGAAAGCAAGCTTGCGGAACGTAATGCAGAACGCCCCCCGGAACCTCCGTGAATCCCCGGCGATGATTTTCAAATCTCCGTTCGATATCCTGTGATCGCGAAAGACAATGGAACGGCGAGACCGGAGAAGAGAGCGAAACAACGCGATGACCGCGCTTGACCAACAACCGCGCGTAATGATGACCCGAAAGTCTCAGCGCCGATTCGTATCCGACCGTTTCGAGAAAGAGGAAGTTCAACTCATTTCCTTTGCGTTGCCCGCCGAGGATGGCGGTAAAAATCCTTGATCTTGAAAATAAATGATTTCGCTCCAATCTGCATCCTTAAGATTGGAACGTCAATAAATTGGCGATTCACTAAAATTGTGCGTCAATTTGTTGCCGAATTCGAGCGGTGTTTCCGCATCGTTGTCTGCGCCGAAATAATTCGAATCAAAGGAGATTACGATGGTTGGCATCACAAGTTTAATAACATCAATGCGTTAAGCAACTTTGTTGTCGGGGGCAATGTGATTTTTTTGGGGAAGCGTTGAATATCAAGGGCGTCGAACTCCCTATTGACAATATGGATATATTCTTGCTTAAGTGGAATTGGTTCAGGGATGGAACGTAGCGGGATGGGTCCCGTGAAATCGTTCGCTTTGCTGGGGCAGTGGAGTCTGAGGAGGACTTCGGAATGTCAATCACACCTTTGCCATGGGCGCCGGACACCGGAACCGACGGTTACAAAGATTCCGAAAAACGCGCATGGGAACGTTCATCCCCCCTACCTTCGGAGCCAAATGAGGCGCGGAAAAAAAATTTCTCGTCCGATTCCTCCGGCGCCTCGCCCGCTGATCTGACCCGGCGCAACGAGCTGATTCTCGAATACCTTCCTCTGGTGAAATTCATCGCCCATCGCATCGCGGGGCGGTTGCCGAGTCACATCGAGGTCAACGATTTGATCGAATCGGGCGTGATCGGTTTGATTGACGCGCTGGAAAAATTCGACCGATCCCAAGAAACCCAATTCAAAACCTACGCCGAGTTTCGGATTCGTGGCGCGATTCTCGACGATCTCCGCGCGCTGGATTGGGTGCCCCGCTCCATCCGCCAGAAGGCGACGCGACTGGAAAAAGCCTACGCCGAACTGGAACAGAAACTTGGCAGAACGGCCACCGACTCGGAAATGATGGCGTGCTTGGGGTGCAACGCCGCGGAGTTCGACGAACTCGTGGCCGAAGCCCGCGGATCGGCGCTGATCAGTTTGGATGAACTCCGGGGAGGAGGCGAAGAGGGATTTGAGAGCAATTTGCTGGAATGTCTCACCGACGCCGATCATCCCTCCCTTACTCAAAACCTCACGCTTGAACAAATCTACCGTTCCGTCGCCGACACGATTGACCTCATGCCTGAAAAGGAGCGGCTCGTCATCGCCCTCTACTATTACGAAGAGCTGACCATGAAGGAAATCGGCGAAGTTTTGTCCGTCACGGAAAGTCGGGTTTCGCAAATTCACACTCGGGCCATTCTCCGATTGCGCGGACGCCTCCTGAAGGCGCTTGAACCATAGCAATCCATTTGACTGAGATTGGGATCGTCAGCCTATCGGCGGGACAGCGGTGAGCGGATTATGAGACTGCGCCCCCCCGATCCCACCCCTACCAAGACCGCGACCATTTCACAGTCGCCGACGATCTCGCCTCCCCTCCATGAACACCACCGAGCCGAACACCCAGGTTTTCAAGTCAATCCTTCCCTGCTCGCCATCTGTCAGGCCATTGTCTCCAATCTGGAATTGCCCAAGGTTCTCTCAACCGTTCTGGACTTGACGATGCGTGAATTGAGCGCGCAGGAAGGCTCGGTTCTTCTTTTTGACAAAAAGACCGATCGGCTGGAAATGTTGGCCTCTCAGGGTCTCCCCGCCGAAATGACCCAGCGGGGATATATTCCGCGCAAGGGAAGCATCGCGGAATGGGTGATCGAACACAATCAACCGACGATTTTGGACGGCATCGTGCGAAGCGAGAAATTTTCCTCGCTGGGCACGGGACGCTTCATCATTTCCGCGATGTGCGTTCCCTTGCGCGCGCGAGGAGGCGTCCTCGGGACGATTAACTTGAATCGCACCGATCCCTCCCTCGGTCCCTTTCACCAAGGGGATTTGGCGGCCATGGCGATTTTGGGAAGCCAAGCGGCCATCAGCATTGAAAATTCCCGCCTCTACGAGAGCAATCTCAAGAGCGAGCGGCTGGCCGCCGTCGGCCAAACGGTGGCCGGAATCTCGCATTGCGTCAAGAACCTCCTCACCAACGTGAGCGGCGGACTTTCGCTCTGCGATTTGGCGCGCAAGAAAGAAGATTGGGAAATGCACCGGCAGGCCATGGACATCCTGCGTCGGAGCGTTCAGCGAATTTCCGCCCTCACGCTCGACATGTTGGATTATTCCAAGGAGCGGACTCCATGTTGCAGTCGGGTGGACTTGGCCGAATTGACCAAGGAACTGGTCGAGGCAACGCGCAAGACCGCCGAGGAGAAAAAGAGCGAGATCGAGGTGAATTTGAGCGAGGATGCGCGACTAGTCTTCGCCGACGGAAACCAACTCTATCGCTGTTTACTGAATCTTATCCAGAATGGATTGGACGCCAACGTCGCCGGTGGGAAAATTCGAATTCTCGCTCGGCGCGATGCCTCTCCCGAAGCGCTTCGACGCCTTTCCCGGCCTGCGCCGGCCGCCATCGTCATTCAAGTCTCCGATTCAGGACCGGGCGTTGACGCCGAAAACGTCGAACGATTATTCGAGCCATTTTTTAGCACCAAGGGTTCCAAGGGAACCGGACTGGGGTTGGCCGTGACGCGCAAGATCATTCAGGAACACGGCGGCTCATTGGAACTGGCGTCCAAACCGGGCCAGTCGGCGGTTTTTGTCATCCACCTTCCCGACGCGGCGGCTCAGGATTCCTTGTCGCTTCCGCCGGCGGTTTGATCCGGTCCCAAGTTAAACTGGTCTGTCGTCCCCTGCCAACAGACCTGATTGCGCCCGGCTTGCTTGGCGCGGTAGAGCGCTTCGTCAGCGGCGCGAATCAAATCTTCGGCCTGCTCCATCGAACTTCGGCTTGCGGCCACGCCGACGCTTACGGTGACCTTCAAGGGATTTTCCGCGGAACCAAATGATTGGGCGGCGACGGAACTGCGAATACGCTCGGCTTGGATCAAAGCCCGCTCCATCGAAGTTTCCGGCAGAATGATGGCGATTTCCTCGCCGCCGTAGCGGCAGGAAATGTCGCTCAGACGCGAATTGCGCGCGATCAACGCCCCCATGTCCCTCAAAACTTGGTCGCCGGTTTGATGGCCGTAGGTGTCGTTGAAGTGCTTGAAATAATCAACGTCGAGCATGACGAGCGAAAGATGCCGTTCATAACGGCGCGCACGGTCCCACTCGCGCTGAATCTCCAAATCAAAAACGGCGCGGTTGCGCAACGTGGTCAAGGCGTCGGTGGTTGCCAGTTCGATTAGCCGTTGCTCGGCGCGAAGCGTGGATTCGTCGCGCAGGCAAAATTTAATCTCGCTTGTGCCGATGATAATTTTGTCCCGGTCCTTCAATTCAACTTCGCTGATTTTTTGTCCGTTGACGAAGACGCCGTTCGTGCTGTTCAGATCGCGAAGGATGATGCGCGGAGGGGCGGCGGGAGTATCCAAATTTTGGTAAGTCAGCCGGGCGTGGCGACGCGAGCTTTTCGTGTCGCCCAAGACGATGTCGCAAGTCATGTCTCGTCCGACCACCATTTCGGTTTGATCTATCGTGTGCCGCGCCTTGATGTTCTCTCCGTCCATGACCATCAGGACCGGTCTCTGCCGGTCAACCTGCTGATCCTGAATCTGTTTGATCAGAACCAGCGATTCGTCAATGATCGTTTTTTCGTGCATGATCGTCAGTCCGGCGTTCGCGCCTTGAAACCTAACCCCACCCCCGCAAGGTTTTATCGGCAAATCAAGGGGTCAAAATAACCCGATAAGCCGTTGAGAACAATCTTTTTTCGACGAAACGCGCGTAAAAAAACGGGATCATCGTCCCGCCGCGTTCGAATAGAGTTGAAAGGTTTGACGGGCGGTTTCAGCCCAACTGTATTTTTCAGCTTGCTTTCGGCCGCGCGCGATTGCCTCCTCCCGTACGCGAGGTTCATCCGCGAGCACGTCCAGCGCCCGCCAAAGCGTGGCCGAATCCTCAGGATCGAACCACAGAGGGGCATTTCCCAAGAGATCGGTCATGGGTCTGCGGCGGGAACAGAGAACCGGAATACCACGCGCCATCGCTTCGAGCGGAGGAAATCCAAAACCTTCGTCGAGCGATGGAAAAATTAGGCCCGCCGCTCCCGCGTAAAACTGTTCGAGACGTTCTCCCTCGGCGTAAGGCTCAAGAATGATTTGGTTCCGGGCATGGGCCGGAATCTTGGCGGACAACTCGGCAAGCGATTCCTTCTTCGGTCCCACCCAGACGAGCGGCGGCCCTTCTCGGCGCCGCAGATGCCACATGGCAAAAGCGGCGATTAAGAAATCCATGTTTTTGTGAGGTTGATCTATGCCGACTGCCAAGAACCAAGGTGGAATAATCTTCTGGCCATCGGATAGATCGAGAGAAATGGGTTTGACCTCGTGAGAGGTATCAGGCGGGGGCTTGCCGGGTCCCAAGTGAATTATGGCGACGTTTCCGACGGGTATGGAAGTCTGCGCGCAAAGCTCGTCGCGCGTTTTTTCCGAGTTTGCCGTGATCCTCACGCGCGAGGATTTCAAACGCCTCAGAAAGATGCGTTGATAGAACCGCTTGTGAAACGAACCGTAACGCAGGTGCAAGAGAGGATCGTGGACCGTCACCACTATATTGGGAACACTGACGCGGGGAAGGTTGTAGTGCGGATAATGAAGCAAATCCACGTCGCGCGGCGTGGGAAAACTGAAAAACTCCCGGCGGCTGTATAGCGGCGCGTCGAAGCCAATCCGATTCCTGACCTTAATCCCTTCGGGAATTTCGCATTGCGGTCCGATCAAGGTCCATTCAATCGGTGATTGAATCTGCGCGAATCCCGAAAGAAGTCCCGCGAGGTAACAACCAATGCCGCTATGATGGATCAGACGAGCATCCAGCGCCACCCGCAAGGGTTGCGCCGATATTTCCGGATTTGGAGAAGTTTCCACTGAGGTCGTTTCGGTCGTCTGCATAAAGTTCATCCGGTTCCCGTTCATCAAGCGTTCCGTCCGGATCGGCGCGATGAATTTTTGGCAAGTGGCCGAGCCGGATGCTCAACCGCAAGGAGACGGAATCGGGAGCCTGTTGATTCTGCGACATTTTTCACCCTCGATCCAGCGGCAAAGCGGGAGCCACGCGCTCGATTTGCGCCGGGCCGACCTGCTTTCGCCCCTCTCTTGCCGCCGCGGCCAGCGCGTTGTGACAGATGCGGTTGATCTCGCGCGGAATTCCACCCGATTGGCGATGCAGAATTTCCATCGCCTCCGTCGCGATGAGATCGGGTTGTCCGCCGGCGACGAGCAACCGGAACTTGACGTATTGCCGGACTTCCTCGGGCAGGAGAGGCCGGATTTCCGTTCGTGTGAACATCCTGCTGAAAATCGAGCGGAATGAGGGATGTTTCATTTTCTCCAAGAAGCTACGCTCGCCGAACAGGAGCACCGTGACCAATTTGTTTTCCGGAACCTCGATGTTGCTGAGCGTCCGGAGCATGTGGAGCGCGTCGGCCTGAAGGAAATGAACCTCGTCAATGATGAGCACGAGACGAACTCCCTTCATGTATTGGTCAATGATATGCTTCTGCGCCAGCGAAATAAGTTTGTGAAGGTTTGCCCGCTCGGGGATTTCGCCGATTTTCAGTTCTCCCAGCACCTCCCGCATCAACGCCGTGCGCGACATGCCGGGATACGCCAGCACAAGAATTGTTTGGTAGAGACGTGGGTCTAACTCCTGCATTAAGACCTGCGTGAGGAGCGTCTTCCCCGTCCCGCTGATCGCCGTCGTAAGGCCGAGCGAAATCCCATCCTCAATGCACTGCTTCATGGCGATGAAGGCTTCCTCGTGTGCCTCCGTCCGAAAGAAATACTCCGGATTCACCGAATCGGCGAAGGGATGGGACGATAGTTTGAAATGACGGAGCGGAAGCGCGGAGGATTCGTCAATCGCCTCGCGCGTCGCGCCGTATCGTGGTTGATCCACCAAATCGTCAATCGGAGCTTCGGATTTTGGTTCTTGCTTCATGGTTTATCCTTTCCACCTGCTTGTTCTTAATCCTAATCCTAATCTTGCTCTTACTCTTGCTCTTCCCCTAACTCAAACCCCCACCACGCTTCTCCTCAACGCCCCCATCAGATCCTCGAAGGATGATTCTTTACGGTCATTGCGGAAGACTTCGCCGTGGAGAATCGTCTCGGCGATGGCGGTGAATCCGCGCGCCGCCTCGGAATCGGGAGATTCCATGACGAAAGGCTTGCGGACTTGATTCGCGGCGGGAATTTTCGGATCGGCGATAAGGTAACCCAAATCGCCGAGCGAGGTCTTCAGGTATTTCTGCGCCGCCGCGTTGATCCGGTTGAACACGTTCTTGCTGTGATACATGCTCTCGACCTGATTGGCGATGAGGCCGATCTTGCTGTTCGGCTCCATCTCCAAGAGGATTTTGATGATCGAATAGGCATCGGCGGCGGCGGCGATGTTGGGAGTCGTGACGACGACGACCTCGTCGGCGAACGACGCGAACCGCAGGACATTCTCGGAGATCCCCGCGCCGGTGTCCACCAACAGAATATCCACCTCGCGCTCCAAGCGGTCCAGTTGGCGCATCACCACGCGGCGTTGTTCCGAAGTGAGATTCGCCATTTCGCGGACCCCTTGTCCGCCGCTGATGACCTTGATGCCAAGCGGCCCTTCGATGATGATGTCCTCAAGTTTGAAGTTGTCCTCAATGACGTGCCGCATGTTGAATCGCGGTTTGACTCCGAGGAGAATGTGAACGTTGGCGAGTCCCAGATCGGCGTCCAGAATGGCGACACGTTTTCCCATCTGGGCAAAGACGACGGCGAGATTGACCGTGACGGTCGTCTTGCCGACGCCCCCTTTGCCGCTCGTGACGGCCAAGACTCGCGCCACACGTTTGGAGCGTCGAGGAGACACCGACCCATTTTGCTCGGCAATGCCATTCTGCGCTTCGCCGTTGGTTTCGACGGTTTTTCCGTTCGACGACCCTGCGGCGTTCAAATCGAGCGCGGTTTTCAATTCGCGCTTGACCTCGTCCATCGTCATGCCGCGAACGTGGATGAGTTCCCGGACACGCTTCAAAATTTCAACGTGGTCCTCGTTGAATTCATTTTTGTCGAGATCAAGTTGGCTGAAAGTGAGAAATTCCCGGAAAACCCGCTCGTAGAAGCGAATTTCGCTTTCTTCGAGCCCCGTGGCCTGCGCCGCCTCTTTGATCGTGAATCGTCGTTTCAACATGTCATCTGCAACCTCCTTTGTTTCTGCTGGACTGGAACTGCCGGAAAGAATCTTAATTTGAGAACTGGAATTCGGAATTGGAACTAGAGAATAAACAACGCGCCCGCCGTTCTGTGGTGGAGAACGCGAACGCGACACCCTGCATTGGGGCGCGGCCAAGTCGGGAATTTTCAAAGAACACGTTCGAGACCAACGGCCAAGGGTCATCGGCTACGAACGGCACGAAGATAGCAAATCCCCAAGTGGGTGACAAGTCCAATCGAGTCGCCGGACGATTCAGGTTGAGCGTTTGACTTGCGGGAATTATCTTTGCTCCATGACGTCTTCCAATTTTCAAAGTTCTTCAATCGTCCGATTTGTCGCGCTTGTTCGCTCCAGCCGATCAGAATTGGTTGAGGGAATCCTTCGCCGATTCCGATTGGAATTCGACTTGGCATGTGAGCCTCGCCAAGCGGAATATCCCAGCACGAACAAAAAGCTGGGATGTTGGACGGCGCTAATCGTCCCGGATCAAGCCGGAAAACTGGAGGAACTGGAAAACCACGCGATTCAGTTGGAGGCTCTCTATCCCGCCGCCAATAAGGACGAAAGCCAATCCTCGGAAATCGAAATCAGTTTTGGCTACATGGATGAATTGAAAGTTGTCCGGGCAACGCGATCCAATTCGCCGGAGCGGATATATTTGGGAAAAGACATTTGGGGGGAAATCATGGCGACGCGCCGACCCGACGGAACTTTGCAACCCCGCGCCGGATCCGATCCCGCATGGAGCGGCGATTCCGCGCTTTCATTCTTCGCATCGCTAAGCCGTGGAACCAACCGATGAAGAAATCATCTCATCCCTCCGCTCCGGCGTATTTATTTTACGGCGACAAGGTTGAAGAAATTCAGTCCGCGCGGGATCGCGTTTTGGACGATTTGCTCGGCCCCGAAGAGCGGAATGAGAACTTGGCGAGCTACGTCCCGGAGAGCAACCGGTTCGGGGTGGAGTTGGCGAAAATTTTTCCGGAAATCGCCGCCGAAATGGAAACAATGTCCTTCATCCCTGAGGCGAAAAAAGTCGCGGTCGTCGTCAATCCCATCGAGCTTTATGGCGGTTCCGGCGGAGCAAGGGGAAAACGCGCGGCCAAATCGCCGCGCGCAAAATCTCCCGCAACCGGCGACGATGAGGACGACGAGAACTCCGATTTGTCCGATTGCCTCAAGTGGATTGAAAAAGTTTTGCCTCAAACCGGGCATCATTTGATTTTTTTGGCTTACGAGGACGAAGCCGAAGGACGAGATATTAACGAGGCGCACCCTTTGATTCAGACCCTTTTGCAAATCGGCGGACGGACGCAAAAATTTCGGGGGGACAAGGCATTCTTCCGGATCGAGGACGCCATTCTCCGTCGCGATGCGATGACTTGCTTTGAAGCCATCGGCCAACTCTGGAAAGGGGACAAGGGGGAGATGTCGGCTTACGGAGCGACGGTTCGTTGCCTACGGTTCATGCTTCAAGCCGGAATCGGACGCGAGAAACGCGCCGCGAACGATCCCGAGAAACTCGCCCTTTATTTTCCTTCGGCGGGCAATTTGTCGCTCTACAAAGCCAAGCCGTTTGTTCAGAACAAATACGCTTCGCAATCGCAAGCTTACCGAACGGCTGATCTGCTCCGGGCCTACGAGCGGTTGTTGGACGTCTATCGCGCCATGCGTCCCCGAATGGGGGAAATTTACGTCGCTGACGCCCGCTCCCTGCTGGATCAAGTTCTTGCCGAACTTTTCGCGACGCCGCCGGTAGCCCGGCGCTGAGGCTCGATCAATTTTAGAAGATCATCGGCGATCTCCCCCAGCGGATGCAAATTATGAACTTGGGTCTTCCACAACATTCGTTTGTATAATTTCTGAGCATAAGGAAGCGGTCCCCAAACCGGAAGACCGGAAAATTGCTTCAGAATCGCCGGATTGGTGCTTTCCGCATTTCCCATCGGATTTGTGGTCGTTTGGTTCAAGATGACTCCGAGGATGGGAAGCTTGCGGCGTTGCACGGCTTGAATGGTCAACAACGAGTGATTGAGCGTTCCCAATCCGGCGCGGGCGACAATCAAAATTGGCGCGCGGAGTTTGGCAAAATAATCGGCGGTGGTTTCCTTCTCGGTCAACGGCACTTCCCAGCCGCCGCAACCCTCGACGAACGTAACACCGTGTTCGGCGGCGATTTGCCGCGCTTGCCTCAGAGCCAGCGGAACGTCAACTCTTTTTCCTTCCATTCGCGCGGCGGCCAGAGGGGAAAGCGGAGCGCGAAACAACTGCCCGCAGGCAACCTCTGATCCACCCTCCATTCCGGCCGCGCGCGCCAGAAGTTCGGCATCGGCGGAAAACGGCTCTCCTGTAATTCGCCGCGAGGGATCGCAGGCGAACGGCTTGAAAACGCCCACGCGTAATCCTTTATTTGCAAGCGCCCGCGCCAAACTCGCCGTGATGATCGTCTTGCCGACTTCGGTGTCGGTCCCGATGACTGCAATGATTTTTCCCATGCTCGGCTTTTCAAGTCTCCTCGAATCTGTCATGTCATTTTCACTCTCTCGCGACGGATCCGCCCAAAGTATTCATCATAGAGATATGTAGTGCTTTCTGGATGAATGAAAGTTGAGGGGAATATGGGGCGTGGGTATGGGAAAAAATCACAAATCAATTCGTCTTATGCTTCCCATAGACCGATGCATGTCACATTCCTCTCTGTGTCCCTGTGATTTTTTCACGCATAACTCATCCTTATTCCAAAATGTTTTTGATTGCCTCATAGACCGTTCTTGTCGAACTCGCGTTCTCAATTCCCGGCAGATTGGAAACTAGCGCCGCTTTCTGATCGGAATCGCGCGGAAACGCGCCGTGCGAACCTTTGATGAGCGCGAGGTTCTGCGCCGTACCGTTGATCCTAGCGTCCCAAAACATTTCGAGCGGGTCGTAGCCGGGCTTATTGTGAATGTCAATCGTCTTGGCCCAGACCGGCGCGACGGAGAAATCGTCCCACCACGGATAGGCAAACCATGCGTCGCGCTTGGCGACGAGAATGACTTCCCCGCTGTTGGGATGAGCGAGCCCGCATTTCGCGGCGTCGGTGAAAACTTCCTCCACCGCCGATTCCGCCTCAAATAAGGATCGGATCGCCGGGACATTTTCCTTGCCGCAATAAATATGGCAAATTTGATGATCCACCATCGCAAAGGCGGGAGAGTTCGCGTAACCCACGTATTCGCGGCCGTCGCGAGTTTCGATCTTCAGGAGACCAGCCCCGCGCAAAATCCGATTCGGCTCCAGATATTGCCGAACTTCGGTCATCGCGTATTCGGAAACGATGACGACACGCAAATCGGGCGCGGACTCCGTCAGCGATTCGATCAAATTACAAAGCACTCCGTCCAACTCCCGATGCGCGGCGCGATACGGTTCGCTCTCGGGGCCGAATTTTTGCGGCGCGTAATCGGAGTGCGGGAGATAAATGAAACTCAAATCCAATTCCATTTGGAGAATTGTCCGGCGGGCGGCTTCGGCGATCCACTTGCTCGAATCTATCCCCGCCATCGGTCCCCAAAACCGAAGCAGATTGAACTGTCCCATCGTTTTGACGAGTTCAGGATAGAGTCCGTCCGGTTTGTGGTAGCACCACATTTCCATCGTGCCGTCGGGTTTGTGAATCGGCTTGGGGAGGATGATCGCGTCGGATTTCGCGCCGTTGATGTTCAAGAAAAAGAAGACGCCGGTTTTCTTTTCCACCGCGCGAAAATCTTCCCAAATCCGCCGCGACTGAATTTTTTCATCGGTGAAAACCCAAAACTCCGGCTGTTTCGTTCCGCGATCAAAAAGGCCGTTGGCAATAATGCCGTGGCGATTCGGCAACGCGCCGGTCGTGAGCGACGCCTGCGAAGGACAAGTCAATGCGGGAAAAACCGGATCAATCGCGGAGCGATGCCAATTCTTCGCCAAGGCGTGAAGGCGCGGCATTTCCATTTCGATCCAGTCCAATCGGAGCGTGGGGAGATCAATGACGAGAATTTTGCTTTTTGTCATGTTGCCGGAATGAACCTCTGGGCGAAAAGAGTCAGGGCAAAAAATCCAAGAGTGGCCGCCTGCCAAAACAGAGGCTCGGGGATTTGGCTCACAGCCAAGAGATCAACCAAACAAATCCCGGCCAAAAGTCCCGATACCGATCTCCGCAATTGCCGATGCCCGGGCCGCAAAACGAAATAGAGGCTATAGCCGAGATTCGCCAGAAACGCGAGCGTGACGAGAATCCGCGTCGGCGCGTAATGATGATAGGCGACGACGAACGGCGGGATGAGCGTCAACGCCAGAGGCAAATAACGTTTCATCACGTTGGACTCTTCGACCTTCGCCAGATACGAGAGTCCGGTCACGTAAAGAGCCAGCGCGAACGCCCAAGAAATAACCGCCGGATCAAGCCCTTGGCGCGCGGCGAGGCCGACCGTCAAATAAAGAAGCAACCGGCAACCGCCCAACATCACCGGACTCCATCCGACCCGATTGTGAATGAGATTATAGACGATCACGAGCAAAACCAAACCGAGCGCGGATCCAAAGGTTCCCCATCCTTCGCCCCAGACCAGAAGCAGGCCGAGCGCAAGTAATACGAACGCGCAGACGTAACCGACGTTGCGTCGGATCGCGCCGTTGGGTATGGGGCGCGGGATTTGGCGCGCGGCGTCGTATTCAACATCGCACGCGTCGTTCAAATACATCCCGCCGATGTAAATCAGCGACATCGCCGTAGTGATTATCGCGAGCGTCGGAACAAAACGCCCCTGCGCCAGCGCCCAAGCGGCGAGGCAGTTGCTCCAAATCGTCGGCAGGTTGGAGACGCGCCCCAGCCGCAGGTGGGTCGCGCAGGCGTTACGCAGGGTTGAAGGGAGAGGGTATATCAACTTCGACCAACCGATCCAAGAACCAATGAAATTCTTTCGCCACCGCTTCGGCAATGGCCTCCCGCCTCAATTCGTCGGGAAGCACGTCCCATGTATAAGTCTCTATTTCGAAGTGGGCAACCTTGTTTTGCTGTTTCATCGCTTTGAGCAAGTCCACGATGTGATCCGCCGTCGAACTCAGTCCGCGATGCTCGGTCATGTAAAGCGGAACGTGACAATGGACGCGGAGTTCGTCGGATTGAGCCAACGCTTCGCGGTCCTCTAAAGCGGGACGAATATCCTTCCATCGTTTCAAGCTCCCGTCCCGCCCGCGCGCAATGACCTGATGAAGGTAAACGCCGTCGGCGTAGCGCTCCAATTCCTTCAGTCCCTCGACGGACGGTTTCAGACGCAAGGCGGAGCTAATCTGTACCTTGCTCAGCAGAACATTTGCCCGCCGAAGTTTCTCCAGAGCGGCGGCCGGATTTTCGAATTCAATCGCCATGTGACAAGTGTCGTAGCAAATTCCGAGATGGCGATTGATCGCGGCTTGCGCGTCGTTTTCGGAAAATCCATGAACTTTTTGTAGTCGCTTCGCGCCCGACTTTCGGGCATGCTCTCCAAGAAAGCCTACAAATTCATCCACCGTTTCGACATATCCCAACGGCTCCGGCTCCAAACCCAGATGAATAATTTTTCCCGTCGCGTCGGCGATTTGCCGGAGATGCGCCACGCAATCGGCCAGATTCGCCGCCATCACGTCAACTTGCTCCCGCGTCGTAATCCACTCCTTGAACGACGCCGGAAGCGTGCTAATGCTCCCCTCTGTTCCGTCTGGAAGCAATTCTCCCAAAAGATCGGCGAGGCGATTGGTGTAATCCAATCGCTCCGGTCGGGTCCAATCGGGCGCGAAAACCTTTTCCTTGATTGTCATCCCGTGAAACCGCCCGTAGGGGAAGCCGTTCATCGTGAAGACGTAAAAATTGTGTTCTTCAAGGAATCCCTTGAGTTGCTCCAACGCGGGACGCTCCAACAATTCCAACGACGCCAGATCGGAAAGGCGAAGCCCCAACCCGAAGGAAGAATTCAGCGCGACCCGCTCGCGGATCGGCACGGTGTATTGTCGCAGATTTTCAAAAATCTCCTTCCAACTTTCACCCGGATGAATGTTGGTGCAATAGGTCAGAAGAAGGGGTGGGTTGCCGGAGCTTTTCATGGACCATCAAGCTACACGAAACGGGAGCAAATGCCAAACGCGCCCAGAGAATCGGAAATTCGAGGGACAGGCACGCGGCCGAGTCCCCGCGAGCCAGTTCCTAAATTTCCGCAGAGCAACGCTTGAAGATGCGCCGAAGCGAAATGCGCCCCAGAAAATCCTTGCGCACTCATTCAAAGTCTTATAGACAAGAGGGCAAGGGTGACCGGGTTTTTTCGGCGCGCGGGAAATGACGAACGGCTCAATGGCATCCTCCCCAATCCCCGACCGCCGCCGCGATTTGGGAAAATGAACGATGATTAAATTCGATCTAGTCCGCAGAGTCGCCGATCATCTGAAGCTGAGGGACGCCGAGGCGCTGGTCATCGTGGACACGATTTTGGATTGCATGAAACAAATCGTCGCCGAAGAGGGGCGGCTGGAAATCCGCGACTTTGGAGTCTTTCAGGTCAAGACCCGCAAACCGCGCACGGGGCGCAATCCGCGCAATCTCAAAGAATATCCGATTCCTCCCCGCCGCGTTGTCACTTTCAAATTGGGGAAAGAGCTGAAGGATTTTTCAGCCCGTTCCTCCGGCCCCGCGCGCCCGCGCGGTTAAGCAACCCCCTCAATCCTTCGGGGTGATGACGGTCACGCTTTCCGGCTCGCTGATGAATTTTCCAGAAGCGTTCATAAGAAAATCGTCCTCGTCTCCCTCGACGCCATTCGCGCCGGAAGATCGAAGAGTTTTTGCCGTCCGATTGAAAATGAACCGATTGTCCCACGCGTCGAGCAATACATCTTCCTCGACCAGTCCCTCCTCGACAAGTTGCCCGAGGGTCGTTGGCCATTCGCCGTGCTGGTGCTCATAGACATTCAGGACCGACATGACCGTTTGCATTCGCTCACGGGTTTCATCGTCCAAGCGGTCGGCTTCCGCCCGGGGAACGTTCGTGCCTCCGAAAATCTTAAGAGAACCGAGCGTCCTTGAGAGCCATCCGAGTTCGGCTTCCTCGCTTGGCGGCGGAGCGATGAAATTCACGTAAACGAAGATCCCGACCCCCAAAACAAGGAATAAGGCCGCGGAAATCAGCAAGACGCGAGCCGTGGCGGAGGCCTCCGGCTCCTTAATTTTAATGTCCATCACGGAAAGTCGGGCTTGCATTGGACCCAACTCGATCGGAGGGGGCGCGGAGGATTGCGCCGGCGCGGAGGACGCGCCCCACGCAGGATCGCTTCCTCCCAGCCGCGGATCGGCCAGCGAGGGGTCTCCTTCGGTCATGGGATCAAATCCCGGATCCTCCGCCAGAACCCGACTTCCGTGCGATTTGAGCGCGAGCTTGGCTTCCCTCAAGTCGCTGATGAGGTCGTGATAATCATGGTAGCGTTGAGCAGGGTCCTTGGCCAAAAGCCGAACAAGAATGTCGCTGATGTCGTGGGGAAGATTGGGATCCACGTTGTGGGGAACGGGCAGAGGAGCCTGAACGTGCTTCATGACGATTCCCATGAGCGACTCTGCGTCGAAGGGGGATTGGCGGAGAAACAGATGGTAGAACGTCGCGCCGAGCGAATACATGTCGGCGCGATAATCCAGACTCCGCCCCTGAGCCATCTCCGGCGACATATAACGCGGCGTTCCGAGCAAGGCCTTGGGGTTGGTCTTCTCCGCGTCGCGCGGTTCGTGGACCGCCTTGGCCAGACCGAAATCAAGCAACTTGAGCCGTCCGTCGTGGTCAATCATCATGTTGCCCGGTTTGATGTCGCGGTGAATCACATGGTGCTTCCACGCCTCTTCCAGCGCTTCGGCGGCCTCGCGCATCCACGTCAGGCCGATTTCCGGATCAACGCGCGCGCCCGATTCGATGACGCTCGCCAGCGTAATGCCGTGGATTAACTCGAAAACCAAATAGGGGCGACCATCGGGCAGTCGTCCAAAATCATAGAGCCGCGCGACGTTGGGATGACGGATTTTTTCGAGAATGGCGACTTCGCGTTCGATGCGCTTGACCGCGTCGGGATCGTGGGCAAGGTCTTCGTCCAAAACCTTGAGGGCAACCATTCTCCCAAATTTTTCGTCCAACGCTTCAAAGACCAGCGACGTGGCTCCTTGTCCCAAAGGGCGTTCGATCACGTATTGCCCGATGCGTCCGGAAGGAGGTTGGCTGGTTGAAGTCATTTCCATTGAGAGCGATGGGTGGACGAGTTGGACGTAGCCTTCAGTTTGGATTCATCCTCAAACGTGGATCGCATTGATGATAGGACAAGGGATATTTATTCGCAAGCTCGCGCGCAATTTGGGCGCAAATCATGATTGTTTGAATGATGCGGTGAATAAGAAGTTGAAGTCCCCGTTGCGGTCGGCGAGGGTCCCCAATTCCATTTCGGCCAGCAAACTCCGGCCGATTTTGAGGTTGTCCATTGTCATACGACTCTCCGCTTCAACTTGGGTTTCCCAAGCCCCCGCCCGCTCGGGAACCCTACATACTCTATCATGACCTCAAACAACTGAGATATGCGCCCGACGTTACGGAATCCTTGACCTTTCGTGCCCCGCTCTGGAAAATGACCCCCGGCAAGGAAACGCAAGCGAATCCGTAATTCCACTCAAGGAGGACTCTTCAAATGGCTTTCACCCTTCCCGCATTGCCCTACGCGTTCAACGCGCTGGAGCCGCACATTGACGCCCGAACGATGGAAATCCACCACGGCAAGCATCATCAGGCTTACATCACCAACGCCAACAAGGCGCTGGAAGACCTTCCCGATCTGGCCAAGCTTTCGGTCGAGGACCTTCTGAAAAACATCGGGAAAGTCCCCGAAGCGAAGCGTCAAGCGCTCATCAACAACGCCGGCGGCCATTCCAATCATTGTCTCTTTTGGCAAGTCATGGGACCCGGCAAAGGAGGCGATCCGAAGGGGAATCTCGCCGACGACCTCAAGGCCACCTTCGGCGATTTCGCCAAGTTCAAGGAAACGCTGGCCAACTTGGGCGTGACGCGCTTTGGAAGCGGCTGGGCTTGGCTTTGCGTCGGTCCGGACAAACAACTCAAAGCGATCAACTCCGCCAATCAGGATTCGCCCCTGATGCAGGGGCTGACGCCGATTTTAGGTCTGGACGTTTGGGAACACGCCTATTACCTGAATTACCAGAACCGCCGTCCCGACTACATCGCGGCGTGGTGGAACGTCGTGAATTGGGACAAGGTTGCCGAACTCCACAAAGCCGCCAAAGGCTGAGGCCGGCGCTGGCGATCAAGGTTTGCTTTGGCCGTCGTTCAGAGCTTGGGTCAAGTTTTGGCGCGCTTCGGCGTAGTCAGGCTTGATCCGAAGCGCCGATTGAAAATGAGCGACGGCCTCGCCGGTCTTGCCTTGACCGGCGAGTAGCGCCCCCAAATTGTTTTCCGCCTCGGCGTAGTCTGGTTTGAGCCGCAAGGCTTGGAGATAATGCGCCTTGGCTTCGTCGGAGCGACCCAATCTTTCCAAAGTTAGCGCCGTGTTATTGTGAATCTCCGGAAAATCAGGTTTGAGCGTTAGGGCTTTGTCGTATTCAATCAATGCCTCTTCAAGGCGATTCTGATTGTAGAGCAAATCTCCCCTTCGGAGATGATCGGCGAGGTTCATTGGTTTTTTGTCCTTCTCCTCACCGACTTCGTCGAGCATTTGAGTCAAAGTTTCCGGTTGCGCCGGGATCGCCCAATGAAGCGCGGTCAATTTTCCCCGGATCGCCTCGGCGGCAAGAAAGTGTCCGAGGCGGTTGAAGTGGCCGGAGTAGGGACTGCGCCCTTTTTTTTGCATGGCGTCCAGAAACGCGGGGGCGAGATCGAGGAAGGCGTAGCCGTCTTCGGTCGCCCATTGCGACATTTCGGCGGGAAGATTACCCTCGGTAAAAATGTGATCCACGTCCAAGGGAATAAAGACGACCAACATTTTGGCTCCCGAACCTTCGGCGGTTTTGCTCATTCGCGCAAGAAGGGCGCGCGCCAAATCCTCCCGCCGGGTTTGGAGGTGGGCGTTGTTGCTTCCGAATTCGACAGTGCGGCGCCTCCATCTCCGCTCGAAATAATCAAGCGCGTAACTCGCGGGAGGACGATAGGTTTGCCCCGCCAGAACCTCTTGCGGCGAAGGGACGGGCACATGAGTCAATTTTAATTCTCCCCTTTCCAAAACGAATTGCGGTTTGGCGAAATCGCGGAAGGCGGCCAGATTGCGATCCGCGTCATCCTCGTAGAATCCGACTAAAACGACGTCGGGCAAATATCGAATCCCCTCCCTTTCAAGAAAAAGCGCCTGCTGATCCCCGCCATATCCGACGACCCCAAGATTGACCACCTCGCAATTTTGCAATTCGCGTTCCAGAAGAGCGGGCCAGATTTCGTCGTCCGCCGAGCCGAAGCCGAAGGTGAATGAATCGCCGACGGCGACGATCCGTTTTCTGCCCGCGGATCTCTCATGGGGAATATCCCTCAGGCATCGCGCGCCGCGCGAGTTAAGAGTGATGACGGGACGATGCGCGGCGTCCTGCTGAGAAAAATTTGGTCTTGGAGCCCAACCCAGTTCCTGATCATATTGGACAAAGCCATAGAACAAATCTTCCTTGCCGTCGCGGTGCCATTCCAGCCAGCGGTTGCGATATTCCGCTTCGGTGGACGGGGGAGCGGAATCCGTCGGTCTGCCCGTGACGGCGTAATAGCCGCGAAAAGCCCCCTCCGTCAAGAAAAGGAAGAGGATCACGGTTCCCGCCGAAAGGATCAGGCGAGGCCCATAAGCCAATTTTGCGCTTCTTGCAATCATAACGTGGACGGATTCCATCTTCCCGATTGACGCAGGATAGATTCGTCAATGTCCAGCCCACTTGGCTTAACCAGTGGATTGATCCGCACCTGCTTAAATTTTCGTATCTCCGGGAGAAAGAATCGAGCGAGACATTTTCGGGCGAGGTCCGGCATGAGTCAAGGGCGTCCAGCTCGTGAAGAAGACAGCCGGTTTGGCAATCGCGATTACAGTCACCCCCCCCGGGCCGCGTCGTCAGGCATCCGAGCCGATCAGATCTTCTTCCAATTCCTCGCGGTGAATGTCGCCGGAATCGGGCAGAGGCTCGATGGAGCGGCGATAACCGGACAAAGCCTCCGGATAGCTGAGCGTCGTCATGGTCTCGCATGAAAGTCTGCACATCCGGCATTGCTTGGCCGTGTTGAGAACTTTATCCGCCTCCTTGGTCGCAAGCAGGCGGGAAAAATCGAAATCGTGGTCGCGCAGATTGCCGATGCGATACCACGACGGGCATCCGCCGTTGGGGAACACGTCGCAATTTTCCTCGATGAAAAATTGTGTCCGCCCCGCCCAGCAATCGAAGTCGCGCTCCTTGCCCTGAAGTTGCTCGATGATCTCGCGGAGTTGAAGGGAGGTGTCGGCCTTGCGCAGGAGTTCAATCGCCTTGATGAGGTGCTCCCGCCCCTTCTTGCCGAGTTCCAAATCCATCCCCTCGTTGTGGTAAAGCTGTCCCTGAATGACGTAAATCGGATTGAAGCTCAGTCCCTTTTCCCGGCAAAGGTCAAAAACCTTTTCACATTCCTCAAAGTTCAGCGCGGTCATGCAATGGTTGATTTCCAGCTTGAGTCCCTTGTTTTCATTCCGAAGTTCGATCAGTCCGTCAATCGTCGCGGCGCAGTGGCGATAGACGTTCTTCACGCCGCGCACCGTGTCATGCCCCTCGCCGATGCCGTCAATCGAGATCATCACGGTCAGTTTTTTGCGGAACTTCATGACCTCCTCGATCATGCCCACGGTCTTGGCCGTCGAAAAACCGTTGGTGTTGGTGGACATCGTGATGTCGGGGAGATGCTCGGTGAAGACGCGGAAAATATCGGCCAGATCGCGCCGGAGGGTCGGTTCGCCGCCGGTCAGCGCGACGTGGCGCAGATCGGAAAAAAACCGCGCATTCACCGTCAGCATCTTGTCGATTTCGGGGATCGTGATTTCCTCCGGAAGCGACGGCGCGTTGTTGTCCACCTGCTTCCAGATATTGCACATCACGCATTTGGCGTTGCATCGGTCGGTCAGGGCGAGACGGAGCTTGAGCGGCTTGACGCGAAGCCCCACGGCATCGGCCAGATGATATTTGGCGGTGCGCCGCGCGGCCCGCGCCCACGCGGAAAAAGAGGAACGGCCATTTTGCGAATGAAGCCTCATTTGAACCGCTGATATTGCTCCGGCGGCGCGTAGCGCTCCTCGCGCCACGGATCGGCGACGTTGTGATAGCCGTTCTCTTCCCAAAAACCGAGGCGGTCCTCGGCCATGAAATCGAGCCGGTTAATCCACTTCGCGCTTTTCCAGAAATAAAGTTTGGGAACGACGACGCGCAAGGGTCCGCCATGCTCGGATTCAAGCGGTTCGCCGTTGAACGTGTGCGCCAAGAGGACGTCGTCGTCCATCATCGTCGCCAGAGGCAAATTCGTCGTGTAGCCGCCGTAGCAATGTTGCATAACGAATTTGGCTTGGGGTTTGACTTGGATTTCCTTCATCAAATCGTCGAATTTGACCCCTTGCCAAACGGTGTCGAGTTTGCTCCAAGTCGTGACGCAATGAATGTCGCAATGGATTTCGCTCTGCGGAAGACGCATAAACTCGTCCCACGTCCAGATTTTTTCCGCCTCGACCAGTCCGGTCACGCGAAACCGCCACGTCGCCGTGCTGATCATCGGGACCGGACCATAGGTAAGGACCGGAAATCCTTGAGTCAAGCGTTGCCCGGGGGGCACGCGCTCTTGGAGTTTCGGATCCGTTGGCTTTTTGAATTTCTCAAGGACCGACATGGAACGTGATCTTTCCTCAATTCCCTTTCGGCGAGACCGTGTTGCGGTCCCCTCCGGCGTCCGGTCAGATTACCACGGACCCAGCTTCGGCACAACGGATTGATACTGAAATTTGGCCGCATCGGATAGCCGCTTCCATTCTAACTTTTGCTTGTCCCTCGATCGCGTTGACGACGTTTGGCTTTACGCTTTTGCCGAATATGAATTTTCCGTGAGACACTTTGCTGGGAAAATTTGGATTCAAACGGCGATCTCCAGCGAACTCAGGTGGACGCTTTCGGTGGAATGGATGCGAGGCGCGCGCGGAGTTCTTCAGTCTTCGGATTCTTGCCGAACTGTTCGGAGGCGTCGAGATAAGCGGCACATTCTTTTGGGAAAAGACCAAGGGGAATCAGCGCCTCAACAAGTCTCAGGTTTGCGCCGCCCGAATTGAGATGAGCACAACCCCGAACTTCCATTGCTTTGCGGAGAAGGTCGGGGATGAGATCCGTGTTCCCAGTCTCAAGAGCACGGAGGCCGTCGTAGTTGTAAAGCCCATTAAAGTAGCAATCGCAAAAATGCGCATTGACGGGCAGGGCGTCCCATTCTTTTCTCCAAGAATCGTAGTTTGACCAGTCCCGGTGGATCGCCGCCTCGCGGAGCGCGTGAATGAGATCAAACGCGCGCCAAGCCGGTTCCCCGGACTCCAGAAGTTTCGGAACCGACGCTTTATACCGTTCGTAATCGACGGCGCGATAACACTCAGTAAGCGAATACCAAAATTCATGATCGCGAAGATCGGGCGGAATGGCTTCGAGTTCCTTGAGCGCGCGGTCCGCGAATTTCCCCTTGTCCTCTTGTCCAACGGCGGCGTCGGTCCAAAGTTTTCCGCGCAAAAATCGGGCCGCGTTCTCATCGCCACCAAAAGTGATTGCCGGAGCGATTTCTTCGAGATCGCTTTCCGTGAGGACCTCCATTTCAAGCGGAATCGTTGAGCCATAAGCATAGGGATCGGATTTCAGGATCCTGATGATAGCTTTGCGCACGAGTTCGGCGTGGTCGGGTATATGGCAAATTTGAAAGTTGAACTCGTAAAACCGATAATAGAAATAAAGGTCCGGCGAATCCTTCCGCACCTGATCGGCGTAGTATTCCAGAGCTTTTAGGGCGTATGGACCCAGCATGAATTATCTTCCTCGAATTCTTATCTCCGCTTCTTATGATCCCCCACCTTCGGCGCATTCGGATTGACGCCCGGACCAAAATAACGGAGCAAAACCAGCGGGCAGTCGGCGCCGAGGTTCTCGACGGTGATGCCTTCACGCGCGGCGTCGGCGGTGATGAAGACTTCGTCCTCGGTCATTTCGCCGAAGCGGATCATCGAGGGGCAGTCGAGCGAAAGATTGCCGATGCGTCCGCGTCCTTGGACGACGATCACGCCCGACGCGCCGTTGTCTTTGAGCGTCGTTTTGCGCCCGGGCGCGACGGTGAGTTCCTTCGCGGAGAAAAGTTCCTCGCCGGCGACTTTGCCATAAACAACCCACCGGTCCACCCATCCTTCTTGCTCGCTTCCGGCGGCGATGATCGGCTCCAAATAATGGTTGTCCTTGAAGTTCGGGTCCACGTTGGCATCCCAATCGAGCTGGTCCACCAGATAATCCAAATCCTTGTGTTTGTTTTTCGGCACGTCCTTTACGAGCAAACTCCAAGGCACGGCGCGACCCTCGACGAGCGATTGATACATTCCGAAAACGTCGCTTCCCCATTGCGGCTCATACGTGACCAGCGAACCGGGCGCGTGAAGTATGCAGGGCGGCACGAGCCACCCGGTTCCCGGTTTCAGCCGATATGCCTTGGAGAGGTCGAGGATGCCGTTGTCCCCTTCGTTCCATCGCTCAAGGCAACGCCGCACGTCTTGCTTCTTCGTTCCCGGCTCCAAACCGAAAAACGTATAGGGAAAATTGTTGCCGATGGCATTAAGTTGCGGAGGAAAATAATACGATTCCGGTTTTCCCTCCAATCCGAGCAACGCCGCCTGCTTGGCGTTTTGGTGCATATGATGCGGGATCGGTCCCATGTTGTCGAAGAATTTGCTATAGACCGGCCAGCGTTTGTATTTTTTCCAGATCGCCTTGCCGATCATCCGCTCGCCGTGGGAGGCGATGGCGTCGCGCAGGGTGAATTGCTTTCCGTCGTGAACGACGTAGCTCAAGCCTTCGTCGGCGGGCGCACCTTCATTGGCGGCGGCGGTCGTCGAGGCGAACCACCGTTCGTCAATGCCGCCGCGATGCGTTCCAAGCGCGTAATAATCCTGCGGCGCGAGCTTGATCCGCCTTCCCGGATGAAGGAACGAGCGCGGGACCCAATTCGGCGCGAGCCGCAAAATCCCTTCCCCCGCCTCCAACGCTTCGGCGGCCAATTTTTCGACTTTACTTCCCTTAGCCTTCTGCATGCCCTTCAACTCCTTAATTTTTTGTCATTCCGTCATCTGCTCAAAAACGGCGAAATCCCCCGGATTCCACGCCTGCGCAATAATGTAGAGTTTGCCGCCGACCAACCGCAAGGTCGCGTTGTGGACGTGCGTGAATTTATCCAATCCGAAATCCTCCCTCGGCGTGATCGTCGAGACGATTTTTTCATCCTTCAGGATATAAATCGGCGCGCCCAATTTCTTGTCCGGACCTTCCAAGCAACCGATGACCTGATAATCCCCCTCCCAATCGGTGTCGCACGGCAAACATCCGGCGGGCAGGGAAAGCGTGGATTTGTAACGACCGTAGCGGCTGAATCGGTCAATTTCCGAATGGGGACGATCCGCGACGTCAATCCGCTTCGTTCCGGGGGGAACGGTGATCCCGTGCCCGGTTCCGAACTGCCCCGGTCCGTTTCCACGCCCACCAAAAGCAAGATCGTTCCATTTGACCTGAAACGGATTGGTGTTCTCGATCTTCGCAGTAAGCACGTAATCCAGCGCCGAATATCCGGTGGTGACGTAGAAAAGGCCGTCGAGTTCCTCCACGTCGGTCGGGATGAATTTGCCGTTCTTGGCGAAATAGTCGTTCACCGTCGGCTCGTCGAAATCCATGCCGGGCGCGGGCGTGTCGAGCGTCGCCACGAGTTTGCCGTCCAGCGTCGTCGTGAAAACCTTGGCGACGTCAACGCCGGGGAAAGTCAGAAACGCCTGACCGCTCGACGTGAACCAAATTTTCGCGTTGTGCATGGTTCCCTTGACGATTTCCGGCGGCGTGTCGAGCAGTTTGACCGATTTCATATCGGCGGAAAGTTGGAGAATTCCCGCTCCCGGAAGCGCGAAGTAGGTTTCCCCTTTTCCCGGACGCCGATCCACGGCGAATCCGCCGTGCGCGTTGACCAATACCTTCAACGCTTCGGGAGGGAGAATGTCCCGTCCGCGGAAAAGTTTGAATTTCAACGGCGCTTGTCCGCTCACGCCGGGCGCGGCGGCCGGTTGCGAGGCCGGCGCGGCGGGTTTGGCGGCGGGGGCCTGCGCCACGACCCGATCCTGCGGCGCCGGACGATTCGTTCCCCAAATGTCATGAGCGCGCACGGAAACCGCCGCGCCGCCCGCCAAAATCACCGTCGCAATCCATGTCCGAATTTGCATGTTCCATATCTCCTTCCTAATCCCGTTCATCCTGTTTATCCCTGTTCAATTTCCGCATCGGTTTAACCCACGCGCTCCAAATCCGCAAGAACGGAGTGAACTCGGCGTGACTGATTGGTTTTTCAAGCCACTTTCACCACCGAGGCACCAAGACACCGAGAATTCCCGCTCATGCATGATCTTGGTGTCTTGGTGCCTCGGTGGTGGAAATGTGGCGAAAACTCTCAACTCCACGTTGTCGCCCGATCGCGGCGTTTCAGAAGAAGATAAACGAAAAACGGCCCGCCGAAAAGCGACGTGATGACGCCGACGGGGAGTTCGAGCGCCAAGTCCCCTTGCTTCAAAATGTTTTGCGCCAGCGTGTCGCACGCGAGCAAAAAGAGCGCGCCGACCAAAATAGAAAGTGGCACGACGCGCCGATGCGAAGCCCCCGCCGCCATTCGGACCGAATGGGGAACGATCAATCCCACGAATCCGATCGGTCCCGCCATCGCTACGACCGCGCCAGTCATGAGCGACGCCGCCAAGAGCAAAATCCACCGGACCCGCGCGACCCGCACGCCGAGCGAAGCCGCCGTCGCCGGATCAACCGCCAGCAAATCGAGATCGCGGGCGTGGAACAGCGTCGCGCTCCATCCCGCAAAAGCCAGCGGCGCGAGCAGAATGAAATCGCGATAGCCAATCACGTCCAATCCTCCCATCATCCAGCGGATCATTTTATAGACTTGCGTGTAATCCGAAAAGTATTCGACGAGCAGGATGAGAGAGGAGAAAACCATGTTGAGCGTGACGCCGGCAAGAATCAACGCGCTGGTCGAGAACATACCCCATGATCGGGCGAGACGGTCTATGAACATCACCGCGAGCATCGCGCCCGCGAGCGCGGCGAACGAAACGGTCGGAACGGATTGAAGATAGGCGTTGCGTCCCAGTCCGGCGGTGATCGCAATGGCCAGAACCGCGCCGAACGTCGCTCCCCCCGAAACTCCGAGCGTGTAGGGATCGGCGAGAGGATTGCGAAGCAACGCCTGGTAGATCGTTCCGGCGCAGGCTAGAATTCCTCCGACCATCGCGGCCATGAGCACGCGCGGCAACCGAACGGAACCCAGCACGGCGGAATGATCGGGATCAATGGATTTTCCGACTGACCATCGCATGAGTTCGCCCCACGAAATCTCAATCGCCCCGCTTCCGATCTTGAGGGCAACCAAAATTCCAGCCAACAGCATCGAGAATCCGATGACCAATGCCAGTGAGCGATCCCGCCAATTAGAGGATGGGCTGATAAGCTTTTTCATCCTTCATCCTTCGCCCGCACTCTCGCCATTCTTCCGCCGCCGGAAGTCAAAATCTCCGCCTCAACGCCATAGAGCCGGTGAATGTTTTCGGTCGTGACGATCTCCTCCGGCGGACCGTCCAAGATGATTCGCCCCTCGCGCAGGCCGATCAATCGAGGGCAATACTCGGCGGCGAGATTCACGTCGTGCGTGACGACGACGACCGTCAAGCCGTGTTCGCGGTTTTGCTTCTCCAAGAGACCGTAGAGAAGCGCCTGATAATAAAGATCGAGCGAGGAGGTCGGCTCGTCGAGCGCGAGGGCCGGGGCGTCCTGCGCGAGCGCGCGCGCGAGAATGACCCGTTGCGCTTCGCCGCCCGACAGCTGATTGAACATCCGTGTTCTCAGCGGAGCGATGCCCGTTGCCTCCATCGCCCATGCGACGCGCTCACCGTCCTTTTCCGAAAATCCGCCGAGCGGCTGAACGTGGGGATGACGTCCCATCCAAACGATTTCCTCGACGGTATAGGGGAAAAAAACTTTGGCGGACTGCGGGACGAATGCCACTTTTCGCGCGCGCAATCGCGGGTCCAGTCCGCGCGCCGTGTCACCTTGAATTCGCCCCTCGCCCGAATCGGGATCGAGCAATCCGGCCATAAGTTGAATCAACGTGGATTTCCCCGCGCCGTTGGGACCAATCAACCCGGCCATTTGCCCCGCGTTGATTTTCAGGCTGACTTTATGAACGACCAACTCTCCGGGGACGTAACCAAAGGTTGCGTCCGAAAGTTCAAAATAGGGAGGAGCGGAATTCGCGGCGGTCATGGCGTTGGCTTCACGAAGATAACAGGCCAAGCTAAAAAAGAGAAAGAAGGATAATCGATTGGAGTTCGATTGACTCGCGATGGGTTCTCCTTGCGTCATTGCGCCTTGGCGTCTTTGCGTTTCATTCCGAAGAATTTCACGCAGAGGCGCAGAGATCGCACAGGATCAAATTCCAGTTTCTCCGTCACTCCCCGATTCGTTCAAGGATGTTGAATCCACGTAATCCGTGAAATCCGTGGCTGATCTCCAATCAAAAAGGGTGGCGATTGGACGCTCAGATGAGACAAAATGGCGGCGAACTCCGGGCTCGGCGTATGCGAAGAATATATTCCCACTCAATTCGTGTTTCCATACTCGCGTTCGCGTGCCTTCAATTTCCGCCCGCCTTAAGAGCGGATCCAGCGGCGGAGAATCAGCTTCCGCCCGCCGCTCAGGTTCAGACCGACTACAACCGCGACGTCAAACCGATCCTTCAGGCCAACTGTTATTCTTGTCACGGACCGGAAAAGCAAAAAGGAGGATTGAGGCTGGATTTGAAAGCTTCGGCCATGAAGGGAGGCGACAGCGGTCCGGCGATTCTTCCCGGACAAAGCGCGAAAAGTTTGCTCATTCAAAACGTCGCGCGGCTGAAGGACGCGACGCCGATGCCGCCGAAGGGGGACCCGCTCAAGCCCGAGCAAATCGCCCTTCTCCGCGCGTGGATTGACCAAGGGGCGATTTGGCCGGAAGAGTCCGCCGCGCAAGCGAATCCCGCCGATCATTGGGCCTTCAAGCCTCCGATTCGACGCGCGCCGCCGGAAATCAAAAACAAGCAATGGCCGCGCAATCCGCTGGACAATTTCATTCTTGCGCGATTGGAAAAGGAAGGATTGCAACCATCGCCGGAAGCCGACCGTGTCACGCTCATCCGGCGATTGAGCCTCGATCTGATCGGCCTGCCGCCGACGCCGGAAGAGGTGGATCGTTTCGTTGCGGATGCCGATCCGGACGCCTACGAAAAACTGGTGGACCGGCTCATGGCGTCGTCGCACTTCGGCGAGCGATGGGCGCGCCACTGGCTGGACGCCGCTCGCTACGCCGACACCAACGGCTATGAAAAGGACCGCGACCGTTCGATCTGGCCCTACCGCGATTGGGTCATCAACGCCTTCAACCGCGATCTTCCTTTCGATGAATTCGCCATCGAGCAAATCGCGGGCGACCTTTTTCCCAAGCCGAAACGCGACCAAATCGTCGCCACCGGATTCAACCGCAACACGATGGTCAACGAGGAAGGAGGCGTGGATTACGAGGAATTCCGCTATGAATCCATCGTGGATCGGGTCAAAACGACCGGAACCGTTTTCCTCGGCCTGACGGTTCAATGCGCCCAATGCCACAATCACAAATTCGATCCGATTTCGCAGAAGGAGTATTACGGAATTTTCGCGTTCCTCAATAATGCTGACGAGCCCGAAATTCCGGTTCCTTCGCCTCAAGATTCTCAAAATCGGCTCAAGGCGCTGGCCAAAATCGCCAAATTGCAATCGGAATTGGAATCGCAATTCCCGACGTATGATGAAACAAGTTCATGGGAGGTCTTGACGCCGTCGCATTACGAGTCGAAGAACGGCGCGTTGTTGACCAAACTGGCCGACAACTCGCTCTTGGCGTTCGGCCACAGTCCGGATCAGGACACGTATCAGATTTCGGTGAATACCGATTTGGAGGACATCGCCGGATTTCGGATTGAAGTCCTCACCGATTCGCGTCTGCCTAAAACCGGACCGGGGCGCGCGGATGACGGTAATTTTGTGCTATCGGAATTCAAGGTCATCGCCGGCCCCAAGGGAAATCCGCTCAAGACCAAGGCGGTCACGCTTCAGAACGCGGAGGCAGATCACTCGCAGGAAGGTTACGCGGTTTCGGCGGCGATTGACGGCGATCTCAAGACCGGATGGGCGATAGGAAATCCCAACGGTCCGCTCAACCAAAACCGTCACGCGGAATTCCGAACAAAGGATCGTCTTCAATTCCCCGGCGGGGCATCGCTGACGTTCACGTTGGAGCAACGGTTGGGAGGACGCCACACGCTGGGACATTTCCGCCTTTCCGCGCTGAAAATGTCGCGGACGATTCCGTATCCAAATCTGGCGCAGGAGGAACAACGGAAGAAACGTCTCTCGGAACAAATGGCCGAATGGGAGAAAGGCGTGGCCGCAAAATCGCGTCACTGGACCGTTCTTGATCCGGCGAGTTTTGTTTCGGAAAACCGAGCGACACTTACCAAATTGGAAGACCTCTCGATTCTTGCGAGCGGCGATAAACCGAACAAGGACATCTACGACGTGGAATTCCACACCGATCTGAAAGGGATCACCGGATTGCGGCTCGAGGTTTTGCCCGATCCGAGTTTACCCATCAGCGGACCGGGACGCGGGACGGTCGTCGGCATGGGGAATTTCATGCTATCCGAATTCAAGGGGACGGCGGGACCGATGGAGGACGCGAAGACTTCGGCCACGCTCGCGATCAAAAGCGCGACCGCCGATTTCGCGCAACCCGGACGCGAACCGGCATTGACCATTGACGACAACAAGGAAACCGGTTGGGCGATTGACGGAGGCCAAGGCAAACCGCACGCCGTCGTTTATGAACTCAAAGACAAAATCGCGCAAGAAAAGGGAACGCGCCTCAATCTCAGCCTCGTTCAATATTTCATTCATCAAGACACCATCGGGCGATTCCGGATTTCGGCGACAACCGATCCCGCTCCGATCCAATCGTCGGGAGTTCCCGCCGAGATCGAGGAAATGATTTTGATGTCTTCAGATCAACGCTCGGAAGACCAAAAAGCCAAATTGAAACAATACTTTCTCTCCGTCACGCCGGAACTAAAGGAGCAGAACAAAAAGATCGAACAGGCGCGCAAATCGCTTCCGCGATTTGCGACGACGCTTGCGATGGCCGAGCGCGCCGATCCACGCGAAACAAGAATTCACGTTCGCGGGGAATTCTTGAGAACGGGAGACGCGGTGACGCCGGGCGTTCCGGCGGTTCTGCCGCCTTTGCCCGAGGGGCGTCCGCTCAACCGGATGACCTTCGCGCAATGGCTGGTGGACGACAAAAATCCACTGGTCGCCCGCGTGGCGGTCAATCGTTTTTGGCAGGCGATTTTTGGCCGAGGCATCGTCGCCACGTCGGAGGATTTCGGAACGCGCGGCGATCTTCCGTCGCATCCCGAATTGCTCGATTGGCTTGCCACGGAGTTCATGTATCCGGCGGGCGGACGACCGTGGAGCGTGAAAACGCTCCTTCGGCTTCTCGTCACTTCGGCGACGTATCGTCAATCGTCCAAGGCGACGCCGGAACTTCTCGCCCGCGATCCGCAAAATATTTTGCTCGCGCGCGGCTCCCGATTTCGCGTCGAGGCCGAAATGGTCCGCGACATTGCGCTCTCCGCTTCTGGATTGCTCAATCCCAAAATCGGCGGACCAAGCGTTTATCCGCCTCAACCCGAAGGGGTGACGGAATTGGCCTACGGTTCTCCCAAATGGCCCGCGAGCAACGGAACGGATCGCTATCGCAGGGGACTCTACACTTTTTGGAAACGGTCGGCACCTTATCCCTCGTTCATGGTTTTTGACGCGCCAAGCGCGGACATGGTCTGCACTCGGCGCGTTCGCTCGAACACGCCGCTTCAAGCGTTGACGATGCTCAATGACTCGGCCTACGTCGAAGCGTCTCAAGCGCTGGCCAAGCGCGTTCTGACGCAAAGCTTCAAGACCAATTCCGAAAGAGTCAAATTTGCCTTTCAGCTTTGTCTCGCGCGCCAACCCGAGGCGACAGAACTTCAGAAACTTCTCGCGTTTCATGATGAGGAAACCAAGCGTTTTGGCGGCAACACCGGCGAGGCGGCCAAGCTCGCGCTTCAAGATCCCTCCAATCCTCCCAAGGAACTTGACCTCAAAGAGTTGGCGGCTTGGACCGCCGTCTCGCGCGTTTTGCTGAATCTGGATGAAACGATCACCAAGGAATAAGCGTCAACCGGCGCGGATTTGCATCTCTTTCAAATGGTTTGTTCGGTCATGAACCTCAAGCCGCCGCGAAAAATCACGCTTTCAACCGCTCTCGAAGCGACGCTGATTTGTGCTCAGATTCTCGTTTTGATTTCCACGCGGTTGATGCAACGCCAAATCTTCGTGGACGACGCCTACATTCATTTCCGTTGCGCCTTGAATTGGATCAGGGGGGAAGGCATGGTTTTCAATCCCGGCGAATGGGTGTTGGGAACCACCTCTCCTGTTTTCACCTTCCTACTGGCATTGTTGGGATGGATCACCCGATTTGAAATTCCGAATTTGGCCCAAGGAATCAACTTTCTGGCCGACATAGGGATCATGCTCTTCAGTTTGGCGTGGCTCCGGCGCGCCAAGGTGGACCTCTTCTTTCGACACGCGCTCCTTTTGATTCTCGCCATCGAACCGACGCGAATGTTTTACAGCGCCGGAGGAATGGAAATGAGTTTATTCCTATTCATTGTTCTGGCGGTCTTCGAAAGTTTTTATCGTGACTGGCCCGTCGCCGGAGGATTGATGCTGGGGGCGTTGGGTTGGATTCGTCCGGAGGGGGCGATTGCATGGTGCGCCGTCGCGGTCGCGTTGATTGCGACGAGGCGTTGGCGCGTTTTGGGAATCGGCTACGCTTCCGCCTTGGTTGTGGCCGCGGTGATTGCGGGAATTCTTTTTCACGCTTACGGATCGTTCATTCCGCAAAGTCTTCGCGTCAAGGCGGTCGCGCCATGGTATCGGGAATTGGCGGGGGACAGCCACATTCAATTTTTCATTAACCTAGGAAATCTGACGCCCTTTCAACCTCTGAACGGATTTCAAGCTTCGTGGGGAACGTTGGGGGACAAAATCAATTCTTCCCTGCTGGCGTTGGCGGAAATCGCCATGATGAGCCTTGGAGTTTTTCACCTTGCGCGGCGTCAGGTCAAATTCGGCGCGATTGCGCTGGGTTTTTTCATGGCGGGCTATTATTTCTTTTACGCCATTCCCAATCCCCAAATTTTCCGGTGGTATTACGCCCCTTATTTTTGGTGCGGTCTTTTTCTTGCCGGGATCGGTTGGTGGAGCGCATGGGAAATGGGGTCCGATTGGATCGGCGCGAAGGTTCATCTCGTCAAGCGCTTCCCGCGTCATTTGTCTCATGCCTTCACACTACTGTTTTTGTTGCTTTCCTCGCTGACGGCTTCCGGTCAAGCCATCACTGTGCTGTTTCGCGGAGAAACGCCGCGCGAGGGATTAAAATTTCGATTCATGGGCGTTCAGCCGGGAGACCGCGAGCCGGATTACATTCGCATTGCGCGAACGATGAATTCGTGGATTGTGGAGAACCAGCGGGTCGGATGCTTGGAGATCGGAATTTTTGGCTATTGCTTCAAGGGCAAAGTGCTGGACAGCTTTGGTCTGGTCTCGCCGGAAGTTTTGAAAACACTGCAACCGGAAGCGCAGGAGGCCTTGGACGAGCCATGCCGAAAACATCCGCTGAGCGTCTTTATGACGCTTCGTCCCGAATTTATCATGTCGGCGCGATTGTGGTTGCGGGACACTCCGCCATCTTTTCGCGCGATCTACGACGAAATTCCAACCCCCGGATGGAGCCTTCGGCTTTTCGTCCGCAAGGACGTGGGATCATGGGAACAATTCAAGGTCGAGCCGGAGTCGCTTCCCCAGCTCCGACGGCTTGCCTTCGCGCGGTCTCGATGACGACCGGGAATGAAGACACGCCCGAATCGGATTGGATGACCCGTCTGCTCCGGCCGGCGGTTCCGGCCTGCGCCCTCCTTTACCTTTTCGCCTACGCGCGGGTCGCAATAGCGCGGATGAACTATCCGTTCGCGCTGGAATGGATGGAAGGAGGCTCGGTGGATTGCGTCGAAAGAATCCTCGCGGACAAACCGATTTACGTTCCTCCGTCGCTCGAATTTACCCCGTTCTTCTACACTCCGCTTTACTTTTACCTTTCCTCGCTTGTCGCCAAGCTTTGCGGAATCGGATTATTTTCGCTCCGGCTCGTTTCGTTTCTCGCCTCGCTCGTGGCCTTCTTTTTCATTTTTCTTATCGTTTGGCGTGAAACGGGAAATGGTTTGGCGGGATTGTGGAGCGCGGGATTTTTCGCGGCGTCGTTTCACCTTTGCGGCGCGTGGTTTGATTTGGCGCGGGTGGATTCGCTCGCGATGGCCTTCATCTTGGGAGCGTTATTCTTCGCGCGATTTGCGGCATCCGCTCGGGGCCAAATTCCAGCCGCCGTTTTGGCTTCGCTGGCTTTCTTGACCAAACAAACCATGCTCTTGCCCCTCTTGGCTCTTGGTGTTCATGCCTTCATGAAGGCGAAACGATCAGGGATCGTCTTCCTCGTGCTCGCTGGCGCGTTGACCTGCGGAACCGTCCTCGCGTTGAACATTTCCTCCCACGGTTGGTTCGATTATTACGTCTTTCACCTTCCGCTGATTCTTCCCTTGGATCGCGCCGGGATTGCGGGTTTTTGGATTCGAGACATAATGCCTCATCTTCCGATTGCATTGGCTTTGGGAATGATCACATTTGTTCGCGCCAAGCCTTTGAAGTGTTCCGACGCTCGTTCGTTTTATGGACTTGTGACGGTCAGCATGGTCGCGTCGTCATGGATCACGCGGTCGCACTCCGGCGGTTATGACAACGCGCTGATTCCCGCCGTCGCGATGATTGCAATTCTGAGCGGAATCGGATTAAGCAATCTGCGTTCCGTCATTCAACCCCGATCATGGGAACCGTGGGTTCATTTGGCCTGCCTCGGTCAACTCACGATTCTTTTCTATCGCCCTTCGATGCAAATCCCGACGGTGGAGCATCGGCTTGCCGGTTACAAAATCGTCAAGGCGATCAAGCTGATTGAAGGAGACGTTCTTGCTCCATCGCACGGCTATCTGGCCCGTCTGGCGGGCAAGAGCGGCTTTTCCCCCGCGTTCGCGCTCCCCGTTTTTCAAGACGTAAGGGGGAACCCGACGCAGATTCTTATGCGCGAAATCAAACAGGCCATTCGAGAACAACGTTTTGACGCGCTAGTTCTGAATGATAAGGGCTGGTTCGAGGATTTGTTCGCAAATGAAATCGAGGAGAATTACGTCCGATCCGAACGCCTCCTCGCGCCCGATGAATTCTGGCCGATAACCGGCAATCCAACGCGCCCCGAATATCTTTATCGCCCGAAGTCAATCTCCGTCGTGGCTCGGTTGGACGGCGTATGAAGCAGGGGCGCTGGATTGTGTCGTGCGCTCGCATCGCCGTTCTCGGTGCGGCGACTTATTTCATCGTTTCGTTCCTTTACATTGTCACCCGCCGGATCAATTATCCGTTCGAGTTGGAATGGATGGAAGGCGGAACGCTGGATCACGTCAAACGAGTGATGGCGGGGCAAAGTATCTACACAAAGCCATCCCTTGAGTTCGTTCCCTACATCTATAATCCACTTTACTATTACCTTTGCGCTCCGTTTGCGTTTGCCCTTGGCGATGGATTTTTCCCTCCGCGATTGGTCTCGTTTCTCGCTTCCGGTGCGTCGTCATGGGCGATTTATTCGTTGGTCAGATTGGAGACCGGATCGCGGCGGTGCGCCTATCTTTCGACGGCGGCTTTTCTGGCGGCGTTTCGTCTCTGCGGAGCGTGGTTTGATTTGGCGCGCGTGGATATGCTCTTCATTGCGCTGTGGCTTTGGAGCCTTTTCGCCCTGCGTCGCGCAAAGTCGAACAAGGGCATCATTCTGGCGGGGGTCTTGGGCGCGCTGGCTATTCTCTCCAAGCAAACCGCGCTGATGGCTCTCGCGCCGATTGTTCTCCACGAATTTGTATGGGATTGGAAGCGGGGTGTGAGGTTCGGCGGCTCGTTGCTCGGCGTGTGCGCGCTCGGCGTTTTATCTTTGGAGGCGGTATATGGGCGTTGGTATCACTACTGCGCTTTTTTTCTTCCCGCGGCGACGGGACTCCAGAGGGAGTCGCTTTTCGGATTATTGTGGGGAACATTCGTCCTGCAACTTCCGGTGGAAGCCTCGATGGGGTTTGTCTATTTTCTCCTTCCGGCTCCAAAGACCAATTTGAAGAGCAAATCATTTTATTTCTGCGCCTCCCTTGGCTCCTTCGCCGCCGCGTATTCCTCCCGCCTCCGTGCGGGAGGTTATGACAATGTTTTCATTCCGTTTGTCGCGGTAATGTCAATTTTGTTTGGATTAGGCTTACAACATTGGCTCGACATGTGTGGAAACCAAAACACGCGACGGGGGAGGTTATTGGAAATTTTGGCGTTGGTCTTCTGCTTGGTCCAATTTTCATTCCTTCGCTATAATCCGGCGGCGCAAATCCCAACCGCCGAAGACCGCGAAGCCGGTGAGAGACTCCTCCAGAAGGTCCGATCCATCCAAGGGGATGTTCTGATTCCCTATCACGGATATTTGGCGCGGCGAGCCGGCAAAAGCGGTAATTCCCCCGGACTCGGCCTTCATTTCTTCATGCTGAGGAACAGCCCGGTCAAGAATGCGTTTCTCCAAGAAATCGAGGCCGCCCTTCTGGAGCGCAAATATCGAGCGGTCATCGTGGACGCGGGATGGTGGGAGAGCGGATGGTTTGATCGAGTCTTGTCTCAAAATTATCAGAGACAAGGGCGGATCGAGGAAATAGGCGTTCGATTTTTTCCCGTCACGGGCGGCGGCACGCGCCCCGACACGCTTTACGTCCTGAAAAATCATCCGTAGCGTCGGGGCAATTTAATCCAGCGCCTTTCGGGCATACGCCGATCGGATATCCAAAATCGCGCGGTCGGGAGGCAATTCCCCCAACAACACCGCTTGGAACTTCGGAATGACCGTGGTTTCGAGAAACCCGACGCCGCCGGGAGGATTCATGTAAACCGCCGTGCGGACGATTTCCATCAGCCCCTTGTAATCGGGATCGTTCTCGAAGGACTTGACCGAACGGCGCACCGGTGGCGCGAGATACCATCCGGGCGCGTCGTCGGCGACTTCCGCTGAGGTCAGATACCGTGCCAACCGATGCGCGGCTTGGGTTCGCGCCGGATTTTCCGGATGGGCCACGACGGCGAAACATCCCAGCGCGCCCGTCGTGATCGGCTTGCCGAAATCGCCCATCGGCGGCGGAAGAATGACGTAGGGCATTTTTTTCGACGCCAAAGTTCGGATGAAGGCGGGAGAACTGAGAATAAACGCCGCGCGCCCTGATAGAAATTGATCCTGCGCCGTCGGCTGATCATCAATCCCAAACGAAGGAACCAGAACCCCCAATTCGCGCAATTCCGAAACCTTTTGGAGCGCGGAACCCAATCCTGAAGCCAATCCGAGATTCGATCCTGAATTTTCTTCCGACGTTTCCCTTGAAAGAAAAATCGGTCCCACGTTGGCCCAGAGCAGAGGACTCCATTCAAACAGCGGCGGACGCGCCGGAGCGGTCAATCCCCAAACTTCGGAGCCGTCCGAGCGCCGGAACGTGGTTTGCCGGAGCGCCTCGACAAATTGCTCCCACGACCAAGGATGATCGGGCGACGCAGGCTCAACGCCGCGTTCTTGCATGATCGAAGGATTGCCGATCAGAACCAGCGCGGTTGACCAGAGCGGCCAAGCCATGATTTTCCCGTTGTGCCGCACCGCGTTCAACGCCGAA
Source organism: uncultured Candidatus Sumerlaeota bacterium (assembly GCA_964598765.1). GTDB lineage: Bacteria > Sumerlaeota > Sumerlaeia > MVZB01 > JAJFLK01 > CAZRCZ01. The sequence goes on along the minus strand of CAZRCZ010000003.1, from coordinate 92,139 downwards.
GGATTAAAGTCGTCCCGGTCCGCGACGGTCAGGTAAGGATCAATGGGAGAGAGCAAAATCCCTGTGCGTGGGATAAAATCGGGAAGTTGGTCGTTCGTGACGCGAAAGCAATCAATTTTCCCGCGATTGAGCAAAACCGCGCGGAGTTTCAAATCTCCTTCGCGGCTCCAAGGCAGACCGACGATCTTGACCTTGATGCTGGGATTTCTCCGGGCAAATCCCGCCAGCGCAGAGTCGGTGAGTCTGGTCGGCGTCCCCTCGCCTCCGGCGACATAGCCGCGCTGGTAAAAATAGAGAACCTGCGGCTCAGCGCGAATCTCGCCACCTATGAACAGGAACCAAAGGAAAATAATAAGAAATTTTGAATGCATCACTTCGTCTCGTCCGCTCCAAGCATCCCCGATGCTCCCGCTCAAGTCAAATTGATCCCCTTGCCGTTCGATTGAGCGATAGTGTTGTGAGATTGGAACATTTTGCCGTATACTGGTGTCAGATGAGTGGGAACGTGGGCGCGGGCAAAGGCTCCGAACCGTCGGTTTTTCAAGTTCCCGGCCCAATGCGAAGAAAGGATAACGATCATGCGTAAAATTTGCGGAGTTGGATTGATAGCGGCGGTGATGTATGCCGCCGGATGCGTCACCTATACGGATCAAGGAGTCGTGAATGGTGGTTTGCTCGGAGCGGGTTTGGGTGCGCTAATCGGCGCCGCAACGGGGCATCCGGGGAATGGCGCGTTGATCGGCGCGGCCAGCGGAGCCGCTCTGGGCGGGTTGCTTGGCAATTCCGCCGACGCCTACAATGCCGGATACCAGCATGGGGCGGCCTCGGCCCAACCCCCGCAAAACGCGCAACCTCCCTCGGGTACTCAAGGGCAAAATCCTCCTTATCAAACTGCCCCTCCCCCGTATTATTATTACAGGTATCCCTACTACTACCCCTACGCCTATCCGGCTCCTCCTCCGCCGTATGGGTATTTTTATTTCGGCTATCGGCATTGAAATCAAGCCGCCTCGCGCATGTCGGTTTGACGCGGACGGCATGACTTGTCCGGGCCAGTTTCAACGGCGCTACCATGGCCGATAGGTCGCCAGTCCGACCGGTGTCCCTCCAAAAATATAGGCCCACGACTCCAATCCCAGAAATCGCCCCTTCGCGAATGGAGAACGTGCGTGTCTGAACAAAGATGGACCACCGGAAGGTTTCTTGCTCACCTGCGACGGCGGGACCAGATTGCTTGGAGAAACCGGCTTGGACGACGCTATCGGTATCCCCGACATAGTGGAGCGGAGTGGATTCGGCGAAGCGCTCGAGAGACTGAAGAACAATCTCTCGAGCAAATTCAGAGACGACCGTATTTGGCATAAAGCTGATTCTGAAAGATTTCCTCCGGGTCATGTTTCCGCTTGAGTTCGAAGAACCGGCGCGCCTGCGGATAAGCCGATAGCGTCTGTTCCCGCGTTGCGTGAAGCCGGTATGGAAGATAGAACCTTCCTCCCAATCCGATTGCGGCGTCCGCCAATTCGCGCGTCATCGCCGACATCGCTAGATCCGCCTCCCCCGTTCGCTTAAGATTGAACAACATCACAAACGCGAACATGTCGCCCGTCGCGTATCGAAGAAACGTATCCTTGTCCTCGCGGAGGTCGCGGATCGTGACGTTGAGCAAGTCGGCGCGGTGAGCGGGTATTATGGCGCGGCATCGTTCCAGAAAATCCTCGAAATGCTCCGGCGGAATGAAATACTCGTGCAAAATATCGGTCGAGTCGGCGGAACGATTCTCATAAATTTCGATGCCCTGATTCAGAATCTGGTTGCGGGAAAACACCTTGCGTTGCAACAGCGGTTCGATTCGTTTCTCGCTCTCCCAGCGAACTTTTTTTCCGTAATCGCTCCCAACCGAACCGCGAAAAACCCATCGCACGAGATCCTCCATTTCGGGATCCCGAAGGGCCGGGAACTTGCCGTTCTTGGGCGCCGCTACGCGGTAAAACACATTGAGCGAAGCCTCGCGGAGAAATCTATCGGGCGATGTTTCGATCGAAAGCCGTCCAAAGGCCATGGCGGCGTCCTCGGATTGCCTCGCCAGACGGTCGAATTCGTCGGCGTAGCGGGTCGTCGGAACAATCTTGGTTCGGAGTTGGTAAAGCTCATTGGGAACCAATCGCAAATCAACGTCCATGATGACGCCGAAGAGGCCGTAGCCCCCCAGAGCGAGGGAAAATAGCTCGCTGTTCCGGTTGCGGTTGCACTGAATCAACGAGCCGTCGGCTTTCATAATGCCGAAGGATTCCACCGTCGAAGCAATCGGAGGACGATCGGCCTGCCATCCGTGAGCATTGACGCTGATCGAACCGCCAACCGTGAACGGGTTATTGGACTGCATCACCGCGACGGACCAACCGCGGTCGTCCAGATAGGGAATGATCGCGGACCAACGCGCTCCGGATTGAACGTGAAGAATCCCGCGCGCCGGGTCCAATTCCATTCCATCATGAGGGAGCATGTCGAGCTGAATGCCTTCCGGATAAACGGTCTGCCCTCCCATGCTGTGCCGCGCTCCGGCGATGGAAATGCGCAACCCCTCCGCGCGGGCGCGTTGGAGAGCCGAACGGACGATCCGTTGGGCCTCGTCCTCGGCCTCGGGGACTTCAATGACATCCGCGACATGAGTCTGATCCAACCTGCCGTGGTCGCTCACAAAACCGACGGGCAGTGTTTCGCGTGCCTCTTTGTCGTGAATCGCAGTCCGCGCGAGGTGATAGATCAGGCGGCAGGAAAGTAGGAGAACAACGGCTCCCGCCACCAAGAGCCATTTCAGCTTTCTTGAGCGCCAAAGAGACACGCTACTCGTATTGCGTCCAGATGATCGGAGCGACCGCCGAGGCGGGAGGCGGAGCGGTTTCACGGTAGATCAAATCGCCACGTTGTTCGTCGTAGTAGGACATGCGGACTCTGCCGTTGCTATCAATAAACAAGGAGGGCCGCATTCCGACGCCGCCCGATTCCACCGTGTCAATGATCGTCCACGTCGGGTTTGCAATCGTCCGGATCGCGATCTTCAACGCCTCGTTCGTCGCGTCGTGATACAGGATGTAAACAACTCCGCGCACCGGATCGAATCGCAACTGCGTGTAAAGTCCGACATCGCCGACGTCATCCACGGTTTGGATGTTCCAGCCGACTCCGTTGAATTCGGCGTATTTCAACGCGGCGGCCGTCAGATCGTAATACGAAATCGCCGGTTGATTTGTCACGGGATTGATCGCGATCGAAGTGTAGAGTCCGTCAAGGTTTGGGCTGGCGTCCACCGTTTGCGTGAACCAGACCCCGAAGCCCACGTCGAGGCGGGCATACTTCAGATTGTAATTGGTTCCGTCGTAATAGGCGGCGTGAAGATTTCCCGACGAATCGTAGGCGAGGGAGCAGTATCTCCCCACGTCACCGGAGTTATCCACCGACATCAAGGTCCAGCCGCCGCTTGTGAATCCATCGCCGATGGCGACGCGCAATTGCGGTCCGTTGCCCAACGGATCGGGACTTGCTTCGGAACTGAAATTCGGGTCGAGCGCCTGATAATACGCAACGGCGTATTGCGCGCCAAATCGCGCTTGCGCGGCGTATTGGCCGCGCTCCGGTCTCTCGTCCACGCCAATTCGCATCGTCGTGCTTGTTCCGAGGTCGGCGACCGAATAGTTCAATTCCCGGCGCAATTGATCGTAATAGGCCAAGTGGGCGTGATCCGTCGGGTCCACGACCATCGAAACAAAAAGTCCAGTCTGCGAGAAGTCCGCGCGCGAGTATTTGTTGCTGTCAATCGTGTAAATATCCAACGGTCGCGCGCGCGACGCGCTGGAATCGTCCACGAGGAAGGGATCGGACCACGGTTTGTAATTTGGTCCGATCTTCCGCGTCAGGTAAAGCGATCCCTTCGGATTGTCGTAATAGGCGAGCACGGCATTGCGCGCCAAATCCACGCCGACCGAGGAATATTCGCCGACCTTCGCTCCGTCAACGTAGGTCGCCGTGTTCGTGTTGACTGCGTCGTTGACAATCGTCGCCATCCGGAAGGCCGTGTGGCTGGCATCCCAGAATCCGGTCCGCACGATGTCTTGGCTCACGGGCGTGGTGTAGGCGTGATGGTCGGAGGAGGTGAATAATCCGACGTCACCGGTCGTCTCAACCCGCCGTTTTTGCGCGTAATACTGCGACGGGGGGATCAAGGGGAATTGCGACGTGATTAGCCGATGCTCCAAGAGGAGATTGCCGTAAGTGTTGTCATAGTGGGCGATATAGGGAAGCCCTGATCCATCCACGGCAACCGAGGAATAGTAACCCCAATCCCCCGTCGACGACGAAACCGGGCAGGGATCCAACCAATTCGGGGTGCAACTCTGGACCTCCTCGGTCGAGACAAAGAAGCCCGACAAATCAATAGTGGCCAGCTTGAGTTTGGCCTCCGTCGAGGAGGTCGTCACTGCGTCTTGATACGAGACATAGATGCGGTCCTTCGGCTGGTTGAACTTGGAATCAATGTAGAAGCCGGTGTCTCCCCCCGGATCCAACGTCGCAAAGTTGTTCCACGTCGGGAAAGCGGCCACCTTCCATGCCATCTCCAAATCGTGGTTCGCGCCGTCCTGATAGGCGATGAAGATTCGGATGACGCCAACGCCCGCCTGCGTGTCGTCCACCAGAATCGAGGAATAATCGCCCGAGATCGGCGCGACGGGGGTGGTTGCCGCCGTGTCAACGACCCATACGAATCCGTCGTAATAGGCGTATTTCAGTCTCCCGTTGTATTCATCCTTGTAGGAAACGTGGAGGAAATTCCGAACGTCAGTGGTGATTGAAGTCCACGTGCCGACGTTCGGGCTGGAGGCGTCCACCGACTGAATTTCATAGAAGCCGGTGGCGTCGTCGCGGCCGAAAATCGTCCCGTTCTGCTCGAAATCGCCGTCTCCATTTTTGTCCCAAGCCACCTTGAGTTTACGGTTCGTGGCGTCGTAATACGAAATGGCGGGACGATTGGCCGGGTCCACCGCAATCGAACAATAGCGTCCCACGTCCCCGACCGAATCCACCGTCTGCACCGACCATTTCACAAGTCCGGTGACCGGGCTTCGGACACCGTGCGCGTATTTCAGGTTCTTCTGCTCCTCCTCATAGTAGCAGGCGTGAAGGTTGCCGAGCGAATCGTGGACGAGATGGCCGAACAATCCCGGATCGCGTCCTTCACCGTCATATTTCTCGACCGGCTCACGCTGGCCGTAGGGGCCGGGAAGCGGATCGTCGTCCAAGATCGTGTCGGTCTGCGTCCCGACGCCCAGCGAGCAATTGACCGGATTGGAAAGCTGGATCGTGAAGTCTTCAGTCGGCTCCCAGAAATAATCATCGGTGATCGTGACGTTGAATTGTTTCTGTAGCTCGCCCGGAGCGAAGCTCAACAGCCCCGACGTCGTAATGAAATCATCCGGCGAAATCGCCGTGCCCGGGACCGTAGCGAAATTCACGGAAATCGGGAAGGCGGAGGGATTGGAAAGCCGGACCGTCACTACGATGCTCCCCACGTTTTCCAGCGCAGATTGAGCCGCCGGAATGAAATCCACCGTCGGAGGAGGGTCGTTGTCCAAGATCGTGACCGTCTGCGTCATGTTGTCCGGCGTGGCGTTGACCGGATTGGAAAGCGTGAACGTGAAATCTTCGTTCGGCTCGTCAATCAAATCGTCAATGATCGGAACTCCGATGACCTTGGAAGTTTCCCCGGGCGTGAACAACAAACTGCCGGATACCGACGTGTAATCTCCCGGCGCAATCGCCGTCCCGTCCGCCGTCGCGTAGTCCACGGTGACGGGCAGTCCGAACGGGGCCGATAGCTCCACGGTGATGGATGTGACGCCTACCGCCTCATCCACGCTTTGCGCGGCCGGATTTACGCGGATGAAAATCGTCGGCGTCGGCGTGGCCGTTCGAGTCGGCGAGGGTGTCGCCGTGCGCGTGGGCGAAAGGGTCGCGGTCCGCGTTGGCGAGAGTGTCGCACTGCGCGTCGGAGAGGGCGTCGCCGACATGGTGGGCGAGGGCGTTCCCGTCCGGGTTGGAGAAAGCGTCGCGGTTCGCGTGGGTGAGAGCGTCGCCGTGCGGGTCGGCGAGAGCGTCCCCGTTCGCGTGGGCGAAAGGGTCGCCGTCCGGGTCGGTGAAAGCGTGGCCGACATCGTGGGTGAGAGCGTCGCGGTCCTTGTTGGCGAAAGCGTCGCGCTCCGGGTGGGTGACAACGTCGCCGTCCGCGTCACCGTAAACGAAGCCGTCGTCGTAGGCGTCACTGTGGAACTCATGGTCGGACTGGCCGAAGCCGTCCGCGTCGGACTCAGCGTTGCCGTCCGCGTTGGAGATAACGTGGCGGTCACGGTCGGCGAAAGGGTTGCGGTTCTCGTGGGAGAAAGCGTCGCGGTCACGGTCGGCGAAAGGGTAGCCGTCCGTGTTGGTGAAAGTGTGGCCGTGACGGTCGGCGAAACTGTGGCCGTCCTCGTCGGAGAGAGCGTGGCGGTGATGGTCGGAGATAGTGTGGCCGTTCGCGTGGGGGAAGACGTGGCGGTCACGGTCGGAGACGCCGTGGCGGTTTGCGTGGTCGTCGCCGTCGGCGTTCGCGTCGGCGTCGGCGCGCAACCGGTCAAGGTGTGCGTGGTCTTGTAATCGGTCGAATAGGGTCCCAACGGAGAATCAAAAAGCTCATTGGCGGTCGAGTTCGCCAAAATTCCCGTCGCATTGGTGATGACGTCGTCGGGATCGCTGTCCGGAGCCGCCGAGGTTCCCAATCCCGAACCCGTGGAATGGGCCGACATGACGGCAAATCCCAGAATCGTTCCCTGTGACGGTTGAGGCAACGAACCTCCCCAAGGAATGGTGAATTGAATTTGCGATGGTCCCGTATTGGAGGGCGTCCAAACCAACGGCACCGAGGTGTTGACGAGGAAACCCGGCAACCAGAGATACGCCATGCCGCCGTTCACATCCGTGGAGATGAGAACATCCCAGCTCCAAGCCGGGGATCCATTGATTCCGACGTTGGGGGCGTTGGTCATCTTGGTGCCGGGATCATACCATGTCGTTCCGACCCCGACGACTCCCGGGACATCCACCGCAATTTCCACGATCGGAGGTTTGGTAATCGTGCTGGGATAAGCGCCCAGATCTATGAGGAAATTAAGTCCCGAACAATCATCGGTCACGCAGAATTGCAGAATATCCACCTCCGCGTCGGGCATCGGAGCGTTGGGATACGGGGCGACGCCCCATCCCCCGCCGCCCCCTCCAAGCTGATATCCAATCGTGTCTCCCGCGCCGTCTCCCAGACAAGGAGTGGGGGTGGGAGTGGCCGTGGCGGTTCGCGTCGCGGACGAGGTGGCGGTTCGTGTTGGAGAGGTCGTGGCGCTCCTTGTCGCCGAAACGGTTGCCGACCGCGTCGGACTTCCGGTGGCCGTCCGCGTTGGGGAGAGCGTGGCCGACATCGTGGGCGAAAGAGTCGCCGTTCGAGTCGCCGAATCTGTCGCGGTTCGCGTAGGACTCAGGGTTGCCGTTCGAGTCGCGGTCGAAGTCAAACTCGCCGTTCGCGTCGGAGAAAGTGTCGCGGATCGCGTGGCGGAAAGAGTCGCCGTTCGCGTCGCCGAACCTGTCGCGGTTCGCGTCGGACTCAGGGTTGCCGTTCGAGTCGCGGTCGAAGTCAAACTCGCTGTCCGCGTCGGAGAAAGCGTGGCGGTCCTCGTTGGCGAACCCGTCGCCGTTCGGGTCGTTGAAAGGGTCGCGGTCCGAGTGGGACTGCGGGTTGCGGTTCGGGTGGCGGTTGGAGTCAAGCTCGCCGTCCGCGTGGGAGAGTTGGTGGCTGTGCGCGTGGGAGAACCCGATGCCGAAGGGGTTGGCGAATTCGTCGCCGTGCGCGTCGGCGAACCCGTAGCCGACCGCGTCGGCGAAAGCGTCACTGTCCGGGTGGGGGTTGGCGTTGCGCTTCGAGTCGGCGACGGGCTGATGGTGCTGGTTTGGGTCGGCGTGGATGTTCGGGTTGCCGTCGGCGTCGGCGTCCGGGTGGGACACGTCACAACAGAGGAAACATACATGTCGTCCACGCTGATCGTGTTCCGGTTGGGTGAGTTGTTGGTCGTGTCCCCCGTGGAGGAATCCACCACGCGGATGTAAAGAGTCCCGCTTAATCCCCCCGGCAGGACGAACGTTTGCGCCGTGTTGTTGTCCGCCGTCTTCGTGACGGTCAGCATGTTTGTATAGGTAATGTTATCGGTGGAATAGGCAAAGATGTAATCGTCAATCGGTGTGCCGGTCGCGTTGTGGAACGCTTCAACCGCGAACGTTCGTGACGTGGCCGTGACGGCCGTACCCGAAAGCGGGATTGTCCACTTGTGGATCAGTTGATTGTAGGTTCCATTCCACGCCTCTCGAAGAACCTCGTAGCTGTTGTCGCTCCCGTTCGTGTTGGCGTAGGTCCCACTGGAAATCGTCCCCGGATTGGGATATCCGGTCAGATCGGCATTCGCGCGATCCAACAAAGTGCCGCAGGGTTGAGCCTGAACACCTACCTGAACGCCCGCGTGAACCATGAGGACCACAAGGGCGGCCAGCAGGCTCCGCCCCACGTTTTTTTGATCATTTTTCCTCATGGACCTAAACCAGCGACAATCCAATCCAACCTCAGCCTACACCGCCCGTCCGCTCCATTTCTAAATTCAGTTTTGCCAACGGCGGGTCCCTTAGAAAAGGGAGCCATGGCCGGCGCAAAGCCTCCGGGCAGTATAAAGCTTTATATAACACGCCAAACGGATTGGCAAAACTACTTTTCCTCTATTTCAACGTTTCTTTCGCGGGCGAGGGCGATGCCGAGCGGTTCCCCGCGGGCGTCGAAAAGCTCCACGCACTCCTTGGAGAGGATTTTGCACAGTCCCTGATAAAAGGGGGAGCAGAAGAAAACCTTTTGGCGATTGAGGATACGGTAGCTTAATCCCTTGGGAAGGGGGTAGTGGACCATTTCAATCTTGGAGCTCCCCCGGAATTGTCGCGCAAGGGTGGTTAGGTGTTTGAGGGTCGGTTTGTTCTCTCCGGCGAGATCAAGACGGACAAGATGAACTTTGGCGGCTTGTTCCTCGATATCCTCCAACCGCCAAAGCCCATCGGCAAGGATACGGGTATAGCCTTCCCGCGTGTCAACTTGACCGATCACGAGGACCGCTTCCCCCCGGACCAAGGCATGTCGGCAGACGCGGGCCAAATTTGGAGCAAGGCAGACCGCCGTTCCTTCCAAATCCACGACTTGCGCGCCGTCGCTTCCCGCCAAGGGACCTTCTCCATCAACACTGGCGATCAATCCCGCAACACGAATAATCCTTCCGGTCATCCGATGCGTCACCCCCTCGGGGGAAAGCGGTTTGAGAGCTTTGAGCGTATTGGCGAAGCGGGCCATGGGATCGGCGCTCAGACTAAAACCGAGAGCTTCCCTCTCATGGCGGGCCTGAGTCGGCAAGTCCCACGGCGGCAAAACGCCCGCCTCCATTTGGGGATCGGTGTTCGGCTCATGTTGAAGCGGAGTCAAATCGAACAAGGAGTTCTGTCCCTCGGTTTCGCCGTCTCCTCCCGCAACGGCGCGTTGCTTGCGATAAAGCCTGGAAACTAACGACGCCATTTGGGCGCGATTGGAGGAGAAGGAATCAAACGCCCCCGCGCCGATGAGATTTTGGAGCAACCGCAGATTGATCGCTTGAGGCGAGACCCCCGCGCAAAATTCCGCCAGACTGTTGAATCCCCCTCCCAAACGCACCGACAGAATTTCCTCCAGCGCTTTCTCCCCCAGATGCCGGACCATCAGAAGGCCCAGACGGATTTTTTCACCGAAGACCGAGCAAAGGGGACCGCTTAAATTGATGTCAGGAGGGAGGATTTCGATTCCCGCTCGACGGATCGCCCGGACGATGACCGTCGGGTCTTCGCCGATCTCCGCGACCGAACTGAGCGCTCCGGCGTAAAACGCCACCGGATCATTGGCCTTGAACCAAGCCAACTGATATGAAAGGAGCGAATCGGGCAGCTCCTCGGTCAACTCGCGGGGTTTCTCCCCCTCCCGGCCCCGGCTCGCCTCGGTCTTCACCTTCAACAACTGCATGATGTTGGCGGGGCGATGCTTGCGAAGCAGGCACTTCACGGTCACGTTCTCCAACGGCGGAATTCCGAGCGTCTCCCCCCGGCAAATCAGGTCCAGCGCGGGGCGATCATCCAATTCGATCTGGCTCAAGATTGCGCCACGCCCGCGTCCCGCCGCGCCCAAGCGTGCCCGCTCCAAAAGATTTAGCAAATGATGCGGAACGAATTCCAATCGCGGTCCCCCCAGTTGATCCAACGCCGCCTCCCCCAAATCGGTCACGCGCTCGCCCCCCGGGAATCGGACCGTGGGGAACACAAACTCAAGCGGCTCCGTGCTGAGCGTCCAACGGCCGGGCGAAGGAACGAGCGTCCGAGGTCGGGGCGTGAGGTGAACCGCCAGATCGCTCAAAAACGAAGGATCACGCCACCGCTTCCAATGCCGCGCCTCGACCATTTCGTGCAGGCGTTGCGCCGCGCCCGCCGAACGCCTCCGTAATTTTTCGCGCAACGCCAATTGCAATTCCTCTTCGGTCATTCCCGCCCAAATCGCCAATTCGTGGATCATCTGGTCCCGGCGGATTTCCTGACGGCGTCCGATCTGCGCGACGTGATTCTCCCCGAAAACACCCTTGAGCCAATTCAAAACCTTGGGCGCGGAGTTGCTCGGAATCTCGATCCGAATCGGCGGATAAGTTTCGGTCTCCGAGGCAAGAGGCTGAGCCGCCAGATGATACTGCATCGGATCAATCCGCGTGATGCCGAGGCAATAGGCAAGCACGGAAGAGACCACCGGACCGCGTCCCATGCCCCGCGCGATTTTTTGCTCGTCCAAGAAACCGGTGATTTGCCGCTGAAGCAAAAGGAACGCCGTCAGGTTGCCGGTTTTGATTTCCTCAAACTCCCGATTGATTCTCTGCCGGATTTCCTCGCTGATTTCGCCATAACGTTCGGCGGCTCCGCGGATCACCAAATCAAAAAGGTAGGAATTCGGATCGAATCCGCGCTCGAAATCCTGAACCGGAATGATCCGCCGATTCACCGTCGGGCGCCACGCGCACCGCCGGGCGATTTCTCCACTGCCGTGAACCGCTTCATCCTCGGGCGGAAAGCGGGCGATCATGTCGGCTTCGGAGAAAAGCGCGGGCAGGTCTTTCTCGTTCGCGGGCGGCTCCCAGCCCCGCTCCGGCGCTCCTTCCGGATTCCGAAGGAACTCATACGCGGGGGCATCGCTCGGCTCGGGGAAAAAAATCCTTGGCGCGGCCAGACACGGAAGCTTGGCGAAGTCGGCCAGATCGCGCAGAATTTCGCCCGTCTTGGCTCGATTGGTTGGTTCGTCCCCAGCGGCGTCCACGCCAATGGCCAGCGCCGCGCCAAAGTATTCGCGGGCGAAGTCCAAATGCTTCTCCAGCGCGGGGCGATCGTTTCGCCGCGCCAGTTCCGTCAATTCACCATCGGGAGGCAGGACGGTCCACAATCCCGCCGTCCGTCCCTTCAAACTTAATTTCTTCGGCAGTTCCTCCCCTCTTTCCTTGAGGTCGTGATATTGCGTCAGAATTCGGACCAGATTGCGAAATCCCTGCTCGGATTCAATCAGCAAATCAACGGGGAAGCGCCGACCGGTCAGGATGAAACCGTCCACGTGGAGACGGCATCCGAAAATGGCGCGCAGGCCGTTGGCTTTACAGGCGGCGTCGAATTCCTGACATCCCGCCAGCGTCGCTTCATCGCAGAGTCCGAGCGACGTGTAGCCGAGAGATCGGGCCCGCCGGACCAGATCGGCGCATGACGCGACGCCACGGGGGCTGTAGTGAGAACGGCAAAAAAGAGGGACGAAGGCCATGGATTAACGTCGGCTGGGAGTTCGGAATTCGAGGGTCTTCAACGTCCGCCTCAAATTCCTCCGCGGGAAGGGCCTTCCTCATGCGGTGAAGGAGTTTTAGCACACTCATTGTTCCTTTTCCAGATGGCAATCAGGAAGCCCTTTTCAGGGAGGTGCGCTTGATTTTTCTGGTATCCAGACGAAAACAAATCAGCTAATGAATAAGACCCGCTTCGCGATGATGCTTGAAATCTCCTCAATCACGCTTCATCGTGAACGGCATTTAGCAATTCGCCGTTTGATTAGGATAAGACCATGAAGCTGACCCCCGAACACGAACAAATCCGACGGTCGCTGAAGAAGCTGATCGAGGACGAGATCAATCCCCACGTGGACGAATGGGAGGAGAAGGAGATTTTTCCGGCGCACGAGGTTTTCAAGAAACTCGGCGACGCCGGATTTCTCGGCATCACCAAACCGGAAAAATTCGGCGGGCTTGGGCTCGATTATTCCTATCAGGCCGTCGCGAACGAAGCCCTCGCGTATTGCAACTGCGGCGGCATCCCGATGGCCGTCGGCGTGCAAACCGGCATGGCCACCCCGGCGCTGGCACGTTACGGATCGGACGAACTGCGCGAGCAATTCCTTCGCCCGACCATCGCGGGGGAAATGGTCTCGTGCATTGCCGTCTCCGAAATCGGCGCCGGCTCCGACGTCGCCTCGATCAAAACCTTCGCGCGCAAGGACGGCGGCGATTATGTCATCAACGGCGGCAAGATGTGGATCACAAGCGGCACTCAGGCCGATTGGGCGTGCCTGCTCTGCAACACGAGCGAAGGTCCGGTTCACACCAACAAAAGTCTCATCTGCCTGCCGCTCATGGAAGACGGCAAACGGGCCAAGGGGGTCAGCGTCTCGCGCAAGTTGAAAAAGATGGGAATGCACGCCTCCGACACCGCCGAATTGAAATTCGAGGACGTGCGCGTGCCGCAACGCAATCGCATCGGCGACGAGGGGATGGGGTTCGTTTATCAGATGCAACAATTTCAGGAGGAGCGGATGTTCGCGGTGATGCCGGAAATTCTCGGTTGCAAACGGGCGATCGAGGACACCGTCCATTACACCCGCGAGCGGATCGCCTTCGGCAAACCGATTCTCTTTAATCAATACGTGCATTTCCGTCTGGCCGAATTGCTGACCGAAGTCGAGGCGCTGAGCGCGCTGGCTTGGCGGACGGTCGAGCAGATGGTCGAGGGACAGGACTGCACCCTTCTGGCCTCGATGTGCAAGCTCAAGGCAGGACGGCTCACGCGCGAGGTCCACGACTCCTGTCTTCAGTTTTGGGGGGGGATGGGATACATGGACGAAACGCGCATCTCCCGCGGCTTCCGCGACACGCGCCTCCTCTCCATCGGCGGCGGCGCGGATGAAATCATGCTCAGCATCATTTGCAAATTCATGGGGACGCTTCCGGAGAGGAAGAAGAAAGCTTGAAGTGGGGACAAAAGGATAGAGAGCGCTCTTGCGGTTTGAATGGGATCCGAAAAAAGCCAGACGAAATCTGGCAAAGCATGGGATTGCTTTTGAGGAAGCCTTGACGGTTTTCTACGATCCCCTGTCCATCGCGTTCGAGGACACGGGGCATTCGCTTGACGAAGAGCGATTCATCACCGTAGGGTATTCATCGAGAGGCCGACTGTTGGTCGTTTCGTATGCGGATTTGGACGGCAAATTGCGTCTGATCAGCGCGCGAAAGGCGACGACCGGCGAAAGGAAACGACATGAAGAAACCTCGTAAGAAATCCGAAGACGATCTACTGCCGGAATACAACTTCGATTATTCCAAAGGAGTGCGCGGAAAGTATTTCAAGCGGCTGATCCGAGAGGGAGCCAACGTGGTTGTGCTTGAGCCTGACGTCGCCAAGGCTTTTGGCGATTCCGCTTCGGTGAATAAGGTTTTGCGCGCCCTTCTTCCTCTCGTTCGACCGTCCCGGCGAACCACGAAATCTCTGCGCCGTCACTCGGCTCCATCCTCGGCGCCTCGTTGATTTTCATGGAAAAGGTTCATGGCTGATATTCCCGATTGTAAAAACCTCATCCTCGACCGCAAAGCCTCGCGGCTTTATGTCACGCTGAATCGCCCGGAAAGTAAAAACGCGCTTTCGGGCGAACTCGTGCAGGACCTTCTGGCCGTCGCCGATTACGCGGCGGGGGAATCGTCGCTCCGGGTGATCGTTCTTCGCGGCGCGGGAGGAACGTGGTGCGCCGGAGGGGACATCAAAATGTTCCAGCAGAACATTCAATCCCCCAAACCCGCGCCGGGCGAACCGGACCCCATCGCCGTCCGCAACCGAATGTTCGGCGACTTCCTGATTAAATTCAGCGCGCTCCCGCAAACGGTGATCGGCCTGATCGAAGGAGCGGCGTTCGGCGGCGGATTGGGTCTGGTCTGCGTGACCGACGTGGCGATTTGCATGGCCGACACAAAATTCGCGCTGAGCGAGACGGGTCTCGGCATTCCTCCCGCGCAGATCGCGCCGTTCGTCGTTCAGCGGGTCGGATTGACCAACGCCCGCCGAATCGCGCTCACCGGCGCGCGATTCAAAGGGGACCACGCGCTCGAACTCGGATTGGTTCACTTTCTGGTCAAGGACTCCGCGGAAATGGACGCCAAACTCGCCGAAGTCCTGAAGGCGATCAACACCTGCGCCCCCGGAGCCAACGCGGCGACCAAAAAAATCATCATGCAAAGCCTGAGCGAACCGCTCGGCAAAGTCCTCGACGGCGCGGCTGAGGCGTTCGCCGTCTCCCTTCGCGGACCGGAAGGACAGGAAGGCGTCCGGGCGTTCCTCGAAAAACGCCCGGCGTCGTGGGTGGAGAAAGTGGAGTAATCAGAATGAAGATTTATTCACCACCGAGACACAGAGACGCAGAGAAGAACGCATCGCCGTTATTCTCTTCTCTGTGTCTCGGTGTCTCGCTGGTTGGCGTCCAATGAGCCATTTCAACAAAGTCCTCATCGCCAATCGCGGCGAGATTGCCTGCCGGGTGATTCGCGCCGTGCAGGCGCGCGGGTTGCGGGCGGTCGCCGTGGCGAGCGAGGCCGACGCCAACGCGCCCCACGTCCGGCTGGCCGACGAGTCGGTCATCATCGGCCCCGGTCCGGTCGGTGAGTCTTATCTTTCCATCGAGCGGATCGGCGAGGCGGCCAAACGCTCCGGCGCCGACGCGATCCATCCGGGCTACGGGTTCCTCTCGGAAAACGAGGATTTCGCGCTCGCCTGCGCCGAGGCGGGATTGACCTTCATCGGTCCGACGCCCGAAGCGATCCGCCTCATGGGGAACAAAGCCGAAGCCAAGCGACGGATGATCGAAGCGGGCGTGCCGTGCGTGCCGGGCTACCAAGGCGAGGATCAATCGGACGAACGCTTCATTCAGGAGGCGTTCAAAATCGGCTATCCGGTGATGGTCAAGGCGTCGGCAGGAGGGGGCGGACGGGGGATGCGTCTCGTTCGCGCGCCGGAGGACCTTCCGCAGGCCTTGGCGCGCGCGCGGGCCGAAGCCGAAAGCGCGTTCGGCTCCGGCGAGTTGATTCTCGAAAAGGCGATCGTGTCGCCGCGCCACGTCGAAATTCAAATCATGGCCGACGCTCACGGCAACGTCGTTCATCTCGGCGAACGCGATTGTTCCGTCCAGCGGCGGCATCAAAAAGTGATCGAGGAATCTCCTTGTCCTGTCATGACGCCCGCGTTGCGCGAGCAAATGGGCATAGCGGCGGTGAAAGCCGCGCAGGCGATTCAATACCGGAGCGCAGGGACGATAGAATTTTTGCTCGATCAGGATGGCCGTTTTTATTTCATGGAAATGAACACGCGGCTGCAGGTCGAGCATCCGGTCACGGAAATGGTCACGGGATTGGATTTGGTCGGACTTCAACTTGACGTCGCGCAAGGCAAACCTCTTCCCTTTCGGCAGGATGAAATCCAACTGCGCGGCCACGCGATTGAGGCGCGTCTCTACGCCGAAGACCCGTGGAGCAAATTTCAACCGCAATCGGGCCGCATCCTTCGCTGGTCTCCGGCGCGCGGCGAAGGAATCCGCATTGACGACGGGATCGAAAGCGGCTCCGAGATCAGTCCTTATTACGATTCGATGCTGGCGAAGATCATCGCTTGGGGCGGCGACCGCGAGGAAGCGCGACGGCGGCTCATCCGTGCGCTGGAAAACTCCGCGATCTTCGGCATCGCCACCAACCGCGATTTCCTTCTCGATCTTTTGCGCGACGACGTTTTCTCGTCCGGTCAGGCAACGACCGCGCTTATTCCGGAGCGATTCGGCGAAGAGCCTCAACGCCCGCCGACTCCGCCGATCCATGTTTCGCTCTCTGCCGCGTTGCTGATCGAGCTGGTCGGAGGCAATTATCCCCCGATTTGCAGAAACTGGCGCTCGACCGGCCATGCGGAGACGCCGATCACGCTCCGCGAGGGAAAACAGAAATGGAAGTTGATCGTTAAGAGCGACTGTGGCCTGCGCGATTCCGGCTATCAATTCGAGGGAAGCGATTTCCCTGCCGTGAAAATTTTGCAGATCGCCGATGGCCGCGTCCGCTTTGAAACCGGCGGTGTCGCGTCATGGGCGGGCTTTTGCGCGGACGCCGAGGGGATTCACGTTGATTGCGCGGGGCGGATCGCCTCCTTCGAGGACCTCACTTGGGCTCCCGCCGTGGCCGCGCGCCCCGGTTCGGACGGACTCATCCGCGCGCCGATGAGCGGCAAGATCATCGAAGTCGCCGTCCAACCCGGCCAGTCGGTCGGGATGGATCAAATCCTGCTGATTCTCGAATCCATGAAGATGCAAAACCAAATTCTCTCGCCGATCGAGGGCGAGGTCGAATCGGTCTCCGTCTCCGCCGGAGATCAGGTCCTCAAACAACAGCCGCTGGTGAAGTTGAAATCCATCGCGGCGGCGAAAGCTTGAAAATTCTGACCCCGAAAAAAGCCATTCCATGAAAATCGCGTCTCTAGCCGACGTTAAATCCCGATTCAGCGGCTACATTGATGAATGCGAATCCAAAGGTCCCGTCGTCATCACACGTAACGTAAAGTCTGTGGCCGTCCTGCTGGCTCCTGCGGACGACGATGATTTGGAGCGCATCCTTCTGTCGCGGTCGGCGCGGATTCAATCCTTGCTCAACCGATCCAGACGGAGCATCCGGGCGGGTCGCGGAATTTCTCAAAGGGAATTCTGGATGGCTTCCCGTTCCAAGTCCGCGCGTTCCTCCCTATGAGGTTGCGTTGGATGGAGAATGAAACCACCATTCGGATTCTCTCGATGATTGACACGCCGCGGCCACGCGCGTAGAATTAGATTGTAATGCCCGGCTTAACCTGATCGGAGGAGCGCGACGCCAAGGCTGGAGGATCGGGAACGGAGGCGCGGGGTGAAACGGCGGAGCCGTCATGGCTTCGGGTCACAACCGGCCGAAAGGCGGAATGAGAAACATGAACGTAAATCTAATGCAGGCAAACATCTTGGCGCCCCAAGACATGATGATCGTCTTCCTCATCGTGTTGATTCTGTTCGGGCCGAAAAATCTTCCCAAACTGGCCAGTTCGATGGGCCGCGCGATTCGGGACTTCAAGTCCGGTCTGGCGGGAGTGGACCAGGAAATCCGCGAGCAGATGGAAAAATCGGAAGTGGTCGAAACCAAGGCGCAGGTCGAACACAAGGCCGAGGTTCAGACGCCCGAATCCAAACCGACGGTGACCACCGAAAAAACCGATTGAGCGACCGGACGACCGGCGATTTCTTTTTGGAACGGTTCTAAAAAACGTGGCACGGGCGTGACGCCCGTGCATTCTCGGTTTTTTTCCGCCCGTTTCCATGGGCTGGATGCCCATGCCGCGTTCGGAAAATTTTACCGCTGTCCGATCCTCAATCTAAGATCCACAATCAACAATCATCCATGATGTGATTTATGGCCTTGTCGACGAAACCCGCGTCCAACCCCCAGAGAGAGTTGTCGTTGATCGGCCACTTGGACGAACTGCGCGCGCGATTGATCATTTGCATTGTTTTTCTGGTCGTTGCCACCGTGGGTTCATTTCTGTTCGCCAACAAAGTGCTGGGATTCCTGATTCGCCCGGTCACGCATCGGTTGAAGATCTTCGAGGCCACGTCTAAGTCTTCGCCGACGGGGTTAAGCCTGATCGTCGCGCCGGACGGAACCGTGCGGGTCCCGATAGAGCGCCGGGATTTCAAAAAAATTGAGAAACTGGATTCGTTGAACTTGGTCTTCCTGCCTGAAGATGACAAAGATACGACCCACACACTTCCCCTGATCGGCAACAAGGAGCTTCCCCCGATTGTTTACGCCGGACCGTTGGATCCCATCCTGATGCAGTTCAAAGTGGCTCTTATCTTGGGCATCCTTCTGTCGCTGGTCGTTTGGGTGTGGCAAATTTGGCTATTCATCGCGCCGGGATTGACCGATAAGGAAAGGCGCGTGGTTGGCCCGATGCTGGGGAGCGCGGTCGTGCTGTTTCCGATCGGAGCCATGTTCGCGTATTGGGTGATCTTCATGGTCATCGAAATCATGCATCGCTACGTCGTAAAGGGAATTGATCCCCTATATGACATTGGCAAGTATTTGAAGTTCATGACGACGATGATGATTGTATTCGGCTTGATCTTCGAGCTACCTCTGGTCGTCGCGCTGTTGGCGCGCGTCGGGTTTTTGACGCCCGGGATGATGCGCCAATATCGGCGGCATATATGGGTTTTGCTTTCCGTGGCGGCGATGATTATCGTCCCCACGCCCGATCCCTTCACGATGCTGATGGCGTGGGTTCCGATGGTTCTTCTTTTTGAGATTTCCGTGCTGGTGGCCAAACCGATGGCCATGATGCGCGCCCAAGCGGAGGAGGAGGACGCGAGAAACGCTGACCCGACATGAGCGCGACCTCCACCCCAACTCCTCTTCCATGCGACAACGTGGCCGAGCCGTCAAGGCCCTCCATTGGGCGCAAAGTCATTGTGCTCGGCGATTCGACAGGAAAGCCCGGATTGGAAACGACCAAGCTTCCGGAGAATGTTTCCTTGGCGCGGTCATTCACCGATTTGATCGCAATGATCGGGCAAGGGGAACGTCCGCTCGTTCTCCTCGGAGCCGGCCACATGGAAACGGCCAAGGCGTTGCGCGACCTGCCGAGCCGCCCCCTGCTTGGCGTTCTGGCCGATGAGGAAAGGCCGGGGCAGAGTGTGCACGTCGCGCGCGCGCTGGGGTTGGGTTGCGTCTTCAACGTGGAGCTTCTGCGCCGGAGGAGCGAACTCGATCGCATTGCCGATTGGATGGAGCGCGGAGGTCCGCCTTTCGGTCTTGCCCCCCATTTGGAGATAGGGAGCGAAATCCGCAAACACCCGATCAAAACCAAGGAGGACAAACCGGCCGTCATATCCCAAGTCTTGGAATTCGTGACCCCTCGCCGCCCCGATCCTTCCTTTTTGTTCGAATTTCGGCTGATCCTCGAAGAGTCCATCAACAACGCGATATTCCACGCCTTCCGCGATGCCGGCGGAAGGGAGAAATACTCCATCGAGAAATTTGAACGGCTTGAGCCGGGAGAGGAAATCGAATTGCTTTTCGGAGCCGATTCCCGTTTCTTCGCCGTGGCGGTGACCGACAATCAAGGGCGACTCAAGCGGGATAAAATTCTGGAAAGAGTCGAGAGGCAACTGAACGCGCGCGGATTATTGGATCAAAATGGCCGGGGAATTCATTTGGTTTATTCCCTTTCTGAGCGCTTGATTTTTAATTTGTGTCCCCAAAAAATGACGCAAGTGGTGATCTTGTTTCCGCTGACTGCCGTCTCCCCGAACCGAACTTCTCCGGTCCGACCGTTGATGATCTTTAGCCATGCCTGATTCTTGAATGAAAGCGGGATGGAAAGTGGCGCGCCTGACAAGATTCGAACTTGTGACCTCTTGCTCCGGAGGCAAGCGCTCTATCCAGCTGAGCTACAGGCGCCAAAGTCGCAAACGCTGTAAACATAATGCGCCATGCGACTTGTTCCGGTCAAGATGGCGTTTTCACTCCATTTCAATCCGCTTTGATTCCGTCTTGAGTCCGGCAATATCTTGGCATAGATGCCCGGTTGGGCGAGAGATCGAGCCGGGCTCTTTCTTCTGGAGACGATAGAACGGTGCCGCATAGCGCATCGGACACAAAAGGAGACTTCGATTTGATGATCGCGCAACAGAATCGCACCAAATGCGATAAGGACGCCAATTCACTTTCGATCCTTTTGACGATCGTGGATTTGGCGCAAGGCGGCGGCTTCGGGGATTTTGCCCGCTTTTTCCAAGACGCCCGCGTAGAAGTTGGCCGTCCAAAGGAAATCTTCTTTCCAAATTGCCAAGGGACGGTCTTGGAGGAGGGTTTCAAGGCGTTGATTGATCTTGGCCGCTTCTTCGGGGTGGCCGTTGAGGACTTCCGTCGAAGCCAGTGTAACCAAGACGGGAGCGATGCGGGGGTGGGTTGGAACGATCGAGGCATCCAGAACGTCGAGAGCTTTTCGCGCAAGAAGCGTCGCGCTGGTCAATTCGTTGCGGGAAACGGCGATTGCCGCCAAGCCCTTTAGGGTGACTGCGTAGTCGGGATGTGTCGCGGTTGTGGTTACTTCGCGCAGAGACTTGGCTTCGTTGAAAGCCTTGGAGGATTCTTCAAGGTTGGCTTGCCGGAGATAGAAGCCGCCGAGTTGGTTCAAGGCGTCGGCCTGTTGCGTTCGATGCTCCAGCGGCTTTTCTTCTCTCGAAGCGCGGAGCACAGATAAATAGATATCTAATGCCTTGCCCACATCTCTGCGGCGCTCCGCAATTCTAGCAAGGAATGCTACTTCGGCACTTCCGCGCAACAATTCCTCCGCCTTTGCCTCATCGCCAAGATAATAATAGGCAATTCCAAGCAGTGCCCTCGACTTGCCGCCCTGATCTTCTCGAACCAGATTGTGTTTGAGCCAATTATCGAGACTTACCTGAAAGCAATTACGCGCCTTTTCGTATTCCCCCATTGACAAATAGCACGTGCCGACATGCCAATTGGTTTGGGCCACTCCAAGCTCGCGTGTCTGATTGGCTTGGTCCTTGAAGAATTCCGGGCGCCATCCTTCCCGAATTGCTCGTTGGTTGCCCGTCTCCCATCTAACAGCTTCAGCTTCGACAGCCTTCAAGGCTAAGTCATAGTTTCTTAGCGCCAAATCATATTGACCCCGATCCACGTAAATAATCCCCATCCCCCAGTAAAATGTCTGACCATCATTTCTTTGGTGTGTCGGGTATTTCCTCAGCATTCTGTCATCGTTCACCATTTGGAGTTGCCAAGCCTTTTCCTTGGCCTTAATTGCTTCCGCATATCTACCTTGTGCCGCATAAATGCCGGAAAGTCCCCCATACGGTCCACCCCATGGTATCTTTTCCTTTCTTTTGTCGTCCTCCTTCTTATCTTCCTCGATTGCCTTCAGGTAGTATTCTTCAGCGACGTCATATTGTTGAGAGCGGTGCGCTTCTTGAGCCTTGTGTAAGAGGATTAAGCTTTTGTCCTCCGGCGACAAGCCCAGCATATGAGCCACGCCATCTACGATTTCTCCGGGAAGGACCGCGAGAAAGACGCATCCGGAGAAGATGCATGAAAGAGGGAGAAACATGGCGTAGATGCAAAACTTGGGTAACAAAGTCCTACCTTTTCCATTGCACATGCTCTTTCCATTTACCAAGTCCGTCATGGTTGCAGATTGGCCTCTTGGCGTGGGTTGAACACGTGATAAGAAAATGGGATAACCTCTTCGTTGGAATATATCCAACCTTCCGGGACCGCCACCGTGGGAGAATCAGGCGGGGGTGTATGTCCAAGTCCTTCCTGACGGCCCGGGGTACGACTCCGTATCCTTGGTCATGCAACCAGCGGTTCTCGCCATGAATGTCCCCTCCGTTATTCAAGCAGATTGGCCCGCCATCGAAATAGATACACCACCCGTAGGTGTTCTCAAGACCTTCTTTATCGTAGGGATGAAATTCATGCGGGTTAATTAACCCTTCACGTTCGGACACTGGGGACGTTTACTCCAAAAGTAATTCGACTTCGCGGATGAGCCGCGAGAGAGTAACGCCTCTCCCTTCCGAATCCGAATCTACGCCGAAGGGGTCCATCCTTCCAGCAAATTGTGGGAAACGGGACGCGGACAACAACCTTTTCAAGGTTGATGTGGAGCGCGGGAGCTTGCTCCCACTTTCGTCGCGGCGGCTTGCCGCCACGCTCGAAATCTCGACTCTACAAAGGCTCCGCAATTCTTGACGAACTTGTTTCGGAATTTGCCTTCTGAACGGGCGCATCCAGCTTACGTCACGGATATTTTTACTCTCATTGACCCCGCCATTCATCGCGGGGGGGATAGGCCAAGAGATAGCTCCCCCAACCGTTGAAAGGGTTGGGAGCCGGGAGTGGAATTCTCGGTTCTCCGCGATCAATCGCGGAGTTAATGAGAGAACACCGCTCGGGATTGCTCATGAGGCCGGTTCTTGTCGGTCCGATTTATTGGACCGATTCGATCTTGGTAACCGGATGAATTTCCCAAAGCGTGTGGGATTTCATGCCCAGCTTGCCGCGGGGTTTGACGTCCTCGACGTGGGCGTCGTCGTAGAAGAGTTGCCCGGTCACGCGGACATGAACGGGCGGATCGAGCCGCGCGGCCTCTTTCTCGCGTGGTTCGCCGGAGGGAAGTCGGGATTGGACAAATTCACGCGCTTTCCGGAACATGGGGCGCAAATCATCATCGGCGACAAATTCGGGTTCCGGCATGGGAATTTCGACGATCAGACATGGCTCTCCACCCTCCTTGCTCGGGCTGATTTGCAGATGATAATCGCCGTCCTCCTCGAACGCCGCGACGTGAAGCCAGCCGGTCGTGACGACGATGTCCCCCTCGTCCAACTTCGCGAAGTTTTCAAAATGAGGAATGTAATTGGCGTTATAGCGCGGATCATTTTTGGCGACGTCGGGGGGAGGCTTGAGATTCAACAATGCGTCGAGCGAAACCTCCTTGGGATGATCCAACCGCGATTTGTCCCGGATCGAGGTTTTGATCGGCCAGCGGCTATGATGCGGATGAAGTCCCCCCTTGGGGAAAGCGGGAGTAGAGGCGAAGAGAAGAAGCGCGCAGGCCAAAAAAGTTTTGGGGTTCATTCGAAAAACTCCCAATCGCGGACCTCGTTCGGGGTCGGCGTCGGAGTGGGCGACCGCGTGGCGGATCGCGTCGCGGTTGGCGTCGCCGTTCGCGTCGGTCCGGGCGAGATCGTCAAGATTCCAGCCGCGCTCGTTCTCTGCTGACCGTCCGGATTGACGATGGTGACGGAACGCAATCCGGGAGCCGACCCGACGGTGGAAAGATTGAGCGTGAGGTGCGTCGAATCGGCGAACGTGATTCCGTTGACGACGACGTCTCCTCCGCTGACGATCGCGGCCAGACGACAACCGAAAGCGGGGCCCGGATCATAAAATCCGGAGCCGCCGCTGGAAGTTCCCGTCAGCATGACGGAAACGGAAGACTGTCCGGCCATGACCGACGGAGGCGCGCAACTCGCCGGAGTCGAAGGAGGAGGCGCGATGAGTTTGACCGCGCGAATGCCGTAGGAATTGGCCGCGTTGCAAAATTCCTGAATCGTCCACATCGTCATGTCGTCGCAGGGATCGAGACTCGTGAAGGAAAAATCCCCCCAGCGGCGACCCGTCGAGGAACCCGTATCGCCGGGGGGATTGTAGGCCGTCGAGCTGGAGGTGTAAGGAGGAGAGGAAGCCGGAACGCCGGTGTTTTCCAGCGTGCCGAGCGCGTCCGTCTTGAGTCGCCCCGTGGCGAAGGCGTTGGCGTATTCGTTCGATCCCGCCGTCGAGCAACCGAGAGCGGCGTGTCCTTGGCCGGAGACCATGATCGTCGGAATCCAATAATTGCGCTGGGAGGTATTGTTCGGCGTCGTCGGATCGTAGAGTGTTCCCGATTCAACCACCGACGGGGTCCCGCTCAGGTTTTGGAGTTCATACCACCGCGAGCCGCATCGGTTGGCGCTCGAAGTGCTTCCGGAGGCATTGACGCCGATATTCTGCGCCGTCCAAAGGCGTCCATTGCGAAAATGCGCGGCGAAAAGCCGGTCGTCGAGGGAATCGAGCCGACCGTTGTTCCCTCCCGTGCTTCCCTTGTGCGGAACCAAAACCGGAGCGGAAGTCGCGTTGACCGTGATCGGGATGTTCGCGGAGATCGAAGGGGTTCCGCCCGGATTGGAAATCCGGCGAAGTTGAAGCAATCCGTAGTTCGCATTATCCACGCCGATGAAGTAACCCTCCGTGGCGCCGGGATCGAAATTGTCAACGCCCTGCGGCGTGTATGGCCCCGCTCCCGTCGGCGTGCCGGTCAAATTGCGAAAGGCGGCGACGACAATGGGACCGGCTCCCAGCACAGAACTCTTTCGGATTACAAAACCCGCCGCGCCGCCGTAGTTTCCCGCCGTCCCGATGCCGCAAAATTGATTGACGCCGATGTAAAGCGCGTTGGCGTCAATGCCGAGCGTCGGATAATCCGAGAAGCAGGTCGAATCTCCGGCGGGCGAAACCTGCTCTTGCTGAAAATAAAAAAAGGT
Source organism: uncultured Candidatus Sumerlaeota bacterium (assembly GCA_964598765.1). Classification (GTDB taxonomy): domain Bacteria; phylum Sumerlaeota; class Sumerlaeia; order MVZB01; family JAJFLK01; genus CAZRCZ01. Next base: position 67,511 of record CAZRCZ010000003.1, on the reverse strand, counting down.
CCAGACGGTTCCGGAGGTGATCGTGCCGTTGTTGCTGACGGCGATCAACACGCGATTCGGTCCGAGGATATTGCCGGAAGCGTCGTCGGTGACGTTGATGATCGTGACGAACCACCGTCCGCTCAAGCGGTCATACCGGACGCGCGGGTCGCTGGTGGTGTATCCGTTTCGAACGGAATTGAAGAAGACGTCCATATCGGCGTCGAGCGAACCGATCGCGCCCGTGGTCTTGTCGAAGACGCGGACCCTACCGTTGATGCCGATTAGAAATTGGCTGGGGCCGACGACGCCCATCGTGTCGGGTGGGAAATAGCCGGTGTCGGCCAGCGTCGCGCCGGTGAATTGCAATCCTTGTGTTTGAGGAAGTTTGGGGGATGGAGAACGAACGGCAACAGCGGTGTTCGCGGCGGATCGCGGACGTTCGGTTTGTGTCGCTTCCCGACTCGGCGGGAATTGCGCCGCATCGGTCGAATCGGGATTTTGGGGAAGATGTTGGCGATCCGCGCGGTGCGGAGAGCGGATGAGAAGAGGTTTCTGTATCCCGCTTTCCTTCTCTACTCGATCCCGTTCCATGATCTGCGCGGTGGATTCCTGCGCTCCCATGTCGCCGACCCAAGGGACGCCGACGGCTTGCGAATGGACACTTTCCACAAATGAGAACAGGAAAAGAGCGAGCGCGAAAAGGGAAGAGAGGAGAATGCGATTCATCCGCCCTCATCTTATCATGCCTGCCCGCAAAAGAGAACGGATGCGGCTTGCGACGGCGCATCGCTCATTCAATTTTGTAAATTCTGTCCCTTTCTCGCGTTGGGGTTATTCGGCTTCCGCGCGGAGCGGTTTCCATTTTTCGCGCATTTGATTCAGAAACGGCTCATGAATTTTGTCGCGGGCCAGATTGTTTTCCTCAAAGGGATCGTTCTTGAGATCGAAAAGTTCCTCATAAGGGGGATCGGTTTCAATATAACGAATGTATTTCCATTCCTCGGTCCGAACCCCTTCGCTCCTGGGAATTTTGCCGCCGAACTCAAAAAGATGATCGTAAAACCATTCCTTGCGCCAATGCGCCGGTTGATTTCCCAAGAGCGGCGCAAGGGTCCGGCCTTGCATCACGGCGGGAACTTCGACCCCCGCGAAATTCAGCATGGTCGGAGCCAGATCAATGTTGAGCGTCATTTCCTCGCGCCGTTTTCCCCGGAGCGTTTCGGGCGCGCGCGGATCGAAGATGATGAGCGGCGTGCGAATGGATTCCTCATACATCAGCCATTTTCCCTGCAAACCTCGCTCGCCGAGAAAAAAGCCGTTGTCCGAGGTGAAAATGATGAGAGTGTTGGAATCGAATCCCGATTCGTTAAGCGCGGCGCGAATTTCTCCGACCGCTTCGTCAACCCCGCTGACGAGGCGATAAATTCCTTTGACCGATTCCTGATATAGCTCCGGTGTGGAAAATTGTTTCAGCCAACGGGTGTGCCCTTCGGACTTGCGGAGGAATTCGGGCATGGCGTCGTAGTATCTCGGATCGGCGGTCTTGGGCGCGGGGATCGTTATATCCGCGTAGAGTTTTTCCTGCGCGGGATCCGAAGGAAAAAAATGCTCCTTCGCTCCGTCTTGTTCGTGCGGCGCCTTGAAACTGATCGAGAGACAGAACGGTTGATCCTTCCTGCATCCCTTGAAAAATTCCTTTGCCTGAATCGTTTGCAACCGCGTCAAGTGAATCGGTTTGCCGCCGAGTTCATGCGCGTAGGTTCCTTGGCCGGGAAATCCCTCGAAGTAATCGAATTTGTCCTTGGGGAGATCATTACCGACGCCCCATTTACCGATGAATCCGGTCCGATAGCCCGCCTTGCGAAGAAGGGCGGGATAGGTTTGGGCGAAAGCCGAATCCGAAAGAGAAGTTTGAAAATCGTTGATCTTGTGCCGGCGGGCGTATTGACCGGTCAGGATGCTCGCCCGGCTGATCGCGCAGATCGAGGTCGCGCAGAAATTATTGACGAAGAGCGTTCCTTCCTTGGCGAGCCGATCAAGGTTGGGAGTTTGGATAATTTTATTTCCCGTGCACCCCATCGCGTCCCAGCGTTGGTCGTCGCTGAGGAGAAAGAGGAGGTTGGGGCGAATTCTCGGTTCGTTGACGGTAGAGACCGGGAACGGTTCCGCGAATAAGGGGAAGGACAGAACCAATCCAAGAAATGCGAAAGCTTGACGGAATCCCCTTCGATCAAACTTCAATTTCGCTCAACTCACTTCCATCTTCTTGAACTCATCGGTGTCATAGACTTTTCCGGCGAAATCGGCGAGCAGTCTGCGATCATCGTTAGTCAACGTTAAATCGCCCTTGAGCGCCGCGATGTTCTTGTCTATGTCGCTGGCGAACGACATCCCGACGTTCAAGACGCAGACGCGCGGATCGGCCAGAACCCAGCGCAACGCCGCCGACGGCAACTTTTCCATCGCCGCCGCTTCATAATCCGGGACAAGATTCTTCGCGTTGTGGCTGAAGACATTCGCTCCCATGACCTTCATGGCGACAACCCCCATGTTGAGTTCGTGCGCCTTGGCCAGACACATCTCGCGCCACTCGACGTTGCGGTTGGATAGGATCGTCGTCATGCCGCGACGGAAATAACCGTAAGCCAAAAGAACCTGATCGAATCCGCCGGTGCTGATCATTTTGTGGACCGTCTCAAAAACGATGTGCGTCGTGACGCCGATGAAGCGGATCATCCCTTCGTCGCGGAGTTTCATCAGTTCGTCGTGGATTTTCATGCCGCCGTCGAATCCGACCCGCTCGATGGATGGACTGTGAATCTGCATGCAGTCCACGTAACTCGTGCCGAGTTGCGTGAGCGAGGTCTCGACGCTTTGGCGGACGCGGTCCGGAGTATAGACCGCGCACTTGGAGGAGATATAAACCTCGTCGCGCACGTCCTTGAGCGCCTTGCCGACGATGGATTCGCTTTCGCCATAAACCCGCGCCGTGTCGAAATAACGGATGCCGGAATCGTAGCCGTGGCGGACCATCGCGATCCGTTCTTCGAGCGGCGTCAATTCCAGTCCGTAGGCGCGGATGAATTGCTGAACCATCGCCGAGCCGCCATGCCCCAACACCGGCAGGGTGTGGCCGGTTTTGCCGAATTTCCGCATGGGGATTCCCTTATCGGAGACGATTTTTTTGTCCTTGGGAGCCGCCGCTTGGGTGGTTTCAGTTCCAAGCCACGCCGCGCCGGCGGCCACGGCGATTCCCGTCTTCAAAAATTTCCGCCGATTCAATTCGTCACGTTCCTCGCGCATGAGTGATTCTCCTTTCGCCGCGTCGCTTGACCTCGAAATGGTCTCCCGTCATGATGGGTCAAGTTAACGCCGGGAAGACGATGAGGCAAGGGGATTATACAAGCCGGGGATTAAACACGATGAACACAAAGGAGACACGGAGTTCTTTTTCCTCCTCGTTCTGGATCTATGCCGCTCTTGCTGGTGCTCAATTTAATTTTGCTTCATCAGCTTCCGCTTGCGGTTTATGCGCCGCTTCAATCGCATGGCAAACGTATCCGCCGATCTTGACGTGGAGTTGGTCGGGGCTCGCCTATTTTCTTGCCCTTTCCATAATCAGTGCGACTTGGAAAATTAGAATACATTACGTTCCGCGCTTGGCATGGGCCTTAATTCTCGTGTGCGTGGTTTGGCTGACCTACTTCGCCTTCAGTGGTCCAGCACTCGGGCTTCTACTTTTCGCATTTGCGTTAGGGGGGAGCATTTGGACGTTGTTTCAGGGGCGAAAGATTCATCCTCCACGATTCAGAAGGGCTATCCTCATTGTTGATATTCTAGCGGTCGCGCTTATAGCGGGAACTTCATCTTGGGAAGCAATTCAACCGACCCAGCGTCGCCCGGTTGATGTCATTCTTCGTTGGGAAGGAACTGTTTCGGAGATGGCGTGCTTCGCCACATTAAAGAAGGAGGAACCAGCCTCACTTGAGGATTATCGAGCCATCGTTCCTCGCGCCCGATTTTTTGCCGTCGGACAGGCGGGCCACAGACTTGCAAAGATCGGCGATCCCAAAATCGACACGCTACCCCTCATTGATGCACTTGGCAGAGCGCAGAGCCGATCCGACGCCTACGTTGCGGAGGACATTGAAGAGGCTCTCAGAGAAACGACAGGATTATCGCTTCCGGAGAAGTCAAGCACGGCCGACTGGCGCAAGGCTTGGATGGAAAAGGTTGGGAAATCTCAATAAATTTTACAGAAATGGGTTCCTTTGTGCCTCCTTCGCGTTCTTTGTGTTTAATCTTCCTTCTTTATTCGCTCTCGCTTGACGCCGAGCCTTGGCCGCAGTTTCACGGACCCAACGCGTCGGGCGTCCGTAGCGGGGATGAAACGGGTCCGCCGCTTCCCGCCGAACTCGCCCCCGACAAAAACGTCATCTGGAAAATCGCGCTTCCGTCAGGTCATTCTTCTCCCGTCGTTTTCGGCGACCGGATTTACGTGACGGCGGTTCGCGGACAAACCCTGCTGACGATGGGGATCAACGCCAAGGACGGCGCGATCCTTTGGGAAACGGAAGCGCCGCACGAAAAACTGGAAGAGATTCACCGCGTCGGAAGCTACGCGCAACCCAGCCCCGCGACCGACGGGAAAATTGTCGTCAGCTTTTTCGGATCGAGCGGACTTTTTTGCTACGACACCGACGGCAAGCCGCTTTGGTCGCGGCGCATGGGACCGTTCAATGACGGCTACGGCGCGGGAAGTTCGCCGATCCTTGCGGGGGATTGGGTTTTGCTCAATGAAGACCACGACACCGATTCCTTCCTCGCGGCGTTCGACAAACGGACGGGACAACCGGTTTGGAAATCCGACCGCGTCGAATTTCCGCGCGGCTATTCGACGCCGGTGATTTGGGATTCCGGCGGCAAAAAACAAATTGTCGTCGCGGGGACCTTGCGGATGAACGGCTACGAGTTCGCGACGGGGAAGGAAGTCTGGACCGTTCGCGGGATTTCGCGGATTGCGAACACGACACCCGTCGTGGGGAGCGACGGGATTCTGTATCTCGCCATCTGGGCGCCGGGCGGGGACCGCTCCGATCACGCCGAGATTGCTCCCTTCGCCGAGGCGCTCGCCAAGGGGGACAAGAATCAAAACGGAACGCTTGAACCCAATGAGCCGGCCGATCCGCAGGTGAGGTCGCGGTTTTCCCAATTTGACCGAAATAAGGACGGCCACATCAACGAGGCGGAATATAATTCCATGCGCGAGATTTTCGCCGGAGCGCGCAATCTCGCGCTCGCCGTCAAACCGGGCGGGGAGGGAGACATCACCGCCTCTCACGTCCTCTGGACTTACGACCGCATGATTCCTTACGTCCCTTCTCCCGTTTTTTATCGGGGTAATTTGTTCATGGTGAAGAACGGCGGGATTTTTTCTTCCCTCGACGCCAAAACGGGTCAACCCTCCAAACAGGGGCGTGTTTCCGGACAGGGGGATTACTTCAGTTCGCCGGTCGCGGGGGACGGAAAAATTTATTTGCTGAGCGAGGACGGCGATTTGACGGTCGTCAGCGCCGCACCGCAATGGAAAGAACTTTCACATTCTTCCTTCGGCGAGCGCGCCTATTCGACGCCTGCCATTGTTGATGGAAAAATCTATCTGCGAACCTCGGCGAGTCTTTATTGTTTTGGCCTCGGGCATCCCTGAAATCCTTCTCTTTCTCATTCTCCTACTCTTTCTCCAAAAGTATGGAGTATCTCGTTTGAGAACGAGAATGAGTATGAGAAGGATTAGGAAGGTGGTGCCGGGACCGGGACTTGAACCCGGACGGGTTTCCCCACAAGATCCTTAGTCTTGCGCGTATGCCAATTCCGCCATCCCGGCAGGTCGGTTTCGAGGTTGTCGCGAAATCTTATTCTCTGTTCGAGGACTTTTCTTAATCTTGCTCTATTCCGCTTTCCGATCATTCATGTTCGACCCCTACAGGGTCGAATGCGGAAGGTGGGCGTTTACCCCGGGTTCCGTTTCGCTCCACCCGGGGCTACCATCGTTCGATCCCTACGGGATCGAGGAAAAGAATACGGCGAACGAAACCGGATTTGGCTTATCTGCTCACTCCTTATTCATCCCCATCCTCGCCTATCGCCTCCACCGGACACCCTTCCATCGCGTCAAGGCACATCTGATATTCCTCGTCGTTCTGCGGCTGTTTATCCACGAAGGAATATCCCCCCTGCTCGTTGCGTGTGTAATTGCCGGGCGCGGCGACGCGGCAGGCGTCGCAGTCAATGCAGGTGTTGTCCACGTAAAAAACGCCGGGCACGTTGTCGCCATATCTTGCGCTTTTGTCGGCCATTGTTGCTCTCTGCCTTTCTCTTCTTCCCCGTCAGCCTTGCTCCCCCATTTAATCGTTTCCCGTCCGACCCTTCAAGAAAAATCGGTTTTTCGGACCGAACTCAGAATTTCCCGATAAATCTCCGAGACCTTCGAAGCCATCCGCTCGGCGGTGTAAAGTTCCGCCGCGCGTCGGCGGGCTTGGGCGCTCAATTTCGCCCGCAGTTCGGTGTCGCTCAAAACTTTTTTCAAGGCATCCGCCAACGTCTTCGGATCGCCCGGCGGGACGATCAGCCCCGTTTCGCCGTGGCGGTTGACTTCGGGAACGCCCGTCGGAAGGTCCGTCGAGACGACCGGCAGACCGCACGCCATCGCCTCGATTTGACAAAGCCCGAACGCCTCGGATCGTTGCGTCGCCGGAAGGCAAAAAACCTTCGCCGCATAAAACAGCGCGACGGCGGTCGGGTGATCCACACGGCCCAAGAAATGGATTAGGGATTTCGGATTTGAGATTTGAGATTTCACATCTGAATTTCGCGATTCGCTATTCATCATTCGCCATTCCAAATTCTTTCTCTCCGGTCCCTCTCCCGCGATTACCAGATTAACGCCGGGCAAATCCCGCATCGCCTCGATCAAAACGTCGAGTCCCTTGTAATAGCGCAGAACGCCGATAAAAAAAACGAAATTGCCCCAGCGGGCGCGACATTCCGCATTCAATTTCTCGGTTTCGGGCGTGGGACGATAATCCTCGACGGGAATTCCGAGCGGAACGACCCGGCATCGGTCGCGGTGGAGCGCGAGAATTTCCGATGTGTCCAAATACTTCTGACTCGTCGGCATGATGACGCTCATTCGTCGCAGAAAACGATGAAGAAAGGGACGATAAAGCGCGAGCGTTCCCTTTTGCCGCACGACGTCGCTGTGATAGGTGACGACCGCCGGAGTCCGAAGGCCGGAAAGAAGATAGGCGAGTTCGCCCGTCGGATGCGGAAAATGAAAATGAAAAAGATCGGCCCGGCTTTTTTTCAGAGCTGAGACGAACCCCGGCGCGATCGGGGTCGAAAGAACCCGTCCGAGCGAACCGACCTCGATAACCTCGACCCCGCCCGCGATTCTTCGGATCGAGGATCGTCCGGTCCGCGACGCCGTGATGACCGCCGGATCGAATTCGCCTTGGGTCAATCGGACCAAATTGAAAATCGTCCGCTCGATCCCCCCTTCGACGGGAGGGTAAACATCCTTATAGACGTGGACGACGCGGGGGCGGTTCATCTGCGGGATGTTCTTACCACCAAGCCGCCCAGACACCAAGAACGATTTAAGATTTAAGATTTGAGATTGTGGATTTTGGATTGAAGGGAAGGACAAAGGGCGATGTAAAAATGACGAAAACAAATCGTTGGATTCCGCCCCTCCCATCTCATCTGCGTCATCTGCGCAATCTGTGGCTTCTTCTTAGTGTCTTGGTGACTTGGTGGTGATAACGGCCTGCGAAATTGACAAATTTTTGTGATCCGGTTCCATTTATTCAAGCTAGGTTAAGCTGATTCAAAATATCTCCGCCCGTTCTTACGACGACTGGTTGACCTAGTCCTTCGACCATGTCCGGAGGCAAGTGGCGAGTTACTTAGGTATCCTTTACCAGAGGAGCTTTGCATCCGGGAAAATAAAGAACCGCATTCCCGAGTCCGAGGACGGAGACCATCGAATCCCAGATTCGCTGATCCGCGCACGGCCTTCCGACAGTAAAACCCTCGATCAATGAGGGATCGGTGGGATGCGCGGTCAAATACAATTCGCAGGAGTTGATTGGATCGAAACGTAGCTCCCAAAAATTCGGATCTACTTCCGCGAGGTAATCACCAAAAACCTGACGTAGCTTCTCTCGTGGAATCATTGCCGACTCACCGCTTCTGTAGAACTGAACAAAGAGCTCGAAACTCATACGGAGATCACTCACATGGAGACGAATCGTAGAGAGCGACGTTTCGCCATACAATAATGCCACATATATCATGAGGGCAACGGAATATCGCTTCACCGATCTCACCTGCTGAAACAATTTCCTCGAAGTCATTATCCGAATCCGGTTAAGATTAAATGATTGATTTTGGAGCGGCTACATGGATTGGCGCGAATACATTGAACAGAAACCCGAAGTCATGCTGGGGAAGCCTGTCATCAAAGGGACGCGATTGACGGTCGAGTTTATCCTTGATCGCCTCGGACAGGGATGGGCGGAATCCGAATTGTTGAAATCCTTCCCGCAACTTCGCGTTGAACATATTCGCGCCGTTCAAGCCTTTGCGGCGGCTTATCTTTCGCTCGATCAGATCGTCTTCGAACCGGCCTCCGAAGCTCGCGCTTCCTCGTAAATCCATGAAGTTGCTGGCCGATGAAAACATTGATCCGCCTCTCATCGTTTGGCTCCGGTCGCAAGGCCACGACGTTCTTTCAGTTGCCGAGTCCCACTCCGGAAGCGGCGACGCCGACTTATTGAACCTTGCCGAAGCAGAAGGCAGGATCCTTTTAACCTTTGACAAAGATTTTGCTGACTTAACCTTTCGACAGCGAGTCAAAAGCCCCGGTATCGTGCACCTGCGCATTCGAGCTTCCAATCGCGACCAACTCTTTGCGCTTTTTGCGTCGTCATGGAAGGATGTCGAAGCCGGGGCAGTGGGATCGTTTACGGTTGTTCTCAATCACGCCATCCGCCGCCGACCGATTTCCTGATACGGAATGATTCTTTGATTTGATGACCAACACCGACGTCTTCCTCCAACAACTCATCACCGGCCTCTCCAACGGCATGATCATCGCGCTGATCGCGCTGGGATACACGATGGTCTATGGGATTATCGAGCTGATCAACTTCGCGCATGGCGATCTGTTCATGCTGGGGAGTTTCTTGGCGTTGACGCTGGTCGGCGCGTTTGGTCTGGACGCGGTCGAAGCCAAAGGCGGCGCGGGCATCGGAAGCTACGCCACGCTCGCGGGAATTTTCGTCGCGGCGTCGGCTTTCTGCGCGGGGTTGAATTGGACGATTGACCGTCTGGCGTATCGTCCGCTTCGCGGCGCGCCGAAGCTTTCGCCGCTGGTCTCGGCCATCGGCGTCTCGTTCATTCTGATGAACGTCGGAATGCTCTGGGGGGGATTGCCGATGAAGGTCTTCAGCGAGGGACGCGCCGCCGCCGCGCAAAAGGATTTCCCACGCCTCGTCCCCGATCTCAACCTGCTGGGGCAATCGAGCCAAATTTGGTTCACCGCCAAGGACCTGATGGTCCTCGCCACGACCCTTCCGCTCGTGACGGGACTGACGCTCTTTGTCAAATACACGCGGCTCGGCAAGGCGATGCGCGCGACGGCGCAAAATCCGGTCGCCGCGCAACTGATGGGGATTGACGTGAACCGCGTCATCGGCGCGACCTTCCTGATCGGCGGGGCGCTGGCCGGAGCCGCCAGCGTCATCTACGCGCTTTACAACAACACGATCCATTTTCAGATGGGCTATCGGGTCGGGATGGACGCCTTCACGGCGGCGGTGCTGGGAGGGATCGGCAGTCTCCCCGGCGCCTGCCTCGGCGGATTGCTGATCGGCCTTGTCCGCGCAATGAGCGATCAATACATCGAAACCCGTTGGACCAATGTTGTCGTCTTTGGAATCCTAATTTTAATTCTGGTCTTCCGTCCTTCGGGGTTGCTAGGGGCGAAGGTCAGGGAAAAAGTGTAGCTCAGCGCGGGCGGATGACGCCGGGATAAACCAGCGTCAAATAAGCGTAATAGGCGATGGTCGTGAACAGAAGGCTGTCCACGATGTCCAACATGCCGCCGTGGCCGGTGAAAGTCTTGCCGGAGTCCTTTTTTCCGGCGGCGCGCTTGAGTTGGCTCTCGGCGAGGTCCCCCATCGGTCCGATGACGCTGAATAGGACCGCGAGAAAGGTCACGTCGGTCCAGTTGAAAATGGCGTCAATGTTGTTCCAGAAAAACTTGGCTGAGGCGGCGACCAGTAGGGTGAGGATCGTTCCGCCGATGAAACCTTCGACGGTCTTGCCCGGGCTGAGCGTCGGGGCGAGTTTGTGTTTGCCGAACGCGCGCCCGGCGAAATACGCGCCTATATCCCCCGCCCAAGTGACGATGACCAAGAACAGCAAATAATGCGCGCCGATGTCGTTGAATTCGCCGGGAAGTCCGAGGTTGTTGCGCCAGATGTGGAGGATCAGCGCGAAGGGAAGGGCGACGTAGATCGGAGCGATGACCGATTTACCCGCGACCGCGGCGATGTCCACGCCGCGCAGGGGCAAACCGACCGCGATCGTCGCCACCGTCAGGAGGCCGAGGATCAAAACGCCGTGCCGAAGACCGAAAAAATATCCGTCGGCCAGCAACGCCACGCCCCCCAAAAGCGAAAGGATGAACTGGGGGGCGTGAGGATGACGCTCTCCCAGATGATTAAATTCCCAAATGCCCCACAATGTCCCAACGGCGATGAAAAAAGGAGGAATCCAGGTCAAGGGAGGAACAAACAATCCGGCGATGAAAGCCACGGCAAAGATCAAGCCGGAGGCGATGCGGGCGGAGGTCATGAAGACTTACGCCTCCGAAGTCTGGGCCGAAGCCGGCCGGGTCCGACCAAATCGCCGGTCGCGCCCCTGAAAATCAAGCAGGGCTTCGAGAAGGTGAAGACGGCGGAAATCGGGCCACAGGACGGGTGTGACATAAAGCTCGGCGTAGGCGATCTGCCAAAGGAGAAAATTACTCACGCGCATCTCGCCGCTGGTGCGGATCAGAAGATCGGGATCGGGAAAGTCGGCGGTGTCGAGAAGGTCCGAAAACAGCTTCTCGTCAATCCGCGCCGGATCGAGCGCGCCTTGGACCGCTTGCTCGGCGGCCTTGCGGACGGCGCGGAGAATTTCATCCCGCGCGCCGTAGCTCAGAGCCAAATTCAATATCAAACCCTTGTTGTTCTCCGTCAGGCAGGTTGTTTCCCGCAGGGTTGCTTGGACCGAATCGGGCAGGTCGGGCGTATGGCCGATGCTCCGTAGCCGGACGCCGTTGTCCATCAACTCGCTCCGCTCGGCGACCAGAAATTGTTCCAGCAAGCGCATCAAGGCGGCGACTTCACGTTGGGGACGCCGCCAATTCTCCTTGGAGAATGCATAGAGCGTGAGGACTTCGATTCCGAGAATGCCGCAAGCCCGCGTGATTTCGCGGACCGATTCGACGCCCGCTTCGTGACCCCGGATTCTTTCGCGCGATCCGTGCTGACTCGCCCAACGGCCGTTGCCGTCCATGATGATGGCGACGTGGCGGGGCAAGTGTTCGGGATTGATTTTGGAGGTGAGCGATCGTTCCTTCTCGGTCCAACCCTTGCTCTCCGGAGGAGGCCACGCCGCGCATTTCTTTCTGGTCGCTCGGTCGGCGGCATCATGCGATTTCGTTTGGATGGCCATGGATGAAATTTCAATCTCTAATTTTTTTCACCACCAAGACGCAAAAACACCAAGAAGATTCGATGCTTGAAGGGTTAATTCCGGTCTTTTTCTTCTTGGTGTCTTCGTGTCTTGGTGGTGAACAACCTAGACGTGCATGATCTCGGCTTCCTTCTTGGTCAGCAACTCGTCAATTTTCTTGATATGTTGATCGGTCCGCTTTTGGATTTGATCCAGCAGGCGTTTGCGCTCGTCCTCGGTGATGTCATGTTCCTTTTCGGTTTTTTTGACCTCGTCGTTGACGTGACGGCGGACGTTGCGGACGGCGACGCGGCCATGTTCGGCGACCTCATGCGCCTTCTTGACCATCTGTTTGCGCGTCTCCTCGGTCAGCGACGGCACGCGGAGACGAATGATCTTGCCGTCGTTGCTCGGCGTCATGCCGAGATTGGCGCCGAGGATCGCCTTCTCCACCGACGCCAGAATGCCGGTGTCCCAAGGTTGGACGGTGATCGTCGCGGCATCGGGCGTGTTGATCGTCGCCACCTGATTGATCGCAGTGTCGGTTCCGTAGGCTTTGACCAAAATTCCATCGAGGGCATGGGCCGAGGCGCGCCCGGTTCGCAACGCCGCCATCTCGTGGTCCAGAGATTGTATGGCCTTGTCCATTTTCCCCTCGGCGTCCTTCAAGAGATGATCGAGCGACATAAGCTTCTCCTTTCCTAATCCACCAGCGTTCCGACCTTTTCCCCCCGGACGGCTTTCAGGATATTGCCCGGCTTGTTGAGATTGAAGACCAGAATCGGGAGATGATTATCCCTGCATAGCGAGACGGCGCTGGTGTCCATGATTCCGAGATTTTTCGCAACGACTTCCTGATAGGAGACGTGCTCGATCTTGACGGCGTGCTTGTCCTTTTTGGGGTCGGCGGAATAAACGCCGTCCACCTGCGTCGCCTTTAGGAGCACGTCGGCCCCGATTTCATTGGCGCGCAGGGCCGCCGCCGTGTCGGTCGTGAAGAACGGATTTCCGGTTCCGCAACCGAAAATGACAACAATGCCGTGATCCAGATGCCGGACGGCGCGACGGCGGATGTAAGGTTCGGCGACCTGATTCATCTCGATGGCGCTCATGACGCGCGTGGTCAATCCGACGTTTTCCATCGCGGCCTGAAGCAAAAGCGCGTTAATCATCGTGGCGACCATGCCGATGTAATCGGCGGCGGCGCGCTGGATGTTCAACGCCTGCGCCCCTCGAAAAATGTTCCCTCCGCCGATGACGACGCCGACTTGCACACCGAGATCAACCACGTCCTTGACCTCGCCGGCCAGACGCTGGACGACCTTGGAGTCAATGCCGAACGATTGATCGCCGCGAAGGTATTCGCCGCTGATTTTCAGCAAAATCCGTTTGTATTTGGGTTTGCCGCGTGTGCCCATGACCGAAAAATTTCGTTGCGCTCAACCGCCGACCTTGATCCGTTCAAACCGGACAACCTTGATCGAGTCCCCCAGCGTCTTGCCGGTCCGCTCGACTAGTTGCTTGATCGTTTCATCGGGATTCTTGACGAACTCCTGCTCCGTCAAACAGAACTGCTGGTAAAATTTGGAGACTTTTCCCAGCGCGATCTTGTCGAGCAGATTTTCGGCTTTTCCTTCGTTGCGCGCCTGCTCGCGGTAGATTTCCTTTTCGCGCTCGATGGCATCGGGCGGAACGGCGCTCCGGTCCAGCCATCGCGGCGCCGCGGAAGCGACGTGCATGGCCAAGTCGCGGCAGAGCGTCTTGAAATCGGCGAGTTCCCGCGTTTCGGGTTTGGCCGCCTGAACTTCCACCTGCACGCCAAGTTTGGCGTTGTGGTGGACGTAGCTATCAAGCCGACTCTCTGATCCGGCCTCGAATCGGACGAACTGACCGACTCCGATGTTTTCCCCCAGCGTGGCGACCTGATTGCGGAGCAATTCCGCGACGACGACCGAACCGGTTTGCGCCCCCGACGACGCCAGCAGTTCCTCCAAGTTTCCGTTGCGCGTTCCCGATCCCCCTTCGGCGATGTGACGAAGAAGGCTTTCGCCTAATTTCACGAACGCGGCGTTGCGGGCGACGAAATCGGTTTCGCAGTTCAGTTCAAGCAAAACGCCGACTTTTCCATCCGGCGTAAGATGACTGAAGATCAAACCTTCGGAGGCGCGTCGGCTCGATTTTTTGTCGGCGATGGCCTGACCCCGCTTGCGAAGCCAATCCTTGGCTTGCTCCATGTCGCCGTTGCATTCGGCCAAGGCGCGCTTGCAATCCATCATGCCCGCTCCGGTCAATTCCCGAAGCTCCTTTACTATGCTGGCAGAGATCGTTGTCACGATGCTTGTTTTCCTCCTCGGATGATGTTCCGCGCGCGACGTTCAACCGCGCGCGCGGAGACTTGACGTTCATGATCGGGATGGAACATCCCGCGCTTGTTCCGTCAGGATGCGACGCCGGGAGACGCGCCCGCCACCGAAACCGCTTCGGCGGATGCCGGAACCTGATCGGAGGCGACGTGTCCCTCGGCGGACGGATCCGCAGAGGAGCCGTCGCCGAGCGTGACCGCCTGCGAGACGTCCTCGCCGGGAGCGACGATCCCCATTTTTTCGGCGGCGGTCTGCGCCAAGATCATCTTGGCCGCTTCGGGCAAGTGATCGGGGGAATCCAATCCCGATTCGACCCGCGCCAGTTGCCCTTCGACGCACGCTTCGGCGATCTTCTCGCAGGTGAGGTTGATGGACCGGATCGCGTCGTCGTTGCCCGGGATCACGTAATCAATCGGATCGGGATCGCAATTGGTGTCCACGACCGAGATGACGGGAATGCCCATCTTATTGGCCTCGTGGACGGCGATGGCCTCCTGCATCGGGTCAATCACGAAAAGAAACGCCGGAAGCTTGTCCATGTTCCGGATGCCCTGAAGGTTCTTTTCGAGGCTTTCCTTTTCCTTCATCAGACGGCTTTGCTCTTTTTTCGTGTAGCGCTCGATCGTCCCGTCGCCGACCATCGCCTGAATCTCGATCATGCGGTTGATCGAGCGGCGGATGGTTTGGAAATTGGTCAGCGTCCCGCCGAGCCAGCGGTTGTTGACGTAATACATGCCGCAGAAGTGCGCCCATTTTTGGATGGCGTCCCCGGCCTGCTTTTTGGTCCCGACGAAAATCCCCTTGCCGCCGCCGGCGACCGTGTCGCGGGCGAAGGTGTAGGCTTCGCGCAGAAGGCGAAGGGTCTTCTTCAGGTCAATAATGTAGATTTGATTCCGCTCGGTGTAGATATACCGTTTCATTTTGGGATTCCACCGGCGGCTTTGGTGTCCGAAATGGACACCGGCTTCGAGCAATTGTTTCATGCTGATCTGACCAAGCATGTTGTTGTCCCCCTCCTTTAGGGACGGGTCCCGGAGACCGGAACCCTTGAATTGGGTTATGTTCCTCCGCCACGGCGAACATGGTCAGTCCGCGAGCCTGCCGCTCCCGGCAACGCGCTCTTCGACGCTTCAACGCGCCGGAAATCGCGCTTTTCGGGACACCCCGGAAGGCTCTTCCGTTGGCGTGCGTGATTTTACGGGGGGATTCCGATTAAGGGATTTTCCCGATCCGTCAGGACGCTACGGCCCGCCCCAAGGGACATCGCCGAGCGCCCTCTTTGCGCCACTTTTCATGGCCAAACCAATACCTTCTACCAAACAACGGGGGAACAACGCAAGGTATTTCAGGATGATCTAGATTTTTCACTCGTCCTTTCCATTGTAGAAGCCAACTGAAGGGTGATTTAATCTTGGTTTCAATGGGTGATTTTCGCCAATATCACACGATCTTCTTCGACGTCGGCGGAACGATCTTGCGCGCCATGCCGTCGGTCGGGGGAATTTACGCCGAATTGGCGGCGCGATATGGGATTCGGGTCGAGGCGGACGAGGTCGAGCGGGGAGCGCGGCGGTTTTTCGCGGAGGAAAAAGAAAAGGAGCGTCGGGCGGGACGCACGCCCCACACGATGGACCTGCCGTCGGCCAAAGCGTTCTGGCGCGAGGTGGTCCGCAAAAGTTTCGGCCCGGCGGCGGAGTCGCCTCGGTTCGACGAATTCTACGACGCGGTTTTCGCCGAGTTCGCCAAACCGGAGCGATACGAGCCATTTCCCGAAGTGAGATCGCTCTTGGACGATTTGCGGTCGGCGGGTTATCGGCTCGGCGTGATTTCCAACTGGGACGCGCGGTTGCGTCCGATTCTGGAGGGATTGGGTTTGATCGGTCGCTTCCAGACCGTGGTGATCTCCTGCGAGGTTCGGCGGGAGAAACCGGACCCGGAAATTTATCATCTCGCCCGTTCGATTGCGGGCGCGCCGCAGAATGTTCCGCTTCTGCAAATCGGCGACAGCTATGCCGACGACGTGGAGGGAGCCGAGGGGGCGGGTTTCAATGCGCGGTTGATCGTCCGCCAGAAAGGAAATAATCTGCGGAGGTTGGTTGAGGATTTGTTGATGAAACCGGGCGAGAGCAAGAGCAAGAGTAAGAGCAAGAGCGGATGAAGGGGTCGAGGGAGTGGTGCAAGATCGGGTTTTTGAATTCTGGCTGGGACGGGCGGGATCGGGCAAGACGCGAGCTTGTCTGGATGCCATCGCCCGTCAGATCGCAGATCAGCCGCGCGGATCGCCCCTGATTTTTCTCGTTCCCGAACAGGCATCGGCGCAGATGGAATACGCGCTGGCGACGCATCCGGGACTGACCGGTTACACGCGGGCGAAAATCGCGACGTTCGATTGGCTTCGCAAGGAGGTTTTTCGGCAAACGGGGGGCGCGCCCCGCAAGGCGCTCGATGAAGAAGGGCGCGTGTTGCTTTTGCGGCAAGTGATCCGGCGGAAAAAATCGGAACTGAAAATTTTAGGGGATTGCGCCGATCTGCCCGGGCTGGCGGAGACCGTCGCGCAAAGTTTGATCGAGTTTCAGCGGTATGGTTGGACGCGCGAGGATTTGGCGAACCGGGCGCGGACCACCGAATCCGACGACGGGCAAATGTCGCTTCTTCAAATGAAACTTCACGATTTGGAGTTGCTGTGGGGAGATTACGACCGCGCGCTCGCGGAGCGCGGACTTGCCGATTCCGCGTCCGTCCATCGCTTGGCCGCGCAACAAATCCGGCGATGGCCGGCACTGGAGGGGGCGCGCGTCTGGATTGACGGATTCGCATCGTTCACGGCGCAGGAGCGGGACTTGTTGGAGGCGTTATTGAGCCGATGCGAAGCCGCCGCGTTGACGCTTTGTCTCGATCCGCGCGATCCGAAATTTCGAATGCCGGGGAACTCAGAAGGACGGACGTGCGCGGAGCGGGTATTCGCGAACATCGAAGCGAGCTATGCGAGCTTCCGCGACCGCATGGCGGAATTGGGCTGGCGAATCACGGAGGTGGAATTTCCGCGGGAGAACCAACCGACGCGATTCGTCGCGGCCGGAGCGCTCGCCCATTTGGAATCGCGCGCTCTAACGCGATTGAGTCCGGAACCGTTTTCTGGCGGGAAGGAGGAAATACATTGGCCGCGCGGCCCTGTCGAGATGATCGAGGCCGAAGACGCGCGCGGCGAAATTCTGGCCGTGGCGCGGCGGTTGGCGGCGATTCATCGGGACCGAGGTTGGCGATGGTCGGAGATGACGCTTATCACGCGCGATTTGGAAATGTATGCGCCGTATGTCCGCGAAATTTTTCCCCGTTTCGGCGTCCCTTTCTTCTTGGATGAGCTTCGGCGGGTTTCCGGTCATCCCGTCGCGCGGCTCGTCCTTTCGGCCGTGAGTATTGCCGCGCATGGTTGGCAAACCGAAACGATTTTGGATTATCTGAAATGCGGACTGAGTCCGCTTCAAGACATGGACGCGATTGCGCGGATCGAGAATGTGTCGGTCCAGCGGCGACTGATGGGATCGGAGTGGATGGACCTCAAATGCTGGCTCCCGATTCATGATTCGAAAAAGAGGGAGTCTGGAAATTCTGCCCCAATTTCCGAGCGCGAACTTTACGAAATCTGGCGAGATGCCGCGCGTCCTGTCGTCGAATTCGCCGCTTTGTTGCGAAAAACGAAAG
Organism: uncultured Candidatus Sumerlaeota bacterium; assembly: GCA_964598765.1. Classification (GTDB taxonomy): domain Bacteria; phylum Sumerlaeota; class Sumerlaeia; order MVZB01; family JAJFLK01; genus CAZRCZ01. The sequence goes on along the minus strand of CAZRCZ010000003.1, from coordinate 49,677 downwards.
CCGATCCCGCTCTAGCGCTCTGGCAATTACTGGAGGCCGCGAAGGCGCGTCCGACCTTGGAACGATGGATCGAAGAGGCGCGCGCGACGAGAGACGAGGAAACCGCGCTCTCGCATGAGTCGGCTTGGGAGACGATGCTGGAAATTTTGGACCGACTGAATACGGTCGGCCTCGGCGAATCGGCGCGGGCGGATGAAACGACGGATGTTGACTTGCTCTTGGCAGTTTTGCAGACGGGACTTGCGACGGTTCGCGCGGGATTGATTCCGCCGACGCTGGATCAGGTGCTGGTCGGGTCGGTGGATCGCACGCGAACGCCGGAAGTCCGCGCGGCGTTCGTCGTCGGGATGAACGACGGCGATTTTCCGCGCGTCTATCAGGAGGATCCGATTTTGGGGGATGGAGATCGGCGGACTTTGACCGAGGGGGGAGGCGATTTGGGGCCGGACTCGCGCAAGAAATTCGATCACGAGCGGTTTCTCGCCTACATCGCCCTCACCCGCGCATCGGAATATCTTTTTATTTCGCGCCCGATCAAAGGCTCGGCGACACAGGCGGGAGGACCGTCCTCTTTTTTCCGCGCGGCGCGAGAAGCCTTTCCGCAAATTCCGGTTCGGAAAATATCCGGCGAGGAAGGGGAGGCGGCAGAAGAGAATATGAACGGATCTGTCCCGCTTCTGCCGGAAGAATGGGCCGGAAAGATTGCGCGCGCTTTTCACGGGGCCATCGGAGGAGAAGACCCGAAGTTGCTCGGCAAGCTTTTGCTCGCTCCGAATAATTGGCTTGCCTCGCATTCCGAGTTGACTGGTTCTCGAATTCAAAAGGTATTTGAGGCGTTGGACCCGCCGGCCTCGGCGCGGCTTTATCCTCAACTGGTCCGCGATTTCTGGCGCGAGCAAGAATCCCTAAGCGTCACCGGTTTGGAATCCTACGCGCAATGCCCGTTCAAATTTTTCGCGTCGCGGATGATGCGTCTGGAGCGGCCCCGCGAGCCGATTCCCGGTCCGCAGGAATTGGGAAGTCTGCGTCATTCGATTCTCAAGACGCTGTTTGAGCGGCTGAAAAGAAACGGACGGTTGAATTGGGAGGAGGTGGATCTCGCGCGCGCGAACAAAATGATTGATGACACCGCGCTGGAGGCAACCACGACGGGCGAGTTGGCGGAGAATTTCGGTCGCGATGCCTCGACGGCGACGTTGGTTCGCTTGGTCGCGGGGGAAATCAAGCACTTCATCGTCGCGTTAAAAAGAATGGGAGAGCGATCCGGCTTCGTGCAAGTCGAATCGGAGTTCAGGCTGAAGACCGAGGGGACTCCCCCATTCCAGCTTCCGATCACGCCTGAATTGAGCGTCGTGTTGAGCGGAACGATTGACCGGATTGACGAATGCGCTTCTGGAATTGAATCGCCGCGCCTGGTTCTTTTCGATTACAAGTCGGGAAAGAAGAAATTCGATCCCGCCCGCGCGTGGGCCGGAGCCGATCTTCAACTCCCTGCTTACGCGCTGGCTTTGGAACACATTCGGAAACGCGAAGGAGCGAGAGTCTCGGGATTTTTCTATTGGCCGCTTTCCATCGGCATCGCTCAGGCGGAGGGGGAAGAGGAAGCTTGGGCGGAACCGGGAACCGACGCGTGGTTCGCCGATCACAAGGTCGAGGGAATTTTCGCGGATGAGATCGCGTCGCTACTGGATCATCAAGCGGAAGCGGGAGAAAAAGCGCTGGCGTTTCCCTTCAAGTGGACAAGCAAGAAGAAACTTCACGGGGGGCATCCCCATTGGCTCAGTTGCGCCGGATTTGGGCGATTCATGGAGGCGATGCGCGTTGTCATGGTGGAAAAGGGGAAAGAAATCGCCGAGGGAAGAATTCCCGCGCGGCCGATCCGCAGGGGGAGGGAGTGCGCGTGCGACCTCTGCGACTTTCATGCGTTCTGCAGAATCGGAACGCTTCAGGATGACGCCTACAACGACGTCCAATCCATCAAGCTTGGGGCGTTTCAAAAGATGATGGATCCCGTGAAAGAGAGACGAAATGCCTGAACACGCCAAACCATTGGCTCCTATCGCCAGCGGTTCCGACTTTCACTGGAATGAGGAGCAGTGGTCCGCGATCACGGATCGTGGTCACGACTTGCTCGTCTCGGCGGGAGCGGGATCGGGCAAAACGTCGGTGCTGACCGAGCGGGTTCTGCAATTAATCGCCGGAACCGGCCCGAATGACCGCGAGCCGATTCCGCTGGAGGAGCTTCTCATCATCACCTTCACGCGCAAGGCCGCGCGCCAGATGCGCGAACGGATTGAAGCGAGAATTCACCAAGCTCTCGCCGAAAGTCCGGCCAATTCCGCGTTGCGTTCCGCGGAGGACGCGCTCCCGCGCGCGCACATCTTGACGCTGAACGCCTTTTGCGACCGCTTGGTCCGAAAACATTTTCACGCCGCCGGAGTCGCGCCGAATTACCGCGTCGCCGATGAGGAGGAAGAAGATGAAATCGAGCGGGAGGGGGCGCGACAAGTTTTTGAGCGATTGAGCCGCGTTGCGACCGACGGAAAAAATGAAGAAGACGCGTACGACGCGCGGGACTTCGCCCTGCTTGCCGCGATTTCCGATTCCGGTCACCGGGCGCTGGAATTGCTCGCCGAGCGCGTCCATCGCCTTCGCCGGTTCATCGCGTCGCTCGACGATCCGCAAGGATGGAGAGACCGGGTTCGCTTGAATCTGGACGGAATGATTGCGGCGGATTCTTCCGCTTCAACCGCGCAGGATGACTCGATCCGGAAAATTTTCTTCCGCTCGTTCGGCGATCTCGCCAAGTCGTTCGCTAATCTTCAAGATCAGGCGGTCGCCAAAGTCGGCGCCCAAAACCTTCTCGAAAGGTGGACTGAAATCGCCCGCGAACTTCATCATTTAGCTTCTCCCAATCAGGAAGCGCGTTCTTTCAGAGAGATTCAACAATCGGCGCGGACTTGGTTTGACGAAGGGAACGGCGAATTTCTCGAAAAGCTCAAAAACAAATCCAACTGCGGCGATGCGCTTTACAAAGACGAGGGGTTTGAGCGCTCGGTCCTTTCTCCCTTCTCCAGCGCGATCAAAGATTTCCGAAAGCGTTGGTTCGTCATTGATCCCGCTCACCAAATCCGCGTCGCGCAAATCTCCGCCGACCAAGCCCGGGCGTTTCTCAACCTTGCGGACAAAGTCGAGGGGAGAGTTCAGGAAATCAAACGGCGTCGCGGAGCGCTCGGTTTCGGAGACGTGGAGCGCAAGGCGCTGGAAATTCTCGGCGACGGCCCATCGTCGAAGGGAAGTTCGGAAATCGCGCATGAATGCCGGGAGCGTTTCCGCCACGTCTTGGTGGACGAATATCAGGACATTTCGCCCCTGCAGGGCGCGATCATTCGCCGCGTCTCGCATGAGGACGATCCCTCGCCCAACGCCGAGCGCAACCTTTTCATCGTCGGCGATTTGAAGCAGAGCATTTATCGGTTCCGTCGCGCCGAACCCGCGCTCTTTGCCGCGCGGCTCGACCGATACGGAAGCAAAGGGGACGCCGATCCGACCCGCCGCATGGACTTGCCGACCAATTTTCGCTCGCGCCCCGGAATCATTGATTGCGTGAATTCCGTTTTTGAACGGCTCATGGATCGTGAAGTCGGCGAACTTGATTATGATCGGCGGGCGCGGTTGATCGCGAATCGGAACGATCACGGCGCGCACGATCCGGTGTGCGTCGAAGCCGCTTGGCTCATGGCCGAAAATCAACAGGATTCCGAATCGGAGGAGGATGCGAAAGACGGAGAATCGGAACGGGAAGGGAATGGGAACGATTCGAGCGGCGAGGATAAGCGAGCGGAACTTCGCGCTCTCGAGCGCGAAGCCGAGTGGATCGCGCGCCGGATTTTGGAGTTGACGGCGGAGACTGCCCCTCCCTCGGTTTGGGATGCGCGCGAAGAACGTTGGCGGCGGGCCAGACCGGAGGACTGCGCGATTCTCGTCCGCCGATTGAACGAGCAGAGGGAGCAATGGACGTCGGCGTTGGCGCGGCACGGCGTTCGGGTTCTCGCGTCGCGCCGCGGGCAATTGCTTTCCAATCCGGAAGTGATTGACGCGCTGAATGCCCTGCGACTGGCCGACAACCCATTTCAAGACATTCCGCTGGCGTCGGTTCTTCGCTCGCCGATGGTCGGCTTGAGCGAAGACGAACTCCTGCTTTTGCGGTTGGCTCATCCCGATGGGGCGTTCCATGAAGCGGTGTGGGATGTCAAATCCGAGGGTCTTGCCTCGCCGTGGAATCAAGAGCCTGCGGGAATGGCGCTTCAGGACAAACTTGGCGATTTTTTCGACAAGCTGAATCGTTGGCGCCGGCTCGCCGAGCGAGGCGAGGCCGAGGCAGTCCTGAGCGCAGTCTTGGAAGACACGCATTACGAATCTTATCTGGCCGGATTGACGGAAGCGGCCGCGCGACTTCAAAACTTGGAGGATTTCCGCGCGATGATCCATCGTCACGACGGCGGAGCGTCGGGCGCGCCCACGCTCTCCGCGTTTTTGGCTTCGCTCGAAGGAGCCGGCGGACGCGTGGAAGAGGATTCAGGAGAGGAAACGCCGGAGGAATCGGCGTCGGTTCGCCTGCTCACGATTCACAAGGCGAAAGGTTTGGAGTTTCCGATCGTCTTTCTCCCGCGCTTGGCTTCGCCGTTCGCGGACAAACGCGCAAAAGGGGATTTGGAATTGAGCGCGGAGTTCGGCATGGCCGTCCCGGCGGTTGATCCGGAGCGGCGTTTGCGTCTCAGTCCCCTTTCGCTGGCGGCGCTCCGAAGCGAGGAATCGCGCCGCGCGCGAGCCGAAGAATTGCGCCTGCTTTACGTCGCCATGACCCGCGCGCGCGACCGGTTGATCTTGATCGGAACGCATCATCACTGGAAATCCGCCGAGCGATTGAGGGAGAAATGGGCGGATTCGCCGGTGATTCACGGCGAGCGCGTCCCGGCCTTGACTCGCCTGCGCGCGCAGTCTCCCGCCGATCTGCTGGGTCCCATCGCGTTGAAGTTGGATGCGGAAAGCAAAAGGCCTACGCGGCTCCGAATGGAATTTCCAAGCGCCGCGCCTATAACGCCCACGCTCCGCGACTTGCCGAAGGTTCGTGCCGCGTTGATCGCTGAAGCGGTTGGGGATTCGCCGCTCTGGGGCGCGGCGCGCCGGGAGTTCATGGAAGTTTTCAGCGACGATCCGAGAGCAAAGTCGGTTCTTGATTCGTTCCAAGACGCTCACGCCGAGTTGCCCGCGCCCCGCTCTCCTTTGTTCCTGCTTCCCTATGAATCCGATTCGCCGTTGAGCCACGCGCCGATCAAGATTGCGGTCAGCCGATTGACCCGCGACCCATCCAGCGGCAAACCGATTTGGCATCCTGAAGATGAATCGTCGGAAGTGGACCTTTCGACGGAACGTCCGATCATTCGCGGTCCGCTTCGCCGGAATGAAAAACTTGGCGGAAGAGTTCCGCGCTTCGCTCTTGCGGGGGGCGAATCGAAAATGGATTCCGCCGCGCTCGGCACGCATACCCATTCGCTTCTGCGCCATCTGGACCTTCGCGGCCAATTGAGCGAGTCGGGCCTGCGGGGACAAGCCCGCGGTCTTTGGATTCGCGGCTTGATTGAGTTGGATCACGAAAAAATGCTCGATCAACTTCTCTATATCGAAATCGCGCGATTCTTTCAGTCGCCTCTGGGACAACGCATGGTTGCCCGCCCCGGAAGCGTTTCGCGCGAGCTTCCCTTCACGCGCTGGATTCAGGCGTCGGAAATCCGTCAAGCCGACGCAAACGGAACCTTGCGCCCGCTGGTCCCTCCCGAATTTTCCCGTCCGATTCTCCTTCAAGGGGTGATGGATTGCGTGATGGACGAGGGAAATACCGCCGTCGTTCTCGACTACAAAACCGACCGGGTCGAATCCCGCGACGACCTCGGGCGATTGGCGCAACGCTATTACGTCCAGCTTGACGAATACCGCAAGGCGATTCGCTCGATTTGGCGAATTCCGGTGAAGGAAACCTATTTAGTTTTTCTTTCGGCTGGAGAAAACTTGCTCGTTCCCGATCCCACGGCGTAAATTCCGGCATGGCATCGCTCCATCCCCAACGCACTCCCCCCGCCTTATCGGCGTTGACCGAAGGTCTCGTCTTGATCGCGCGGGTGTGCGTCCTCGGGATGATCTTGACCCCATTAGTGATCAATCCCCGCGCCTACGACGACGCTTATTTTTCACCGAAATGGGCGTGGCTCGAAACGCTTGCTTCCATCGGTTCTGCGGCGTTAATCGCGCGGGCGCTTCTCGGTTCCCACCTGCGAATTCCATTCCATCCGGTCTTCGGCGGGGCGGTAGCCTTTCTCGCCGCTCATCTCCTCAGCGTGATCTGGTCGTCCAGCCGTTCACTCGCGTGGGAAAAAACTTTCCATGTCGCCGCATTGACGTCGGGACTCTGGATCGGATTGAACGTCTTCCGATCGCGCCGCTCGCCGTTCCATTTGGCGTGGCTTGGCATCGCCGTCGCCGTCGTGACGGCGGTTTGGACGTTGCGCGACGACGCTCTGCGCGCGTGGTGGCCGGAGAAACTCCGGCTCGTTTCCAATCTCTCCGATTGGCGCGGTTATCTCGCCGCCGGATTGGGCAACACGAATCACATCGGCGATCTCTTGGCGTTGGCGTTGATTCCGACGCTGGTGTTCTTCGGCGAGGCGCGCCGTCGCCGCGCATTCTGGTTCGCCATTCTTTCAGCCGTTCTGCTCGCCGCCGCATTGACTGTTTGCTACTCGGTGGGATCCAATTTGGGATTAATTGTCGGATCATCTGCCATGTTCGCGCTCTCCTTTTGGCGAGAGCGGCTTCGATTCTTTCGCCGATGGAAACGCTGGCTCGGGCTTATATTGCTTTGGGGAATCATGCTGGCGTTCTTTATTCTGGATCATCCGTTGAATCCGCATCGCCCGGGAATTTTGAAAGCCGGATTCGGATCGGAGCGGTGGCGCGAGGGAGGACCGACGCGCCTCGTAATTTGGGCCGGCGCGCTGGAAATGATCCGCTTGCATCCGTGGCTGGGAGTCGGCGCGGGAAATTTCACTTACGTTTTTCCGGAAATGAAATCCCCGTTCCTCGCGGGGCGTCCCGAATTGCTTCAATATCAGGGACTTTGGACCAACGCCGCGCACAACGATTTGCTTCAAACGTGGTCCGAATTGGGCGTGTTGGGTTTGGCCGCGCTGTTGGCGTTGATTGCGCTGGCGTGCCGTTCCCTTTTCCGGGGAATCCGCTGGTGTCCGAGATCGGAATTTTTGGTTCGGATGACGCTGGCGGGATTGCTGGCGGCGTCGCTGGCCGAGGGGATGATGAATTTTTCGCTGGATCAACCTTCGGGCGCGACGGCGTTTTATTTTTTGATCGGCGCAATCGTGATCGAAGCGCAAACGCGCCGCCCCTTATTCCGATTTCCACCCCTCATTTTGGACGGCGGCTGGTTCCGCGCGCGGGTGGAATTGCGCGAAATGAAAAAACCGATCTTCGCCGGTTGGGAATTCCGATTGCCTCCCGTGATTTCCATCCCGCTCGCGCTTTTTTTGATGATCGGCGGTTTGGCGATAATTCTTCATATCCACCGCCCGTTGGAAGCGCAGGCCGAATACGCGCTGGCGCGGCGCGCCACTTTTCCGGAAGAGCGCGAATGGCATCTTCGCCGCGGGCTGGAATTGGATTCATGGGCGACCGGATGCCGAAGCTATTATTCCGCTTGGCTCCTCGATCAGAATCGTACGCAGGAAGCGTTGGCCCAGCTTAAACTGGTCCGCCGGCGACTCAACAGCAACGAACTCTGGTTACGCGAAGGACGCGCGCTGGAGCTCCTTCACCGCGACGACGAGGCAAAAGCGGCTTACCAATTCTATACCGATCGCGTCTGGCTCGCCTCCCACAAACTCAGGGATTGAATCCAATCCCCGGACCGAAATAAAGGATGTCTCCGTTGGAGACGGTTCCGTTCGTCGGGTCGTAGATTGCCGGGTTGCCTTCGGGATCGTCGTGATCCAGATCGGGACCATGGCTCAGCAGATACCACCGGACCCTCGTGGAAAGGCCCGATGCGAACAATTCGCAGTAGGCGTTCAAATCGGTCTCGTTTCCCATGAGGATGAAATAGTTTCGCTCGCCGTAGTTATAGTGGCGCGTTTCGTCCAGTTGGACGGACTGCTTGAAAGGGTCTTCGATCAGCGACGTGATATAAGCAATCGGCGTCGTCAATCTTGTCGGGATGTGGGTCTCAAACGGATCGGAGACGGGGGGAATTTCAGGGTATCCGTTCGGTCCGCCGGGATAGGGATAAAGATTATTGTCCACGCAATACGCCTCAATCGCCGTGGCCAGCGAGCGCATGTCGGCCTTGCAACGCGAGACCTTGGAGCGCGTTTGCGCCTCCAAAAAATTCGGGACGGCGATGGCCGCCAGTATGGCGATGATCGCCACGACGATCAAAAGTTCAATCAGCGTGAATCCACGCCGGGATGTTTCAGTTTTCACGTTCAAATGCCTCCTGTTTCGACAACAAAAAATCAACAAAAGCGGAATGAACGCGGGAGGCGCTGTCCCCAGCGCCGATTTTTCGGCGGTCGGAGACCGCCTCCCACATACAAGAGTGAAAAGTAAAGCTCAGCCTAGACTGAAAGAAGAAATCGTTCGGGAGGAGGAGTCGGCGGCGAAAGCGCGACGTTGAGAGGATGAAAAACTTGAATCGCGATTCGTCCCGAAATTTTATTCTGTGTCTCAATAACAATCTTTTGCGGAATCAAAAAGAGAAACCCGACCGACGTCGGAAATGGAATCGCGGAATCGCCTCCCGCGCCGTTGGGACATTGCGGGGCGGCAAAGATCAACCCGTCCGGCTTTCCGGTTGCTCCGCCGGATTGCCCACATTCGCACGACCGTCCCATCGCGCACACGACGCCGCAATGGGGACATGATTGAGTTGACTGCACCGAACCATGACAAGAGGACCCGGCGGGGAGCGATTCGCGCTTGGTCGTCCGCCATTTCAAGCCCGCCGCCGAGGCAAATTCCACCGACCCGTTAAGACCGATCAATCCCAACAGGCAAACCGAGAAGACTTGGCGGACGGCGGAATTCATTGCTTCAATTTTTGAATCCAATTCCCGGACCAAAATCAATGATGTCCCCGTTCGAGACGGTTCCGTTGGTCGGATCATACAACGCGGGATTGCCGTAGTCCATGTCGTCAAAATCCAGATCGGGACCATAGCTCAGAACGAAATACTTGGTGGCCGGCACCAGTCCCTGCGAGTAGATCCCCAAGTAGGTGTTGAAATCCCCTTCCTCTCCCAAGATGACGAAATAATTTCGGTCAATGTATCTATAGCGCCGTTGCTGATCCGTGATCACCCCTTGCTTGAACGGGTCCTCGATCAACGACGTGATGTAGGCGATGGGGGTCGTCAATCGCGTCGGAATGAGCGCCTCGAACGGATCGCTCACGGGGGGAATTTCGGGATACCCAAGCGGACCATCAGCGTAAGGATAAGCGTTGCTGTCCACGCAATAGGACTCGATGGCGGTGGCGAGCGAGCGCATGTCGGCCTTGGCGCGCGAGACCTTGGCGCGCGTCTGCGCCTCCAAAAAATTCGGGACGGCAATGGCGGCCAAAATGGCGATTATCGCCACGACGATCAAAAGCTCGATGAGCGTGAATCCGCGACGCAACATGATCGGTCACTCCTTCCATTCCGCCGGCGGCTTGGCGGCGGCGCTCCCCTTGCGGACGAAAACGGCGTGGTATTCCCTGCTCAACTTCAAGGGAACCAAGCCCTCCGCGTATTCTGATCGGAAGACCGGATCGGAGTAAAGCGAATAGAGGGCGGGGTACTCAAACCGTTCAGTGTCTTTGGCGAGCGCCTCCGGATTGAGGCGGTCGGCGGGCAGGGCGGTCACGATCACGTCCGGCTTCAAACTCAACGAATACGAAGCGGAGTATTTGACGTGCCCCGGAGGCCACTCCCCCGCGTGACCGGGCAGACGGGCGATGTAGGGATCGTTTTTGCCGAGCATGTCTTGGGCAGAGCGTTCGGAAAAATAAGGGGTCGCGCCGGCCCAAAAATGGGCGATTTTCGCCTCCGGCGAAGTGTTTTTCTTCAGGATCATTCCCAAGACAACATTCTGTTTTTCATGCCAGCCGCGGTCGTCGCTTAATTCGGAGAGAGTCGCGGGAGAAATGATCGCCCGAAATGCGCCGACCACAAGAAGAAGCGCGATCCACGCATACCGGCCCGGTATCGCGCCGTCCCCCTTTCCGCCGAAACCGAACCGAAGATCGCGCCGAACAAAAATCCGATCCGCCGATGCCAAGGCCGTCAAGATCAGGAGAGGAGTCACCGGAACGACGAAACGAAGCTCCGGCAATTCGTCCCCGCCGATCAGCGTCGCGTAGCCGATCCCCACCCAAGGGATCAAGCCCAGCCACCTCGCCGTCGGATGACGGTTCAACCGGAGCGACGCCGCCGACAGCAGGCAAATTCCTCCGAAAGAATAAAAGAGCGAGGAAATGTAATGAATCCCCATCCCTTCCTTCATCGGAATTTGAACGGCTTTCAGATAGTAGGTGTTCGGCATCCAATCGCCGTAGTAGAACCGCCGCCAAACCAAATGAGCCAAGGGGAGAAAAATCGCCGGAAGGAGGATTGAAGCGCGGGCGCGTCCCGAACGAAGTAGGATGCAGAGCGCGGGCAAAAACGCGAGGACAAGGATCAATGCGTCCGCGCGGACCAAGGGGATCAATCCCAAAAGCAATCCAGTTCCGATACCGAGCGGGCAATGCCGTCGCGCCGAAATCAAACGCTCGCTCACCACCAGCAACAGAAAACCCAAAAGGATCACTTCCGATCCGCTCTCGGTCCAATGGATGACCCAGCGATTGCCGACGATCATCATCGCCGCGAGCCATCGGCAACCGGGGGAAATTCCCATCCTCGGGGCGACACGCAATGTCCAATAAAGGGTCAAGACGAGAAGTCCCGAAGCGACGGCAATGACAAACCCGCTCGTCGACCGAAGCGGCAATCCGATTCCATGCGGAATGGCCATGAATAGGGTCCAAAGAAAATTGGTGTAACCCTCGACGCGCGGCCCCTCCGCGTTCCAGACCAATCCGTGGCCAAGCGCGAAATTAAGCGCGTAACGCATCGAAATCATCACGTCGTCATCGAGCCAGAAGTATCGTTCCCCGCCCGGCCAAGGTATGACTTCGGCTTTCGTGGCGCGAACCCGATTGAGGAGAAAATAGACGGCAAGCGAAATCGGAATGAATCCCAACGCGAGGTCCCGAAAGAACGATCGTCCTTGCCAACGACGAGAAATGAAGCGGAAGCCGAACGCGATAGCCACGGCGACGGCGGCGAAGACCAACAGCCAACCGACCTGATGCGCCTCGGCGATCATCCCCTTGGCCGTTTGGACCGCCACGCTTTCGGCCTTGGGAGGTTTGCAAAGAAACCACGCTCCGACGGAAGCGAGGAGGACGGCCAAAATCCAATCGGCGGCGAGATCACGCCGTCGTGGGGATTGATGCGCTGGGTCCGAAGATTGCATGGCGCAGTTTTGCCCGCCGGAAGCATGAGTTCAAGGATTAACCCAAAGACCCCGTCCGCCGGAAACGCCCGTCATGGCCCTTGCTACCGTCCTGACGTTGTGTGTATCATGGAAATCATGAGAAGGATGGATAACATGGCCGTAGCCGAATCACCCAAAAGTGAGCGAATTGACATCCGCGCAACCCTCCGCCAAAAGCGCATCTTGGAACAGGCGGCGCGCGCGCGCCAAACCAACGTCAGCGGGTTTCTTCTCGAAAGCGCGCTGGCCGCCGCCGAACAGGCTTTGGTCGACCGCCGTCTTTTCGTCCTCGACGATCGCCGATGGAAGTCCTTCCAAGCCGCGCTGAATCGTCCCGCCAAACGCAAACCGGCCCTGAAACGGCTTCTCACCGAGCGGGGTCTCCTCGATTGAATCCGGATTCTTCCGCTTGACCGACGTTCCTCTTTCCCCCGTCGAGCGGTTGACCGCCGCGCACGAGACCGGCGAATTCGATTGCGGCAAAGAACCGCTGAATCGGTTTCTCCAAAGGTTCGCGCTCATCGGCGGACAGAGCGGCAGTTCGCAAACTTTCGTCGCTTGTCGCGCTCGGCGCATCGTCGGCTATTACAGCCTCGCGGTCGGTTCGGTTGTTCACGGTTCGGCTCCTGAGCGGGTTCTCAAAGGGATGCCGCGCCATCCGATCCCGGTCATGATTTTGGCCCGGCTCGCCGTGGACCTCCGCGAACGGGGAACGGGCCTCGGCAAGTCGCTACTCAAGGATGCCCTCTTGAGAACCTGCCAAGCCGCGGATTTCGCGGGAATTCGCGCCTTGCTCGTTCACGCCAAGGATGAGGAGGCGCGAAATTGGTATTTGAAACACGACTTTGAGCCAAGCCCGACCGATCCGCTTCAACTATTCCTGCTCATGAAGGACATCCGCGCCGCGCTCAAAGGATGAGGGCGATTTTGCGATTTGGGATGGTCGCGCGGATGCAGTCCGCATTGAGTTTTTCGCTTGCTCCGCTTGATCCGCTGGGGCATTCTTTTGCAATCTTTGATGATACGAGGTTAAGAACGATGCAGGAACGACTGATCGGCGTCTTGGAACGGGCGATTCTTCAATACGGGGACAAGACCGCCATCATTGACGGCGACGAGAAATTCACCTACCGCGAATTCGGCGAGCGTGTTTACATGCTCGCCAACGGCCTGAAATCCATCGGGATCAAACAGGGGGACGCCGTCGCGGCGCTTTGCCTGAATCATCACCGCTACTTGGAGATTTTCTTCGCGTGTCACGCGATGGGGGTCATCATCAATCCGCTCAACATACGGCTGAACCCGACCGAGGTCACCTACATTTTGAACGACAGCAAATCGCGGGTTCTTTTCATTGACGGACCGTTTCTGCCGATGCTGGAAAAAGTCCGCGCTGGAGCCGAGACACTCAAGGAGGTTTATTACAGCGACGGCGACAAAACACCGGAGGGATTGAAGAACATGGCCGAATTGCTGAACGGCCAGCCGACAAACTATCCCACGCCGGAAATCAACGAGAACGACGTCGCCGGATTTTACTACACCGGCGGGACGACGGGAATGCCCAAGGGAGTCATGCTGACCGTGCGGAATTTGGTCTGCAACGCTTTCCACCTCCAATCGGTTTTTGCGATTACGCCCAACGACGTTTGGCTTCACATCGCGCCGATGTTTCATCTGGCGGACGCCGGATCGTTTTACGTCTTCACGATGATGGGAGGGACGCACGTCTTCGGCCGTTCGTTCGAGCCGAAGCTGACGCTGGATTTGATTCAACGGCACAGGGTGACGACGCTTCTTTTGGTTCCGACGATGCTCAATTTCATTTTGAGCCATCCCGATTTCGAGAAATACGATCTCAGTTCGCTCCGCGCTTATCTCTACGGCGCGTCGCCGATGCCCGTTCCCCTGCTCAAGCGGGCGATTGCCAAGTTGCCCTGTCTCCCGATGCAGGGCTATGGCATGACCGAGGCCTCGCCGCTGGTCACCGCGCTCAATCAGGAGGAACACAAACGCGGGAGCGACGACCCCGCGTCGGAGTGGTTGCTCGGAACGGCCGGACGCGCCGTGCCGGGGGTCGAGATCCAGGTCGTGGACGACAACGACAACGAGGTTCCCATCGGCCAAGCAGGCGAGATCATCATTCGCGGGACGAACATCATGAAGGGCTACCTGAACAAAACCGACGCGACGAATGAGGCGATCAAAAACGGATGGTATCATTCGGGAGACGTCGCCGTGCGCAACGAAGCGGGCTACATCACGATCGTTGACCGCAAAAAGGACATGATTATTTCCGGCGGCGAGAACATCTACACGACCGAAGTCGAGAATATCCTCATGCAATTCCCCGGCGTTTTGGAGACGACGGTGATCGGCGTGCCGGACGACAAATGGGGAGAAGTCGTCAAGGCGTTCATGGTGATGAGACCGGGCGAGTCGTCGAGCGACGTGGAGATCATCGAGTTCTGCCGGGAACGGCTGGCGAACTTTAAATGCCCGAAATCGGTTGAGTTTTTGGAGGCGCTTCCCAAATCGGGGGCGGGAAAAATTTTGAAACGCGAACTGCGCGAACGCTACTGGGGCAAAGGACGGCAGGTGAATTAGCAACGGAAATCGGCTCTCCAACCCGCAAAGTTGAATCATTCAAAAATCGTCGAATCCCTCACGGCGTTCGGCGTCATAATGTATGCGTAATTCAAATTTTTCTTGGTCGCACCATAATAGGCGATGATCGGATTCACGCTCACGCGGGCGTAATTCAATTTTCAAATGCCATAGACGTAATACGAGATCGCCCGGTTGCCGTTGACGATCGCCATGGAAAGATAAGAACCCACCGATCTGGTTCCCGCCCCATTATCGGCGACGCTCGTGGACCCTTGGGCGTAATCGGGACGACAAAGAGATAATCCCGCAAAAGTCGCCCAAACGGTCATCCATCGCTCCAATCTGCTCAATGCCATTTTCCGATCCATTCTTCCCGTTACGCCTTACCAAAATGCTTTCCTTTTGCACGGATACTTTATAGTTTCCGTTTTCCATCTTGTCACAGAAACATTTTCGGCTGGTTGCTCCTGATAATTCGCTACCCCTTTCTGACTTCTAATCCTGTCCATCCTATTCATCCCTGGTAAATTTCTGTATTGTCATTTTCCGGAGGATGAGGAGTTGAGCAAGAAAAGAAGCCCATGGACCGAATCGGGAATCGCATGGCTTTATCTCGCTCCCGCCGGTGTTGTCCTGCTGGTTTTTTGTTTCGTTCCGGTTCTTTTATCTTTGCTGGTTTCGTTCACGAATTGGGAGGGAGCCGACACGCCGGACATCGTGCGTTGGGTCGGCTGGAGAAATTACGTCCGGAGTTTTCGCGATCAGGAATTTTGGCTGGCGGTTCTTAACACCGTCAATTACGTCTTGCTCTCGGTTCCGTTGACGTTGGCGATTTCGCTTGGGCTTGCGCTGTTGTTGGAAAAAAGAGGCAGGGGAATCGGAATTTGGCGGACGATTTATTTTCTGCCTTATGTTTCGGCGTGGGTCGCGGTTTCGATTCTTTGGCGATACGTCTTCGATCCGCAGTTCGGTCCGCTCAATTATTTTTGGACGCATGGATTGAAACTTGAACCGCTAAAATGGCTTCAAGAACCGCGCGGGATCGTGGAGATGTTCGTCACCGGCGCGCTGGGGTTATTGTGGTTCCCCAAATCTTCCCCATTGAACTTGTTGTTCGCCGGACCGAGTCTCTCGATGACCTGCGTCGTCCTGACTTCGGTCTGGCGAGACGCCGGATTCGGCATGGTGATTTTTCTCGCGGGATTGAACAACATCGAACCCGCCTATCACGAAGCGGCGAAGATTGACGGGGCCGGAACGTGGGCGCGGTTCCGCCACGTTACTTGGCCACTTCTCGCGCCGACGACTTTTTTTCTTCTCGTTGTTTCGGTCATCGGCGCGTTTAAGGTCTTGGTTCCGGTCTTGGTAATGTCGCCGGACGGCGGACCGGCCAAGACGACTTCGACGCTGGTTTTTCACATGTATCAAAAGGGTTTCGCGCAGTGGAAACTGGGTCAAGCGTCCGCGGTCGCGTATCTTCTTTTTTTGATTCTTTTTGCGTTGACCATTTTTCAGAACCGATTTCTCGGTTCGAGGGTGCAATACGAACAATGATGGGGCTGGCGCTCGGCGTCTATCTTCTCATCTGGATTGCGGTGCTGATTCGGGCATCGCGCAAACGGCAACTCAAACCCGTCGGTATATGGATGATGAATCAAGTCCTCCTCATCGGCGCGCTCGCCATGCTCGTCCCTTTTTATTGGATGGCGGTCAATTCCTTCAAGCCCGCGCAAGAGGCTTTGCGGTATCCGCCGACATGGTGGCCGGAACAGGCGCGATTCTCGGAAGTCGGCAAATTCGTAAGCCAAATTAGTCATAATTATCGCGACGCTTGGAATTCGCCTCCGGGCGACCTGACGTTCGGTCGTTATTTCTGGGTCAGCGCCTCGACCGGATTTCTTACGACCGCCGGAACACTTCTCACCTCCATCCTCGCCGCCTATCCGCTCGCCAAAATGAACTTCATCGGCAAATCGGCAATCTTTTATTTTGTCCTTGCCACGCTGATTGTTCCCTCGCAAGTCTTGATGATTCCCAATTATCTCATCCTAGAGCGATTGGGATGGCTGGATCGCTACCCCGCTCTTGTCGTTCCCTTCTTGGCTTCGATCTTTGCGATTTTTCTTTTGCGTCAATTCTTCATGACTGTTCCGGATGAACTCTGGGACGCCGCACGGCTCGATGGAGCCGGCCGCTGGCATTACCTCTGGCGCGTCCTCGTTCCCCTTGCCCGCTCTCCCCTCGCCACCATCGCCATTCTCACTTTTCTCGCGCAATGGAATGCTCTTCTCTGGCCGCTCATCGCCACGACGCGCCCCGAAATGCGGACGGTGATGGTCGGCTTGCAGGAGTTTAATCAGGAGGCCGTGAACGAACCCAATCTCCTCATGGCCGCTGCGGTGATTGTCATGATTCCCGTGATCTTGGCGTTTGTTTTTCTTCAACGGTTCTTCATTCAAAGCGTCGCCCGCGCGGGGATTAAAGGATGAGTGGAACGCCCCGTTGATTTCCAAGCAAATTTCGACGCGCATTCTTGCGCTTGCTCTTACTCTTGCTCTTGCTCACAATTCGCCTCAGTGAATTGACCCATGCGGCACAAGCTTAAATACAAAATCATCCTCGCTTGCGTTTCCTCCCTTTTCGTTCTCGTCGCGGTTGAATTCGGCTTGCGACTGAAACGCGCTTATTGGGAACACCATCATAAAACGCTCGGTTTGTGGGTAAAAGTCCTGAAGAAATCAAACGATCCGATTCTGGTTTACGAAGGAGCTCCCAACGCCGAGGCCACAGGTCTCGACGGACTTCATGCCGTCATGAACTCCCAAGGTTGCAGAGACGATGAGTTTCCAAGCGATCCTCCTCCCGGGACGCCGCGTATATTGGTCCTCGGCGACTCAGTCGCGTGGGGTTGGGGTTTGCCGATGGAAGACGCCTTTCCCCAAGTGTTGGAGAAACAACTGAAGGCCAAATCCGCGCCCGGTCAGCCGCCGCCGATTGTTTACAACTACGCCGTCGTCGGTTATTCGACCAAACAGGAGCTTCGTTTGCTGGAGGCGCGGGGATTGGCCATGCGTCCCAATTTAATCGTTCTCAATTACGTCCTCAACGATCCCGACGTGGTGGACGGCGGATTGAGCCGCTATTTCACCGAGCCGCCGATTCAAATTCTGAGAGTCCTTCGCGCGGTGGGATACAAGCTCAAACGTTTGGTTTTCCAATTCCGGCGTTCCTCGAGGGATTACTGCCAGTTCGTCCATGAGCGATACAAAGACGACATCGAGAAAAACTTCAAACGGCTGGGAGAAATCAGCAAGGACAACAACGTTCCTATTCTCGTCGCGGTCACTCCCATCTTCGAGTTCAAATCGGAAGCCCCCTACGCATGGCAAAACATCAACGACTGGATCAAGACGCTCTCCGAGAAGAACCATCTTGAATTTCTCGATCTCCATTCCGGTTTTGCGTCGCTAAATTCGTCGGACGTGAACCTCGACGATGTTCATCCCAATCAAAAGGGACATCAAATCATCGCGGACGAATTGGCGGAATGGATCGAGAAGCGTCCGGAGTGGATACCGTCGGCGAAAAAATAGATTCATTCACCGCGGAGACACAGAGAAGATTAGGACAGCGGTTTTGGCGTTTTGCCCGACTTCTCTGTGTCTCTGGGGTGAATTCCATACGTTGCCGTCCTCCCTAATGCAAATTCCAGTATCGTCCCTGAATTATTTTCGATTTTTTCAGAAGTTGTCCTCCTTTCGTTGCGATCGAGATTTCCTCGTCAATGCTTTGACTTCCCAGTTCTTCCAAAATCCGTTCCACCGAATTTTTCAATCCGGAAAGATCATAGCCCCCTTCCAAGATCGCCGCGCAACGGCTGGAACAACTATCGCGCGTGACGCGCAGGAGAATCCGCGCCATCGCGCCGAAGCCTTCTTCGCTGACCTTCATTCCTCCCAGCGGGTCGCGGTGGTGCGAATCGAATCCCGCCGAGATCAAGACGAATTGCGGATTGAACTGCCGCGCAATCGGATCCATGATTTCCTCGAACGCCGCGAGATATTCCGCGTCGCCGCATCCCTCGGACAAGGGGATATTGACCGTAAATCCCTCCCCTTCGCCGATCCCGACCTCATCGGCGGCGCCGGTCCCCGGATAATATGGAAATTGATGGGTGGAAATGTAAAGCACGCCCGGATCGCGCTCGAAGATGTGTTGCGTTCCGTTGCCGTGATGAACGTCCCAATCCATGATGAGGATGCGTTCGAGTCCGTGCTTTTTTCTCAGATATTCCGCGCCGATGGCGACATTGTTGAAAAGGCAGAATCCCATCGCCTGCCCCCGCTCGGCGTGATGACCGGGGGGACGGATCAAGGCGAACCCGTTGTCCGCCTTTCCGGCCATGATCGCGTCGAGCAACTCCAGCGTTCCTCCGACCGCCAGCTTGGCGATTTCGTAGGAGCGTTTGCAGACGGGCGTGTCGGCGTCGAACGAAAAATAATCCCACTTCGCGCTCTCGGCGACACGACGAATGTGGCCGTCGGTGTGGACCAACGCGATCTCTTCGATCTCTGCCGGTCGCGGAGCAACGCGAATGATTCCTTCGCGCGAACAGCTCTCCATCAAATCCAGAAGAACTTTGATCCGCTCCGGTCGCTCGGGGTGGTCATGGCCGGTCTCGTGATTCAGATATTGGGGGTCAAGAACGACGGCGGTTTTCAACATCGGCAACTTACTTGTAGCATCAAAACGATTGCTTCACTACAGAGGCACAGAGTTGAACTTGCAACGCAAAACCCTTGTCACAAACTTCTCTGTGTCTCCTTGGTGAATTCTTTGGATATGGAAATGGAAAACGATTTGACGCCGCGCAGGACGAGCGAGCCGTGCCATTCAAATTTCGGCGATTGGAGTTCCAATCTTTTGTATCGCCGCAGAAGCGCATCAAGCGTGATTTGCGTTTCGATCCGCGCCAACGGCGCGCCGAGACAAAAATGAATGCCGTAGCCGAACGCGACGTGCGCGTTGTTCTTCCGTTCGACGTCGAGCCGGTCGGGATCCGGGAACTGGGCAGGATCGCGGTCGGCGGAACTGAGCAAACAGAATAAACGTTGCCCTCGGCCGATCTTTTTTCCTTCGATCTCCATGCTCTCTTTGGCGATCCGCGCCACCGCGACGACCGGACCGCAAAAGCGAAGAAGCTCCTCGACGGCGGAGGGAATCAACGCGGGATAGGCGCGCAATTTTTCCAATTGATCGGGGTGCTCCAACAACGCCGCCAAGCCGTTGGCGATCAAATGCGTCGTCGTTTCGTGTCCCGCGAAAAGCAGGAGAATGCAGGTCGAAATCAATTCATCCTCGCTCAGAAAATCGCCGCGTTCCCTCGCGGAAATGAGCGCGCTCAGGATGTCGTCTCGCGGTTCGGCTTGCCGCGCCCGGATGATCTCGCGGAAATAGGCGTTCATTTCGCGCATTCCCTCCTGCGCCCGTTCCCATTTGCCGACGACCCCGAACGCGCTCCCGACGAACAAACCAATTTCGTCGGACCATTGCTTGAGGCGATCCAAATCGCGCTCCGGCACGCCGATCATTTCGCCGATCACCGTCACCGGCAGGGGGTAACCCAAGTCCCGAATCGTTTCCATCACCCCGGTCGGTTCGACGCGATCCAAAAGCTGATCCACGATTTGCTGGATGCGCGGACGCAACTTTTCCAAAGCCTGCGCCGTGAATCCCTTGTTCATGAGCGACCGAAGTCGCGTGTGTTGGGGAGGATCGGCGAAGACGGACCACATCCCGATCCATCGTCCCAAATCGGCGATCCGCGCGCGAGTGGTCGAGTCGAGATGATTCATGAACGGAGTAATTCGATCGGCGGAAAATCGCGCGTCGGCCAGCGCCCATTTGACCTCCTTGTAGCGCGACAAAACCCACCCGCCGAGCGACTCGCTCCAATGAACCGGATCTTCCTCGCGCAATCGGCGATAGATCGGATGGGGATCGGCGATGAGTTCGGGGAGGCTGGGATCGAAGTTCAGCGTCATCTTGGAATCACAATTGATCGGCGAATCGCCGCGAAAGCCGCGCAAAGATGGTTTGCGAAAGCCATAGCAGTCCCGCCGAAACAATCGCGGCGATCCCCAGCGCGACCGTCAAATGGAAATCGCTTTTGTATTCCCGGTTCGCGTCCAGAAGCGAAGCGTAGAGAAGCAAACGCCGATACGCAATCGTGATCGGCGCCATCGGATTGGCCAGATAGAGCCAAGTCGCCCAGCGCCACCCGTGATCCCGGAAATACTCGATGGCGTAATAGACCGGATAAATGATCGGCGTCACGTAAAACCACGCGGCGGAGATGACCTCCCAAATCGAAGCCACGTCGCGGTAAAAAACATTTAGAGATGCCAGCAGAAGCGAAATCGCCAAAACGAATATGAATTGAATCGCCGCCACGACAGGAACGAGCAGAAATCCCGGGCCGGGGGGGAGTCCGAAGAGAATCATCGCGCCCAGCACGACGACCATCGCCAGCGCGAAATGAATCGCGTGCGAACATACCGCCGCCAAAGGAAAAATTTCCAGCGGTAGTTTGACTTTCTTCACCAGATTCGCGCTGGCGAGGATCGAGTTCATCGCCTCCGAGGTCGCGCCGGTGAAAAACGCCCAAGGCAAGACGCCGACCAAGATGTGAAGCGCGTAGGGAATCCTCGGCTCGCGGATTTGGAGGGCAAGGATTTGCCCGAAGACCAACTGATAAATTCCCATGTAAGCCAATGGTTTGGCGAACGACCAGAAAAATCCAAGAATCGTGGATTTGTAGCGGACGGTCATATCCCGTCGCACGAGATTGGCCAAAAGGTTACGGGATTTCCAAATCGAGCGGATCATGAACCTGAATTTGAAAGGTTAAATTTCAAATCTGCAACTCTTTCCGAAGCACTTCGATCAAGGCGTGATTGGCCGCCGGGATCGGACGCGCCTTCAAATCCTCCAGCGTCGCCCATTCCAGTTCCGTCGCGTCCGACGACCGTCGGTTTTCTCCCTCGTTCAGTTCACATAGCAGGGCGACCAATTCCACCGAAAAATCCCCGTAATCATGGCGAACCGTTCCCAATGAGCGAATACAAGAAACTTCACAACCTATTTCCTCTCGACATTCCCTTTCCGCCGCCTGAGCGGCACTCTCCCCATCCTCAATTTTTCCTCCCGGAAATTCCCATAATCCCCCCAACCGTTTTCCCTTCGGTCGCCGCGCAACCAGCACTTTTCCATCATGAAAAATCACGGCCAAGGCAATGCGTTGCGGGATGGACATGAGGGGATACCATCATAGCTCATTCGGTCGGCCAATCAATCGGCGAACTTCAATTACCGATTTTCTTGCTGTCTTTGTGTCTTGGTGGTGAAATAATTATAGCGTAAGGCAGACGAATCACCGTGCATTTTACCAACCCGGCATTGACCGAGAAATTCGATAAAATCTTCGCCCGATTTCAACAACTGGGCCGTGTCGTCGTCGCCTATTCCGGAGGCGTGGACAGCACGCTTGTCTTCAAGATCGGGGCGATGGCGCTCGGGGACGATTGCATCGGCGTCACCGCCCGCTCGGAAACGCTGACCGACGAGGATTTCGATCTGACCGTCCAGATCGCCCAAGCGCATGGCTTGAATCAGAAGGTCATCGAATATTCCGAACTTGAAATCGAAAACTACGCCGCTAATCCGAGCAACCGCTGTTATTTTTGCAAACACGAACTCCACACGCGCCTGACCAATCTCGCCCGTGAGTTAAAGGTCAGCGCCATCGTGGATGGCGTCAACGCCGACGACGTGGGAGATTACCGCCCGGGAATTCAAGCCGCCAAGGAACTCGGAGTCGTCAGCGTTCTTCTCGAAGCCGACATGCACAAGGACGATATCCGCAAAATGGCGCGAGAACTCGGACTTTCCAACTGGGATAAACCGGCGATGCCGTGTCTTTCCTCGCGGATTCCTTACGGTGACAAAATTGACGCCGTGAAACTTCGCCAAATCGAACAGGGAGAGGCGTTTCTTCGGAAGCTGGGATTCAAACAGGTCCGGCTCAGGCATCACGACAAAATCGCGCGGATTGAGGTTGAACCGACGGAGATTGCGCGTCTGGCCGAACATCCGATCCGCGAGGAGATCGTCAAGTTCATGCGGTCCATTGGATTTCAATTCGTCGCGCTGGATTTGCTTGGGTATCGGATGGGAAACTTGAATGAAGGAATTAAGGATTCTGGCATTCCAGCGACAGTGGGCAAAGAGACCACGGTAAAAATTCCCAGCGAGGAACATTTTCTCTCTCTGTAATCTCTGTGGCTTATTTCTTAATTACCTAAGACATGGAGCGGTAACGGGTCTTTAGTCTTAAGGAGCGCCCATCGCCCGATGCGTACCCGACCAAGGAATTGCGATTCAAGGCATTTTTCATTCTCCTCGTCTTTGCATCGCTTGTTCCAAGTTGACGGCCGCTTCGCGGTAATCGGGTCTCAATTTTAATGCCTGCTTGAATGCTCCAATCGCCTCCTCCCGCTTCTGTAGATTAGCCAACACCATTCCCAGTCCGTTGTAGGGTCTGGCATCGGACGGGTTCGCTTCAGTCGCGGCTTTGAATGCCTCCGTTGCTTCGGCGAACCGCCCTAGCCGCGCCAGCAAGACTCCCAGATGTAGATGCGCATCGGGATAACCCGAATCGAGGGACAGAGTTTCCCTCAGCTCTTTAATTGCCTCCTCGGTTTGATCTTGCTTGATGCGGGTCATGGCGAGATTGAAATGTGGTTCCGTCCAATTGGGTTTGTAGGATAGAACCTTCTTGAAGCATTCAATGGCCTCGTCCAATTTTCCTTCGCGGATCAATACCAAGCCGAGCAACTCCTGAGCGTCGGGATAGTGCGGTTCGCATTGCAACGCTATCCTTAAGTCCGATTCCGCGTCTTTCCAATCTTCCTGCCTGAACTTAATCAAGCCCCGGAGCCAAAGGGCATCCGCCGAATTCGGATTGACGGTAAGCGATTGTCTTATATACTCGGCGGCGTGCTTTGTGTCCCCGCCATCAAGATAGACGCGGGCCAGCCGGCGATACATGTCCGCACGATAGGGATGCTTCCCCAGCTTTTCGATGACGTAGGGAAACAGCGCGAATCCATCCCTCCAGATTTGAATCTGGCGCATGGTCAACACGCCGAGAAATGCACAGGCTCCTGCAACTCCCCAAAAAGCGGTTCGAACCGCGACCCTTCTTCCCGGGCTTCTCCAAAGCGCCGAAAATCCAACGCTCAAAGCGACCGACCAAATGATCCCTTGAAGATATGTGTATGGTCGTTCGTGTAGTGCGGACTTTGAGTCAATCCGAGGACGGGAAGGAGCGTAAAAAAATTACATAACCAAAGCGCCCATCCGATGGGCCAACGGCGACGGAAAAACCAAAGCGCGAAAGTCGTCGTTAAAACCCAAGCCGCGCTCAACAGAAACAACGGCCCCACCGGATTAAAGGATATAAGTCGGGTGTAAATCGGAGAAAGGTCTTTCGGATATAAGATCACCCAAGAATAATACGCCAGAGAATAACATCCCTGCATAAATCTTTGCGCGACCCCAAATTCCCTTAAGGACGGCTGAGAGTGGTTGGGAAGCTCGTCGAGTTTGGAGGTCAGTATTGAAGCGATTCCCGAGACGAGCCCTACGAAAACGAACGGCGCTTTAAGCCAAAGATTTCCAACCGACGACGTTGACCCTCTCCGGATCCCTTCCTCCTTCATCTGCTTTAACGGATAGAAGTCAAGAATGGGGAACAGTGCGAAACAGCCGACCGCAAGGGGATATGAGAGGAGGGAAGCAACATAGGCCAAGAGCGACGCGCAATAGAAAGACCTCTTGCCCACTGATGCTTTGGGGGGGCGCGATGCACGCAGATAAGCCACAAGCGAAAAGAGCATAAAGAAAGTGGAAAGCAATACCGGACGCAGAACAACTGACGCCACCGGCTCCGCGCGCAGAGGGTGGAGCGACCAAAACAATGCGCCAAGGCCCGCGCAGATTAGGTCCGACGGAGCATTCGTCCATCCTTCCGCTCCTAAACTCAAAAACTCCCGAATAAGAAACAAAACCATCAACGCGTTGGCAAGATGCAGGAGAAAGTCGCCCAAGTGAAATCCCATCGGGCTTAACCCAAAAAGGAGGTAATTGAACCCCCAACTAAGCCAACTTAACGGGATATAAAAGGCCGGAAATTGAGCCGTGGTGAACATCCATTTGAGTTGCTTCCACCCCAAGCCCTGATAATCGGTATTGATCGCAAAAACGGCATCGTCCCACGCACCGATGAAACCGAACCCCACCATGCGGACAAACACGATTGCCGTGGCCGCAACGACCGTCAGCCCGACGGCAACTTCCGTTGCCGCGCCGCGTCGGACGCCTTCGGGAAATTTATTCGGGGGATTCACGATTCGCTCGCCCGGACCGCAACGCCTCAACTTGCCTTAATTCCTCGACTGAAACTTCGACTTCCCGATGCTCAATGGTCGTCTCCAAGCGGCAACCACCAATGAACGGATCGGCGGGAGTCGGAAGAATTTGAAACGTCTCGGCGTGGTCAATCCAGTCGTAACAGATCTCAGTGTGCGTCGGACCCTCATGAATCGCCGCCGTGATGGAATACATGCCGACACCCAAATTCATCGGCGCGGTGAATTGAACCTCCACCGATTTCCCCGCCGCCAGCGGACCGATCCTATGTCCGCGCAAATGGGTGTTGATTCCGTAAACCTCGTTGCCGATGCGGTCCTTGATGAGAATTCCGATGGTCGGATCGGCGACATTTTCCAACGCGACAACGCGGACGGTGATCGTCGCCGTTGCGCCCGGGAGAAAAAGTTTCGCATTGCCGCTGAGACCATTGCCTTGAATTTGAACGCGGGTGATGACGGCCTGAAAATTTCCGACGCGATGTCCCCCGGCGGATTGAGGATTGAAGATTGTAGATTGTGGATTGCGGATTTCGGATTGCGGAGTGGCTTCCTCCGTTTCATGCTTTCCGTCTCCGCGTCTCCCCGTCTCCTCGTCCCCTTGTCGTTCGCTCAAGGCGGGCCGAATGATCCGCACCTGACTCCCCTGATCGCGGTATTTCTCCGCAAGCAGAGCATTGTAGTAATCCAAGACTTGATCCGGCTTTCCGTGATCCAAGAGGCGTCCGCCATCCAGAAGAATTGCCTCGTCGCAAAAACTCTTCACCAACGCCGGATCGTGGCTGACGAAGAGGACCGTCACGCCGCGCTCCTGAAATTGCCGGATGCGAGCGAGGCATTTTTGCTGGAAGTGAAGATCGCCAACTGACAATGCTTCGTCCACGATCAACACGTCCGGCTCGACGCTTGCGGCAATGGCAAACGCAAGCCGGAGCGACATGCCGGAGGAATAAGTCCGAAGCGGTTGATCCACGAAATCGCCAATTTCCGAAAATTCGAGGATTGCCGGAGTTCGCTCTTTTAGTTCCCCCTCGCTCAGGCCGAGCATCTTTCCATTGAAGGCGATGTTCTCGCGTCCCGTGAATTCAGGATGGAATCCCATTCCCAATTCCAAAAGCGCCGAGACACGCCCCTCCACCGAGAATGTCCCTTCGGTCGGGACGGTCGTTCCGGCGAGTAGTTTCAGCAACGTCGTCTTTCCTGCTCCATTAACTCCGACCACGCCGAGCGACGATCCGCGTTCAACTTCAAGATTGATGTCTCGCAACGCCCAAAACGGCTTCCCCCGTTTGCGATTCTCCGGCGCAAACCAATCGCGCAATCGGTCCAGAGGCCGAGGGTAAATCAGATAGCGCTTGGAAAGGTTCGTCGCTCGGATCATGAGAGAAAATTAAAGCAAACCCCGCCAAACGTCATGGAATTTGTTGCAAGCGCTCGGAAGACCCGCATTTATTTTCTGGATTCCGCCGCGCGAATACCCGATTCTCTCGGAATGAGCAAGAGCCGCAAAGCCTCCATTCGCCGCAAGACGAAGGAAACCGATCTTAAGGTTTCGATCAACTTGGACGGGCGCGGAACTTTCAAGGGAACGATCGGCGTGGGGTTCATGGATCATATGCTTGATCTCTTGGCGCGCCACGGATTGTTCGATCTGGAGATCCAAGGCAAGGGGGATTTGCACATTGACCCGCATCATACGGTCGAGGACCTTGGCATCACGCTGGGACAAGCGTTGCTCGCCGCCGCCGGAGACAAAGCGGGCATGAAGCGGTTCGGCCAAGCGTCGGTTCCCATGGAGGAGACGTTGGGAGAATGTGTTTTGGATTTTTGCGGTCGTCCCCATTTGGTTTTCCACGCGAAGATTCCGCGGGGCAAGCTGGGCGAATTCGACACGGAATTGGTCGAGGACTTTTTTCGCGCCGTCGCCATGAATGCGGGGCTGACGCTCCACCTCAACGTCCCCTACGGCCGCAACGCGCACCACATCGTCGAGGCGCTCTTCAAATCGTTCGCCCGCGCGCTGGCGCAGAGCGTTTCGCTCGATTCCCGCATTCAAGGGGTGCTTTCGACGAAAGGCAAGCTCTGACGATTTCGGATTGTAGATTGTAGATTGAGGATCTTGGCTTGGCGTTCTTGGCGTCATGGCGGTTTTTCCTTATTCGCAAGACCAAACATTTTTTCACCCGAAGCCGATTGCCGACGCTCCCATTTTGATATAGGATAAAAGGGATTTTGAACTAGGCCGACGAAACATGCCAACCCTGCTGGAAACCGAAACGCTCACGCCCCGCAAAATCGTCCAAGCGCTGGATCGTCACATCATCGGCCAATCCGAAGCCAAGCGCGTTGTCGCCATCGCCCTGCGCAATCGCGTCCGAAGGCAACGACTCGACGATTCTCTGCGCGAGGAAGTTCATCCCAAGAATATAATTATGATCGGCCCGACCGGCGTAGGCAAAACCGAGATCGCCCGCCGGTTGGCCAAGTTGGTCAACGCCCCGTTCCTCAAGGTCGAAGCGACGAAATACACTGAGGTCGGCTACGTAGGGCGCGACGTGGAGAGCATGGTCCGCGATTTGGTCGAGACTTCGATCAAGATGGTCCGAGAGCGGGAGATTGAGTTGATCCGCGAGAAAGCCGAAAGCCGCGCGCGCGACCGTCTCATCGAATTGTTGGTCTCCCGGGCCGGAGAGCGGCGCCGCATCGTCGCCGGATTTGGCGAACACGCCGGAGCGGTCGTCGAGGACCCATTGGCTCACGGTGCGATGAGCAAAGATGAAATCGCCCGCAAATACGATCAGGGGGAATTGGACGAACTTGAGGTCGAGGTCGAGGTGCAGATGCGCCCCAGCATTGACGGTATGTATGGCGTCATCGGCGTGGACGAGGGGATGATGGGGAATCTGCGCGACATGATGGAAAAGATCATGCCGCAAAGGAATAAACAATCGAAGATGACCGTCGCCGACGCGCGCAAGGTTCTCGTGGATCAGGAAATCGAGCATCTGCTCGACATGGAAAAACTTCAGCGCGAGGCGATGGACCGGGCCGAACAGGCGGGCATCATTTTCATTGACGAAATGGACAAGATCGCCGGACGCGGCGGCGGAGCCGGACCCGACGTTTCGCGCCAAGGGGTCCAGCGCGACATTCTTCCCATCGTCGAGGGATGCACGGTCGGAACCAAATACGGATTGGTCCGCACCAACCACATTCTTTTCATCGCCGCCGGCGCTTTTCACGACACCAAGCCTTCGGACCTGATGCCCGAATTGCAGGGGCGATTTCCTCTGCGCGTGGAACTGGACTCGCTCGCCGCCGCCGATTTCGAGCGCATCCTGACCGAGCCGGATCATTCGCTCATTGAGCAATACACTGCGCTCATGAAGGTTGACGGCGTGGATTTGAATTTCACGCCCGAGGCTATCAAGGAGCTTGCGACCTCCGCCGCCGCGATCAATCTGCACAATGAGGACATCGGCGCGAGACGGTTGCACACGATTTTGGAGCGCGTCCTCCAAGATGTTTCGTTCGACGCGCCCGATTCAGCCAGTGGCGCGATCACGATAGACAAGGATTACGTTCGCTCGCGGCTGGCGGAATTGATGAAGAACCAAGACTTGAGCCGATTCATACTTTAAGACCCCAAGATTTACGACGAGAGGAAGGAAGGACCCGCGCATGAAATTCGTTTTTGAATCCGAAGGAGGACGACTCCACTGGATCGTCAAGTGCATGGAGAAGGGAAAGCTCGTCGAATTGCACCGCTTTTACCGCTCGGCGGACAACTTCCTTTATCATCGGGGAAATCACGGCGCGCAGGAAGTCGCCGCCTACAATGCCTTGACTGAACATCTGAAACAGCATCCCGATTTGACCGCCTGCGTCCCCGAAATCGCGCCGATGGAACACAGCACGACGCACGTCCGTCAACTGGCGGCGGGGGGAGCGAAACGCGAGGCGGCGAAAGAAGAATAGCCGCGAAACAAGAGAAGATAATTTGTTCGACCCTTGAGAGTTGAGTTTTTCGATGACGGTCCATAAGCCAAAACGTGCGGCTCGGATCATCGTCGTGATTCTCCTCGCTGGTTTCGTCTGGTTGTTTGCGTTTTTCCTGAGTCACGGCGTCGCGCTTGTAAGGCACACCACAACCACCTACACGGTGGAAACCCAGCCAAACGTCAACGGAATCAGGGTTCTGGTTGAAGAGTTAGACCCTACGGCACAACGCTTTTGGCATTTGTGGGTATTTCCTATGGTTTGGTTCGTCAAAGGCGGGAATCCCTATGGCTTCTCCATCAGGCTCGCGGATGATAATCATGTTGGGAAAAGATACCGAATATATTCCGCCGTTCTGCGCGACCAAGACAACGGGACAAGTTTGTCCCTCCAGATCAGAACTCTGGATCGAGCTGGCGTCAGACTTCCTGCGGAGGATTGGGCAGAATTTGAGACCTCTCCACATATTGCATTCCCTTACGGATTTGTCATCTGTGGCGGCGTGAAATACTTCCCCAACGACAAACTGGACCTCTCGATGTTTGGTAGCAATGTCCTTTTGGTTATGGGTCTGGGTCTGGAATTGGACAACGAAAAAGTCGAGCAAGAGGTTCGGATATCGCTAAAGCGTGTAAAGCAAACCGGATGGAGCGTTGAGTTTGCCACATGACGGCTAGGGCAATTAGAAGATCAAGCCGGATGGAGCACGGGATGCTCATCATTTTTGGATCCTTCAAGTTCCAGGTCCGCAAATTCATCTTCTCGGAAATGCGCAACCCCATTAACGTAGCAACTGCGTCATAAGAAATTTTGTTCCTTGTGATCTCTGCGTTCTTTTGCGGCTAATTCGGATTTTGTAAATAAGCCTCGACGTCCTTCACAACCCTCAACTCCCCGAACATCGTCTTCCAGTGATCCGGATATGTGCAGACGTATTCGTAATCCCCCGGCTCGGAGGGAGCCGTGATTTTCAGCCGTTCCTTCATGCCCGGCTCGATCATCTTCGCCGCGAAGAGAATCCGCTTGTCGTCGGGGATGAAACTGCGCCCCTCGGAATCGGGCGTCGGTTGCATTTTGTCCGATTTTGCTCCGATTGCCTCGCGCGCGCCCGGCTCCACGACGACGAAATTATGCGGCATCATGTCGGTGTTTTCGTAGATGACCTCGAACGGTTTGCCCGCCTCGACCACCAGCCGCGTCACGTCGTAGCGCATCTGCTCGCGGACGCTCCGGATGGAGAAGACGCGCGGACCGAGGCCGCGAAGTTCCTTGCCGATTCGCGCGGCGTCGGCGGGGGGCAGGAGTCCGGACAATTCGACGCCCGCTTGGACGACGGCGGCAAAATCCCCCGACGAGCGATCCGACGCCGGCGTCTTGCGCGCCCAATCGAGAATCGCCTCGACGGTGGGTTTGGCTTCTTCCTTGGACCAAGCCTCGCGCGGAAGTTGCAAAATCGCGCGGACGCAGACCGCTATGTTTTTTCCCTCGCGCACTCGTCCGGCGAGGAGCCGGAAATTCTTTTCCGCGCGCTCGGCCCCCATCAGCGGCAACGCCATAAGCGCGGCCTCGCGGACGTAGCCGGGCGTCGCGGAGTCGGCAATGATTTGATCCAACATCGGCGCGAATCTCGCGCGGAAATCGGCGTCGCCGTGCAGTCCGATGGATTGAATGAGCGACGAGCGCGCTTTGTCGTCTTTGGCCGTTTCCGCCCAAACCGCGTCCGGCTTTTGGTCGGCGGCGACGAGCGCGGCAAACCCGGCATGGCGAACCTGACCTTTCGCGCCGCCAGTCGCAAGTTCCGAGAACGCGGTCCGCTCCTTTTTCAAATCATCGGGCGAAAGCGAGGCAAGCAAAAATCCAAGGTCTTCGGCGGCGGAGGCCGATCCGTTCGAGGCGTCAATCATTTTGAGGATCGCCAGCCCCTCCGCGACTTGAGTGGATCGCCGCGCCTTGGCAAGATCGCGCAACGCCGCCGTGCGAACATTGATGTTCAGATTCGGTCGCCGCAATCGCTCGATCCAGACGGGAACCGCGTCGTCGGCTTGCAAAAGTTCGGCCTCTGTCAGCCGCCCGACCGCCGTTTCCAAAGCGACGGTGTCCTTCGGAAGGAAAACGCCATTCACCGATTTCGCCAATTGACGCTTGGTTTCCTTGAACGTGTAATTCAAGTAATAATCCATATCGTATTTCAGGACGTCGTGCGCGATTTCCATCGCCTCGCGCCCTTTGAAAAAACTCGCCCCGCGGACGGCCTCAAGCCGGACTCGCGGCGACTTGTCATTCGCGGCCTCCCGAAGAAGCTGAAGAGGATTTCTCACCCGCTCGCGCCAATAGCCGAGAACCCGCACGCCTTGCGCCCGGGCGCGCGGTTCGGGCGAGCGGAGCATCTGACGCAAAAGCGGCTCGCTCACGACGCTGTGCCATTGATGAACCCAAAGCGCTTCCAAGAGGTGATGTTGGTCCTCGACCTTGTTCGGATCAAACTGCTTCGCCCATTGATCCACGGCGGCGATCACCTGCTTGGTGTCGCGTCCGCCCAACTCAATTTTCACCCGTGTCCGCGTGTTGTCTTCGGGTTCCTCCAGAAGTTCGAGCAATTTTTCAATCGGCTCCCCGGCAATCTTCGGCGGTTGAATCAACGGCCGCCCTTCATAAGTCATGCGATAAATCCGTCCGTGCGTGTGGTCGCGGTTCGGATCGCGGATGTGGTGTTGCATGTGGCCGATGATCGGATTTTGCCAATCGAGAAAATAAATGGAGCCATCGGGCGCGACGCTCACCGCCGTCGGGCGGAAATTTGGATCCTCCGATTGCACGAGCGGCGGATCGAGCGTCTTGCCCCATAGACCCGAACCTTCCTCGTTCACCTTGACGCGGTAAATTCCCTGAAAGCCGATGACGTTGCAGTTCAGGAAATTGCCCTGAAATTCTTCGGGGAAATGGCGCGACGACAAAATTCCGGTCCCCGGACAAGGGCGCGACGGGCGCTCCCAAAATTGCTTCAGGTCCGCGTGTTTCTCCGGAAAATCAATATGCCCGCTGAACGCCGGACCGAAATACGTGTTGTTCCCCGTCGCGTCGGTGACGAGATCGTTCCCCCAGTGATCGAAGGCCCGGCCGTGCGGATTGGCGAAACCGTAGGAAATATACGTTTCGATTTTGAGCGTTCTCGGCTCGAACCGAAGAATTTCGGCGTCGTTGTTGCGGACCGGCGGTCCCCAAGCGTTTTCAATTTGCGTCCGATGAAAAACGCCGTCGCTCAGATAAATCGCGCCCCCCGGGTCGAGCACAACCGAATTGGCCGTGTGATGCGAGTCTGCGGAATCGAGGCCGTTGAGGATTCGCTTTTTCCAATCGGCTTTGCCGTCGCCGTCCGTGTCGCGCGCGAACCACACGTCGGGAGCCTGCACGACGATCACGCCATCCTTGTAAAACTGAAATCCGGTCGGGCAATTCAGGTCGTCAATGAAATGCGTGACCTTGTCCGCTTTGCCGTCGCCGTCGGTGTCCTCAAAAACCAGCAGGCTGTCCCCTTTTTTGCTCAGCGGCGTCCGCTCGGGATAATTCGGCCAGACGGCAACCCAAAGTCGTCCTTCGGGATCGAACGCCATCTGCACCGGATTCGCCAATTCCGGATATTGTTCCTCTGAGGCGAAGAGGTTAACCTTGCATCCGGGCGGGACTTTCATCTTCTTGATTGCTTCCTCGCCGCTGAGGAAAAGAAATGTTCCTCCCGGACCTTCGCCGGGTTTATTCGTCTTCACCTCAACCGGCGGCGGAAGATTGTCGTCCTTGATCTCCAGATTTTCCCCCTGCGCGGCGGCCCAAACGCGCTTGTCGCGGTTTTCCGTCATCACGTCGCGAATCTCCATCTCCCGTTGCATCGTGTCGCGGTTCTTTATTCTGTCGAATTCGAGATAGGAGCGTCCGCCATACACGTTGTAGCCGTCCATCGTGCGGTAACGCGAAAAAAACATTTTGTTCTTTTCATAGACCGCGATCCGGAGTTTCTCAAAAGCCGCATCGTCCATTCGCGGAGCCTCTTCCTTGAAAAGCGCGAGAAACATTGCGGGCGCGAGGGTTTGGTAGCCTTCATCCGTGAGATGCACTCCGTTGATTGTCAGTGAATCCTTCGCTTGCGCGTAAGATTTTTTCGACGGCCCGATCAGATCAACGAAGATTAAGTCTTTGGATCGGGCAACGTCAGACATGGCTTTCGCGTAAAGTTCAACATTTTCGTTTATCGATTTTGGATCAGGAAAATTTGGATCCGTATGCTTCTCCGCCGCGATTGGGGAAAAGAGAACAAGCCTCGACGCGCCTTTGCCGCTGTAATTTTGTTTCAGGGTGTCCTTGATGAACTTGTCCAAATCCTTCTTGAACGCCTCCAGCCCCTCTTTCCCTTTGAACGATTCGTTGTAGCCGAAGAACGCCCAAACCACGTCCGCCTTTTCCTTCTTGAGCCAATCGTCGGGCGAGCCGAATCCCTCCGACCTCATTCGCGTCGCCACTTCGTCTCCGGCGAACGCGAGATTGCGAAAGACCAAATGGTGGTTTGGATACTTCGCGTGGATCATCGCCTCCAGATACCCGGAATGTTGCATCCGGTCGGCGAAGCCGTTGCCGATGATGCAAACGTGGTCGCCGGGATTCAGCGTCAAGGCCGGATGCCGAGTTTCCTTCGGCGTCCGCCAAAAGGCGCACCCCGAAACGAGCAGGAAAACAAGCGGAAGAAGATGTCTTTTCATCGAGAGCTTCAATGCCTCATGTGGAAATTGCTCCACCATAGAGACACAGGAACGGACAAAAAATCAACGGTTGGATCAAAAGGGAGGCGATTCGGAAACGCTGGCGCGCCCGGCAGGACTTGAACCTGCAACCCCCGGCTTAGAAGGCCGGTGCTCTATCCGGTTGAGCTACGGGCGCGGACGCCGGACAAGAGCATCGTATCAAGGATCGGGAAACGGCACAAAGGGATTGAGGCGGGATCAAATTCCGTGTCCGTCAACAACTCAATCCTAGCGAGAGCAAGAGCAAGATCCACGGATGGAATTAGCGAGGCCCGATTTGTTCCATGAAATCGAGGCGTTCCTTATTGAGATCATGTTTCAGTGATGGAGTTTCGCCTAATTCCATACAGGCTCCGCCCGCCGCGTCATAGGGTTCCCATTTGGGCAAACCGGGTCCGTTGGGATCCCCCGTCGCCGCGAAATTGAGCCAGTAGGACGACATTTTTGAAGAGAGCTCAAAATCCACCGGTTCCGAGGGACGCTCCAACCGATCCAAATTGCCGAAGACGTAGCCGATTTCGGCGGCATGAAAACAGCGCAATTGATCGCGGTTGGGCAGAGGCGGGATGCGGGTGAAATAGTAGAGATAAGCGGGCGTCTTGACTCGGCTCATTTCCCTCGCCCAAGTTCTCATGCCGACGGCGAAGGTCTGATCGCGCGAGGCGTCCAAGAACGCGCGGGACGCTTCGGCATCGCTCGCGGCGGGGTAGAATTTTCGGAATTCCTCATAATGATCCTTGTAGAGCGCCTTGGCTTGCTTCTCAAAAGCGTCCAGTTTTTTGGGGACCATTTCCGCGGGGGTGAGCGTCGTCATTTCGTCGGCATTGGAGCCGACGAGGATCGGCACGGCGTTTTGTTTGCCGTCGGCAAAAATGTTGCGGATTTCATCGGGAAGCACCCACCCATCCACGCAAGGGATCGTTTTGAATTTCTGCCCCGCCGGATCTTTGCCGAAAGTTTGAAGGATCACGTCGGTCGAAAGTCGGCGCGCTTCGGCGATGGAATGCGCTCCGGTAGCTTCGATGAACGCCTTCCCCATCGTCTCAGCAGAGGGTCGCCCTTCAAAATTTTTCGCCAAAAAAGTTCCGGGGCGGAATTGCGCGCCGCTCTCGCCGATGGCGCGATGGAACAATCCCTTCGCCAACGGCGAAGCGACAAGGACGTTGACGCTGAACGAACCCGCGGACTCGCCGAAGATCGTCACGCGGTTCGGATCGCCGCCGAAAGCGGCGATGTTTTCCTTCACCCATTGGAGCGCGGCGATTTGGTCGAGGATGCCGTAATTGCCGGAGGCGTGATGCTCCGACTCGGCGGTGAGTTCGGCATGACCCAGAAAGCCGAGCGGTCCGAGCCGATAATTGATCGTCACGATGACGGCTCCCCTTCTCGCCAAAGCCGAGCCGTCATAGGTCGGATTTGAACCGGAGCCACGCGTCAGCGCGCCGCCGTGAATCCAAACCATGACCGGGCGGCGCTCCTCGCCGGATTGCGCGGCGGTCCAAACGTTGAGATAAAGACAATCCTCACTCATCGGCTCCGGCGGACGGGCGTAAATCGAGCGGGTCGTGCCTTGGTCGTAGGGCGCTTGCGGACAAGAGGGACCATAACTGTCGGTTCGCCGAATGCCTTTCCACGTCCCGGGAGGAAGGGGTGAACGCCAGCGCAAATCCCCCACGGGCGGCTGAGCAAACGGGATGCCTTTGTAGGCGCGGACTTCGGGTTTGTCCCCTTCCCCCGCCAACGCCGTCATGCCCGCAATTTTTCCCTGCTTGATTTCAAGGGGATCGGTCAAGGCGAGGACGTTGCGCGAGGCCGATGTTATGGCCAGCGTCACAAACGCAACCGCGATTGAGCGCGGCATCGAGAATGTTTTCATGGTTTGGGCTTCTCCTATTTCAAAAAATCTCAGCCACACGGAACGCAAAGGGCGCAGAGTCAAAAGACAAAGAATTTATCGCCGCGCATTATTGATTCTTTGCCTTCCTCCCCGCAATGGATTATGATGCTGAAAGAGAGAAAAATCAGGAGGAAGAAGATGAGCAGTTCCGCTCCCGTTGTTCCAGTGGTCTCCCCGAAGTCGCCGCCTTTCACGCCCGAATCCGACCTTCGGCGCGTGGTCGTTGTTCTCATCAAACCGACGTCCTACGACGACGACGGCTTTCCATATCGGTTTCTGCGCGGCGTTCTGCCTTCCAACACGCTCGCGGTCATGAATGCCCTCACCAAAGATGCATTAAAGAAGTTGGTTCCAGAAGACATCGCGACCGAGGTTTACATGTATGAGGACGGCATCAAGTCGCAAGCGCGGATGCTGGATCGTCTGGCCGCGCGATTTCCGGAGGAAGGAACCCGATTAATCGTCGGAATGGCCGCGGTTCAAACGGCGCAGTTTCCGCGCGCCTGCGATCTGATGGATTTTTGGCGTTCGCGCGGCGCGACGTGCGTCATCGGCGGATTTCACGTTTCGGGTTCGATCAGCACGTTGCTGGACGGAGTGGACGATCCCCAACGCCCGAACATCCCCAGTCCCCATCAAATGCCCCCGGAAATTCAGGCGCTGATGGACAAGGGAGTCGTCGTCTTTCACGGCGAGGCCGAGGATTCTTGGATCGGCGCTTTGACCGGAATTTTGCAGGGCCACCCTGAGCCTTTGTATCGCGGCGGTCGTCCGGCGCTGGAAGACGCGCCGTTGCCCGAATATCCCGACGAATACTTCGACGGAAATTTTGCGACGCGAATCGGCACGTTCGACACGGGGCGCGGATGTCCCTTCGAGTGCAGTTTTTGCACGATCATCAACGTTCAGGGGCGCAAATCGCGCTATCGCAGTCCGGAGGCGATCGTGGCCTCGGTCAAGGAGCTTTGCGAACGCAAGGGAAGCGCGAGTTTCTTTTTCACCGACGACAACTTCGCGCGCAATCCCCTCTGGAAAAAAGTTCTG
This sequence comes from uncultured Candidatus Sumerlaeota bacterium, assembly GCA_964598765.1. Classification (GTDB taxonomy): domain Bacteria; phylum Sumerlaeota; class Sumerlaeia; order MVZB01; family JAJFLK01; genus CAZRCZ01. The sequence goes on along the minus strand of CAZRCZ010000003.1, from coordinate 13,201 downwards.
GCGGGACTGATCGAACTTCGGCGCGCCGGTCACGAGATTGACTTCATGATCGAAGCCGATCTGGCCTGCCACAAGATGAAGGATTTCCTGCCGATGTTGGCCGAGGCGGGTTGCTCCCAGATTTTCATGGGAGTCGAATCCATGAATCCGAAAAATCTGGAGGACGCCAACAAGTGGCAGAATCGGATCGAGGATTTCGAGCGACTATGGAAAGCGTGCCACGATTTGGGAATTATGGTCCATGCCGGATACATCATCGGATTTCCGCACGACACCCCCGAATCGGTCGCGCAAGACGTCGAGACGCTCTTCAATCTCGGCGCGGATCAGGCGTCGTTTTTCATTCTGACCCCGTTGCCCGGAAGCGAAGACCACGTCCGCGCGGCGATGGCGGAAGTCAAGATGGACCCCGACTTCAGCAAGTATGATTCGTTCCATCCGATCACGGAGCATCCGCGCATGAGCGGCTCGCAGTGGATGGCGACATATCAATCGGCGTGGCGTCGGTTCTATCGCGTCTCGCACATGATCGGCGCGTTGAAGCGTTGCAAAACCCGCGACGCGCGCATGAATCTCCTGCGAAATTTTATTTGGTATCGCTGGTCGTTTGCGACGGAGGGAACGCATCCGATGATCGCCGGATTTTACCGTTTCCGCGATTACGCGGATCGTCGTCCCGGCTCGAAGCCGCTTTCTTATCCGCTCCATTTGTTGCGCGAAACGTGGCGGCACGTCCGCTACGTCGGGCGGTTCTTCGCCGAGTTCTATCGGTTTCAGCACGTCTTCTTTGAGATCGAATGCGCGCCGGTCATCGCCGAAAACCAAGAGCGCCTCAGCGAGCATTTGCGCGGCGTCGCGGATTGGGCGCGTCGAACCTTCGGCAAGACGATGACGCGCCAATGGCTCAACCGCTTCTGGCTCGATTACGCCCGCCAACGCTGGCATCTTCTCTTCAATCCGTGGACCTACCGCTGGCATCTTTACATGATCCCGCACGCCTTGACCGAGGTGATCTACACGTTGCGATTCGCTCGACGGCTGAAGAACATGGTTAAGGCGACGACGACGTAGGCGAGCTTGAAGTTTTTCATGGGGCGAGCCACCGGCTCGCCCCTACGAGAAGCATTGCGCCGTCAGTAGGGGCAACCCGGCGGGTCGCCCAAAGATGTTAATGAGTGGAAGGTTCTGTCGTGGAGCCGACACGCGCGATGAGGTCAATGTCCACTTCCTTCTCCGCCCCCTGAGCGGTTGATGAAGCGGTCTGCGGCGAGACGGGAATATGCCCCTGCTCCACGACGTAAAACGACGTTTGCGCATCTTTCATTTGAGAGGCCGATTGTGTTCGCCAACCTGCGCCAGATTCACTCCGATGCATCATGCCAAGCGACTCCAATTCCCGGAGAAAAGCGGTGAGGTGCGACGGGGTCATTCGGTAATGAATCCGCGTGAGCGAGGCATCGGAAGGATCGGGAGATTTGCGGATGATCGTTCCGCCGTTGCGCACGACGGCTAATTCCACGTTTCTCAGATTCACGGCCCCCGGGGGACGAACCGCCCCCGCCGTGTCTCTCTTATTTCCTTGAGAAGGTTGAACCTTGCGAAAATTTGAAACCGACGGCGTCGAAGGAAGTTGAATGCCGATTTGGATCGGCGAGCCGGGCGACAGGATCTCCTCTCTCATTGACGATTCCGTTGACGAAGTCGGATTTGCAACAACGGCCAGATCAATCGAAGGCGCTGGATCCCCCCGCATGGCGCGTTGCCATTGCGTCACGTCGGGAAGCGGAGTTTTCTTCTCCTCGCGTTTTTGAGCGGCGGCTTGCGGAGCTTGGGCGTTTTCCACAAGCGCAACGTTGCCCGCCAAACCCTGCTTGGCTTTTCCATTTTCCGTTGCCGTTCCCGACGGAACCGACGGGTTCCGTTTCAGATCATCGCGCGCGCTCTCGAGGACCTGTGCCATGCGCGGTTGATTCGCTTCCGGTTGAAATGTAGCGGGAGATGCTTCGGAAGGAAGCGCGACCGAGGCTTGGACGGCAGGGGGCGCACCCGTCTCAATCGCCGATTGTTTGTTGAGTTCATTTTCCAACGCCGCCGATGCCGTCATTCTGCCCTCCAATTTCGGTGGCTCGATGTTGGTCGGGGCCGTTGGCGATTCAATCGTCTCCGTGGGCGAGACAGGTTTGCCGATGGCGGAGGATTCCGCTGAAGCAACCTGCGCCGCTTCGACGGCGGGCTTGGCGTCAACCCCGGCGTTCTCCGCTCCTGCCGGAGGGGAAGGCGTCTTGTCGGTATCCGTGGGCGGAAGGAGGTATATTTCCTTCTGCGCCTCGGAGCTTCTCGTCGTCGGTTCGGTCATCTTCGGCGGCGAAATGGGGATCTGCGCTTTGGCGATTTCAATTTCTTGCGGCGTTGGAGCGGAAGCCACCAGAAGGGGCGTCGGAATGGATGGGCTTGGACTCGGCGATTCTCCCACTCGTGGTCCCGACGGTCGCGTGACGGTCAGACCCATGTAGGCGAAAATCGCCACGACCGCCATCCCGAAGCCCCATCGCAAAAAGGGCGAACCCAAAAACGCGGACCACCACGGAGCGCGAACGGCGCGCTCCCCGGCGAATGACGCTTCCTCCGCTTCGGCGGAGGCGTCTTCCTCGGACCATTCTTCCTCCAAACGGCTCATGATGTCGTCGGCGAGCGTGGCCGGAATTTGTCGGGGAGCAACGGTGCTCATCATGCGGATCAATTTCCGGTTCTCCTCGCGCAAGCGCTTGAATCCGCCATGCGCCGAACAAGCCGAATCCAATTCGGTCCGTTCCGCCGACGACAAAACGCCGTCAAGTTCCAAGGCAAGCAGTTCTTCGAATCGTTCCAAGTTCATCGTTCGTTCTCGTTGCAGGTTGGGACTCCAGTCCCGATGTCGGCTACGGAGAGCCGATCTACTTCAAAAAATCTCCCATCAGCGAACGCAATTCGGATCGCGCGCGGTTGATCCGCGATTTGATCGTCCCCATCGAAATCTCCAGCGTTTCGGCGATCTCCTCATAGCTCAGACCGTCGGCGAATCGCATCAAGAGAACCTCCCGGTGCTCGGCGGAAAGTAGCCCCAAATTTCTTTGCAACGCCTCCATGGCCTCCTGATTTTCCGCCAGCTTTCTCGGTCCGGGCGCGGGATCGGGCAACTCCCACGATCCGAATGCCCCTTTTCCTTCCGATGGAGGCTCATCGAGCGAGAGGGTCTTTTCCTTTCCCCTCCGGCTGAGCCACGCCTGCCGGTTCTTGGCGAGGTTATCCACGATCCGGCCGAGCCAACTCCAAAACTTCGATTCCCCGCGGAATTGGCCGATCTTGCGCCAGCAAGTCAGGAAGACGTCTTGCGCCAAGTCATGGGCTTCTTCCTGATCCCCCAACCGGTATAATGCCCGACGCCAAACCCGATCCTGAAAATGCAGGACGAGGTTTTCAAAGGCGTCGCGGTCGCCTTCCTGAGCGTCCTCCACCCAGCGGACGATCTGCGAATCGTCGGCTAGGGAAGCCGATCCATGTTCCGATGTCTCCGGTTCTGACGCGGTTCCCGGCGCAACCGACTTTTTGTCGGCCACACCTTCAGGACACGCCGAAGACTGGATTTGTTCCTTGGGAATCCCCAAAAAAAACCGCCTACTTTCGGTTCGGGCGGTTCGGGACGATCAGGCTGATCAAAATCAACAGGGCCATGCCGACGCAAATTGCCGAATCCGCCACGTTGAACGTGGCAAAATGATAACGGTCATCCACGTGGGCATCAATGAAATCCACGACCCGCCCCAATCGGTAGCGGTCCACCAAGTTCCCAACCGCGCCCCCCAAGATGAGTCCCAACGGCCACCGGAGGATTAATTCCTCGGGATGCAACCGCCAACTCCAAACAACCAATCCCGTGGCGACGACCGTCGAAAAGAGGGCCAAGGCGATGGTATGACCGGTGAAAATCGAGAACGCCGCTCCGGTATTGGTCCTGCGGATGAACTGCAGAAACCGGGGGATCAGAACCAGCGGCCGCTCCGGGGTGACATGGGAGACGATGGCCCATTTGGCAAGCTGATCGGCGATGATCACCCCAACCGCCAAGACGGCGAAGCCTTTCAATGACAATGCGGATTTTGGAGGATTGATCTCCACTTGTGTTTCTTACTCTTGCTCTTAATCTTGCTCTTGCTGTGCTTTCCGCGCCGCACGTTGTTGAGCGAAATGCCATGAAAGCGCTGTTCGCAGATCGGCAAGAAACTTTGAATCCACCCCTGCGGGAAGAGCAAGAGCAGGATTAAGAGCGAGAGCAAGAATCATTGAAACATGCGAGAAAAATGGGCTTATTCATCGGCGGTCCCGCTCAAATTTTCGGCGGCAATCCATGCAAAGATGCGCGTGCGGTTTGGCGATCAAGCGCTCGATGCCGATTTTCTCCCCGCAGGCCATGCAAAGACCGTAATGTTGCCGATCCTGAAGGCGCTGGATGGCCTCGTCCACCTGCGCCAGCCGCTCCTCGTCCAGCGTTCGGACGACCAGATTTGTTTCCGTGCTCTGCAGATCGGAAGCGTATTCGGCGATGTGGAGCGAATGGCCGGGCGATTCCTTGCCCCCCTCCCCTTGCCCCATCGTCATCTCCTCCAGCGAGGCAAGCTCTTGGCGCAAGCGGGTGCGCTCGTTGACCAACGCCTGCTTCAGCGTGGACAATTCGGGTTGGGAATAGGGGGATTTTTTGGGGAACGGTTTGGGACTCTCGCAAAGCTGGACGCCGCCATACATTCCCGTCGGACGGCTGATATCCGGGATGTAAATCTTCTTTTGCACCGCGGGAGCCTTCGCCGGAGCCGAGGCTTTTCCCTTAAGCGCCCTTTCCGTCCTCTTCGGGGGATGTTTGGCCGGAGCTTTGGCCTTTCCCTTGACGGGCGCGGACTTTTTCGGATGGGCGGCCTTGGCCTGCTTCGGCTTGGGCTTGCCCGCGGACTTATGGACTTTAGCCTTGGGTTTCGCTTTGGCCTTGGCCTTGGCGCGTTTCGATTTTTTGGTAGCCATGTTCTATTCACCCTTCCGTTAAAGTCACGATTTGGTCAAACTTCGATCCTTTGAATCACATCGGCGCATCGTTCGCAAAGTCCCGGATGTTCGGCGTTCCGCCCCACACTGCGTAGTTTCATCCAGCATCGGTCGCATTTGGCCGCATCGGCCGGGATTACGCGAATCCGGCGAATGGATCCGCCGTCGGGGCCGACTTCCCCTTTTTCGGCGGGAGGACCGATGCGAACATCGGAAACAATAAACAGACTTTTCAAAAGCGCAAGATTTTCCGTTAAAAAATCGTAATCGGCTCCATCGAAGACTTCGATCTCCAAGTTGGCGTCGAGGCTGTGGCCGATGGCCTTGCCCCGGCGCGACTCTTCCAAAGCAAGGCTCGCCGCGTCGCGCAGTTCCAGCAACCGATCCCACTTTTGCTCCAAATCCGGATTGCGCCATTCCGGATTGGCGACGGGAAAATCGGCCAAATGGACGCTCCTTTCGCCCAATTTTCCAAACTCCCATGCTTCGTCGGCGGTAAAGACCAAAATCGGAGCCATGATGCGCGAAATCGCCCCCAAAATGGCGTAAAGCGCGGTCTGGACCGACCGACGGGTCCGGTCGTTCGGAGCGGAACAATAGAGCCGATCCTTCACCACGTCAAAGTAAATCGCGCTGAATTGCGTCGTGCACATGCCGTGGACCCAGTGATAAACCTTGTGAAACTGGAAGGCGTCGTAGGCTTCGGTGACCCGCTCAATCAATCCGGCCAACTGGCCCAAGATCCAGCGATCAATTTCCTCCATGTCCTTGTATTCGACGGCGTGGACTTTGGGATCGAAGTCGTAAAGGTTGCCCGTCACGTAGCGGAACGTGTTGCGGATGCGCCGATACGATTCGGCGATGTGCGAGAGAATTTCGTTGGAGACGCGAACGTCGGTCCGGTAATCCTCGCTACAAACCCAGAGACGCAGGATGTCGGCTCCCAGCTTGTCCGAAACCTCCAAGGGGGAAATGACGTTCCCCGCCGATTTGCTCATGGCCTTGCCTTGGCTGTCCAGAACGAACCCGTGGGTCAAGACGCCGCGATAGGGAGCGCGCCCACGCGCGCCGATCGAGGTTAAAAGCGAGCTTTGGAACCAACCCCGATGCTGATCGGTTCCTTCGAGGTAAAGATCGGCGGGCGGTGGAGCAAGGCGCGGGTCCTTCTCCAAGACCGCGACGTGGCTCGCGCCCGAATCAAACCACACGTCGAGAATGTCGAATTCCTTCTCGAAATCCTCGGCGCGCGATTCGCCTGTTTCTTCGTGACGGAATCCTTCGGGCCAGAACGACGCCAGCGGCTCCGTGAACCAAGCGTCGGTCCCCTTTTCGGCGACGACTTTGATGAAGGCGTCAATGATCCGAACATCCAGAACAGATTTGCCGGTTTTCTTGGATCGAACCGAGGGAATCGGCACGCCCCACGATCTTTGGCGCGAGAGACACCAATCTGGGCGTTGCGAGACCATGCCGTGAATCCGGTCCCGTCCCCACGACGGGAACCACTGCACTTCGTTGTCTATCGCGCGCAGGGCGTTTTCGCGGACGTTGCCGACGGTTAATTCCATGAACCATTGCTCCGTGGCCCGGAAAATGATCGGCTTGTGGCTCCGCCAACTGTGCGGATATTCGTGCGTGATTTTTCCGGCGGCGAGAAGCAATCCGGCGTCGCGCAATTTTTCGACGATTTTGGAATTCGCGTCGAAAACCGAAACCCCCTTCATCTCCGGATAATCGGCGCTGAATTTTCCGGCGTCATCCACCGGAACGAAAATCGGCAATCCATATTGCCCGCCGACGATGTAGTCCTCCATTCCGTGTCCCGGCGCGGTGTGAACGCATCCGGTTCCGGCGTCCAGCGTGACGTGCTTGCCGAGAATGACGAGACTCGATTTGTCGGGGAAATTCGGATGATCGCACTCGGCTCGCTCCAGTTCCCGCGCCTTGAATGTTGCGACGATCTCGGAGTTGAGAATCGCGCACACCTTGACAAACGATTCGGCAAGCTCCTTGGCGACGATGAAATGTCCTCTTCCATATTCCTGTCCCGCCGGACCTTCCTTGAGGAGCCGATCCCCGCGAACGACGACGTATTCAAAATCAGGGTGAAGGCAAACGGCGAGATTGGCCGGTAGCGTCCAAGGGGTCGTCGTCCAGATGACGAGCGAGACTTCGTCCAATCCCTTGAGCGAAGGATATTTTTCGGGATGGCGCAACGGAAACCGGACGTAAATCGAATCCGATTCATGCGGGGCGTATTCGATCTCGGCTTCGGCCAACGCGGTCCGGAAAACCGGATCCCAATGCACCGGCTTCAACCCCTTGCGGACTAATCCCTTGGCGACCAGATCGCGCAGACAGGAAAGAATCCCGACTTCATATTGCGGATCAAACGTGCAATACGGTTTTTCCCAATCCCCCGAAACGCCGAGCCGCTTGAATTGCGTCCGCTGGATGCCGAGATATTTCGTGGCGTATTCTTGGCAAAGCTTGCGGACTGCGACCGGCTCCATCTGGTTGATCTTCGGGCCCAGTTTCTTGCTGACGTGTTGTTCAATTGGCAAGCCGTGGCAGTCCCAGCCGGGAACATAGGGGGCGCGAAAACCCTTCAGCGTTTTGTAGCGAACGATGACATCCTTGAGAATTTTGTTCATCGAGGTTCCGAGGTGAATGTCGCCGTTGGCGTAGGGGGGACCGTCGTGCAGGATGTAGGTCGGCCTGCCGACGCGCCGCTCCTGCATCTTTTGATAGAGCTTCTCCGCCTCCCATTTCTTCAACCGCTCCGGTTCCCGCTGGGCCAGATTAGCCTTCATCGGAAAATCCGTTTTGGGAGTCAGGACCGTTTGGCTATAGTCTTTTTTTTCCTGTTGCATTTTGCTTGATTGAGACCACTTGACCCGTTTGTCCGAGTTTTTTCTTCTCAGCCTGCCAAAGCAGGCTAAATCAGAAGGGCAATGGAGTTTGCATCTCTTTTCTCTCTATCTCTGTGCCTCTGTGGTGATTCTTCACCTCGCACCAATTGCCTCGCCCATTCTCCTTAATACACCCGTCACCAAAACCTCCAGCCTCGGCTCGGCGGCTTGGGCGACGGCGATGATTTTCTCCAAAACCGCCGGCTCCAAATGGTCGGGCAGACAATTGTCGGTGACGGTCGAAATTCCCAAAACATTCATCCCTGCGTGATTGGCGACGATCACCTCCGGCACGGTGGACATGGTGACTGCGTCGGCTCCCATGATCCGAAACGCCCGGTATTCGGCGGCGGTCTCCAAACACGGACCGCTCACCGCGATGATGACCCCTTCATGCACGCGAATCTTGCTCTCCAACGCGATCTCGCGCCCGATTTTCAACAAGGCGCGGTCGTAAGGTTCCGACATGTCGGGGAATCGCGGACCGAGCGATTCGTCGTTCGGCCCGATGAGCGGGTTATCTCCCATCAAATTGATGTGGTCGGTGATGAACATGAGCGATCCCATCGGGATTAAGGGATTCATGCTTCCGACGGCGTTCATCACGATCATCGCCTTGCAACCGAGCGCCTTCATCACGCGGACGGGAAACGTCACCTGCTTGAGCGTGTAGCCTTCGTAGAAATGAAACCTTCCCTGCATGACCATGACGCGCCGTCCGGCCAATTCACCCAGAACCAGATTTCCCTTGTGCGATTCGACCGTCGAGACGGGAAAATGCGGAATTTCGTTATAGGGAATGGTCGTCGGTTTGACGACGTGTTCGGCCAATTTCCCCATCCCGGTCCCGCAGATGATCCCAACCTCCGGCGACGCGGAATACCGCTTCCGAACAACTTCTGCCGCTTCCGCGATTTGGTTAATGTATCCCTTAATGTCAAACATCAAATCTTGCTCTTGCTCTTAATCTTGCTCTCTATCCAAGATCTCCGCGACCTTGCCGCGATCAATTCCCCTCAATAAAACTTGTTTCATACTCCCTCGTTCCCCCCTCAACATCTCAACGCTCCCCGCTCGAATCCCAAAAACCTTTCCCGCCCATTTCTTGATCGCCTCGTTGGCCTTTCCCTCGACCGGAGGGGCCTGCACTCGGAGCCGTAACCGATCCTGCCACAATCCGCAAGCCTCGGTCTTGGAAGCGTTGGGGGAAACCTTGAGGCTTAAAATCACCCCTTCGGGATATTCGGCGATGCAAGGCCAATCCAAACCCGTCCCCTCCATGAAGGGGGGTATCGTAGGACCGACCCGCTCCATGCGGCAAGAAAAAAATGGTGGAGCAAAATCATTGACGCGAAAATTTGAAATCGGATAGAGTGCGGGATTGACTGGCGGATGCGCCACAACAGCCAACGAACGCGGGGAAAACGGAGCCATGACCACGACGGTATCCAAACAAGGCGGCGGATTTTTGCTGAGCGAACTCGATTTCGAATCGCTGACAACTCCCGAACGCCTGACCGAGGAGCAGAAGATGCTCCGCGAGACGACGCGCAAGTTTGTCCAGACCGAAGTCGTCCCGCGCCTGCCTGAATTGGAACAACTTAAGCCCTCTCTCTCCAAGGAACTTCTCCGCAAGGCCGCCGGATTGGGGCTTTGCATGATTGACATTCCGGAGGAATACGGCGGGCTGGGTTTGGACTTCATCAGTTCGATCCAGCCACCCGAATTGTTGGCTTGGGCCGGTGGATTCCAGGTCGCCCATACCGTCCAAACCGTGATTGGCATGTTGCCGATTCTTTATTTCGCCAACGAGGAATTGAAACAGCGTTATCTGCCCAAAATCGCCACGGCGGATTTGGTCTCGGCTTACGCCCTGACCGAACCCGGCAGTGGCTCGGACGCGCTGGCGGCCAAAACCACGGCGGTCTTGAGTGCGGACGGCAAACAATGGATTCTGAACGGAAGCAAACAATTTATTTCCAACGGCGGCTTTGCGGATATTTTCGTGGTTTTCGCCAAGGTCAACGGCGAGCAATTTTCCGCGTTCGTCGTTGAGCGGGACGCCCCCGGATTCATGGTAGGACCCGAAGAGCACAAGATGGGGATTCGTCAATCCTCGACGACAACGCTCGCGTTCAATGAATGCAAAATTCCGAAAGAAAATTTGATCGGCGAGATCGGTTGGGGCGGCAGGATTGCGCTCAATGTTCTGAACGTGGGGCGGCTCAAACTCGGAGTCGCCGCCGTCGGATCGGCCAAGCAAGCCTTGGAAACCGCCGTCAAATACGCGCTCCAACGCCAACAATTCGGACAGCCCATCGCCAACTTCGGGATCATCCGGGAAAAAATCGCGGAGATGGCCACGCGCATCTACGCCGCCGAATCCACCATGTTCCGCACGGCGGGATCGGTCAACGAGGCGGTTCACGCCGGAAAAGAGTCGGGCGCGGGCAACTCGGCGCAAGCGATGATGGCGGCGTTGCGCGAGTTCAACGTCGAATGCGCCATTGAAAAAATCCACGGGAGCGAGGCGTTGGCCTACTGCGTGGATGAAGCGGTGCAGATTCACGGCGGCTACGGATTCATCGAGGAATATCCCGTCGCGCGATTCTACCGCGACGCGCGGATCAGTCGGCTCTATGAAGGAACAAACGAGATCAACCGAATGCAAATCGCGAGCGATCTTCTGAAGCGCGCGGCCAAAGGAGAACTTTCACTCGGTTCGGATAACTCCTTTAACGCCAATGGAACGAACGGAGGCGCGCTGGGACCAATCGCGGACCAAATCCGCAAAGCCAAGTCGGCCATCAACCAACTGATCGGCTTGATTCAAAAGATGTCGGCGGGCGCGGCCAGACGGGGCGGCGATCAGGAACTCCTCCAGCGACTGGCCGATATGATTATCGCCGTTTACGGAATGGAAACGGCCATGGGGCGCGCCTTGCAGGCGGAAGCGCACGGATCGGAATCCACCGCGATCTTTGATCTCATGACGAGGATTTACGCCGCCAACGCCGGAGCGGTTATCCATCGGAGCGCGCGCGAGGCGGTGATGCTTTTGACGGGCGGAGATCACCGGCACGATGACGAAGTGGAAGCAGTGGAAGCTTTGTCCATGGCGTCGCCCTCCAATGTAATCGCCCTGCGCCGCCAAGTCGCCGGCGCGATGATCGAGCGTGAAGGGATTTGGTTTATCTAGCGTCCGGGAAAATGTGAAATTTCAGATTTGAAATTTGAGATTCGATCAGGAACAATCGTTGTCCCAAAATTTGAACGCGGGACCCAGACAGGAGCGAGGAGGATCGCAAGGCACGAATGAAGATCGTTGTTTCCATCAAGCAGACCTTTACCACCGAGGCGCGGATCGCCATTGAGAACGGCGCGGTTTCGGACAAGGGGATCAAATACATCGTCAATCCCTACGACGAGTTCGCCGTCGAGGAGGCGATCAAGGCGCGCGAATCGGGCAAGGCGGCGGAGGTCGTCGTCATCACCATCGGCCCCGAGCGCGCCAACGAGGCGCTTCGCCAGTGCTTGGCGATGGGAGCCGACTCGGCTTACCGCGTCTGGGACGATTCGCTGGCGGCGGATTGCGCGTGGGACCTTCACGCGGCGGTTCTGGCGGCGGCGCTCGAAAAACTCAAACCTTGGGACGTCTTCATGGCAGGCAAAGTCGCGGTGGACGACGGCGCGGGAAGCGTCGCTTGCCGGGTGGCCGAGCTTTTGGGCGTTCCGCAGATCAACGTGATTTCCAAAGTCGAGTTTCAAGATGGCAAAGTTCTGGCGCGGCGCGAGATGGACGGCTATCAGGAAATGGTCGAGGCTCCCATGCCGGTCCTCGTGACTGCGGACAAGAGTCTTAACACGCCGCGTTATCCCACGTTGCCTAACATCATGAAAGCCAAGAAGAAGCCTTTGACGAGTTGGACCTTGGCGGACGTCGGATTTCAGGCGGCTCCGGCCAAATCGCAGAGGTCGGGGCTTGCGCTCCCGCCGGTCAAAGGCGGAGCGAAAATTGTCGAAGGCGAACCCGCCGAAGCGGCGAAAAAATTGGCCGAACTTCTGCACACCGAGGCCAAGGTTTTCTAATCGTTTTCAATCATAATCGTAATCCAAAGAAGGGAAAGTCATCGTGAGTCGAGTTCTGGTTTTTTGTGAGACGGAAGAAGGCGCAATCCGCAAGGGGGCGCGGCAGGCCTTGGGCGCGGCGCGGCGCATCGCGGGCGCGCAAATCGAGGCGTTGCTGATCGGCAAGGATGCCGCCACCGTCGCGGCGAAATTGGGCGAGTTCGGCGTCAAGCGCGCCATTGTCGTCAACTACGACAAGGATTATTCCACCGCCGTCTGGTCCGCCGCCGCCGTCACCGCCGCCGGTTCAGGCGACTGTCTCTTTTTGGCGAGCCACACGGCGATTGCCAAGGATTTCGCGCCGCGCGTGGCGGCTCGCCTCGGCGCGCCGCACATGGCCGACGTGATCGAAATGAGCGGGACGCTCGGCGCCTTGGAATTCCGAAGACCGATCTACGCGGGCAAGGCGTTTGAGCAAGTCAAGACGGCGGAAAAACGCGTCGTGGCGACCTTGCGTCCCAACGCCTTCGCCGAAGAAGGATCCATCGCGGGCGCGCCTGCACCGGAAATCGTCACGCAGGCTCCGCCCGATCCCCAAGCTTCCCTGCTGACGGTCATCAAGGAAGTTTTGAAATCGGCCTCCAAGGAAATCGAATTGACCGAAGCCGACGTCGTCGTCTCCGGCGGCATCGGCGTCGGCGGACCGGAGGGATTCGAGTTTTTGCGACCGCTTTGCAAGGAACTCGGCGCGGCGCTCGGATCGTCGCGCGCCGCCGTTTTGGCCGGATGGATCTCGCCCGATCATCAGGTCGGACAAACGGGCAAGACCGTTTCGCCGCAACTTTACATCGCCTGCGGCATCAGCGGCGCGATTCAGCATCGCGCGGGAATGAGTTCCTCTAAGGTGATCGTCGCCATCAACAAGGATCCCCAGGCGCCGATCTTCGAGATCGCCGATTACGGCATCGTCGGCGATCTGTTCGAGATCATTCCTCAGCTGACCGCCGAGCTCTCCAAGGCATGAGCCAGTATCACGCGCCGCTGAAGGAAATGCAGTTCGTCATGAACGAGCTGGCCGGGCTCGATCCGGTCGCCACGCTGCCGGGCTACGGCCACGCCACCCCGGAACCGGTCCCGCCGCTTCTCCACCA
>CAZRCZ010000002.1:309501-314458 GCA_964598765.1 uncultured Candidatus Sumerlaeota bacterium | reverse complement strand
CATCGGCAGGGCCAGCGCCACGCCGAGTCCCTTGAGGAAGCGCCGCCGGGGGAGGTGTTTGCCCGTGATGATCATGGCTTGGGTGCGGCACTCGCGCACTGGCGGAATTGGGGGGTGTTGACTATGGCCAGCACGAGGCTGGAAAATTTATAGTCGTGGGCGGCCAACTGGGCTGCGATGGTCCGGACGGCGCCTTGGTCCGCGGGGGTTAAACCGCGACCCAGGGCGTAGGTCAGCGGCTTGTCGCAATGGACGTGTTTGCCAGGGGTGAGCGCGTCAAGCGCGATGGCGGCGTGCGAATGATCGGGCGTGGCGATGTAAACGGCGTCAATTTTCGGATCGTCGAGAAGCTTGCGATGATCGCCGTATTCCTTAGCGTTTTTGGCGAACGCCGTTTTGGCCTGTTCGCGGCGCTTGTCGAAAACGTCGCAGACGCCGAGAAATTCGATGCGCCCCGATGCGGCGAATTGCATCGAAACGCCCCGTCCTCGTCCGCCGCAACCGATCAGACCCATGCCGATCCGGTCGTTGGCGCCGATGACGCGGCTGGCGGGTCCGGTGACGCAGGCGACGCTCGTCGCCGCCAAGGCCAACGCGCCGGTTCCCTTCATGAATTCCCTTCGATTTTGCGTGGACATGAGTTGCTCCCCTCCCGGTGAAGATTCGATCTTGAGATTAAAACCTTATCAAGATCGCGAAGGGAGTTCGAGGGGAACTTCGGATAATTTCACCACCAAGACACAAAGACACCAAGAAGAAGCCGCCATGGATTTCACGCATGACGCGGACAATCGAGATCCGATTATCTTTTTTGGGTGTCTTTGTGACTTGGCGGTGAATGAAATTCTTTGGAAGCAACCCTCCTTTCGGCCATACTGTCGTTCATGAAAATATCCCTTTTGACGATTCACGGCAGGATTGGAATAACGTTTTGCTTGGTTCTGGCCCTCTGGTTCGCGGCTTGCGGCGAGAAGAAGAACGCGCAACCGGAAGTCCCAAAAGCCGAGTCCAAGCCGAAGGAAACGGTCGCGCCCGAAGCGCAAACGGCAATCCCGAGGGAAGAAAGCGCGCCGGCGACCGAGAAACAGAAAAATCAAGGCTCGGTCTCGGCGAGTCCCCGCAAAGTGAGCGGAACGGTCCGATTCGAGGGAGAAGCTCCCAAGCGAATTGTCATCAAGATGGACAACGATCCCAAATGCAAGGCGATGCACGGCGACGAAAAAGTAGGAACCGAGGCGGCCATCGTCAGCGCGGATGGAAAAGTCGCCAACGCCTTTGTCTATGTGAAATCAGGCTTGGAGGGAAAAAAGTTCGATCCCCCCGAGGAACCGGCGACGATAGATCAGCGCGGGTGCATCTATATTCCGCACGTTCAGGGAATTTTTGTCGGGCAAAAATTCAACATCGTCAGCAGTGATCCGACGCTCCACAACATTCACGGACTCGCCAAGATCAATCCGGAATTCAACCACGGCCAACCCGCCCCCGGAACAATCGAGAAGGTTTTTCACAAACCGGAGATCGGGCTAAAAATCAAATGCGACGTTCATCCGTGGATGAACGCGTGGGTTCACGTCATGGAGCATCCGTTTTTCGCCGTGAGCGCGAAGGACGGAACTTACGGCATATCCAATCTTCCGCCGGGCAACTACACGCTGGCGGCATGGCACGAACGATTCGGAGAATTGGAGAAGAAAATCTCCGTTGGCAATGACGCCGCCACTGACGCTGATTTCACATTTTCAGAACCGAAAAAGAAATGACCCGTGAACTCGGGACGGGAATTGCTGTCAAGGCGCATCTTACAATTGTCGCCCGCTGAGAAGCCCTATTGTCTCCCAATCGCGATGACGATCGGCCAATTCAAGCCATGAAGGAAGGCGGCTTCCCCGCCGCGTTTGAGTTGGTGGGCCCAGGGCGCAACCCAAGCGCGCGCCGCCCTTGGCCACGAAAGGGAGCCGGAGCGCGGAGCATGGACGCGCCGGAGGGAGGCGATCCGGGAAAACGCCGGGTCAGCGGCGGAAAATTTTAGCCCCACGCGAAAGTGCAGAGTTCGCGGAGAGGGAATGACGTGGTGGAAACGCCGCGTTCGTTTTCGGTGGGAGATCTTCTTTCGGAATTAAAAATACAGTAAACGTGGGACTGTTGAAACACCCCGATTGGGCACCTCTCGATCACTCAATAGCTTTCTTTATGATTCGCTTTACGAATGTGGGAATCTGCAACCCCGAAGCTTTTGCATCTTTCTGCAAACGCTCGTATTGCTCCACTTCGGCCCCCTGCCAGATCAGGTCGAGCCGCCGAACTTGCCGCATGGCGACATGTTGGTGTTCCTCCGGCGAAGCCCAATAGCAGGAAAGACAAATTTGCTTGTCTTTCAAGGTTTTCCAATTTTCGCAGTGCTCGCACGACCACGATTTGGCGCGATTCGCGGAGGCGCACAAGAGCATGAAATTATCCGGGTTGAGGTCTTCCGAATCTCCGCTGACTTCATAGGGAACGCGATGGTCAATCTGAAGCTCGCCCGCCTCCATTTTTTCGAGATAGATGAAACATTTGCATCCGTAGCGGCGTATAAGTTCCTCTTTGATTTTCTTTGAGAGTCCGGTTCTGCCGCTCAGTCGGCGAAATTTCAATTTTTCCGGGCTGGGAAAACGATACGCGGCGATCTTTCGGCCATCCGATCCCACCACGGAAAAGCGTTCCAGCGGGATTCCATGTTCCTTGACGTCCCGAGCCGCCCGAGGCGGATGATTGTATCCGTAGATGTTTTTCAAATCCTCGGTCGAGATTTGACCGTGCTTCAAAATATGATCAATCACTGTTTTCGGTCTCTTCGCTGTGACTGATTTGCAGAGATCAACGAATTCTTTTGGATATTTTGCCATACTTCGTCTCAGCTTCCAGAAAAGCTGATTGCTTAAATTCCTCATGGACGTATTTCCGGTTCCGGGCGCCGATCTCTTTCGCCAAATTTGGCGAGAGATAAAGGGATTCCACGGTGACGTCTTGTCTGCCGAGCAACGTCGCTTGCGTCGAACGCCCGGCGTCCAGTTCGATCAACGTCAAATTCAGTTCCGCGGGTAGTTCGCGCCCATACGTTCGGTCGCCGGTCCTTCCATCGTAGCTGAGGGCGTAGCGAATTTCCCTTACGTTCAAATCCTCAAGCGCCGAGACAAATTCCTCGAACTGAACGCCGCTGAAGTATCGGGCGTCCCGCTCTCCGCAAACACCCTGATAGGGAGGATCCATGTAAATCACGTCGTCGCGCCGGACGTTTGCCAAGACGTCGCGGTAATCGTGTGAAGTGATGACGGTCTTGCCGCGCAAGGATCCCGAGACCGCCTTGATGTTGGCCTGCGTCGTTTCGGGGCGGGTTCCCCTTCTCCGTTTGTCGGGACTTTGGTTGAAAAGTCCCTCGGAGTTGTATCGCACCGAACCCTTCACGCAACGCGCGAGGAGATAGAGAAATAGCGCGGGATCGTTCGTCCGGTTGAATTCCTCCCGAATGCGGTAATAGTGCTCCAGCGTGTCATGTTCCTGCGCTTTCCAAATTTCCGAATAGGATCGCGCCAAATAATCGGGCTTGTTGACGATGAGGTTGAGCAATTCGGCGAGCGGCGCGTTGAAATCGTTCAGCCAAAACTCCTTGGCTTGTCCCCGTCCCGCCGCCGCGATCGAAACCGCAGACGATCCCGCGAACGGCTCCACAAGCCGGGTCATCCTCGCGGGAAGACGCCGAAGAATCCTCGGCGCCAACCCCCGCTTGCTCCCTTGATACTGAAATGGCTGGGGAGTGCGCATGGTTGATCGTTTGGAAAGATTTTCCACTTAATCTAAGGATTGTCCTGATCAATCCCAAGATCGTCAATGAACTGTTGACCCTTCGTGGTAATCACGAGCAAATCGGGCGTCGACTCCAGCCCCCCGATCCGGATGCGTCCGCTTGCAGTCCTTGTTCGCTCTAAAAAGTCTGCATCAAGAAGTCGCTTAATAAGAAGCATAAGGTACGGTGGCCACAACGCTCTCTTTCCCTTCTTTTTCAAATTGTAGCATTCAAACAGCATGTCGACCTCAAACTGTGAAAAGCGATCGTGGATGAATCTGAGATTGGCTTTGTAAACCCTGAGTGCCTTTTTGTCAATTTGGCCTTGATTTGCTCGACGATGGCAATTCGGACAAAGTGCTATCAGATTTTGATATTCGTGAGTTCGGCAATTTTCCCAAGGCTCTATATGGGGGATGTCAACATCAATATGACGACACGTCGGGATCGCGCATCGGTGACCCGATCCGACGAGAACACGTCTGCGAATTTCCGCCGGAATAGCTGGCCGGGTTTGTTCATTCATGAGGACATCGGGAACAGTTTACTCAGTCATCCGCTGATCACGAACACCCAATCGAATTCCCGCAGTTCAGGCATTTGTAGCACGCCCCGTTGCGGACGGTGATGTGGCCGCAGATGTCGCAGAACGGCGCGTCTCCCATCATGGAACTCAATTGGCTGTCCAGCGCCTTGGCCGAGGGAGCGACGGCATGGGCATGCGCCAGCGCCGGGGATTCGACGCCCGATGCGACGCCGACCGGCTGGCTCACAGGCGATGCAATCCCCTGCGGTTCGATCCGCTTGGCGGGCATTTCGCCGAGCGCCTGAGCCTCGGCCGCCGATTCGGTCGCGCTGATTTTCTCCTCCACGGCGGGATCAACGGGTTTGACCTGAACGAAATCAGTCCGGTGAAGATAATCCAACCCCAGCACGCGGAAGACGTAATCCACGACCGACGTGACCATCTTGATATTGGGATGATCGCACGGTCCCTGCGGCTCGAAGCGGGTTAAGGTGAAGGTGTCCACGAATTCCTCGAGCGGACCGCCGTATTGCAGGCCCTTTCTGATTGCTATGGCTAAACAGTTCAACATCGATCGGAAGGCCGCCCCCACCTTGTTGCTTTTT
>CAZRCZ010000002.1:0-309491 GCA_964598765.1 uncultured Candidatus Sumerlaeota bacterium | reverse complement strand
CCCCTCCTTGTGCAGGCCAATGAAGATTTCGCCGAGCGAGCCGTCCTCGTATTCGCCCGTGCGCATGAAGATTTTGTGTCCCGCGACGCGCGATTCGATGGTGTAGCCCTTCCTGCGCGCGGGGAGTTTGCGCCGTTGCGGACGGGAGGACGCGATCGCCAAAACCGGAGCCGCTGGAATCATCGCCGGAGCAGATTCACGTTTTTCCGCCTTGGAGGAAAGGGGCTGGCTCATCTTGCAACCGTCGCGGTAGAGCGCGATGGCCTTGAGGCCGAGTTTCCATCCCTCGACGTAAATCGAGCGGACGTCGTCCACCGTCGCGTCGTGAGGCAGGTTGACCGTCTTGCTGATCGCGCCGGAAATAAAAGGCTGGGCGGCGGCCATCATGCGGACGTGCCCCATCGGCGCGATGTAGCGTCGTCCCGTCTTGCCGCAACGGTTCGCGCAGTCGAAAACGGGGAGATGCTCCTCGCGCAAATGCGGCGCGCCTTCGATGGTCATCGTGCCGCAGACGTGCGTCGAGGCTTCCTCGATCTGGGCGTCGGTGAATCCGAGCAGGGTCAGCAAATTGAAATCCTTGCCCGAGGCGAGTTGCTCGCTCACGCCGAGGCGGTTGAGCGTTTCGGCTCCGAGCGTCCAGCGGGTGAAGGCCATCGGCAGATCAATCACGCCGCGCAGGGCGCTCTCGACCTTGGCCAAATCCTCGTCGGTGAATCCGCGCGCCTTGAGCGTGACGTCGTTGACGTGAGGCGCGCCGCGCAGGGTCATTGCGCCGTTCATGTAAACCAGAATGTCGCGGATTTCGTTGCTGTCGTAGCCGAGTTTGCGCAGGGCGCGCGGGACGGATTGATTGACGATCTTGAAATATCCGCCGCCGGCGAGTTTCTTCATCTTGACCAGCGCGAAATCGGGTTCGATCCCCGTCGTGTCGCAATCCATCAGGAGTCCGATGGTTCCGGTCGGCGCGAGGACCGTCGCCTGCGCGTTGCGATAGCCCCACTGGCGTCCCCCTTCCAGCGCTTCGTCCCACGCCGTTTTCGCGGCGCGGAGAAGATCGGAGGGGCAGAATTCCGCGCTGATCCGTTCGGCCATGTCGCGGTGTTTCTGCATGACGCGCATGAACGGCTTTTCATTCTTGGCGTAGCCGGGGAAGGCTCCCTTGGTCGCGGCGATTTCCGCGCTGACGCGATAGGCGTGGCCTGTCATGAGCGCGGTGATCGCGCCGCAGACGGCGACCCCCTCCGGACTGTCATAGGGAATGCCGTTGACCATGAGCAACGCGCCGAGATTGGCGTAGCCCAACCCCAGCGGACGGTAATCGTGGCTGTTGCGGGCGATTTTCGCCGTCGGATAAGAGGAGAAATCCACGAGGATTTCCTGAGCGACAATGAAAATCCGGACCGCGTGGCGGAATCCCTCGACGTCGAAATTCCCCTCCTCGTCGAGGAACTTCATCAGGTTGATCGAGGCCAGATTGCAGGCGCTGTCGTCGAGGAACATGTATTCGGAGCAGGGATTGGACGCGCGGATTTTGTCGGTGTTCGGACAGGGATGCCAGTCGTTGATCGTCGTGTCGAACTGGACGCCCGGATCGGCGCAGGCCCAAGCCGCCTCGCAAATCTGCTTGAGCAAATCCCCCGCGTTCAAATCCTCATAAACGTCGCCGGTCGTGCGTTGCGTCGTGCGCCACGGTTTGCCCTCGAGCGCGGACTGCATGAATTCGTCGGTCGCGCGGACCGAGTTGTTGCTGTTCTGGCCGGAGACCGTGTGATACGCCTCGCCGTTGAAATCGGCGGGGAGTCCGCCATGCTCGATCAGGACGCGCGCCTTGCGCTCCTCGCGGACCTTCCAATTGATGAAATCGGTGATTTCGGGGTGGTCCATGTCGAGGCAGACCATCTTGGCCGCCCGGCGGGTCGTTCCCCCCGATTTGGTCGCCCCCGCGCCGCGATCAAAAACCTCCAAGAACGACATCAAGCCCGACGACGTTCCGCCGCCGGAGAGTTTTTCGAATCGGCTCCGGATGCGCGAGAAGTTGGTTCCGGTCCCCGACCCGTATTTGAATATCCGCGCCTCGGATTTGATGAGATCGAACATTCCCATCAAATCGTCTTGGACCGACTGAATGAAGCAGGCCGAGCACTGGGGACGCTCGTAGGAATTTTCGATTTCGTAAACGTCCTGCTTCTCGAAATCCCACGCCCAATTTCCCCCGCCTCCTTTGATGCCGTATTCGTGGAATAGGCCGCAATTGAACCAGACCGGCGAATTGAACGCGCCGATCTGTTGGATGAGTATGTGCGTAAGCTCCGCCTCGAACGTCGCCGCGTCTTCCTCGGTGTCGAAGTAGCCGCCGAACCGCCGACCGGCTTCGGCGATGTGATGCGCGATGCGGCGGACGACTTGGCGGGCGCTGGTTTCCTTGCCCGCTTCGGTTGGGACGCCAGCTTTGCGGAAATACTTGGAAACGATGATGTCGGTCGCCAGTTGGGACCAGAACTTGGGGACTTCGGCCTCCTTGGTCTCGGCAACGACCGATCCATCGGTGTTGCTGATGACCGAGAGGCGTTTTTCGTAATCCACCTGCTGGAGGGGATCGGAACCGGGAGAGGTGAAACGGCGCGAGAGCTTCATGGGACGACTCCTTCTGCAACGGGATGAAATGGGTCCGGGCGGAGCGATTTTTCTCCGCGCGGCGCGAACTCACCCCTTGGCGCATTTTCCAACTTTTCCGAACCGGACGCAACCGAGGCGATGCTTTTCCTGATCCGGGCGAGTAGTTTTTTTCGCCCAAAAGTGAGCCGCTCTAAATCTTTACGTTTACACTCGCCGACGAACACACCAAAAAAAATCTATGGAAGAAACACAAAAGCCGAGTTGTAATCCGATCATCGGCGCGGGGTCTGGTTTACTCCTGAGCGGAGGTTCTGTCAAGGGGTAAAATCAAGATATTGACGATTTTTTGGGTAGAGGCACAATATCTTGTATGCAGTCGCTTAAATTTTGGAGCCTTGAGAAAACTAATCTTAGGCAGAATTTCGGATAAATTCCGATACCGCAATACAGTAGTTGACCGGAGTAGGCCGTCCATATCTTTGTCGCCTTTTACGTTACCTTAGAGTTTTTCCCATTCGGATATCGAAAACATCGGCCTGCTGGAGGATTTGGCGTAGGAGATTTCTCCCGATGTCTTCTTGGTGCGGGTTGGGGATTCGGACGCGCACCGCGCCTCTGACCATGAATTGATGTCTGCCGCCTTAAAAAGGACCGGTGATACCGAGTTGGGCCAGACGCCGAATGAGATCGCGTCGTTTGATCGGCCCCATGATTGGATCAGGCGACCTGTTGGGCGTTCAGGTTGATTCCGTCAATTTCCGGCAACGTGTGCCCCATCCGGAGCCCGAGGACGATCCATCCTTCCAAGACCTCCTGCAGTTCTTCCCGGCAAGCTTCGAGGGTTTGCGCCTTCGCCCAAACTCCCTGAAGTCCCTCGATGCCACCAACGAACCCCTCGCCTTCGGGCAACATCTCATAGCGCGCCCTGTTCATCGCGGCCTTGATGTAAAGGTCAGCATCGGTCTTTGTTTCCTCTTGGTGATTCTACCCTCAACGGCGTGGGAGTCAAGCGGGGTCTGTCGCAAAATCGTGCCCTTGTTCAATCCATCAATCCCTGTCCAAACAAAATTCCTCATCGGCGCGTCTTGGCTTACCAAAAGAAAAAAACGCAACCATGATATTTTGTTTCTTGACTCTCCTCCTCCGTTCCCAGCAAGATTTCCCGACAACATCGGTCCCATAACGGAGCGTCGTTTTTCGTTTCAATCGGCTGAGGGCGCGTGATGAAAACAAGGTTTGTTTTGTCGTGGATTGCCGTCTCGATGATGGTTGTCATGGACGCGCGTGCCGCCGTGCAAGCGACGCGCGGAGCCAACTCCATCTCCATGCAAACCATCGCGCGCAATGCCTCCCATGAGCCGATGTTCCAAATCAATTTGGAGAACCCCCTCGGCCAGCCCGCCGCCGAGGCGACGGCGCTGACCCTCACCGCGGGATCGAACGGAACGGGAGACGACGCCGCGGACCTTGCCGCCGGAGGCGTGGAACTCTATTGGGACAAGGACGGCGACGGACGCCTGACCACGACCGGAGGAACTCCCGATCTCTTGTTGGGATCGGGAAGTTTCAACGCCGACAACGGGACGGTGACGTTCAGCGGCTTCACGCCGGTTCCCATCGCCGCCGGAGCGAACGTCAATCTGCTTGTTCTTTACACGCTGGGACCGAGCGCGACAGATGGAAAATCCTTTCGTTCCCGCATCGCCGCCAACGGGGATATTTCCGTCCGGGATTCCGGGACGCTTAATCCCATCGCGGTCACCGGCGCGCCCGTAGAGGGGTATCTTCGGACCGTGGGGCCGGGAACGCTGACGCTTGTCCGGCTGGTTCAGACCCCCGACGGAGCGACGGCGATTCCGAATCGGCAACTTCTTCCGATGTTCGACCTGATGCTCTACGCCAACGACGTGGAGGACCTGCAACTGGTTTCGATGAATTTGGCGGACATCGGAACCGCGAACGGCTTGACCGGCATCGTGGCCGATACGCTCCGTCTTTTTAAGCAGAATAACCCGCCGACCGATCCGTTGGCGAAGGTCGCGTTTGGCAATTTCGGCTCTGATAACGGGACGGCGACGCTGACTCCGTCTCCGTCTCCGTCCCTCACCGTTCCGCGCAACGGAACATTGGAAGTTTGGGTCACGATTGACGTGGTGGATGCCCTCTCGGAGACCATCGGAGCCTATTATCAACTTCAGGTACCCGTGACCAATCCCTTGGTCGCGCAGGGAGCCGTCAGTTTGGAGGCTCCCGCCATCATCGGTCCCGAAATCAACGGGCCAAGCTGGCAGTTCAACTACAATCCGATCAATTTCTCCAAGCCGAACGACCTCGGGGCGGTCCTCATGCCGTCCACCGCCACCGATTATCCGGTTCTCGCTTTTCAGATCCAAAACGACCCCGACGCCAAAAGCGAATCGGCTCAAATCAGCCAATTTACTTTTCACGCCGACGGAACAATGAACGACGCGACGGCGGTCACCACGGTGAAGCTTTACCGGGATTACGGCAAATTGGGCAAGATAGACCCCGCCGACATCCTCATCGGCACGGGCGTTTTTTCGGCTGACGACGGAAGCGTGACGATTGACTTCACCTCCAGTTCCATCGCGTTGCCGATCAACGGCATCCAGCGGTTCGTGGTGGGATACGACCTCAATGGGACCGCGATAGACGGCCAAACGGCGCGGTTGTCGCTTTTGAACCGCAACGACATGGTCATTATCGGCGACGTGTCGCACGTCAACGGCTCGATGGTTCCCAGTCCGTTCAACGGAAACTACAAGACGATCGGCCAGCCGCGGGCGACTTTTGCGTGTGTCACGAACCAACAATACACGCCGTCCATCGTCGCGCCGAACACGAATAAGTTTCACCTGTTCGGATTCTCGATTTCGGACCTGAACGACGAGGACCTGCTCTTCAAAGGCATCAGGCTTCAGCTCACCGGTCCGGGCAACGAATTGAATTATTTCACCAAGTTTCAGCTTTATTACGACGCCAACGGCAACGGCGTCATAGACGCGGGAGACAACCAGCTCGGGCCGGATTCCTATTTGGCCGCCAATGGACCCGACGCCACGTTGGAGATTGACGTTCCCGACATTGCCGCATTTTCCATTCCACGCGCGACGACCAAAAGGTTCACCCTTTACGCCGATGTTCCCCCCACGGTCCTCGGCGACGGGAGCGAAACATTCGCGATAACGGTAGTGCAAGATTCGGATGTCTTTGCGGTCGGCGCGCAGAGCGACGTGCAAGCCAATTTCACTTCGGCGGAGCCGCCATGCTCGGTGGATCGCACGATTCGCAACCCGGTGATTGTGATATCCAAGTATCCCGCTCTGCCGGCGGACAAGCAGGGTTGCATCAATTCTTGGTATGGCATGATCGGGTCCTCGTTCGATGTTCCCTCCGGAGAAAACCTTCTGATTCAAAAGGTGGGCTTTTCTGTTTCTGGCACCTTGTTCGATCCTTCCCACATCGCTTGGGCGGACGCATGGAACGACAAAAATAAGGATTTATACATTCAAAGCGGGGAATCCGAGTTTGGAACACTCAATAATCCGCTCACGGTGGATAACGGTTCGGCCCTGATAGATTTTTCGGGAGCGCCCGCGACGGCCAAGCGACTGACGACGTATGACGTCGCGGTGGGACTTCAATTTTACGCCGCCGATTCAGCCGACTCCATAGCTCAAATCGGCAAAAACATCACGGCGTTTCAGATCGGTACCGCCATCATTCAGGGGGTCGGCGAGCTGAGCGGGCGTCCCATCGAGGTCGTCAACCCCGCCGGTGACGATCAGGGCAGGACCATGACGTTTGAAGTAGGATCACTGGAGGTGAGCATGGACACGGTGACGCGGACCGTGGCTCCTCCCAACGCGATCAACGTCGAAGTTCTTGCCCTGTATTTGAAAACCGACATTCTTGAGGATGTAAGCATTGACAGCTTGAAGCTGACCCCGAAGGGAACCCTTGACGAATCGCTTTACATCAAACCGGGGGGCATCAAGATTTGGATGGACCGCAATCACAACGGCGTAAAGGACAACGGAGACACGTTCCTCGCGCAAAAGGATCCTCCCTTGACGGACAACGGCCCGGTGATTTTTGGACCGGCGGATTTCACGGACCCCTTCTTCGGCAATCGCGTTTACTCTCATCCGGTCGGCATCCAACCCTACGACCAATATCTGGTGACGGTGGATCTCGCGGCGAACGCCCCGGAAGGCGCGACGCTCCAATTTTCTCTGGAATCCACGAGCGACCTCACGGCCTCCGGGGTTTGCAGTCAGGTCCATTACACCGTGGGCAATGAAATAACTTATCCCGTGGACCCGCCCCTCGACGGTCCCGTCATCACGATCATGCGGGGAGGGATTGACCTGCGGACCGCGCCGGGCTTTGCGGCGGATCCCGACAACCAACCCAACGTGGTGATGGCTCCTTCGGCGGTCAAGTATCAAGTCGCCCAATTGAACATCAAGGCCACCAACGTGGAAAACGTCGCCTTGAACGGTCTCGTCATTCATTCGACGGGAACGGCCCACGAAGACACCGATTTGGCGCCTCTGGGGGTGGAGCTTTACAAGGGCGCCATTGCTCCGGCCAATTTGTTGGCGGCTTCCTCATTCAGCGGCGACGACGGCGCGGTCTTGCTGAACAATTTCTCGACGACCGTGACCCTGACGTCAACGGTTACAACGGTTCTGAATTTGGCCTACACTGGAACCGGCGCGGCGACGTTGGGAACCGACATGCACCCCATCACGGCAGGCGTGGACCTGATTGCCACGGGAGTCTTGAGTCAATTGCCGATTACGAATCTGGTCCCCGCGGATCCCTATGTTTTCATTCCGATCCTCTTCGACAAGGGGACGCTGACGATTAAGGCCGATTTGGCCAACGCGAACATCTTGCCGATTCCCCTCGGGCAAGACACAAAAATCCAACACTTGATTTTCTCGGCAACCCGAACCGAGGACATCCGTATCGAGGACATCACAGCGCGCGCGGCCGGATCCGCGGATGAAACGCTCGCGCTCATCAATGGGGCCGTCCTGATGAACAATTGGGGAGGAGCGAGTCCGCCGACGCTCATCGGCTCGGCGCCGATATTGCCCGGCGACAACGGCTTGGCTCAAATCCAGAACCTGAACATTGACCTCAACGCCGGGGCCTCTACTTCCAATTATTCGCTCGACGGCAGGCTCAATCCCGCCCAAACGGCCAACATGCTCGGTCAAACTCTTCAGTTGGACTTCGAAACCACGGGCAGTGTCAGGGGCGTCGGCTCGCTCACGGGAGAAAACGCCCACATTGTATTCAAGGATTACGCCGGCGGGGACACGATTGACAACGCGTCGTCCATCACGGGTCGAACGCTCACGTTCAGCACGGGTCTGGTGACGCTCACGAAGGGGATCAAGAATCCAGCCAACGCCAATATCGTCGGCAATGAGCAAAAGCTGTCCCTCATGCAAATCCACGTCGCGGTGGACGCTTCCCTTGAAGCGGTGAATCTGACCGACGTCCGCGTTTGCGCGTCGGGAACGGTGAACGAAACGACGGCGATCGGCAACGTCTATCTGTATCAGGACGTGGACAATGACGGCAAGGCCACGGCCGCCGATGTTCTTTTGGCGACCACGACGTTCAACGGCAACGACGGCACGGCTCTTTTCTCCGGTTTGTCGCTGACCTACGCCACGGGAACCAGCCTCAATTGGGTGATCGCCGCCGATCTGACCGGCGCGGGGCTGTTCGGTCAAACCGTGACGGCAAATCTGTGCTCCCCTCCGAGCGTTTCGGGAACCGGACAGTTGACCAATCTCCCGATTAACTTGGTGCTTGGCAATCCCGTGCCTTCCGGCGCGCTCTATACCATTCCCTTCCCGCCGACTCCGTCGCCCACGCGGACGGCAACCCTCACGCCGACGCCGACGCGCACGACGACGCGCACACCGAGCAGAACGCCGACGCACACCCCGACCCGCACCGCAACCCACACGCGCACCCGAACGACCACGGCCACCGCGACTCCTTCGCCGACTCCCTGCCCGCCGACTTCGCTCGACCGAGCCAACGCCGATCTTCCGATTCTAGGAACCTTGACAGGGGACTACACGGCGACGCAAGCGAGCGACAACGCCTATGAGACCATCGGCGAGGTTTACTCCGGAGGTTATTGGCAGGCCAAACACAAATGGACGATCCCGATCACGCCCGGAATGAATCAGCACCTCTTCTCCGTCGAGGCGTTCCACGACACCAACTCCATCGGTCAGGATGATTTCATTTTCAGCTATTCGACGGACAACGTGAATTGGACCGACATGCTGACGGTGACCAAGACGGCGGACGACGACACGGCGCAGACTTTCGCGCTTCCCGCCTCGTTGCCTTCGACGGTTTACATCCGCGCGGCGGATACGCTCACCGGCGACGCCAATTCCGATCCGTCGCGCATGACGACCCTGAGCGTGGACAACATGGATATCGCCTCCAACGTCGCCTGCAATGACGCCCAGCCGGTTTACAGCACGATCCCCGCTCAACTCGTCACCAACCAGAGTTTCACGGTGGGGATTTACATGCAAAACATCGGCACCTCGACTTGGGACCAATCGGGGCTTTATTGGCTCAAAATGACGACCGACGATTGCCCGTTGTTCAGCGTGGGGCAATTGGATATGGCCGCAGGTTCGACGGCCGTTCCGGGGGGAAGCTACATTTTCTCGCAAGCGATGCAGGCCCCATCGTCGCCGGGAACGTGCAACCTGCAATTCCAGATGCAACAAAACGGCGTTCCGTTCGGATGGCCGTTGCAGGTCAGCGTCACGGTCGTCACGCCCGGTCCGACGCCGAACGCGGCCAGAAATTGGGAGATTTACGAGTAATATTTGGGCGCCTTTCAGGTTTAACGGCCGGGGGAAAATTTTCTCGCCAAAACCAACCCATCAGTTCAGGGTCAAGGCCAGAATCTTTGGGCAGTGAGCATGAGGGGCAAAAGCGGGACGACGCCCAAACCGAAGGAGGCAAACCATGAAATTCGCCGCGTTTAGTCTAATGCAATGGCCGGAGGATCGGACCGAGGCCGATGTTTTTCGCAATGAAGTCGGGCAGGCGGTCCTTGCCGAGCAACAAGGTTACGACGCCTTCTGGCTGGCCGAGCATCATTTTTCGCGCTACGGGCTTGGACCTTCGATCCACTTGACCGCCGCGCACCTCGCCGCCAAAACCCGCAGAATGAGGATCGGGACGGCGGTGACGATTCTTCCTTTCTTTCATCCCGTTCGCGTGGCCGAGGAGATCGCGATGCTCGATCATCTATCCGAGGGGCGGATTGATTGGGGAGCGGGACGGGGCTATCAGCGCCACGAGTTCGACGGCTTTGGGGTGGACATCACCAAGAGCCATCTGATTTTCCGCGAACAATTGGAAATCATCAAAGGGTGTTGGGGGGAAGGGCGGTATGGGCACAAGGGGGAATTTTTCAGTTTCGAGCCGCTGAATTGTCTTCCCAAACCGGTGCAAAAGCCGCATCCGCCGATCTGGATCGCGGCGATCAGTCCCTCGACGCTGGAATGGGCGGCCGATCACGGCTACGCGATTCTGACCGATCAGTTCGCCCCGACGCATCGGATCGAGGAGGCGCGCAAGGTATATTTTCCACGCGCCAAGAAGGCGGGGTTGGACGTGGACCATGTGGATTTACCCGTCCTCCGCCAAGTTTACGTCGGCGCAACGCACAAAAAGGCGCGAGAAGAGGCCAAGCCCGCGCTTCTTTGGTATTACCGCGCGCTGGCCAACGTCGGCTCGCCGGGGGGACCGGGAGGCAAATTGCCCGAGAATTATTCCTTCTATCGCATGTTCGGCGAAGGGGAAATGAATCCCGACCGAGACCCCGACGGCTTCACCCAATATCTTTTCGACAATTGCACGGTGATCGGCGACGCGGCTTATTGCCGGGAGAAGCTCGCCGAACTGCGCGAGCGGATCAAGCTCAATTATCTGATCGCTTGGCAGAATTTCGGTTGCCTGACGCATGAGCAAACGCTGGCCTCGCAGAAGCGGTTGATCGAGGAAGTGGCTCCGACGCTGAAAACCTCAACCGGAAACGGCGTCGCCAGAAGAACCGCTCCCGAGAAATTGGTGGCGTAGAAGTGATCAAGCGTATTTCCTGCGCCGTGGGCGGAGCGACCATCGGGTTTGTGATCGGAGACAAGATCGCTTGGTGGTATGACCTCTCCAATCTTTCCATGAAGCCCTACCTTTGGTCGGAGATTGCCGCTTGCGCCGCAGGCGGCGCGTTGCTCGGCTTCCTCTTCGGAGAGCCGATTCTGCAATGGTTGGTTGAGTTTTGGGACGATTTCCCCTGAGAAGAACCGCATCTTTCTCCGAGACCGGAGTTTTTCATCAAATGGAATGTTCCGCAATCTCTACAGCCCTGCGTTGCAATTTTTACTTTGAATTTCACGCCGAGCCGCAGAGTCCGTAGCGTTGGCCGAAAAACAGCGGCCCATGCGGTCGCCCTGTCTCTTTTCTTCCAAAATGCCATGAGATTGGACTATGATGGACGCGCGCTGGAGAGGCACACAAGGCTTGCTCTCCCACGACATCTTGCCGATTGCCCCCAAGGGGACAAACCCTTTTGACCGCGACCCGTGTTCTGATCGTTGACGACAACAAAGCCTACCGCGAGGCGTTTCGGCGCAATCTCGCCCTGCGCGGCTATGAAGTCCGCGAGGCCGAGGACAGCAGAGGCGCGTTGGATGCCGTTCAAACCGAATCGGCGACCGCCGGTCCCGACGTGATCGTTACCGATCTGGCGATGCGCCACCCGACCGAAGGATTGGAGTTGATTCGTCAAATCCGCGCCCTGCAACCGCTCCTGCCCGTCATCATGATCTCCGCCGTCGGGACGTTCGACGAGGGAGCCGAAGCGGTTCGACTGGGGGCGTGTCAGGTCATCAGCAAAAGCAAAATTGACGAGGAGATGAGCAATCTCTACGAGGCGATCAACGCGGCGTCGCGTCAATACGCGGCTTCGCGCCGGCATCAGGCGCGGCTGACCGAGTTGGCGGCGCGGGCCGAATCGGACGCGCCGGGCGCGACGGCGGCCTTGGGGGATTTGCTCAAGGCGAACGACGTTCCCTTGGCGGTGAAAAGCGAAGCGTTCGATCTTCTGCTCGATCTGAGCCGGGACGAAACGGGGCAATCGCCGTTGGCCGCGGCTCCGAAGAAGGATTTGTTCGAGTCGGCGACCAAGGAACTTTGGGAGCGGGTGGACGAGTCGCTTTTGCGCGTCCTGCCCGCGCTGGAGACGTTCGATCTCGAAACGCGGCAGAATTTGCGCACGGCGGAATTTCTTTTTCAACAGAGCGAGGGGAGAAGCGCGGAGGCCGATTTTTCCCGCTCGATGGGTTTTGCCTATTGCTTCGCCGTCGAGAACGAGGTCAAGGCCCGGCTGAAGAAAAAACTCCAAAAGTTCCTCAACGATCCCGCGACGCTCAAACTGGTCGAAGGTTTGCTTGAATCGAATCGGCGAAGCCTCTCGATTTTTTATCAGCAACATCTGCTCCGCATCCAACAAAGCGTCGCCAACGAAGCGACGATGGAGAACTTCCTTTTCGTTTTTCTCCGCATCCTCGAACACAAGGGACGTTACAAGCCCGACGGACTCAAGGCGATTGGGATCATTTTGATTTGTTTTGGGCGCGCCTACGGTTTCCGTAAATTAAACCAAGAGGTGAAGATTGACAATCCACTCGAGTTGAGGGGACTGGAGGGACCGGACGAGGCGGTCCGGTTGGGCGCGATGCTGATCAATCTTCAACACTCCCGCAATCCCTACATTCATCCGGAAATCAGCGAGATGGCCAAGCTCTCCAAAATCCGCGAGCAGGCGTTGGATTGTTTGAAGATGATCGAGAAGATTCAATGAGCGTTTCGTCCATTCCCATCGAGAAGGCGGTTCGTTTTTTCCGCAACCCCGTCGGGGTTGCAATGCGCGGCTTCGTGACCCAAGATAACCGCTTCGCGGCAACCTTGGGCATTGTTCCGGGACGCCGTTGGCGTCCGAAAAGCGATTTGCGCCTGATATGACAAGAAAAAGAAAAGCTCCCGCTCATTTGGCGGATACCCCAGCGCCCATTCCCGACGCCGATCCCCGCAAATTGCGGATCGTGCCGCTCGGCGGATTGGGGGAATTCGGCAAGAACATGATGAGCCTTGAATACGGCGACGACATGATCATCGTGGACTGCGGGCAAATGTTTCCCGAAGAGGAAATGCTCGGCGTGGATTCGGTGATCCCCGATTTCACCTACGTCGCCGAGCGGCTGGACAAACTGCGCGGCTTGATCCTGACCCACGGCCACGAAGACCACATCGGCGCGGTTCCTTATTTTCTGCGCGACGTTTCCACTCCGGTCTATGGCTCGCGCCTGACGATGGCGTTGGTGAGGGAAAAACTTCGGGAGAACGGACTGGAAGGGCGCGTGAAACTGCACGAGGTCCACGGGCGATCCAAGGTCCGCCTCGGCAAATTTGAAATTCAGTTTCTTCTCGTCACCCATTCGATTCCGGAATCCATGGCGCTGGCGATCACGTTGCCGATCGGAACCGTCATTCACACCGGAGACTACAAATTCGATTCGTCGGAGGAGGAGGAGACTTCGGATTTCTTCACCCTCTCGCGCTACGGCGAGCGGGGCGTTCTGGCGCTCCTCGCCGACAGCACGAACGTGGACCGCGAGGGATATTCCCCCTCGGAAAAGTCGGTCGAGGACGCGCTTCGTCCGATCATCGCCTCCGCTCCCCGAACGGTGATCCTGACGACGTTTGCCTCGGGGCTTCATCGCGTTCAGACGGCGCTGGAATTGGCGCGCGAGTTGGGGCGCAAGGTTTTTTTCGCGGGCTACAGCTTGGAGCGCAATTTCGCCATCGCCACTAAACTGGGACTGCTTCATTACCCGGAGGGACTGGTTCATTCGTTCAAGGACATCCAAAAAACTCCCGCGAACAAACGTCTCCTCGTGCTGACCGGATCGCAAGGCGAGCCGGAATCGGCGCTCTCGCGTCTGGCGCGGGATGATTTCAAGGGCTACCACATTCAACCGCACGACACGGTGATTCTCTCGGCGCGGATCATTCCGGGCAACGAGAAAGGCATCTACCGGATGATTAATCATTTGTATCGTCGCGGGGCGCGGGTCATCACCGAGCGCGACGCGCCGATCCACGCCTCCGGCCACGCCTACCGCGAGGAAATGCGCCAGCTTTACCGGATGCTCCGCCCGCGATATTTCGTCCCGATTCACGGCGAGCTTAGGAATCTGGTCGGCAACCGCGAGTTGGGGATGAGCTTGGCGATGAACGGCGAGCATATTTTCATTCTCGAAAACGGCGACGCCTTGGAGATGGACGAACAGACTGCGGAGCATTGGCGCGCCGATTTGGCGGGGCAGGTCTTGGTGGACGGCAAGGTGTTCGATCCGATTGAAGAGGTCGTCTTGCGCGATCGCAAACATTTATCCGAAGACGGCATGGTGACGGTCATCCTCGTCATTGACAAGCGGTCGCTCAAAATCATTGCGGGGCCGGACATCGTCACGCGCGGATTCGTCGAAGTGGACGGCAACGAACCGCTGATTGAGGAATGCAAGCAGGTCGTCGTCCGCGCGTTCGAGGATTGCGAGAAGGAGAGTAAAGAGGAATGGGACGTCGTTCACACGGCGGTCCGCAAGGCCCTACGCAAATTCCTCCGCGAGCGGACCGACCGCTATCCGGTCATCTTGCCGGTGGTGATGGAGATTTAGAAAAATCCGCAAATCATGTTGACGATTCGGCCAACCTGCACTATGAACTACCCCTAGGGTTGTGAAGCGCGAGATGGGCCGGTCCGATGGGATCCCCAATCGCGCGCGAAGAACGTGATGGGTTCGACGCGGAAAGACGGGGGATGATTCCGATGGGTGTGAAGAATCTCGATCAACTTTTCGATTTCGGCTCGTTTCTCCAGAGCGAGCGGGAGCCGACGATCGTGGTTGAAGTTTCCCTCAAGCGCCTCAAGTCGAAGGAAGGCATTCCGATCGTCACGCTCGATCAGTTGGCCGAGGTGAACCCGCGCCCCGACGAAGCGATTTTCGTCAAAACCGTCTATGACCGCTTCTCCGGCGGCCTCAAATCCCCCCGGCTTCCGTTCCCTCCGGCCTGATTCGGTCCGGTTTGGGGTTCCGGATCCTTCGGCCTTTCCTCTGCGCCCTTTCTTCTTGGTGTCTTCGTGACTTGGTGGTAAATAAATCCTGCCAACACGGCGGCGCTCATGCCCAAACGCAAACGAGACCTCTGGACTCTCCGCCCGGGCGATCTTCCTTCCGAGCGCGTCCTCGCCCTCGAACCGCGCCTGCGCGATTTGGAGAACAACGCGGTTTTTCGGTTGCTGATGTTTCAAAAGCGGGGCGGAATGAAAGCGGCACGAAGGGGAGAAGTCAGCCTCAGCGGTCTAAATTTGTTCCCCCTTCTCATACTTATCGTCATGGGACCCGTAGGCTGGCTCATCCTCGTCCTTCTTGTAGTAACGCGAGGTTGGAGCGGTGTATTTCCCGTTCGCAATTTGGGCGGGATCATGGGAATTTCAAGAAAGTGTATGGGAGAAGTGATTCTGACGAGGATCACACCTCAGGATATTGTCCTTGCTCATTGGGGATCGGCGCTAGGACAGAAACGCATTCGTATACGATTGATCGGCACTTGGATGCTGATGTTCTCGGCTCTGGTTTCGATCGCGCAAGGGGTCATTTTTGCGCCTGCGGCATTGCTCGTCCTTCCGATTTCCGCCTTTATGATCGTACGTTCGCGATATTCCCCCTTCCATCTTTTGCCGGCGTGTACGAGGGTCATCAATGAGCAAAAGACCCGCGTCGATTTTCATCTTCGTCCCGCGTGGGTAATTCTAACGGGTTTCGCGACGGTAATTCTGAAGGTGGTCATGTTGTTGGGGGCGATGATATCAGTGGGGCTAAGTATCGGTCTCATTCTATCAGACGGATGGGACCGAAACTTTAATCCGGAGGCTCTTCTTTGGGGAGGCGCGTTATCTCTTATCGGCGGCGCCTTGGGATTTATCAACGGTGTTAACCTCCGGGGTCAAGCGGCTTGGAACTTCCAACGCGCCTGCAGAAATGCAGATGAGATTTTGAGATACTACCAATACGAGATATTCGAAAGAGGCGCGGCGAAAGATGCGCTCAAGCGGTCCAATCAATGACGACGCCACAGATGGATTTGACGCCCGCCGAGAGGCGTTTCACGGCCAGCGGCGATTCGGCGGCGGGAACGCGGTCGGTGAGAAGGCGATCCACGCCGATCTTTTTTCCGTGAATCAATTTGATCCACGCCTCGACCGGCGGGCGATGTTCGGGCGTTTCACCGAATGAAGGAAACGGACCATAAACTTCCCCGCCGATTTGTCCGAGCCGTGACCGTAAGGGAGCGTCCGGGGGCAGAGATGTCGCGGAATGCGCGCTCCCAAACGGTCGCGCTACTGACGCGCCTTGTTTTTTGCAACCCCTCTCCCTTTCCAAGGGAGAGGGTAAGGTGAGGGTTGCGTCGGTCGCCGTTCGGTCGCTCCCTGACGGTCGCGGCTCGGATAAAGAAAGCTCGGATTGCC
The DNA here is from genome assembly GCA_964598765.1 of uncultured Candidatus Sumerlaeota bacterium. Classification (GTDB taxonomy): domain Bacteria; phylum Sumerlaeota; class Sumerlaeia; order MVZB01; family JAJFLK01; genus CAZRCZ01. The sequence continues at coordinate 293,194 of CAZRCZ010000002.1, read as the reverse complement.
TATATCCGGTCCGCCATGGGCCGAGCAGACAAACTTTTCCTCCGGCGCGGAGGAACGGAAGAACGTCGCTCAACGCCTGCGGATAACCGCAGGCGTCCACGATCAATTCGACGCCGTCGGGATTCCACTTGCGGATCCGTTCGCGCCAATCCAAGTTGTGCGTGTCAATTTTCTGCGTCAGTCCGAGATACTTTGAAAATTCGAGACGCTTGGGGCTGTTCTCGACGACCGTCACCGACGCGCCGCGGAGTTTGAGAAATTGCGCGGCGAGATTGCCCAACATGCCTTGACCGAGGACGATGGCATGGGAAATTCCGAAATTCCGGATCACAGCCGAGAGCGGCTGTGCCACATGCCTATCCGGAAAACCGGAACGTGAACTTTCATATTCCTCAGGTTGGAGAGCCTGCTCCACTCCGAATTGCGCTTCGGCGCCGATGCCCGCCGTAAGCAGAAGCGGATCGGGTCCGGCGACCGGAATCCAAACATTTTTTGCCGGATCGAGCAGACCGAAATCGGCGTGAGGACCGTTGTAGAAAATCCAGTCGCCGGGTTTTGGGTGGGGGAATTTGAGCGGAGATGCAGACTGGAAGCCTGCGGACCCGGAGAAAAAACGCTCCACCTGTCCAATCGCCAAACAGCCCAAGTCAATCGCGCGCTCTTCCCGTTGACCGCGCTCGACGCGCCGGAGATCAACGCCGGAATAGATCAGAGTCAAATGATTGCGAACCCAGAAGCATCCGGCGGGAGGATTGGATGGGTCGAAGGGATCGGAGTCGAGATGAATTTCCCTTCGGCCCGGTCCGGCTCGGAGAACGCGATTGATGGGAAGCAACGTCATATCTTGGCGCGCGTCCGATTCACTCTTTCAGGACCGTTCTCCACCCTTCCAGAGGCAATCCAGCGTGTCAACGCCCCGGAACGGCCAGTCGAATTGTTGAGCGAGGGCGAGAGCCTTGAGCAGGAACGTCAGCCCGACGCCGAATTGTTCTTCCGGTCCGACCCCCGCCAGACGCAACGAATCGGCGAAGAGAAAGTTGAAGCCGTCGTCCAATTGGTTTTGGGAATTGACGCCGCGGGGCGCGCCGAAGAAAAGATCGGGCTGGGCGACGGGATCGGCGGAACCTTCGGTTCTGCCACGCCGGAGATGGGCGTCGTAGTCGCTCCAGTATTGGGCGAGCCGTTCCGCGTCTTGAAGCGCGGCGCAAAGCCCATGTCCGGCGACGTCGCAGATCATCGGCTTGACGACCATCCAACCTTGATGATGGATGTGCCTGCGGACCGGAAGCGGTCCTGCGATCTCGCGCCGCCAACCTTCCTCCTCGCGCTCCATTTGAGTGAAAAGCCAAGCGACGGTTTCGGCTTCGAATTTGGATTGCGACTGCATGAGCATTTCGGCGCGCAATTGCTCGGCGAAGGAAGTTTCCTCCAATTTCTGAAGCCATTGCTTGTGCGTCTCGGCGTCGCCGGAGAAAATCCGCGTTGAAAAAAGCGTGTCGAATTCGTCCAGCGCGCGCGCCAGATCGGCGTGGGTGTTGAGCGAATCGTAGGCGAGGCTCCACGTCGGGCCGAGTTTTTCGCAGGTCAATCCCCACCCGCCGAGGATTTCGGATTTTCCCGTCTTACGAACGGTCTGGAGCATGAGAACGAATTTCCAAATGAATTTTTCGCAGTCGTCCAAAGGGACGCCCAATTTCGAGGCCAAGTTGCGGCTCCAATGTTGAATCCATCCGCGCAGGGCTTGGGCTTGCTCCAGCGGACCGTGCGAGGCGCGGACGGATTCCCCCTTGGCGCGCGCCTTGGCCGTCAGAGACGGCAGAAGCTCGTCCTCGTAGCTCCGGAGCGAAGCGACGGCGTATTCGAGCGTCTCCTCGGGCAGACGAAAAAGTTCGATCCGTCCCGCGCTCATCAGGATCAGATACGACGCCGAAACAATCGCGCGGGCGGCTCCGAGTGCAAGTCGCGTCTCCATCGAAAAATCGAGAAAGCGGGGAAATAACTCTTCGCGTCCAGCCAGCGCGAGATCGCCGAAATCCACGGCGAGCAACGCCTCGCCGCGCTCGGATTTGAAAAGCGCCGTCGGAGGCCGGACGCCTCCCTGTCCGGTCTGAAAAAACAAACCTTCTTCGAGCGGCCCCGGAAGCGTTCGTTTCCATCCGCATTGTTCGATCTGGCGGGTGAGAAGAGCGAATTCCGGAAGTTTGTCCGAGACGGCGGGGGATTTGGTTGAGGTTGCCATGGTTCAATCGTGGTTTCAAGAATTCAACGCAAAGGCGCAAAGACGCAAGGACGCAACGCGGAATTTTCCGGAACCTTCTTGCGTCTTTGCGCCTTTGCGTTGAATTTCCGAATGCATATTCATTTCAATTGGGCGAAACCCCTCGGGCCTCACGCTCCTTCGACCAACATTTCCGGGGGCGTTCGTTGGAATTCCGCGGTTCCCGATTCCGCTCCTTCCGTCTCAACCTCCGTATCCTCGGTTTGATACAGCTTGAAATAAGCCCCCCGCTTGGCCATCAATTCGGTGTGCGTTCCCTCCTCGACGACCCGTCCGGCGTCCAGAACGTAAATGTAATCGGCATTGCGGATCGTGGAAAGACGATGGGCGATGATGAGCGACGTGCGCTCTTGAATCAAATTGTTGATCGCGCTTTGGACCTGCGCCTGCGCCTGCGAATCGAGCGACGAGGTCGCCTCGTCCAGAATGAGAAGTTGCGGATTGCGGAAAATCGCGCGGGCGATGGCGATCCGTTGGCTTTGGCCGCCGGATAGTTTCATCCCCGACGGACCGAGCCGCGTGTCGTATTCCTTGCCGCCGTCCAGATGACGGATGAATTCGTCGGCGTAGGCGGCCTTGGCCGCTTCGATCACCGCCGCGCGTTTCTGTTCGGGAGATTCCATATCGGAGGCGTAACCGATGTTGTTGGCCACGCTGTCATCGAACAGAATCGTCTGTTGCTGGACGATGCCCATCGCCCGACGCAAATCGGCGATTTTGTAATCCTTCAAATTCACCCCGTCTATCAGGACTTCCCCCTCATTCGGATCAAACAGACGGGGGATGAGATTGGCGATGGAGGTTTTGCCGGAGCCGGTTTTTCCGACCAGCGCGACTTTCTTTCCGCGCGGGATTTGCAAGGAAACGTCGCGCAGAATTTCCTTCTCCATGTAACGGAAACTGACGTTTCTCAGTTCGATTCCTTGGCGAATTTCCTTGAGCGGTAGCGCATTGGGCCGCTCTTTCACTGTCGGTTCGATCTTCAGCATCTCTTGAATCCGCTCGGCGGAAACTCTCCCGACCTGATAGATCATCGTGGTATTCGAGAGGCTTTTCAGCGGGCGATAAAAGCGCGAGAGAATGAACAGATAAACGAAGAATTCCGAAGCGGTCAGGCGCGTTCCGAGGAACCCGTGATCGCCGAGAATCATGTATCCCCCCATCATCAGCACGCCGCACGCCGAAATCGTTCCCAAGAATTCCATGATCGGACCGCTGGCGAACTTGGGAAGCCGGTTGGCCATGACGTATTTGAAAAGCATTCGGTTGCGCTGGACGAATTTGGCGTCCTCGAACGCCTCGGAGCCGAACGCCTTCACCAGCCGGATGCTGTGCAATCCCTCGGCCATGATGCCCGATAATTCATCCGCCTTTTTCTTTTGTTTGCTCGTGTTTTTGCGCAAAGCGCGGCTGAAGTAATAGAGCAACGCCGCCGCGCCGGGAAGCATGAGGAGCGCGACGAGCGTCAGTTGGGGCGAAGTCCAGAGCAGAGCGAGCATGTAGGCGATCAGGGTCAGCGGCTGTTGAATGCCGTCGTTGAGAAGTTTGTCAATGATGTTCTTAAGAGCCGTGGTGTCCGAATTGATGCGCGAGATCAAATACCCCGGCGAGCTTTTCGTAAAGAAAAGATAATCCTGCGCCAGAATGTTGCGGTAAATGTCCTCGCGCATTTTGGCGTTCACGAAATAAAAGGAATAGGCCAGCTCATATTCGGCGATGTATTCGCTGAAACACTTGATAAAGGTCATCACCAGCAAGAAGCCGCAAAGAAAATAGAGAACGCGAAACGGATTGCTTGCCGATTCCTCCTCATACCAGCGGGTCAACGCCTCCTTGCGTTCGACGATCGCGCGGCGCGGCGTCTCGGTCGCGTCATTCCACCATTGGCGGACGCCCGATGGGATGGCGTTGCTTTTCCCCGGCTTGGAGGGGTGTTCCTTAGAATCTTCGTTAACCGTCTGTTCAACCTTCTGCCCGGGTCGCTTCGTTTTCTGTCCCAACAGAATTTCCAGCGGGAATTTGAGCATCAGCACGTTCACGGCTCCGAATCCGCTGACGACGATCATGCAAAGCAACGCCAGCGCCAACCGCCCCCGGAAGGGCTTGAGGTAATGCAGAAAGGGGAGTAAGAACATAAGCGTTTGATTATCGGGAATTTTGGCCGTCACAAACCACAAAAAAGGAAGAGGACCATGGAGTTGAAAAATCACCGCATCTTGATTTTCGTGGATCACGATTATGAGGACCTTGAGCTTTGGTATCCGAAATTGCGGTTGGAGGAAGCCGGCGCGAGCGTGGCGGTCGCCGGTCCGGAGCGCGGCGCGACCTACGCGGGAAAGCACGGCTACCCTTGCGTCGCCGGCGCTTCCATTGGCGAGGTGAGCGAGAAGGATTTCACAGGTTTGGTGATCCCCGGCGGTTTCGCCCCCGACAAATTGCGGCGCGATCCGAAGGTCCTCGCGTTGACCCGCGCATTTCATGAGCATGACAAGATGATCGCTTTTATATGCCATGCGGGATGGATTCCGATTTCGGCGAAAATTTTGAAAGGGGTCCGCGCCACGAGCACGCCGGGCATCCGCGACGACATGGAAAACGCGGGCGTTACTTGGGTGGACGAGCCGGCGGTGGTGGACCGTCATTTCATCACCGCGCGCCGTCCGCCGGACCTGCCCGCCTTCATGCGGGCGGTGATTGAGTTTTTGAGGAAATAGGCGCTCCGCCCAATTCCACTTTTCTCGCCGCGCCGCGTCGGCTAAAGTAAGCGCGGAGACCGACTCGAGACGCATGTTGATTGATTCCCACACACACTTGGAGGACAAGAAATTCTCCCGCGATTTGGATCGCGTCTTGGAACGCGCCCAAGACGCGGGAATCCGGCGATTGATTTGCATCGCCGAGGATTTGATCTCCGCCCGACAAGCGATTTCGCTGGCCCGGCGTCACGAGGAAATCTTCGCGACCGTTGGACTTCATCCGCATCACGAGCGAAGCTGGAAGTCCGAAATGGCGGAGGAAATCCTCAAGCTGGCGCGCGATCCGTCGGTCGTCGCCGTCGGCGAGATCGGTCTCGATTTTCATTTCCCCGATTTCCGCAAGGAGAACCAAATCGAGGTCTTCACGCGCCAAGCGCGGATTGCGTCGGAACTGAATCTGCCGATGGTGATTCATTGCCGGGACGCATACGATGATTTGATCGGCCTCTTCAAGCGGGAGAAAAAAATCACAAGCCGGGGCGTCGTTCATTGCTTTTCCGGAACCGAAGACGACGCGAGGCGACTTTTGGATTTGGGATTCTATTTGGGGATCGGCGGGGCGATCAGTTATCCCAACGGCACGCGGTTGCGCGAAACGATCCGCAAAATCGGACTGGACCGGATCGTCTGCGAAACTGACGCGCCTTATTTGCCGCCGCAAAAGAAACGCGGACGCCGCAACGAGCCTTCCTACATGAAATTCACCGTCGCCGAATTGGCCGAATTGACCGGATTGGCTTATCAGGACGTGGCGCGGATCACGACGCACAACGCGTCGCGGCTTTATGGCCTCGACGAGGACCTGACGCCGCAAATCGCTTATTCGCTCCGCAAGCGGCTCTATTTGAACGTCACCAACCGTTGCACGAATGATTGTTGCTTTTGCACGCGCACAACCGATTACATGCTCTACGGGCACTACCTCAAGCTTCCGGGCGAACCCTCGGCGCGGGAGATTCTCAACTCAATTAAGGAACCCGAGAGATTTGAAGAATTCGTCATCTGCGGACTGGGCGAGCCGACGCTCCGTTTGGACGTCGTGTTGGAGATCGCGCGCGCGCTGAAATCGCGCGGTTGCCGCGTCCGCCTCAACACCAACGGCCACGGCAATCTGATTCACGGGCGCAACATCGCCCCCGATTTTGCCGGACTGCTCGACGCCGTTGCGGTGACGATGAACGCCCATGACCACAAGACCTACAACAAAATCTCGTGTCCCGCCGATCCATCGGCTTCCTTTGAGGCCATGCTCGATTTCACGCGCGCGGCAAAAAAATGCGTCCCCGACGTGCGGATGAAGGTCGTCGCCATGCCCGAGGTGAACGTCGAGAAATGCCGCCGAATCGCGGAGGAGGAATTGAAGGTTCGGTTTCAAGTTCGGCCCTATAAACCCAATGGCCATCCGCTCGCGACATCCGACTGATGTCTTCCGCGTAGAAAACCGAAACAAGGTCATTCCTATTGCTCTTGCTCTTGCCCTCAATCATAATCGCATTCGCCGTCATTTCATCCGATGCATCCTCATGTTTCCAAGATCGGGTCGCCATTGCGGAGCTTGGTTCGCGTTGCCGGACTTTCGTTCTTCCTGATTGCGTCCTGCTCCAACGAGCGCGCCTCCCGATCCTCGCCGAAAAATCCGGAGCCGCAATCCGCCGCCGCGATTGCGGATCAAGTTGCGGACGCGGATTCTAAGTCGCATTCTCCAGATCACGCGAGTCAAAAGCCTCCGAACATCCTATTCGTGTGTTCCGACGCGCATCGCCGCGATTTCGCCGTAGGGGAGCGCGGCGCAAGTCTCATGCCCACGCTCCACGATCTCGCGCGCCAAGGGGTGGCTTACAATCAGGCGTTCAGCAACGCCAGTTGGACTCTTCCCTCCATCGCCTCGATCATGACCGGGCGATTTCCGCGCTACCATCTTACCGGTCAAAAGGTGAAAACTGGGCTGACGTCCGAACTATCGGCCGCGCCGGTTCCGCCGGGATATTTTTTGTCGGTTTGGGAGGATTGGTATCATCAGATCAGCGCCTATCCTGATGCCTGCGTGTGCTTGCCGGAGAGGCTCCGGCAAGCGGGCTACACAACGGCGCTGATTGCCGCCAACCCTTATTTTTTCCACACCGGCCTACATGCCGATGGATTCGACATCGCCCAAAATCTTTCCGGTCTCGACGGGGGACAGGTCAACGAGGCCGTCGTCGCGGTTCTTCGTGATCTTCCCCGCGACCGGCCGGTTTTTTTGATGGTGCATTACGTTGACGTGCATGACTTCGACAAGAGCTACTTCAGGGCGAAAAATCCGGGCGTTGGAATCTACCGCGCGCCGCGCGATCTGGTTGTCGCCTCTTATGAAGACGCGGTCCGCGACGCCGACAGGTATTTGGCGGCGCTTTTGCAAACTTGGAATTCCTTCGCGGGGTCGGAGGAAAACATGGTCGTCTTTTACGCCGATCACGGCGAGCATCTTCTCGATCCCGGTCATCCCCAACTCCCGGAAAAATTAAAAGGACTGCACACCGATCCCGCCATTGACCTTAAACGCTTGCAGTATCCGATTCTCAATCACGGCAATTCAATGGAGGAGGCGCTCTTGCGCGTTCCGCTGGTGGTCAAATATCCGGCGCGAATGAAATTGCGGGGGATGGAAGTGAACGAACCGGTTTCGCTCGTGGATTTGTTTCCGACCGTCCTAGAGGTTGCGGGAATCGCCCGCGAGGGATTGCCCTTCGCGGGCGATTCGCTCTTGAAAATCGCGGACGGCCAAACTCATCCCGATCGGCTGATTTTCGCCGACTATCAACTCTACGGCGACGAGTTCTCCAGTGTCCGAAAGGGTCCATTCAAAATGGTCTTCAATCTTTCCAATCACACGGCAAAGTTGTTCGATCTGCGGCTTCCCTACCTTCCGCTGGGTGAGGAAGGACAGATTTCGACCGACGAAGCGGCCGCAAGAGAATTACGGTCCGCTTTCGAGCAGGACGTCCTCGTCGCGACGGAATCCACAGAGGCGCTGAAATCCAATTTTGTCGCGGATCAAAAACAGGCGATGAAGGATTTGCGGGCGTTGGGATATGTTCGTTAATCAATTTATTTCACCACCAAGACACGAAGTCACCAAGCCCGGATGAAGTTTGGAGGCTAAAAGCCAAATGTAAAATGCAGGGCGACAAGAGCCATCCAAGTGGCCAGATCATCGCTTCTTCTTCGTGTCTTGGTGACTGGGTGGTAAATTTCTCGGTTGTATATTGACAGGCGATTGCCTCTGTAACCAGAATGCTTCGCGCGTTTTCGAGTAACTTCCACGCGGCGATCAATTTGCGTTTTTCCATCAACTCCATTTCCATTCGCAAACTCGTCTTTGCCGTCTGCGCGGCGACGTGGGTCGTCCGGCTTTGTTTTGTTTCCTATCCCGTTGTCCTCAGCAACGACGAAGTGCTCGCGCTCACGGCGAATTCCTACGAGCCGGCGACGGAGTTTCTCTGCTCGACCAATTGGGCCGAACGCTGGGTCATCGTGGACGAATACAGCCGAGGGGGACGCGTCCTTGGAATTCTCCTCCATTTGCTTTGGGGTTGCGTCTATCCGAGCGACGGCGAAACGGCGTGGGCGTTGAACGCCATGTTCGCGGTCGTGGCGATGGCGGCGTTGTCGCTCGCGGCGAGGAGACTCTACGGCGAGCGGGGATTTCTCCTCTGCCTCCTCTTCATTTCCGTCTCGCCTCTCTTCTTGAATTACATGATCCGTCTGCTCGCGACGATGGGAGCGGTCATGTGGATCAGCCTCGCTCTGTGGGTTTTTGCCTCGCCGAAGTGGGGACTCAAAACATGGTTGCTCGGCGGATTCTTTCTGGGGGTCGCCTTTGGAACGCACTACGCGACGGGGACGGTCATTCTCGCCTTGGCGGCGGGTCTGGCCTGCGCGCTACTCCGAATTTTTTTTTGCCGCGGAATTTCGCTTGGGCGGAAGGGACTGCAATGTTTTGTTTATCCCCTGCTGGGGGTCGCGGTCGCCGTCGCGCCGCTCGGCGCGGTCGAGTTGTGGGCGCGATACTCCGGCGGATCGTATCTCGGACGACTCACGAGCCACGAGAATCTGCATCGCGTCTATTGGCTCGGCCCCTATGGACTCTGGCTCCGCGAGATGATCGAATTGGACCCTCTGCTTGAGGTTCTTCTCTTCGCCGCGATTTTTGCGACGTTCCAATCCAAGTTTCTCGGCTGGGGAAAAAAGATTTTCCTCGCCTTGGGATACCTTCTCACTCTCGCGCTCGTGGTCGTCTCGTTTCAATCCGCGCCGAGCCGGGCGTATATTTCGGTCGCGTTGTTTGCCGCAATCGGCTCGGCGGCGGTTCTGTTTCGCGCTCTAAAATCAAGATGGCTCGGGGAAGCGGCGACGGCGGAGGAACCGGACGCATCCGGTCAATCCGACCGCTCCCCTCTGGCCGGATGGCCATTGGCCGTTTCGCTCTTGGCCATGGCCGCGATCTTCACGCGCTATCCGGCGGTCAGCAACATGCCGCGTCTGGCTTTTCCCGGCTGGACGCTCATCTTGCTCGGCATGACCGGATTGCTTTTGAAACTTTTCGCCGACCGCTACGACGCGCTCATGCGGGGGACGGCGGTCGTAGGGATCGCGCTTTTCATGCTCGGAGCCGGGGCTTCGGCGCGAGCCAAGGGACTTTCGCGTCGCGTGGGAACTTTCGTCAAACAACGCGAATATCTCAAGAAAGCCGAATATGCCCAATTCTTCCTCGACGATTACATTTTTCCAGTCCTCAACAATCGCGCCCGCGAGAAAATGTTCGTCTTCTCGCCGCCGTATGATCTTTATCCGGCCTCCTGCTACGAGGAGGAATTCGACAAGGTTTTCATTCGCATTTCGGAGCGTCTTGTTTCCAATCGCTTGGATCGGACGCTTAAACCGGAACAACTCGCGCAGGCGCAGGTATTTTACGAAGCGTCCGCGCCCGATTATAAATCCTTCATTCTGCCCCCTCCGGCGACGCCGGATGTTCCGTCCGGAGCAAAGGAAACGGACTCTCGCGGCAAACCGTTTTCGCCTCCCGTTCATCCCTCGCGCGGATTGGAATTGCGCTTTCCGCGCATGGAATCCAAGGAGCCGGTCGAACTTTCGGCGACGTTCGATCTTCCCGCCGAAATCGGCAGGGACTCCACGTTCGGTTTTGAATACATGCTGGTCGGGCCGAAAGCTCCCTTCGGGTCCAACTGCGTGATCACGATTTACGCCGGCGACAAACCGTTGAGTCCAAATATCGTTGTGTCTCAAATCATCACCAAGGCCACCAAACTTCAGCTTTTCACTTGTCCAGTCAAACCGGAGGCCAATCCCCAGCCAATCCGCGTCACGGCCAAACTGGTCGTGCCTTCGGCGAAGGACGCGCCGCCACAGTATTGTCCGCCCGTCTCGGTTTACATTCGTCGTCCGTTCATTCAGGCTCCGGCGGCTCCGCGAGCGGTTCTTTCCGGTTTCTCCGCCATCATTCAATCCCCCGAAACGCTCCCGACCTATGGCTGGCCGAAAGGCGCGCCCTGCTTGTTGGCTCTCGCGCGCAAGGCCAAGGGAACCGAACCGACGGCGGAAATTCGATGGAAGAGCGCGCCTTGGAGCGGCAACGTCGCCCAACCGCTTGCCTTCGCTTCAAGTTTCAACGGTGTGCGGATGCAAGGGGAATTGAGCGTCAATGGCCGAGAGGCGATGATTTTTTACGCCACGCCGTTCAATCTGATCCAGAAGCACGACGGCTACACGCTGGAATACGTCAATCTGGCGACGACGGGATCGGAGAATCACGGCGTTTACATTCTCACGCTCCCCGAAGGCGCGGGCAGAGCGGGCGAATCGGTGGAACTTTCCGCACGCCTTCTACCCGCCACCGACGACGGAGCATGGTGGGGCGTGCGCGGAATTCAGGACGCCGAGAAATTGGTGCCGTGAAATGGGACGCGGATTTAACGGATGAACATGGATGAAGATATCAGAGATTTATTAAACACAAAGACACGAAGAAGTCACAAAGGACACCAAGAATCCGTAAAACTGTGTCGAAAAAAAATCTTTGTGATCTTCGCGCCTTCTTGGTGTCTTTGTGTTTGATCTTTATTTCGTCTGTGTGAAAGCCCCCGCCGCCTCGCTTAATTTCTGTTGGGCCTGCTTGATTCCAAATTTCAACCACCCCTGTTCATTGCTGTTTCTTGCCTTTTTCTGGAGCGCTTCCAGCGCGGCAATGCGGGCATTAAGCGCCGTCGTATTTTTCGGATCGGCCGCCAACGCCATGTCCGCCAAATGCAATCCTTGAATTTCTTGCCCGCCCGCCACCAATTCCATCGCGCGTTTGCCGACGGCATCCGCCCCTCCGGCCAGCTTGACCGCTTCGGGATACGCCGATGACGCCGGCCATTCATACATCGTCGCCGGATTGCCGTCGAACCAACCGACGTAGCCCTCGTAAATTCCCCGGACCGACCATGAAATTTTTCCGTAGCCCTCGCCGACGTTTAGCTCAGGCGGCAATTTGATTTCCCGCATCAACGTGAAAACGTCCTTGCCCTCGTTCATCCCTTTCACCGTCGCGTCGTGGACGTAAAGAATCGCGTCGCGGTATTTGGTCAGTTGCTTTTCGATCTGCGCGTTCCCCTTGAGCGCCGTGCCGTGGCTCGGCAGGACGATCTCCGGCTTGAGGCTCAAAACCTTGTTGAGCGAATTGACGTAATCCAACGCGAACCGCGCCGGCGTTCCGCGCAGGGTATACATGTTCGGAAAGGAGGCGTAATAATTGTCGCCGACGAACGCCGCCTTGAATTTCGGAATCCAGACAGTCAGATGATCGGGGGTTTCGCCCGGTGTGCGGAAAATTTCAAATTGGATTCCCCCCAATTCAAATTCGTAGTGATCGTCGAAGAGAATGTCCGGTTTCAGTCCCTCGTCTTTTTCGCCCGACCAAACCGCGCCGGAAGGGCGACTTCCCGCCAGACCGCCGAATTGCGCGGCATTGCTCCGCGCAAAATAACCTCCGAGTCTCTGCTGATACGCCGTGAACTCGACGAAATTCCTCTGCGTGATGAGCTTGGTTTCCGGCCCGCGCCAGAGTTTCACGCCGCCGGTGTGGTCCGGATGGCCGTGCGTGAGGATGATGAATTTGATCGGCCCGGCATCCACGGCTTCGAGCAATTTCTTGTGCCGCGGCGCTTGGATCGGATTGGACGTGTCAACGATGACGTTCCCGCCCGGCGTGCGGACCAAAAACGTGTTCGCAAACCCGCTCGCCTGATAAATCTCGTCCGTCACTTTGATCGCGGCCGTCTGCGCGCTCCCCGCGTTGACCGGATTGGTCCCGTCGAGGTCTTGAGCGCGGGGGACGTCGGTAAATGCAATGACCATTGCGAGAGTTAGAGCCGCAATAATTTTCATAGTGCAACCTTTCAAATGAAATGGGAACAAACCACGCCTCGCGAGCGGATTCTCAGCGAGGTTGAAGATTAACTAACCCCTCATGGCTGGCCACAAGATAACCGTTCTTGTATTCCGCCCAGATCGGCGTCCGCGTAAAAGGCGGCACCCCCGGAATAATTGATTCGACGGCGACAGGTGTAGGGAAGTCGTCAATGTTGAAAATCGCCACCTTCTCTCCGCTTTCTTTGAGCTTTTGGGCTTGCGAATCAAGCCAATTTAGATCTTTCGCGCTCCAGAGCGGTACTCCGATCACAATAAGATGATCATAAATCAAAGGCGAGAACCCGCTATCGGGTTTGATCAAAATCCATCCGAGGCTGATCACGGCCTCAGGGAATCTACCTTCCACAAATTCATTACCTTTGCGGATTTCTTTAACCAATTCCGGATAGCTGTCAACTCCTTTTACAAATCTTCGAGGCTTTGCATTTTTGTAGAAATCGAAAACGCCCATAGCCCGATTCCTTCTCTACCTTTTGGTCTTGAACCGAACCCCTTCGATTCCCTTGAAATCGGCGTCCTGTGTCCAGATTTCGGCCTCATAAACTCGCGCGGTGGCGAGAATCACTCCGTCGGCGACGGGCAATTTCAATTCGTGGCTGAGCTTGGCGGCGCAAATGGCCGTGAAATCGTCCAGCCCTACGACGTATCCTTTCCGCATTTCTGCGATGGCGTCGGAAGCTTCCTGTTCCGTTCTTTGCTGTAGGAAGCGCTTGAACACTTCAAGCATGCAAATCGTCGGAACCAACAGGTTTTCCCTGTCTTCGATGGCCGGGGCGAAAAATTCGGCGTTGGAGCCGGCCGCGAAGTATTCCAGCCAACCGCAGGAGTCCACCAGATTCACAGGCGGTCTCGATGTCGTCGGACGGTTGTGTTAATCCCCTTGGCGAATCCCCGCATCTCCTTGGTCGGCTTGAGCGGTATGATTCGGAGAATGCGGTCGTTAAAGTCCATGATCGCCATTTCCTGCCCCGGGCGCAGTTTCATCCGCTCCCGGACGTCCTTGGGAATTACGATTTGATATTTCGGCGAAAGTTTGACGCTGGCCATGTTGTCCTCCCGATTTTGCAATCCAACTGTCGTATTACGGTAGCATGATGGATCAGGGGCTTCAAGCGCAGGGCAAGATGGGGCCGTGCGGCAAAATGTGGAGCGGCATCCGAGCCGCAACCGTAAGGGAGCGTCCAAGAACAAATGTGATGCACGCTGGGCGCTCCCTTACGGTCGCGGCTCCGATGAGACAGCAATCTTCGAAACGCGCCACGGCAGTTTTATGGCGAAAAAAGTTCGTGAAGGATCGGAGAGAATCAGCCATTCTTGCGCGGGACGTAATATGAAATCCGTTCCCGCAACCTCTTGTCCGGAGATGAAATGAAATCCAGAGTCCTCATCGTCGGCTCGGTCGCCCTCGACGACGTCAAAACCCCCTACGGCGAGGAAAAGGAAATCCTCGGCGGGTCCGCGATTTACGGCTCCATCGCGGCGAGTTGTTGCGCGCCGGTGGACATCGTCGCCGTCGTCGGCGAGGATTTTCCTGCCGTCCATCTCGAACGTCTCCACGCCCGCGGCATTGACACCCGGGGCGTCGAGATCATCCGAGGCGGCGCGACCTTCCGCTGGGGGGGCGAATACGTCGGCGACATGGACGAGGCGATCACGCATTTCACGCAACTGAACGTCTTCGAGCATTTCCGCCCAGCGATTCCCGATTCCTACCGCGACGACGAGATTATTTTCCTCGCCAACATTGATCCGGAGCTTCAACTTCAGGTGTTGAATCAAGTCCGCCGACCGAAATTGATTTTGTGCGACACGATGAATTATTGGATTGAGACCAAGCGCGCCGCGCTCATGGAAGTTTTGGAGCGCGTGGACGTCGCGCTTCTCAACGCGGGGGAAGCCAAATTGCTCTTCGAGACCAATTCGCTTCCCAAAGCCGGAGCCGAACTGATCAAGATGGGACTCAAGCGCGCCATCATCAAAAAAGGGGAACACGGCGTCCTCATGTTTTCCGAGGAGGGCTTCTTTGCCACGCCCGCCATGCCGCTGGAGCAGGTGATTGATCCGACCGGCGCGGGGGACAGTTTCGCCGGAGGTTTTTCCGGCTACGTCGCGCGCGCGGGCAACTGGAACGAGGAAACTTTGCGCCAAGCGGTCGTCATCGGCTCGGCGGCGGCCTCGTTCGTCGTCGAGGATTTCTCGACGCGCCGGACGGAAACCGTGACCGCCGAGGCTTTGGAACAACGCTGTCATCGTCTGGTCCGCGCGATGAACGTCGAGGCGCTAAAACTGCGGGGGCAACCGGCGTGAAAATTCTTTGCGTCGCTTCCGAAGCCGCGCCCTACGTCAAGACCGGCGGATTGGCCGATGTGATGGGCGCGTTGCCCGCCGCGCTCCGCGATCTCGGCCACGACGTCCGCGTCGTTCTTCCTTTCTACAAGGCCATGGACGCCAAACGCCATACCCCGCGCTTGATTCTGGATCGGATCGAAGTCTGGCTTCCGGCGGGGAATCGCTCGGTTTCGGTTTGGCAGGTTGCCAACTCGCACAAGGATCTGCCCGTCTATCTCATCAAAAACGAATCGCTCTTTGGCCGCCCTTCGCTCTACGATGAACGCGGACGCGAATACAGCGACAATCCCCTCCGCTTTTCCTATTTCTGTCTTTCGGTTTTCTGGCTGATGAAGGCTCTGCGCTGGTTTCCCGACGTTCTGCATTGCCACGATTGGCAAGCGGCAATGGTTCCGGTTTATCTCCGCAATCTGGAAGTGCTTCGTCTCGACCCCGATTTTTCCGATTGCCGGACGCTCCTCACGATCCACAACCTCGCCTATCAGGGGGTCTATTCGTCCGATTTTCTCTCCGCGCTCGGTTTGCCTTGGGAACTTTTCACGCCGACGACGATGGAGTATTGGGGAAAATTAAATTTGCTGAAAGGGGGACTCGTCTTTGCCGACGCGCTCTCGACCGTCAGCCGCCGCTACGCCAAGGAAATTCAGACGACCGAATTCGGTTGCGGCCTCGACGGCGTCCTGCGCCAACGCTCCGCCGATCTCCACGGCATCATGAACGGCATTGACGTTTCGGTTTGGAATCCCGAAACCGATCCGCATCTTCCGGCGCGCTATTCGGTGGCCGATCTGAGCGGCAAAGCGGCGTGTAAAGCCGAACTCCAACGCCGATTCGCGCTTGCGCCCGAACCGCAACGCCCCGTCGCCGGCGTTGTCTCGCGCATGGTCGAGCAAAAGGGATTCGATCTCATCGCCGAGTCCATGAAGAACATTTTGGATTCCGGATTGCAACTCGTCATGCTCGGATCGGGGATGCAAAAATACGAAAGTCTCTTCCGCGTCTTGGGTCAGAATCATCCCGGCCAACTCGGCGTGCGGATCGGCTACGACGACGAGCTTTCGCATCTTATCAAATCCGGCTCCGATATTTTTTTCATGCCGTCGCGCTTCGAGCCGTGCGGTCTCAATCAATTTTACAGCATGAGATTCGGAACGGTTCCGGTCGTGCGAGAGACCGGCGGACTGGCCGACAGCGTCGTCAACGCGACCGACGCGAAGATCGCGTCTGGCGAGGCGACCGGATTCACGTTCAAAACGTATTCGGCCAAGGAATTTTTCGCCTCGCTCCAGCGCGCCATGACCATGTTCCGCGACCGACCCGATCTCTGGCGGAAACTCATGCTCAACGGCATGAGCCAGGATTGGAGTTGGAACCGCTCGGCCAAGGCTTACGAAGAATTATTCCGCCAACTGATCGCGCGAAAACCGGCAAGGCTGGAAGCGGAAGCGGTTCGGGCTTGATTTACAAGCCGTGAAACCGACGAAGGACGTGTTAACGATTTCGGGTGTTTGGCGATTTTCGCGAGCCTTTGACGCGCCAACCTTCATCCGATCATTGAAGTTCCTCAACGTCAGCCAAGTCCTTGAATCTCCCGCTTGCTTTTTTGTTCGCCAGAAGATCCGCCAGACCGATGACCGAAACATCGGTGTCGTCGAGTCTGCCCTCGACCCTCCGCCCATAGCAATCCGCAAACGCCACCCCGTCAATTTCGGACATGATTTCAATTCGGACGGGTTCCGCTCCCATCCGCATGATTTTTTTCTTGTTCAGAAACAAATCGGGCGTTACTTCGGGCAAGGCAAAGCCAAATTCCCCGACCACCATGACAAGTTTTTCAGCGTTGGATCTGTCGGGTTCCGCCCAAATATCAAGGTCCGCCGTCGGTCGCACGTATCCGTGGTAGGCAACGGCGTATCCGCCGACGACCAAATACCTAACGCCCTTTGCGTTCAACAATTTCAAAAACTCTTTGAAGTCCTGCGGAACATTCAGCTTCGCCATGGTTTAACCGCCTCAGATATTCCAGAGCCTCGATTCTGCCTTCGGGGGTCAGGCTTTTCCAATACGCCCTGTCCTCCTCTTTCGCCTCGCGGAACGAGCGAACGGAAAACGCTGTTTTGTCCAGTTTGAAATCCATTGGTTTCCAACAGAATCCGGTTTCGCTGAATCAATTCACCCCCACGCCCGTTTGATGGTCAAATTCGGCGCAGGTTGGCGGTGTTGCCACGCTTGCGAGACGGTTCCCTCAAACCTTCACCGACATGAGAATACATCATTCGCGCCCTGATTTCCATGTTTCCGAAACTGTTCTTTTGCCACCGGGCCGCGATCCTCGGAAAAGTTGATTCGACCCGGCGAAATGGCCGAACCAAGCGTATTTCGCCGGCATTCTCTTCAGTTCGCCGTCAACCCATCCAATTCTTTTTTCAATTCCGCTTTCAATTCGGGCGAGAAGCCGACGTGAATCTTTCGCACGACGCCGGTTTTGTCTATGATGACCGTCCGTGGAATGCTCGTCGCGCCGTAGATGTTGCCAACCTCCATCTCCTTGTCCAGCGCGACGGAAACTTTGAGTTTCTCCCCCTCGATGAACTTGGAAACTTTTTCCGCCGATTCCCCCTGATTGACCGCGATCAGGACGACGTTTTTCCCCTTATACGCCTCCGCCGATTCGATGATGATCGGCATCGCCTTTCGGCAGGGACCGCACCACGTCGCCCAGAAATCGAGAATGACGATGTTCTTCCCCTTTTGCGCGGCAAGATCGAATTCCCCGCCGCCAAGCAGGGGAAGCTTGAACGCCGGAGCGGGTTTGTCCTGTAGTTGCGTTTCTTCCGGCTCCGGTTTGGGTTCGGCGGGCGCGCCCGCTCCGGGTCCAACTCCGCCCGGCATCCCTTTCTGCATGTCCTTCATCGCCTCCATCATCGAGGCGACTTTCTGCGCTCCCTCGGGCGGCGTGAATTTGAATTTCTCATCCGCCAATTCGGGATTGATCGCCCAATTCTTGTAGGAGTAGGACATTTCCATCTTCATGTCCTTCATCATTTGCCCCATCACGTCGGCGTTCTGCCCTCCTCCTTGGCGTCCCTTCTTCGCTTCCTTTTTCTTTTCCGTCAGAGTGTGCCCGGGCAATCCTGAAGAGCAGACCGGTTCGGCCCCGATGGAATTGATGACGTAATTTCCGTCCGATGGACATTTCGGCCACTCCTTGAGATAACCCTTGCCGCCGGATTTGTAGAGATCGGATTGAAGCGGCGCGTCCCCCGGCTTTCTGTTGTTCTCCAGCGCCCATCGCTGTTTTGCCGCATCGATCTTTTCGAGGTTTTCTCGACAGACCTTGCGATCTTTCTTGGCCGCATCATCCTCTTCCTCCTCATCCGCATCGCCGCTCATCATTTTCTGAGTCATTTCCATGAGCTTGGACATGTCGGGCATGAATTTGTGAACGAGCGGTTTTTCTCCCGACTCGAACCACAGATCCACCGGCATTTCCAACATCCCTTCGTTCTCCGTATAGCGGACGTGATCGCACTTGACGCCGTCAAGCTCCTCGACGCCGACGAATTTCGGATGCTCCGCGGTCTCGGCCAGTTTGCTGAGTTGAATAAAGGTGGAGGATCCGCCTCCCGCTCCGCCGCCGCCACCCATGCCTCCGCCCATTCCGGAGGTTGACGACAAATCCTCAAGCGTAGCCGGAGCTTTTTCGACCGTGAATTTGTTCCACATCGCCATGTGGTTGTAGAGATTGGTTCCGTCGCTGACCATGTTGGAACCCATCATCGCCATCATGCCGCCCCCCTTGGTGACGATGGAAAACTTGTTTGGCCGCTTGACCGCGACGTTCATGCTGACCGACATGTTTTGGTTCATACCCCCCATGTCCACTTGCATCGCCATTTCCACGTCAACGGTGTAGCTCTTAAGACCTTTGTAATAATCGGACAATCTTCGGAGCGCGGCTTTGGCTTTGGGATCCTCGTCTCCGCCCCCTTTCGCTTCCTTCTTGGCTTGCGATTTTTTGATTTGATCCCCCTCGGCAAAAAGCGGCATCCTCGCGCCCAGCGCAACCCCAAGCAACATCCCCAGCAAAAAACGAATCCGACCCCGAATCTTCATGGGAGACTCCTTTTCCGGCAAATTTATGCACCGATTAAAGGCATAATCCCTTTATCCGGTGATGTCAACAATTCCTATGGAATTCTCCACAGAGGCACAGAGTGGTTTTTGGGAGGAATTGAAGCTGATGCAGAAAATAAGCGGCCAATAAGTAAAGCGTCGTCTTTCCGGATAACTGAAAAGCCTCATACTCTCGAGGTCCGAACGCGCGCCAGATTCCTCTCTGCGCCTCGGTGGTTAATCCTTTCTTTCCGAGATTCTAAGGCGTGAGAGTTTTGTTCAACCACACCGCCGCCGGTTTCAGTTCGCCGTTCTCGCGGACCAACGCCGACCAAGGGGTGATCCCTTTTCCCTCGATGAGATGCCAGAGATAAAATCCGGTTTTCTCCCGCACGAGCGGCTCGACCGTCTTGCGGAGAAGTTCCTCCTGTCCCTCGTCGCTCAATTCGCGCCGACCCGTCGGAAAAAGAAACGCCCCTCCCGCGGTGAGAACGACCGGTTTGCCACGCTTTCCGGCTTCGCGGATTTCGGCGAGCATTTCCGAAATCGGGCGTTGAAAAACGTGGAGCGAAACCAAATCCTCCTTGAGCATGAATACCCGCGCTCCGGCCAATCCTCCCGCCGTCCCGACGGTTAGCGGTTGGCTCGGCCCCGCTTTCTTGGCCTCCTTCGTCATTTCGGCGGCGAAATCATAAGCCGCCGTCGGAGGAGGCGGATCAGCGTCAAAGACGCGCAAGGCGTCCGGTTCGTTCATGATGTCCCACGCCGCGATAAACGAATCATCCTTGAACGGCTCGATCACTTTCTTGACGAATTCCTTGCACGCCGGCCAATCTTTTTTCCCCATGCGCTCCCGCCCGGGCGAGGGCAACCACTCCCCCCAAAACGGCACACTGGGGTCTTTCGCAAGCGGAACCATTCGATCCGGCGCCGACGCTTCCGCGATGGTCCGCAGAAGGCGCTCATACCGCTTGGCGTCAATCCGATAGGTCTGCGGTAGAGAAAGAAACCGCTTGTAAGCGGCGGCGAGCGGTTCCCGGCGCGGCTCCCCCGGATTCAACCCTGCTCCCAAAAGTTCCAGCCGATCCTGCGGGTCCACCTCGACGCCCCACGAATCGAAAAGCACGGGCATGACGCTCATGCCTTGGTCTTTGCACGCCTGAGCGAAGTCGCTGAAATTCGTCAGAAAAAGGGTCGGCTTCGATTCAAAGCAAGTGAAACTCAAAAACACGCGGACGCTGTTGAACCCGATCTTTCGCGCAAGCCCGAGTTCCTTGCGGATCACCTCCGGCTTGTAGTCGTTCCAGCATTGATAGGGGGACGCGGCGTAACTCGGCAGGTAATTGACGCCGTGAATTTTGTCCCACGCTTTGGAAACCGATCCGGCGTCGGGCAGGTCATAGACCTTCTGGCTCCAAGCGACGGAACCGAGCATGAAACCCCAAATGAACCAAAGATTGCGTCTTTTCATTCCGTGAATCTAGCCCATCCCATCGGACTTTACGATGGGATTCCGTCTTATCAGCCCTTATTGACTCTTAATGGAACATAATGATTGCCCGGTTATTGACCGAATTCAAAATCCGCGGATACTCGACGCCCGGCGCTCGAATTTGAGATTTCAAGTCGGAAGCGCGAACCAGAAAAGAATGAAAGGAGATTGGAGCATGACCGAGACGAGTGAAATCAACGAACAGGGATCGTTCAAATTGGGCAAGCAACCGGCCCGGCGCGACGCCCGCAATCTGAGATTCCGCGCTATTCTCAAGGAACCGATCCCGCTTCCCAAGGAATATGACTACGACACCGAGCATCCGGGCATTCCGACGCCGATGTTCGGCAACGACGCGCACGGCGATTGCGTGATCGCCGGGCGCGCGCATCAAACCCTGCGATTCGAGCAACTGGAGCAGGGCGCACTCATCCCCATCGCCGATAAGGAGGTCCTCCGCGAGTATTTCCGCGAAACCGGCGGGTTGGATCGCGGTCTCGTCGTCCTCGATTCGCTCAAACTTTGGCGCAAGCGGGGATGGATCGCCGCCAAGCGACGCTACTTCATTCAAGCCTTCGCCGAAATCGCGCCGACCGACCACGATGAAATTCGCCGGGCGATTTTCATGGATTTGGGAATCGGCCTCGGTCTGGCTCTCCCTCAATCGGCGCAACGGCAAGTTGAAGAGGGAAAAATTTGGGACGTGGAATCCGGACCCGGAGCCATTCCCAACTCTTGGGGCGGTCACTACGTCTATGTGCCCGGCTACACCGAAACCGGTCCGGTCTGCGTGACTTGGGGTCGCAAACGGGCCATGACGTGGGCGTTTCTCGACAAATACTGCGACGAGGCGTTTGCCATCATGGACGCCAAGGACACTCCGAAGAAACGGGAAGGGCTGAACCTTAAACTGGTTCGATCATTTTTGAAATCCTTGGCCGAAGCATAATCGCTTGGAGGTTCACCACCAAGGCAAAAAGACGCCAAGAAGAGACTGGAATTTCTTGGTGTCTTGGTGGTGAATAAATCTGACCTGTCATTGCAATCCGGAATTATGGTATTATTCAAGTTAGCGTCCGAAATTTTGGAGCAAAAGGGGGATTTCGTCTCAAAAATCGGCCGCTGAAGCGATTCATAAATGACCTTTTCCTCCGCATTTTCCGCCGTTTTGGCCCGTTGGCTTGCCGCTTTGTTGTTGGCCGGAACGGCGACACAACACGTGGGTGAGCCGTGGATCGTCCAGTCGTTTGACGATCTTAGCGCCGGGGTGGGAGCGGCGTTGGAGTCACGCGTCGCCGCGCGAAGCCCTGAGACCGTGGATGTAGGCTGGTGTGTTGCCCAAGGCGAAAACGAGGGAATTTATCTGCGCCGTCGCGAGTCGCTGGTCTGGGAAAACTCCCCGCTGAAAATTGACGCCCCAAACAACGCGACGCCCCGCGATCTCCAACTTTTGATGGACGATTCCAATCGTCTCCATCTCGTCTGGACGGCAATGGACAACGGACGGAGGCGAGTTTTCTATGCGGTCGTCCCGCCTCAAACAATCGGCGATGTCGCGCCGCGCGTCATCGCCTCCACCGACGAAGCCGATGCCGATTATCCACTTCTCGCATTGCAACCGACTGTGGGAATCTACGTCGTCTGGCAATCCGCGCAGGGAACTCATCTGAGCATTGAAGCCGCGCGGGTCAGTCTTGATGGAACATCCGTGATTCGTCTTCCTTCGGCGTCCGGAGACAGCCGCTCGGCCGTCGGACCGCAAATCGTCGATTCTTGGCCGCTCACGGCGGCGTGGTCGGAGATACTGGACTCGACCAACGAAATTCGGGCGGGGATTTTCAACATCTTCACTAACCAATGGGAAACCGTTCCCCTGCCCGGATTGAATCAGACGCCCCTTGCCAAAGTCCAACCGATTATTTTATTCGGCAAGGGAGCCGATCCGTTGGTGTGTTGGACGGAATCGGGGGAGGAAGGCAACGGTTCGATCCGCGTGGCGCGCGGATTTTCCCCCGACGCGCCGACCGTCGTTCTCAACGAACCGCGCGGCAATCACCGCCAACCCCAGCCGACGTGGATCGGTCCGGGACAATTCAGCCTCGCGTGGCGTCATTCCGCGGCGGGGGAAAATTCAATCCGTTGGGGAACGATGGATTGGAGCGGTTCGCCGATTTCCGCGATTCAGGTTTCGCCTTCCTCGCATCATTTCGCCGCCGATCCCTCGCAAGCCTGCAACCGCTCATGGTCGGTCGTGACTTGGGTTGACGATGCCCAAGAGGGGGGAAGCGGTCAAGTTGGATTCGCGGAAATTCTTAACCCCTCGACCGACGGCCTCTCTCCCTCGACGGGGCCTTAGGGTCGTCGGTTCCTTGATGAAATCCTTCTGGAAGAGCCACTTTCTCACGCTGTTGCTGATCTTCGCCGACGTGGTGGCGTTCTGTCTGATCTGGCGCGAGTCGTGGGTTCTGCGCCGGACGTTGGACACCTCTTTCTCAGTTCCAATCAACGCCTATGAAAACTATACGGCGATTCTTCCCAAACTTCTCGCCGTGTGGCTGTTGGTGATGGCCTATTTTCAGCACTACGCGCATCAGGGGAAAATTTCCTCCCTCAATGAGCTGGGGAGCATCCTGCAAGCAGGGCTGGGCTTGCTGGTCGGAACGATGGCGACCGCCTATCTTTTCAAACCGAACGACATCGGGCGTTCGGTGATCCTCATCGCCGTCGCGGGGATGACGATTTACGTTTACGCGAGCCGAACGGCCCTGCGGCGAGCGAAGGAATTCTTCGTCGCGCGCGGCCACGGTCTCACCCGCGTGGCGATCATCGGCGCGGGAGAAACGGGGCGCAAGGTTGCCGCGCGGATCAAAAGCCATCCGGAGATCGGTTATGAATTGGTCGGATTTATTGACAATGATCCGGCGAAATCGGGCGCGGCGGTTGACGGTATTTCCGTGATCGGCGACACGCGGGACATCGTGAATCTCCTGCTCCGCCACCGGATCGAGGAGGTGTATCTCGCCATTCCCTCCCGTCCCACCAACGAGTTGTTCAGCCTGATTACCGAGTGCGAGCAGGCGCGGGTTCACTTCAAAATCCTCACCTCCAGCCTTCTCCAAGTCATCACCGAGAAAATCAAGATAGACGACGTGGAGGATTTGCCCGTGATTCCCCTGCGCGACGGACATCTTTCTCCCCTCAGCGCCCTGCTGAAACGTCTGTTGGATTTGGCGATCGCCGTGCCATTGTTGATCCTCGCTTCGCCGTTCATCCTGATTATCGCGCTCGTCCTACGCTGGGAATCCTCCGGTCCGGCGATCTTCGCGCACGACCGCATCGGCAGAGACGGCAAGCGGTTCCGCATGTTCAAATTTCGAACGATGCGGACCGAGGTTGATCCTTATGAGGAATCTCCCGCCGACGCGAGCGATCCGCGCATCACGCAGTTTGGAAAATTCTTGCGAAAAACGAGTTTGGACGAACTGCCGCAACTCCTGAACGTTATCAAGGGGGACATGAGCCTCGTGGGACCGAGGCCGGAGATGCCGTTCATCGTCGAGAAATACGAGCCGTGGCAACGGCGGCGGCTTCACGTCCCGCAGGGCTTGACCGGATTGTGGCAAATCGCGGGGCGGAAAAAATTGCCGCTTCGCCTCAATCTCGAATACGACTTCTATTACATCCGCAATTGGTCGCTCTTATTGGACTTGGAAATTCTGCTCAAGACGATCCCGGCGGTGCTCTTTGGCAGAGGAGCGTTTTGAAGGAGACATTGCAGACTGAATCTCACCACCAAGGCACAAAGACACCCAGAAGATGAAGAGGAGCGAAAAAACGGGATTCACTTGCGCGGAGAATCGGCGAACGTGGGGACTTCTTCTCGCCGTATTGGATTGATGGTCTTCTTGGTGACTTGGTGGTGAATAGGTAATGAGGCTCAGCGGCTTTCTGCCTGCGGAGGAAGCAGAAACTTTTTCATCGCGTCTTTGCGCTCTTGAACACGCGAGCGTAAAATTTCAAGGTCCTTCGATTTTTCGTCCGGCGCGATGCCGTTCCAATTGATGCTCGCGGCGGGATCGTCGGTGCTCTGGGCGAGGGCCGCCATCGTCGCCCATCCTCCGGGAGGGGGACGCTTGGCGGACGGTTGGCTCGAAACAAAATGCTCATATAAATCCTTCCCCGGCGTGAACATGCTCACGAAACCGAAACCGGAATAAGGAGCCTTGGGGTCGGTGAAATCAATGATCGTCGAATCATCGGTGATGATGGACGCGCCCCGACTGTATTCGGCGACCGTTTTCTCGTTCATCAACAAATGGCTGAAAAGCCGCAAGGGGTCATCCATTTTGTCCTCGGCGAGGCTGGCGACGACCTTCGGCTCATCTCTCAAACGGTCTGAAATTTTCTTGAGCGGAATTTCAAGCGCGCTGTCGCTTGCAATCAGGTTCCATGAATACAACCCCGGTCCCTGCCAAACCGTTCCATGCGGAAAGACTTTGAAAAATGTGGCGACGACGACGCGTTGCTCGGCTTCGGTCATCTTCGCGGCGTTGAACCAGTGACTCATGATGCCTCCCGGATTAAGCCGCGCTTTGCAGAGATTATAGAATTCCTCGGTGTAAAGGAACACGACGCCCGCCGTGAAAAGTTCGGGGGGATCGAGATGGATGATGTCGAATTTTTGGTCCGTGCCGAGCAAGAAATTCCGGCCGTCCTCGATGTGCAGATGAATCCGCGGATCCACGGGAGGATTGAAAACTCCCTCGTTGGTCTCGAACATTTTCGCCGCTTCCGGCACTCCCGCGCTCAATTCGACGCAATCAAGTCGCTCAAGCCGCTTGTGCCGGGTAATGGCTCCGATGGTGTTTCCCGCGCCGACGCAGATGACCAGAACGTTTTTCGGGTTCTCGTGAAGGAGCATCGGAACATGCCCGTAAAATCTGTCCTCCTGCCGCGTCCAGTGTCCGGCGGTTCCCCGACCGTCGGAGAACACGAGCGTCCGCCAATTCTTGTCCCCCTTTTGGTCAATCACCATGATCGTGTCGGTGACTTCTTCCTTGTAAAAGACGAGCGTTCCCATGGCCCGGCTGAAATCGCGCGAGATGACGTCCAAGGGAACGACCCTCGGCCCGGCAAGGGCAAAGGCCAGACAAGCGACCGGCGCGCCGAATCGAATGAGTGGAGGCGATTCCTTCGATCCGAGAAATAGCGCGACGGCGATCAGGGCGTTCAAGGTCGCAACGATCAAGAAAGAATTCCGAACACCGAAAAAAGGAATCAGAACAAAGCCCGCGACGAACGAGCCGAGCACCGTTCCCAAAGTGTTCGCGCCATAGACGCCGCCGATGGAGCGTCCCATTTTTTCAAGGTTTCGCGTCACGAGCCGCGTCGCCAGCGGGAGTGTCATTCCCATGAGAAACGTCGGAACAATCAAAATGACCGCCGTCTGCGCCATGATGAGAAGGATCGCCTCACGCCAATCGTTCCATGCGATCTTCGCTGAGAGCGCTTCCACGAGTCGGGGGAGTTTGCCGAGCAGATAGAGCGAGAAAACGCTCCAAAGACCGATGGCCCATTCGATCAGGGCGAAAAAGAGAATCGGCTTGGAAATTCGCGGCGCGAGGACGCCGAAGCCCCAACTCCCCGCCGCCAATCCGACCAGAAACGTCGTCAGCATCGCGCTGAAGGCGTAGGTGGAATTGTGCGTGTGGAACGTTAGGACACGACTCCACAACACCTCCAATGCCAGCGAGGCGAATCCCGAGAAGCCGATGGCGAGAATCGGCAACGCGTAGGTCGTGTTCGTCGGCGGAGGCTCGATTTCCTTGCTCTGCCTCACGATTTCCAACCGCTCGCCGCGTCCCGCGAGCATGGCGAGAATTCCAATCGAGAGATTTATCCCCGCCGTGATGAGCGTGGTCTTGGAAATTCCGAACTCTCCCAGCATCACGAAGCCGACGGCAAACGCGCCGAGCGCGGCGCCGGTGGTGTTCACCGCATAGAGGAATCCAACGTCGCGCGAAAAGAAATCCCGCCCGCGAACAAAATAGCGGCTCGCAACCGGAAACGTTCCCCCCATAAAAAACGTGGGAACAAGCAGAACAACAAAGATGATCGCAAATCGCAAAACGCTGAAGAGATAATAATTGACGTAAAAATGGCGATAGAGAGATACAAAGAGCGGCTCGATGCCCTTGAGAATGAATGGAAACGCGAGCGCGAATAGAGCGACGCCGATTTCCAACGCGCCGTAGAAAATTAAAATTTTCTTGGCGCGGTCGGCGGCGCGCCCGAACCAAAAACTCCCCAGCGCCAATCCCGCCATGAACGAGCAAAGCACCGTGCTGACGGCATAGACGCTGACGCCAAAGACCAGCGTCATCATGCGCGTCCAGACGATTTCGTAGATCAATCCGCACGCGCCGGAGAAAAAAAAGAGGGCGAAAAGAAGGCGTCGGATTTTGGGATCGGGCACGGCGGGTCAAGATACCGCCGCCGCTTCATTCGTGTCAATCGGCGTTAAGTTTGTATGCTTCGCCGCTCAATGAAGAGAAACGACTCCTAACGGGAAACGTGACGGGACTTCCGCGCGAAGGATCGGCTCAGGGCTTGCGTCGTTGCGCGCGGAGAATGGATCACAACGAAGAAATCCTCCGGATAGAGGTAATCCTCGCCGCTTTCGTCCATGATGCGGATGTAACCTTCGTCCGCCGCTTCCTTGTCGGCAAGCATCCGATAGGCCTTGTGCAATTCCAGCGAAGCGGGGTATTCGGCATTTTCGACGCAAATGGCGAATCGGCGGGGAGTTGTCTTTCGTGTTTTCATCGTCGAACCACGCTGAACTTCAAAGCGCCTCGGTCCTCAACAGTCCGAGGAACTCGGTGTAATCGGTCACCCGAAGAATTTTTTCCCGCGTCGGGGCGTGGCGGAAGGCGCGGGCGATGTGGGCGAGAAGTTCCACCTGTGCGCCGTCGTCGCTGACGGGCGTGAGCAAAAGAAAGATAATCCTTGCGGGGTTGCCGTCGGGCGCGTCGAAATCAATTCCCTTTTCCGAGAGGCCGAGTCCCACCACCGGCGCGGTCAATCCCTCGACTCGGGCGTGCGGAATTGCCACCCCTTCCCCGATGCCCGTCGGCATGATTTCCTCGCGTTCCAGCACGGCGGCTCGAACCGCCTCCGGCTTGAGTCCGGCGACGCCGCTCACGGCGCGCGACAACTCCGCGATCGCTTCGCGCCGATCCTGAGCCGCCAGCGGCGCGAGGAACGCCTTGGGCTTGAGAAAATCGGTGAATCGCCTCGTTTTTTTGCGCCGCAAAATCCGTTGGATCATCGGTCCTCCCATGAGCGAAGTCGCCAGCGCCATCACGACCAACGCGATGAACATCGGCTCGCGGATGACGCCATATTG
Source organism: uncultured Candidatus Sumerlaeota bacterium (assembly GCA_964598765.1). GTDB lineage: Bacteria > Sumerlaeota > Sumerlaeia > MVZB01 > JAJFLK01 > CAZRCZ01. Next base: position 265,322 of record CAZRCZ010000002.1, on the reverse strand, counting down.
GAGCGCGAGAATTCCCAAAATAATTTCCATCACGCCCCGGGCGTTCATGGCAAATCCGATGGCCCACGCTTCGCGCGGCGGCGCGCCGCTCCATTGCGCCCCCAATCCGCACCCGACGATCTTGCCGAGGCAGGCGATCACCAAAACGATGGCCGTCAACCGCAGGTCAAAATCGGCGGCGAAGTTCACCTTTAATCCGATGCCCGCGAAGAAAATCGGCGCGAAAATAAAGGAGACGAATTGGCTGATCGTCGTGCGCGTATGCTCGCGGAGATGCCGCGAGTCTCCAATCGCCACGCCGATCAGAAACGAACCGAAAATTGCGTGAATGCCGATCCATTCCGTGAACGCCGCGCTGAGGAGCGCGAGCGCAAGCGCGAAGCCCAGCACGCCTCCCGGCCAGCTGGCGTGGGCTTGAATCCAAGGGAGAATTCTGTCGAGCAGACCACGTCCGACGCTCAGCGTGACAGCGGCAAATCCGAGCGTCAACGCGATGGTCCAACCGATTCCAAAAGCGGGCGCGTCGTCGGTTCCCATCATTCCGAGGATGACAGCGAAGATGATCCAACCGATCAGATCATTGAAAATTGCGGCGGCGATGACGGTCATGCCGAAATCGCTCCGATAAAGATTGAGATCAAAAAGCGTCTTGGCGATCACGGGCAGGGCGGAAATCGAAAGCGCCGTGGCGAAAAAGAGAGGGAATATCCGCCGGTCATGCTCCGGTCCCTCTCCCAAAACGCCGGGCATCCACCACCCCGCCGCCAATCCGAGCGTGAACGGAATTGCAATCCCGGCCAGACTGACCGTCGCGGCGGTTCGTCCCTGCTTCCAGATCGTCGAAAGCTCGACCTCCATCCCTGCCACGAGCAGAAACATGACGACGGCCAGCGTGGAAAGTCCGTCGAAGACCAGCGTTCGCTCGCCAGAGGAAGGAAAAAGCGCGCGCTCCAGATCGGGCGCGAGGGTTCCCAGCACGGTCGGACCCAGAACGATCCCGGCCATCAGCTCGCCGAGAACGGCGGGCTGATTGAACCGCTCCGCCAATTCCCCCAAAAATCGCGCGCTCGCCAGAAGAATCCCCAGCGAGGTCAACAACATGGCGATATCGTGCGCGGAGAGGCGAGTCATGGACGTTTCTGTTTCGAGGCGTTCTTCTCTACCATAATCGCGCGATTTAATCTAAAGTTGCGTTGATGCTTGGAAGAAAGAATCAAACACGAAGACTCGAAGGAGGCACGAAGATCACGAAGAAGAGAATTTTCCTTTTTCTTTTCCTTCTTTGTGTTCTTTGTGCCTCCTTCGTGTCTTCGTGTTTAATCCCCTCCTTCGCCGATGAACCGAGCGTTTCGCTCGATGTTCTCCCGCAAAGCCGCCAAACCGGAACCATCATTACCAAGGCTTATGGCGTCATCGAATCGGGTCTTGCCTTGCCGGTCGAGCCGGGCGAGACGCTGGAATTTTCGTTCCGATCTCCCGCAGGCATCGCGGCAACACCGTCATCCTCCGGCTGGACGCCCGAATCCGCCGACGGTGGCGCGTTCAGCCGAACGGAAAAAGTCGAATGGTCGCTTCCGGGCGGGACGTTGAGCCGCTCCGCGTCGGGCGACTATCGTCTGCGCGTTCCGACGAAACCGGGCAACGCCGAATTCACCTACGCGGTCACGACTTCCCTCGCCAACGACAAGGGTCCGCTGGACGAACCGCGCAAGGAGGAATTTGAGATGACCCTGCTGGTCAAGGCTCCCTTCGACCGGAACGGCAACGGCGCGATCGCGGGTTATCCGATCGGCGTCTATCCCAACGAAGCCGGACGCAACGCTCCTTACACGGTCGCCGAGCATCAGGACCTCTATCATCCGCCGAAGTCGTTCATCCTCGTCTCGCCGGAGTCGGAGAATCTGCCCGTTTCCAAATTTTTCAAGCTGGGGGATTTCAGCCCGGTCTCCGAAAAAGGGAAACCGCACTGCCTCGCGCTGGATCGCCGGCTTCTCGATTTTCTCGACGCCGCGGAGCAAGCGCTCCAAACGTCGCTCGGCAAACCGAAAACGGGCCACGCGCTCGTCGTTCTCTTCGGTTTCCTCTCTCCCAATCAACTGGCGCAGTTGCGCTCCAAGGGAGCCGGCCTCTCCGAGTTCACGCGCTATCAATACGGCGACGCCGCCGCCGTGATCTGGGACGCCAACGGCGACGGAATCATGGACGATCTTAATCAGGACGGCAAACTTGACGAGCAGGACGCCAAACTTCTCGCCGATCAACTGGAGGGCGTTCAGAAGAAGCTAGGCAAATTCGGCGGAATCGGAACCGTCAGCGTTCCCAAAATTCCGGACCTTCCACAAACTCCGTATGTCGAGGTTGACCTTCGCGGCATCAGTGCAAGGTGGTAGGAAATCCGAAGAAAAGACCAAACACAAAGACACCAAGGCACAAAGAAGCACAAGGAAGCAGTTTTCCTAGTCCGCTTGTTCTTTGTGGGGCTTTGTATCTTGGTGTCTTGGTGGTAAATCGAGCCTCACCCGCCCCGCTCGATGATTTTCGTGTTGATCTGAATCCGATGCTTTTTCATCCGCTTGCGGAGAGTCGAGCGGCTGATGCCGAGCAGTTGCGCGGCGCGGAGTTGATTTCCCCTCGTCCCCCGGAGCGCCAGCAGGATGATCCGTTGCTCGAAGGCGGTGAAGGGATTGTATTTTTCTCCCGCCAAGCGGCTTTGGCGGCAAAGGTCCAGCGCGGCCCAGACTCCGCCATCCAACGCCTCTTGGGCGCGACGCTTGGCGTCCGTCGCCGGGGCGTCGGAAAGGGAAGAAGTGGGTTGCGAATGGAGCCGCATCTTGGGCGTGTCATTCCGTTCCTACTCCATGTCCAATGGAGCGAATCAGTTCTTGATCCGGCATGATGCCAAATCCGTGCCATTGCTCGACGCCGAAGCCGATCCGTTGAAAATACGGAATTTGCTAGGGATAAGAATTAGGAACGGCGATCTTTTTCGCAAACGAGGTTGCGACAAAGCACGCCAAAAACGTGGGCGCAATCTGGTCTAGGTGAATAAATTTTGCCACTGCGGATCGCTTGTGCAATCCAGCGGCTTAACCAGCTGACGATAGTCCGCCAAGACGCGAAGGACGTCAAGAAAACACATCAAAACTTTTTGAACACTCGAAAATTCTACTGAACGGGCTTGGCGTTCTTGGCGGCTTGGCGGCTCAGATTCGAAGACCCAAGCGAGGTTTGGGGTTTGCGAATGTTGCGGAAATTCCCGTTTGTCCCTATGATGACCCCGTTCGAACCTTAGCAACGATCAGGAGAAATCACGCTCATGGCGCGCATCCGTCCCTTGGAATTTGCCGAAGCCCAACCCGCCATGCGGGCCGAATACGAAAAGCAAATCGCCCAGCATGGAAGAATTACGAACATGAAAAAGACGCTGGCGCACTCGCCCGTCGCCTTCCGCGCGTTGATGGAATGGTATGCCCTGCGCGACGAGGTTGAGCCGTTCCTCGGCGGGCGATTGGGAACTCTCTTTTCCCATGCGATTTCCACCGACGCCGATTGCCTCATTTGTTCGACCTTCTTCCGCCGGATTTTGGTCGAGGAAGGAGAGGACCCGGACCGACTCCGCTTGGACGAGCGCGATCAGGTGGTCGTAGATTATGGTCATTTCTTGGCGCGTAATCCCAATGGCATCCCGGAAAAACTTTTCGCGCGGCTCAAGGCTTATTTCGACGACCGGCAGATCGTCGCGCTGACGGCCTTTGGCGCGCTGATGATCGCCACGAACATCGTCAACAACGCCCTCAAGGTGGATTTGGACGAGTATCTGACCTCCTACCGGAAGAAGGGGAAGGAGTAGCGTGAGCGCGGACCTCAAGAACAAGGTCGTCTTCATCACCGGAGCCGCGCGGGGACAAGGACGCGCGGCGGCGCTGGCCTTGGCGCGCGAAGGGGTTTACATCGCGGCGTTCGATCTGGCGCATCCGATGACTTATCCCGGCTACAAACTCGGCTCGGAGGACGAGTTGAAATCGCTCGCGGCGGAGTGCGAGAAATTCGGCGTCAGGTGTCTGACTTTTCCCGGCGACGTCCGCGACGACGCCAAGGTGACCCAAGCCGTGCGGAGGACCGCCGAAACATTTGGACGAATTGACGTTCTTTTCAACAACGCCGGCATTTGCGCCTACGGCCTCGCGCACGAGTTGACCGAGGAGGCATGGGACGCCATGCTGGACATCAACCTCAAAGGGGCGTGGCTCGTGGCGCGGCGCGTGATTCCGTTCATGATCGGGCAAAAATCGGGGGTCATCATCAACAACTCGTCGGTCGGCGGATTGCGCGGCATGGGACGCTTGAGCCACTACGCCGCGTCCAAATGGGGAATGACCGGCCTGACCAAATCGTGGGCGATTGAGCTTGCGCCGCACAACGTCCGCGTTGTCTCGATCCATCCGACCGGCGTGAATTCGCCGATGAACGACGGCCTTGCCGAATTGGAGGGGATGACGCCGCGCCAGATCGCCGAACGCTCGGCGGGCAATCTTCTTCCCGTGCCGTGGATCGAGCCGGAGGACGTCGCCCAAGCGGTGGTATATTTGGCGTCGGACAAGGCGCGGTTCATCACCGGCTCGCAATTCGTCATTGACGCCGGATTGTTGACGCGGTAGCGGAATTTCACCCTCCCCCGACCATTTGAATAATCTCGACCCGATCCCCTTCGTGGATCAGAGTTTGCGCGAATAATTCTTTCTTGACGACGGCGTCGTTGAGCATCACCGCCACGCGGCGGGAGGTGATCCGCTTGAGTTCGAGCAGACCGGCGACGGTGCAAGAAGCGTCGTGAATGAAAGGTTCGCCGTTGAGCGTGATTTCCATGGCGCCGCGTATTCCCGAACGGTGAAAGAAATCGCCCGTTCCGGGCGGTCGTTTCCCGATCAATCGGTTTCAATCTTATGGAAGCCGGGCGAGGGGCGCAAGCGCGGATCAGCGCGTTGGATGCGCGCTTCTGCGCGCCTCGTAGCGGGTCCGGAGTTCCCGGACGAAATCGGAGATCGCCAGCCAGCCGAGAACCAGCAGAGGCGGATTGTAGGGATTATAGGAAATTTTCCGGCTGAGAATCTCCCCATTGCAACCGAATTTCCAACCGAGACTTTCAAGCCATTCGCGGTGAAACTCCCTTTGCTCCCTTACCGTCGCCGGAATCACGTCCGGACCGGAGGAGAAGACGGTGACCACGTCCTTGTGCGTGGACGGGCGACCCAGCGTCAGCCGGTAAGCGTAATAGCCGTAACTGATTTCGCTGGAGGCGCGGGAAGGGGAAACATTCCGGCTGGCCCCGTAGCAATTGAGCAGGAGATTTTGGGACTCGAGTTCGTGGCGCAGATCTTCGAGGGCGCCGAAATAGTCGTCGCCGCTCCGGGTGATGACCATCTCGCCGCATTGGAGGGTGATCTGGACCCTTTCCGCCAGATCGGGCGTCACCCTGCCCAAAGCGATTCGGCCCGGAATCTTCGCGCCGTCGCCGCGAATCAGTTCGACGTTGATGGCTTCCATGACGTTCGACTACTCCTCTCCCCGCCTCTCCCGCGCGGAACGTTTCTCCTTCCTTAACGTGACAATGGCGGCAAGTCTTGAGCGTTTTCTTGAGAATGTTGATTTCCAAAAACCGCCGATGAACCCCGATTCACGCCGATACGTTAAGCCCCGAAGCCAAGAGGGACCTCTCGGCGTCCAACCTCGTCCATCGGCGGCTCCTTGATCGGATGTTCTACCAATTAAACGGACCGACCATGTCCGTTTCGCGGTTCATGCCGTCCGGGATGTAGTGGCAAACGTAGGATTTGCGCGTAAGCGCGGGATTGACGACGTTATCCCCACCATGGAAAAGCATCCCGTGCCAGAAAAGAATCTCCCCTTTCTTGGCGAGAAACGTCTTCCGCTCGTATTTCTTGCTAAGCCGATCCAAGTAGGCTTCGTAACCGGCCGTGGCATCGGCGTCGCAGGTTTTCAGGTTGGTCTGTGGATAATTGTCAAACGCCGGAAACATCGGCTCCTTATGCGAGCCGGGATAAAAAACCAGCGGCCCGCTTTCGGCGGAAATGTCCTCGCACGCCAGCCAGACTCCGACCAGAAAGTTTAGCGGCAAAATGTGAAAGACCGCCATGTCTTGATGCAATTTCTGGCGGCTCCCGAAGGTGAAATTGATCGTGTAATGCGGCAGGGCGGGACGATCCAAAATCAGCGACGCCAATTCGATGATCTTCGGGTTGTCCTTGATGGCCTTGGTATTCTTCGAGTATTGCCAGAAGTTCAGGATGCGCCATTTGCCGGCGGATTTCAGCCGCTCCCGCGTCGGCAAGTCGAGCGTCACCAGCTTGGAATGGGGAAAGCCGATCGGGTCGTCGGGTTTGAGTTTCACGTCCTCGATGCGCAGACCCTCGATGGGAGTTTGAGCGGACCAGACGGCGTCGAGGTCTTGCAACATGCCGTTCACCAATTCCGGCTCGATCAAATTCTGCGCGACGAAATAGCCGTCCACGACCCATTTGCGGAGCCATTCGTGTTGTTGATCGTTGATGTCGCCTCGGCGGCGGCGAGATTCCAAGAGATCCAAAGCGTCGGGTTGATCGAACCACGGGAAGTCCTCTTGGCGGATTTCCCATTTTTTTGGCCTTTTGGGTCCCGCCGGACCGAACAATGTTTTTAGCTTGGTGGTAATCATGTTGCGACTCCCAATCCTCTTGGCTCCAAGGGGATTATCCATCGGGAAGGGGACGGTTTCAACCCCGGAGACATCACAAGGATTGACGCCACGCTTTTATTTGCTACCCTCAACGGCATGGACTTCAGTCTGGACCGCTTCTACCAGATCAACCGCAAGGCGATCATTTGGATCATCCTATTCGCGCTGATCTTTCTTTTGCGCAAATTTTTCACCCTGATCTTCCTGACCTACATCATCGGATTTTTCGCGCTTCCGGCGTCGAATTTTCTCATGCGCAAGCTCCGCCTTAGCCGAACATTGGCGATTGTCATGGTTTATTCCTTCATTTTCGTCGCCTACATCGGGCTTTACGTGATGATCATTCCAAGCGTGTTCAATCAGGTGGCCGGGTTGCAAGCCAAGCTTCCGGAAATTCAGAAAAAGCTCCATCAGGTCCGCGACGATCTGGTCTCCAAATATCCGAACGCCGCCGGGATGATCGGATTCCACGCCGAGCCGTCGCTTTTCCATCAGGGAGACATAGATTGGCCTCGATTCTACGTTCAATTGGTCGAGGATGCCAAGCTCCCGTCCCCGTCTCCCGGACGACGAGTCATGGACCATCTTGCTCCGGAGACGCGCCAATCGGTTCAGGACGCGGCAAAGAAATCGGCGACGCCGCTGGATTACTCTTCCAATCCCGAATTGGAGAACGAGATTCTCAAGGAGCTGAACGAGAAGGTTCTCGCCAACCGCGATTTTTACCGGTCGTGGGATTTCGGCGAGATCGCGGTGACGGAGAGTCCGAAGATCAAAGCGCTGTTGGCGCGCAACCGACAGGCGCTGGCCGAGCAGGAAGTGCAAAAGCTGAACCGACTTTTGCTGGAGGCGGCCTATCCGAAATTCATCGTCAAGAGCCAAGCGGCGGAGGACGAATTGGAGGCCATGATTGACGAGGCGCGTGTTTATCTCCAGACCAACATACCGCAGTTTACTCTCTACGCGGTCGGATTCTTCATGACGTCGTTGCTGGCCATCCTGTTCAGCTTCCTGATTTCCTACGATTATGCGCGTTTGACGCGCGAGGTTGAGAGCCTATCGAAGTCAAGATTGCGCGACTTTTTCGAAGAGGCCGCTCAGCCCGTCGTCAAGTTCGCGCTTTCCATCGGCAAGGGATTTCAGGCCATGGCATTCATCGCCTTTGTCACGACGCTCCTCATGCTGATCCCGTTGTTCGCGCTCCGCGTTTCGTCCGTCGCCCTGCTTGCGCTTTTAACGTTCGTGACAAGTTTGATTCCGGTCGTCGGAGCCATACCGCAATTCGCCGCGATCGGTTTGGTGACTCTGAACGAAAAAGGATTGAACAGCGCCCTCTGGATGATGGGTTCGATTTTGATCATTCACGGGATGATCGGCTACGTGATCGGACCTTACATCTTCGGGCGCGAGTTCAGAATCAACCCCGTCGCCGTCGTGTTCATCCTCTTCGTCGGACATCAGGTCGGCGGGGTGTGGGGAATGATGCTCGGCGTTCCGGCGGCGACGTATCTGCTTCGCGACGTTTTTGCCGTTCCGATTGTGGAAGACAAAGATGGGGCGCCTTCGATTTAGGGAGGACTACCTTGTCGGAGCAAGAGCAAGAGTAAGAGCAAGAGAAGAATGACAATTCCGGTGAATTCATTGGAGACAAAGCGGATATGCGTGACCGGAGGAGCCGGGTTTCTGGGATCCAACGTCGTCCGGAAACTGCGCGAGCGGGGTTGCTCGGAGATTTTTGTTCCCCTTCGCAAGGATTACGATCTGGTTCGGCAGGACGCGGTCCGGCGGCTTTACGCCGACGCGCGCCCCGACGTGGTGATTCACCTCGCGGCGGTCGTCGGCGGAATCGGTGCGAACCGGGAAAACCCCGGTCGTTTTTTCTACGAAAACCTGATGATGGGAACGCAGTTGATGGAGGAGGGACGGCTGAGCGGGATCGAAAAATTCATCGCCATCGGGACGATTTGCGCTTATCCGAAATTCACTCCGGTTCCGTTCAAGGAGGAGAATCTTTGGGACGGCTATCCCGAAGAAACCAACGCCCCCTACGGTTTGGCGAAGAAAATGCTTTTGGTTCAGTCGCAGGCTTACCGCGATCAATACGGTTTCAATTCCATTTATCTTCTGCCCGTGAATCTTTACGGTCCGGGGGACAACTTCGATCCCAGTTCCTCTCACGTCATTCCGGCGTTGATCCGCAAGGTGGCCGAGGCGATGCAAAAGGGAGAAGATCAAATCGTCTGCTGGGGAACGGGAAAGGCAACCCGCGAGTTTCTTTACGTCGAGGACTGTGCCGAGGCGATCATCTTGGCGGCGGAGAAATATAATGCATCCGAACCGATGAACATCGGGGCGGGACGCGAAATTTCGATCAAGGATTTGGTCGAGTTGATTTGCCGCCTGATGGATTTCAAAGGGAAGATTATCTGGGACGCGACCAAGCCGGACGGCCAACCCCGCCGTTGCCTTGACGTCGGTCGCGCCGAGCGGGAGTTGGGTTTCCGAGCGAAAACTTCGCTCGAAGAAGGTTTGAAGAGAACGATTCAAAGTTACCTCGCCAACTGCGCGCCGACACAAAAGGCTGAGAAGATCCGCGCCTGAGCAATGAAAAAAAACCACAGAGACACGGAGAAGTCACTTTCAAGATCAAGCAATCAGGCTTCCATTCAGGCCATCTTTGCGCCTTGGCGTCTTTGCGGTTGGTTTTCATGATAAAATATTTCATTGCCGGTTTGATACGCGGATTGGGATACGATCTGGTCCGAAGGCCGGATCGGTCGCCTTATCCCCACGACTTGGAAAAGGAATTCACCGAGCTTCACGAGCGATGCAAAAATTTCACGATGACCTCGATCGAGCGGATGCACGCGCTGTACAAGGCGACGGAATACATCGTGAACGCCGAAATTCCGGGCGACGTGGTCGAGTGCGGCGTCTGGAAAGGGGGAAGCGCGATGCTTGCGGCGCTGATTCTTTTGCGCATGGGCGCGACGGATCGGAAAATTTATCTCTACGACACGTATGAAGGGATGAGCGAACCGACGGAAAAGGACACGAGCCGGATTGACGCGCCGGCCAAGCAAACGTGGAGCAAACATCAGACCGCGACGCACAATCGCTGGTGCTATTCCCCCTTAGAGGAAGTCGAGAAAAACCTGCGCTCGACGGGCTATCCGTTGGATCGGCTGGTTTTCGTGAAGGGAAAGGTCGAGGAAACCATACCGGCGACGGTTCCCGAACGGATCGCATTGCTCCGGCTTGACACCGATTGGTATGAATCAACTTCCCACGAATTGCGGCATCTTTTCCCCAGACTTTCATCCGGCGGCGTCCTGATTTTGGACGATTACGGTTATTGGGAAGGGGCGAAGGAGGCGACCGACGCCTATTTCAGGGAAAACAAAATCGCCATGATGTTGAATCGAATAGACAACGCCGGAAGAATCGGCGTCAAACTTCCATGAGCCTCGCCTGTCCCCTTTGCGCGGGATCGAACGCCTCGGTCGTCGAGGCGATCCAGACCGCTGATCTGATTCGTCTCTATCGAAGAAGCCTCGGCGTGGATACCGCGGAGGAATTTAAGGGAGCGGAGCAAGTCGCATTTTGCCGCTGTTCGAATTGCGATCTCGGTTTCTTTCATCCGGCCACTCCGGGTTCGGAAAAGTTTTACGCCGCGCTCCAAAATTATGATTGGTATTACCTAGAGGACAAAAGCGAATATCGCCTTGCCGCAAGGCTAATCCGTCCGACCGACGACGTTCTGGACATCGGTTGCGGACGCGGCGCTTATTCAGCCAAGCTTGGGGCGAAGAGCTACACAGGTTTGGAAATGAACCGAAAAGCCCAAGAAGAGGCCGAGCGAAACGGCATCCGCGTTCTCGCGGAATCGGCGGAGGAACACGCGAAGGAAAACAGAGAGCGCTACGACGCGGTTTGCTCGTTTCAGACGCTGGAACATATCGCCGATCCCCGATCGTTCATCATGGCGGGGTTGGCTTGTCTTAAGCCGGGCGGACTTCTGATCTTTTCCGTTCCCGCCGAGGATTCATTCGTGTCTAAGGTCCGCAATCATCTTCTCAACCTTCCGCCCCACCACGTGACGTGGTGGACGGATCGGTGCTTGAGGAACGTTGCCGATCTTTTTAAGTTGCAGATCGTCGCCATCGAGCACGAGCGGCTCGATCCGATTCATCGGCAATACTACGCCGCTTCCGTTGCCTCGAATGTTTTGTGCAAAACCTTCGGCTATCCGGAGCGATTGATGGACGTTTCACTGGGTTATCGCATCTTGAACGCGCTCGGCGGCTTGACGGGAAGAATGCTTGCTTGGAAATTGTCATTCGCCAAAGAGCTTCCGGTCGGACAATCGGTGACGGCTGTCTATCGTAAGCCGGAACCGACGCGGGTATCGAGAGGCGAGAACTGATGCCCGACTATCTCAATTTGGGTTGCGGAAGGCGGCGTCATCCCGCTTTTACCAATGTGGACTTCGACTCGGATGATCCGGCGGTGATGGTTTGCGATCTCCGTAAAGGAATTCCTTTTCCCGACAATCATTTCGGCGCGGTTTATCATTCGCATGTCCTTGAGCATTTCTCCAAAAGCGATGCCCCGAAATTTCTGAGCGAATGTTTTCGCGTTATGAAACCCGGGGGCGTTTTGCGCGTCGTTGTTCCCGATCTTGAGCGGATCGTCCGCGATTACTTGGAAAATCTTGCGAAGGCGCGGAAGGGGGACGCGGAGGCGCAGTTCCGATACGAATGGACCATGCTGGAAATGTTGGATCAAATCGTGCGGGAGAAGTCGGGGGGAGAAATGGCGGAATTCATCCGCAAGGCGGGTCCGCGGGAAAGGGAATTTCTTCTGGCTCATTGTGGCGAAGAATCGCGTCGTATTCTTGAAGAAGCCGGACTGAAATCAGGCGCCTCGTTCACCGGTTTACTTATTTCGAAACTAACCGACCTTTACAGAAGACGCGGCTTAACGGGGACCTTGCGACGTTTACGCGAATCCGCGGGCAATTGGGTGGCTCGGTTTAATCTCAACTCACAACGCGCGCGCCACCTTGAACTCGGAAGATTTCGCGCGGGAGGGGAAGTCCATTTGTGGATGTATGATTCCCACTCGCTCGGGATATTGTTAAGTGAGTCGGGATTTTCAGAAATTCAAGCCGTCTCGGCCATGCAAAGCCGGATCGCGGGTTGGACCGATTTCCATCTCGACACCCAACCGGATGGCTCGGTCTATAAACCCGATTCGCTTTTCATGGAGGGGATCAAACCCTCGGCGGATCAGATGCCGAGGTGAACTTCCCAAATCATCAGCTTGACGTCGGCGAGATTTCGCTCGTCCTTGATGAAGTCGGACATGAGGCGATAGGTCAGCGTGGCGTCGGCGCTGTGCCATTCGACGGGACGGCGAAGGACCATCGCGAAGGATTGGGGAAGATCGTAATTTTCCTCCGCCGTGAAGCTTGTTCCGATCATCACAACGTCGGACGAGCCGAAAGTTTCAATTCCTTCCCCTGTTTTGCGGTCGGCGACGTAACGGAGGGTTTGGGCAAAGCTGAATCGCTTGTGGGCGGGTCCGTTTTTGTAAACCCCGACCATCGTGGCCAAGTTGCCGGGTTTGTCCTCATCCTGCCACTGAACTTCGGCGTAGCGGCCGTCCCAATCCTTGACTTCTCCGGCAGGGTCGAGCAATTTTTGCGCGAAGATGTAATCCCTCAGTTCCTTGGCGACCGCCTTGATGGTGAAATCGAGCCAATGGGTATCGGTCGTGCCATAGAGAAGCAGGTCGGGATGTTCCGCTTTCAGCGCAAGAATGCTTCTCTCCAAATTAATTGTTCGGATGCCGCGTGATTTCAATTGATCCATCAGCCACGAATAAAGACCCGCCGCAGGTTCGGGCATTCGGTCGTCCTTGAAACATTGTTCGGGATAGATGCGCGCCTTGTCCGGGCTGACGAGAAAGATCAGTTCGACGTGGCGCTCGCGGAGAAAATCGCTCACGTCGGCGACAAAGTCCAAATTTCGTCCCAGTTCCGCGCGGGTTTTGTCGTCAAATTCGTGGAAGTTCGCGCCTCGCCAGAAGAGCCATCCGTCCTTTCCGACGACGACTTGCGGGGGAACTTCCCGCGCCGTCCAATAAAGCAATTCGTTCCACGCCGGACGGCATGAAGCGGCGGTTCGAGATCGGTTCTGGCGCTCGTCTTCGAATCCCTTTGTCAACGAACCGTCGCGGAAATGCCGTTGGTTGCGCGGAGGTCCCGACAACGGTTGATAAGGCCGGGCGAGCGGCCAAATCCAATCCACCGCCGAGGCGCAGAATACGATCGTCAGAAAGGGAATCACCAGTGTCAGCAGGTCGCGCTTTGCGGGATTTTGAAAATTCATGACGGCGATTCTCAGAATTGGTAGTAAAGAAAAGGCCGATACGAATGAAAGAAAAGATGGAGAACCGACATCGCGAAAAGCGCGAGCGCGCCGAGATTTTTCCACGCCGAGCGCTGGAGCGACAAATCCCACGTCTGCTTTCCTCCCCAAACGATCAACGGCGCGACGGTCATCGCGTAAAGCGTGATCGGCTTGAGCGCGACGTCGCGGATCGCTCCGGCCATTTCCCATCCCTGCAAGCCGGCCAATCCTCGAATCATCACCCCTAGGCCATGAAGCGATTCGGACCGGAAGATCGCCATGCCGCCGATCCAAAACAAGAACGCGGCGGCGACTTGAAGCGGACCGGGCAACCATGCCCACAACGCCCTGCGTTCCAACATTCGCTCCAGAACGAGAAACAGGCCATTGTAGGCTCCCCACAGAACGAACGTCCACTGCGCGCCGTGCCAGAATCCTCCCAAGATCATCACGGCGGCGACGGCAAAATAGGTTCGCGCGATTCCATGCCGGTTGCCCCCCAGCGGAATGTAGAGATAATCGCGCAACCACGTCGAAAGCGAAATGTGCCATCGTCGCCAAATCTCCGTGACCGATTTGGATTTGAAAGGCGAGTCGAAGTTTTTCGGAATCTGAAAGCCGATCATCAACGCCAGCCCGATGGCCATGTCCGAATAGCCGGAGAAATCAAAATAAAGTTGGAAGGTGTAGGCCAGCAAACCGAACCACGCGCCCGATCCTCCGGGATGGAGACTGGAAAAAGCCGCGTCGCTTGTCGAGGCCAGATTATCGGCGATGAGCACTTTTTTCGCCAAGCCGAGCATGAACATAAAGCATCCCTGCGCGAATTTATCGAGCGTGTGAGTCCGCGAGCGGAGTTGTTGGTCCATGACGTTGTAGCGAAGGATCGGTCCGGCGACCAAATGCGGAAAAAGAGAAACATAGCAGGCGTAGTCCATCAGGTTGCGCGCCTTCTGCGCGTTGCCGCGATAAAGGTCCACGGTGTAGGTGATCGTCTGAAAAGCGTAGAACGAAATGCCGATGGGGAGGACAACGCGCGTCCAAGCGATGGGTTCATGGCCGAACCAACCCAGCGCGCGGTTCAAATTTTCCATGCCGAAATTGAAGTATTTGAAGTAGCCTAACATGCCGAGGTTGACGACGACCGACGCGGCGACGGCCCATTTCTTCGTGCTTTGTTTTTCCGCCGAAGCGATTACTTCTCCCAACGCCCAATCCACGACCGTCGAGAAGAGGAGCAAAAGGACAAAATCAGGACGCCACCATCCCAAGAAAACGTATGAGACCAACGTCAGGAAGAGTGAGCGGAATTGCGCGGGAAGAAGATAATAAAGCGTCAGCGTGAGCGGGAGAAAACCGAAAAGGAAAATGTAAGAGGCGAAAACCATCGCGGATAGGGATAATCCATCCTTCGTGAAATGTCCGCAAGAATTCAATCATGGCGCAGATAGCCCGCTTCACGCACGAAAAACCGAAACTCCTCGTCACGGGACTTTCCGGATTGATCGGCTCGCGCCTCAAGGCTTCGGCCTCCTTAAGGTTCGATCTGGTTCCGATTGACGTCGCGGGAGAGGAAAAAATTGACATTACCGACCGCGCGCAATTATTGAAATTCGCCGCGACTCACGGGACCGCCAAAGCGTTGGTTCATCTGGCCGCCTATACCGACGTTTCCCGCGCCCATGCGCAAACCGGAGATAAGACCGGACCTTGTTATCGCATTAACGCGCTCGGGACCGAGAACGTGGCGCGCGCGTGCGCGGAAAATGGATTTCATCTCATCCATGTCTCGACCGATTTCGTTTTCGATGGATCAAAGCAAGGAGCGTATGTCGAATCCGACTCACCCAAGCCGATTGAATGGTATGGGCGGACCAAACTCATGGCCGAAGAAGCGGCGCGCAAAGCTCCCGCGTGGACGATCGTTCGGATCGCCTATCCATATTGTCCCCAACCCGCGCCCCGCCCCGATCTGGTTCAAACGATTTACAATTCGCTGGTCGCCGGGCGCGAGGTTTCGCTTTTCACCGATCAACTCATCACGCCGACCTTTGGCGACGACCTCGCGCAGGGAATCGCGCTTTTGGCGCGGGCCTTGCCCAAGGGAGAAATTTATCATCTGGTCGGATCATCGTCCCTTTCGCCCTTTGATCTTGGATTGAAAATCGCCCGCGCCTTCAAATTCGACGAATCGCTCGTGAGGTCGACCCTGTTGGCGGATCACCTAAAAAAAGACCCGCGCCCTCGTCATCGTCGCCTTCAATTAAGCAACGCGAAATGGACCGCGTTCGCCCAGAAACACGGTCTCCACCGCCCCCTGACGATTGATGTCGGACTGGCTCGGGTGGTTAAAAATCAGCCGATCCCGATTCGAAATGATGAGCAATAGTCATCCAAGAAAAAGGGACGGGCAAGATAAGCGGCGGCGGAGGGTGGATGTTCATCGCCGCACCGGGTTGCAACCATATTGTTGGATAGGGCTTGTCCGTGCTTGTTTCCTTGAAAAATATCCCTCAACCGCGCCAAACTGGACGCGAGGCGGGACAGTCCGATTTAGTGGGGGCGGGAAGGAACCGCTCTCTTACCGGTTGGGATTGCGGAAGAAAGAGAAGCAAGAGGTGAGCAAGATGAAAAAAAGTATTTGTATTCCCGTTCGCGCGGCGATGGCGACTTTGGCGGTCGCCGTGACGATCTTCGGGGGGAAAGCCACTGCGGATGACAACGCCCCGACCTCCAAGCAGGCAACTTTTACCCGCGACGTCGCGCCGATTTTCTATTCCCGGTGCGTCGAATGTCACCGCGCCGGAGAACTTGCCCCCATGTCACTCATGACCTACGAAGAGGCGCGCCCGTGGGCCAAGGCGATCAAAAAAGAAGTCGCCTCGCGCCACATGCCGCCGTTCCACGCCGAAAAAATTGCCCTCAAATATCGGAACGACACCTCGCTGACCGATGACCAAATCGCCGCGATCGCCGGTTGGGTTGAATCCGGCGCGCCGGAAGGGGACAAGAAGGACCTCCCTTTGCCCCCCACCTTCGACAATAAGGAATGGCTGGCAGGCGCTCCCGACCTTGCTTTCCGCATTCCCGAATACACGCTGGGCGCGAACGTCAACGACGAGTATCGGTGTTTCGTTTTCCCGACCGGCCTCAACGAGGACGCTTGGGTCCAGTCCATCGAATACGCCCCCGGCAATCGCCAAGTCTGCCATCACATCATGGCCTACGCCGATGTGACCGGCAAAGCACGCGCCAAGGACGAGGCGACCCCGGAACCCGGTTTTGTCTGCGGGATGTCGGGCGAGCAAGGCACGACGCGCTTGGATATGCTCCTCGGCGGATGGGCTCCCGGCACGCCCCCCAACACCTTCCCCGAAGGGACCGGCAGAAAAATTCCGGCGCACGCCGACATCGTTTATCAGGTCCATTACCACAACACGACCGGCAAGGACGCCAAGGACCGATCCGGCATGGGGATCATTTTTGCCCGCAAGCCGATTCAGCATGAGCAGAAAATTTCGCTCGTCGGCTCGATGAAGCTCGACATCAAGGCGGGCGATGCGGCGGCAACGCACGAGGGGAATTGGCGCGCTCCCTACGACATCACCCTCTACACCGTCATGCCGCACATGCACTTCCTTGGGAAGGGAATGAACGTCACGGCGACCTATCCCGACGGCCGGAAGGAAACGCTTGTGGACGTGCGTCATTTCGATTTCAACTGGCAGACCGTTTACGCCTTTGACAAGCCGATGCTCATTCCCAAAGGGACGCAACTCCACATGGTCTCGGTGCACGACAACTCGGCGGAGAATCCTTTCAATCCGACGAAGCCCCCCAAGGAAGTTTTTTGGGGCGAAGCCACCGACCAAGAGATGGCCCACTGTTGGCTGGGTTTCGTCAAGGCGGACGAGGATTTGAAGGTCAATCCCCAGCCTCCCAAACTCGGCGAAGTCGCGGGACGGTAAAGAAGTCGCGTTTGCCCCGCGATCGCCAAAGTCATCCCGTAAAATCGGAAATTTCTTTTGACAATCCGCCCCCGTTGGCTATGGTTGGAGGGTTGTCAGGAGTGTCAAATTTTCCGCCGGAAGGATGAAAGCGAACCGATGGAACACGCGAAGATGAATCAAGATTGGTTGAAGCGCGGATGGAAGGCTCTGTCCGCGGCGACGCTTGTCCTCATTGCCGGAGGTTGCGCGAGCTACACGAACGCGCCTCAGGGATTCGCGGCCTCGGCGACCGAAGAGCGCTACCGCCTGTTCTTCACGACGGAGGCGGGCGTCTCGGCCAAGCCGACCGATTCGGCGGACGCGCTGGCGCGCGAGTTTGCCCCGCAGGCGGCCGTCGCGCGGGCGCTCGAGGATTTCCAGAAACAAGGTTTCGCGTTGGCGGAACTTCGCCGGATTCCGTGGGGTCAAGGGGCGACGCTCTTTGTCTTCCGCAAGTCGGCCGGCGCCGACGATCAGCCCCTTCATTCGCCGATCCAATTCATCGGGACTTACATGGTCAACAACATCAAACCCGAACCGAGCTACTACGTCCTCAGCCAAGGGCTGGACCACTACAAACTCCACGTCATCAGTCCGCTCGGCGAGGAGACAATCAACGCCGAATGGGTCGGGCGGGAATTGGAGTGGGAAGGCAAGGAGGGGCGCAACCACCTTCGGCTTTCGCCCGATGGCATGACGCTTTATCGCATTGTCGAGAGCGCGACCGGCTTTGACGTTCCACGCGAGCGGATCACCGTGACGGCCACCAGAGTCATTGACCACCAGAAACCGGCCTCGGACGAGGAACGGGAGGCTCGCCGATATTTGGCTCGTCTCCGCCCCGCGACGCCCCAGTATTATGATCCGTTTCCATGGTGAGGAAATGGGTAAGATTCACCAGATTGCGATGATGAACTTTGTCATCTTCTTGTGAATCGCACAAATCCCGTGCGTTCTCCAAAAATTAAACGTCCCCCGCGCCCTGAAAAGCCCCCTGAAAAGCCCAAAGGTCCGAGGCGATTCATTGTCGGCGTGAGCGGAGCCAGCGGCGCGATCTACGCGCGTCGTCTGATCGAGACGCTTTCCGCCGATCCCCGCCATGAAATCCACCTGATCGCCACTCCGGCGGGAGAATGGGTCATCCGCGACGAACTGAAACCGGTCAGGGCAAGATTGGGCGCGAATCAACTCCCCGGCTCGGGCAGACGAAATCTGATCCCCTATCTCGATCTTTCGCCGGAGCATATCGGACGGATCGTGGTTCACCCTGCCGCCGACATCGGCGCGGGACCCGCCAGCGGAACTTTCCGCGCCGAGGCGATGATCGTCGTGCCCTGTTCGATGAACACGTTGGCGGCGATTGCGCACGGCATCTCGGACAATCTTCTGACGCGATCGGCCGCCGTGACGCTCAAGGAGGGGCGAACGCTGATCCTCGTCCCGCGCGAGACACCATTGACGCTGATTGACTTGCGGAACATGGAGGCCGTCGCGGAGGCCGGAGGGGTGATCCTGCCCGCCAGTCCCGGTTTCTATCACCACCCTCAAGGGATGGAGGATTTGATCCGATTCGTCGTCCAGAAGATTCTGGACCGCCTGGACGTGGATGTTCCCAACCCGATACGGTGGGAGTGAAAATCGTTTCGAGGAACCTCGTGGCATGGTCATCTTGCCATGTCCAACGGGCTGGCTCTCCGAGCCACGTCGCCGAGGCATGTTTTTTGCTTTCTGCGGCTTAATTCAAGGGCTGACCCCCGGAAAATCCGGGGAATAGCCCTTAAATAAAGGTATATCGGGTTGACACTTGCAAAACTTTAGCATATATCAATACCGTTGTGGCGGTTCCCCGCCATTTTGATTAGGAATCGAAAGTCCAATCAAGCCGGATTGGACCGGTTTGACCGGAAAGCGCCACTTTAAGCGGATCCCAATGGAGGTCATCCTTATGCGTCCGATGTTATCCCAAAAGACCGAGATCAAACCGATGCGCCCGGTTTTGCGCATGGCGGTCTTTTTTGCCGTCCTCGCGGGGGTCGTCGCTTGGAATCGTCCCGTGTCGGCGGTCACGGTGACAGTGGATATCTCCGGCACCAGTGGCAACCAAGAGGGTTACGTTTCCGGGGATTCCAGTCTGGGAAACCTCGTCTCCACCAAGGCCAACAATTCCAACTCCGCCCTTCGTATCGGCGATCTGGAGTCCGTTGCATTGCCCGATCGCACGATCCGAACCGTGCTGTCGTTTCAGACGTTCAACATTCCCTCCTATGCGACGATCACGACGGCAACCCTCATTCTGACTCGCGGCGGAGGCTCCGGAACCATTGACGCGGGGTTTGGGTCCCCTTATATGCAGGTGAGAACAGGCTTCTATAACAAGCAACAACTGGAAATTTACGATTTCAGCGCCTCGTCCGACGCGTCCAATGCCGGCACGCTCAACATCGGAACCAATGATGGCGATCAATCGCAAAGCCTGCTGAACGCCTCCGGCGTCGCCGCCGTGAACAAGGCGGGAGGCCCCGACAGCGGCTGGACTCAGATGAAACTTCGCTACACGAATTTCACCGATAACGACGGCAATTCGGATTACATCGGATTTTACGCCACCAAGGCGGCGGCGGTGGATCGCAGACCGCTTTTGAGGGTGACGTATCAGACCGGTTCTTCCAACATCGTCGTCCTGCCCGGAGGATTGGATTTCTCCAGCCGGGACATCAGTCTGGGGCAATCAGCCTCGCAAACCGTGACGATCCAGAACCAAGGGGGAACCAATCTGACGATCAATTCGGTGTCATTAACCGGAAGTTTTCCCGCCAATTACACGATCACGTCCGACACGGGGGAAACGACCCTCCTCCCGGGGCAATCTCGGACGGTTCAAGTCGCGTTTATTCCGACCGACCCGACCGGAACCAAGGCGGCGTTTCTGACGATTTCCTCCAGCGACTCGTTGTTGCCGACCGCCAATGTTGACCTCACGGGCGACGCGGTGGCTCCGGAGATCAGTTGCTCGCCCAATCCGGTCAATTTCGGAACGCGATTGTTCGGTTCCGGGCCTAGCGCAAGCCAGACGGTCACCGCGACGAACATTTGCTACGTCTCGATCTGGGGGGGCGGCGACATGACGGTCACAGGCGTCTCCTTGACTGGAACCGACGCCTCGGATTTCAACATTACTTCGGATTCAGGGACGAATCCGATCGTGGCCGGCGGAACGCGCACCGTCGGCGTGGCGTTTAACCCCATATCCTCCCCCGGCTCCAAAACCGCCAATTTGACGTTCGTGACGAACGCGGAAAACTCGGCGACGACCAACGTTCTGTTGCTCGCCACGGCGGTCACGCCCACGCCGACCCCAACCCCCTCGCCGACGCGCTCCTCCACGCCGACCTCGACGGGCACCACCACCCCCACGGCGACCCGTTCGGCAACGCCGACCCCCACGCGAACGGCCAGCGTGACGATCACGCACACGGCCACGCCGACGCCGACCGGTTCGGCAACGGCCACGCCGACCAATACGGCGTCTCCTTCGCCCTCCCCCACGCCTTGCATTCCGGGAAGTTTCACTGACCGCGCCAACGCCGATGTCCCGATCTTGGGGACGGTCTCGGGCGACTACACCAATACCCTTACCAGCGACGATACTTACGAGTCCGTCACCGAAGTTTACTCCGCCGGCTTCTGGCAGTTGAAGCACCGCTGGGTCGTTCCAATCACGCCGCTGACCGATTCGCACGTCTTCTCGGTCGAGGCGTATCACGGAACGAACACCAACGGACAGGATGATTTCATCTTTAGCTATTCGGTGGACGGCGCCGTCACCTGGATTCCGATGCTAGTGGTGACCAAGACGGCGGACGACAACACGCCGCAAACGTTCACGCTCCCGGCGTCGTTGCCATCGCAAATTCTGATCCGCGTGACCGATTCGCTTTCGTCGGACATCAATTCCAACCCCGATCGCGCGACGACTGTCTTCGTTGACGACATGTTCATCACCTCGTCCATCACTTGCAACCTGACGCCGACGCCGACCAATACCGCCACGCCGACCGCCACCCGTTCCGCCACGCTCAGCCCGACCCGGACGGCCACGCCGACGGAAACTCGGACGGCCACGCCCTCGCCGACTCCGTGCAGTCCGGGAACCTCCACTGACCGGGCCAACGCCGATCTTCCGGTCACCGGCACGCTTACGGGCGATTACACCGCCACGCTCGCCAGCGACGACAACTACGAGTTCGTCACCGAGGTCTATACCGGAGGCTTCTGGCAGTTGAAGCACAAATGGACGATCCCGATCACGCCGGGGTCCGATGTTCACACCTTCTCGGTCGAGGCGTGGCACAGCACTAACACCAGCGGACAGGATAATTTCCTGTTTGCCTACTCGACGGACAACGTCACGTTCACGCCGATGCTGACGGTGACCAAGACGGCGGATGACAACACGCCTCAGACCTTCGCGTTGCCGTCGTCGTTGCCGTCGGTGATTTACATCCGCGTGACCGACACGCTTTCTTCGGACACCAATTCCAATCCCGACCGCGCGACGACGATTGCCGTTGACGACATGTTCGTTCAATCCATAACCACCTGCGGATTGACGCCCACGCCGACACCGACGCGAACTGCGACGCCTTCGCCGACGGACACGGCGACGCCTTCGCCGACGCGCACGGCGACCGACACAGCGACGCCCTCGCCGACGCGCACGGCGACGCCGACGATCACCGACACGACGACGGCGACCGAGACGCAAACCGCGACTCCTTCGCCAACCGGAACCGTGACGCCGTCGCCCACCGACACTCCGACTCCGACGCCGAATGCGACGCGAGATTGGGAGCTGTACGGATAGAATGGAGTAGCGCTCAATGAATCTTCGCAGGCGCGGACGCGGTTCGGCCACCCTCCTGTTTCTAGTGTTGGCGACTTTGGTTCTCGTGCGACGTGGATGCGCCTTGACGACCACGCTGGACGTTGCCGCGACCGGCAACGGCCATGAGGGCTACGTTTCGGGCGACGCCTCACAAGGGAATCTCAACTTAACCAAATCCAACGGGAGCAACACGGCCCTGCGGATCGGCGATTTGGAATCCACGACCCTGCCGGATCGGACGATCCGGACCATTCTTTCCTTTCGCACGAGCAACATCCCCGCCAACGCGACGATCACGACGGCCACTCTCCTGATGACCCGAGGAGGGGGTTCGGGAACCATTGACGCCGGATTCGGCGCGCCCTACATGCAGTTGAAAACCGGAATTTACAGCAAGATCTCTCCCGAGACCGCCGATTTCGCGGCCCCCTCGACGGTGGACAACGCTGGTAATTTGATCATCGGGGCCTCCGACGGCGCGACGACGCTCAGCCCTCTTAACCCCTCCGGCGTCGCCGCTGTGAATAAATCCGGAGGACCCGGACGGGGCCTTACCCAAATGAAGCTCCGCTACACGAATTTCACCGATAACGACGGCGTTTCCGATTTCATCGGCTTTTACGCCACCAAGGCGTCCACGACTGCCTATCATCCCTATCTGCGCGTGACCTTCAGCACCCCCTCGGCGCAAATTCTTGTTTTGCCCGGATCGCTGGATTTCATGAGCCAAGACGTGGACGCGGGACAAACGGCGGCGCAGACGGTCACGATCCAAAATCTCGGCGCGCTCAACTTGACGATCAATTCCGTCACGATCACCGGAACCAACGCGTCGGAATTTGCCATCACTTCGGACACCGGCCAAACAACGCTGGCGACCAACGCGACGCGAACCGTTCAGGTTGCCTTCGATCCGGTATTGCCCGGCGGGACCAAAACGGCCAACCTCGCCATTTCATCAAGCGACGCGGGAACGCCGTTGTTGAATATCCCGTTGGTCGGCGACGCGGTGGATCAGGAAATTGACGCGACGCCCCAAACGCTGAACTTCGGAACGCGTCTGTTGGGAGCCGGACCAAGCGCAAGCCAAACCGCGAACATCAACAACATTGGATTCGTCTCCGTTTGGGGAGGCGGCGATCTGAACATTGGGACCGTCAAATTGACCGGGGCCGATTCCGGAGATTTCGCCATCACGTCGGATTCGGGACTTAATCCGGTTCCCGCCGGCGGAACGCGAGCCGTCGGCGTGGCGTTCAGCCCGGTTTCCTCGCTTGGACCCAAGACCGCCAACCTCACGATCACGTCGGACGACACGGATGAACCGACGACCAATGTTCTTTTGCTGGGCACGGCGGTTTCCATTACTTCCACGCCGACCCCGACGCCGACCCGAACGCCGAGCCTGACCCCGACGCGCACGTTCACTCCCAGCCCGACTCGGACGGCTTCGGGAACGCCGACTCCGTCGGGAACGATTTCTCCGACGCCGACGCGCAGTTCAACCCCCACGCCGACGCGAACAGCAACCTCTTCTCCAACCCGAAGCGCGACCCAAACGATCAGTCGCACGGCGACGGCTTCTCCCACGCGGTCTGCGTCGGGAACGCCCTCGCCGACACGAACCGCTTCGGTGACTCCGACCGTTTCCGGGACGATCACGCCTTCTCCCACAAGAAGCGCGACTCAAACGATCAGCCGGACGGCGACGGCTTCTCCAACTCGGACGGCCACGGGAACTCCCTCGCCGACGGGCGTAGGTTCACTGACGGCGACTCCGACGCGAACGTCAACGCCGACTCCGACCCGCACGGCTACCCCGTCGCCGATTCCTTGCGCGCCGGGTTCGTTCACGGACCGCGCCAACGCCGATCTTCCGGTCAACGGCGTCGTGACGGGAACCTACACCAACACGCTTGCCAGCGACGACGCTTACGAATCCATCACCGAGATCTATACAGGCGGCTTCTGGCAATTGAAGCATAAGTGGACGATTCCGATCACATCTGGAACCAACCGCCACGTCTTTTCGGTCGAGGCGTTCCACGGAACGAACACGAGCGGACAAGACGACTTCGTCTTTGCATACTCGACCGACAATCTCACGTTCACGCCGATGCTCACGGTGACGAAGACCGCCGACGACAACGCGCCGCAGACGTTCGCTTTGCCGTCATCGTTGCCCTCGGTGATTTATATCCGCGCGACCGACACGCTCTCCTCCGACACCAATTCCGCAAGCGACCGCGCGACGTCGCTCAGCGTGGACGACATGTTCATCGCATCCGACGTCTTGTGCAACGACGCGACGCCGGTTTATCACACGATCCCAAGCCAGCTTCTGGTGAATCAGGGCTTCACCATCGGAATATACATGAAAAACACCGGCGGCACGACTTGGAGTCAGGCGGGCAACTATTGGCTTGCCATCACAACCGACGATTGCTCGATGTTCTCGGTTAGCCGGATGAACATCGTTTCGGGGCTGACCGTCGCGCCCGGAGAAACTTACATCTTCTCCCAAGCGATGCAGGCTCCTTCGGTCCCCGGACCGTGCAATTTGCGATTCGACATGCAACAGAACGGTTTTCCGTTCGGCGGTCCGTTGAGCGTGGTGGTCAACGTGATCGTCCTTCCCAACGCCACGCGCGACTGGACGCTTTACGAATAAGCCGATTCGCCCATGACGGGTGGATTCATCCGAGCCGCGACCGTAAGGGAGCGTCAGGATGCGGAAGTTTCCGCATGACCCGATCTGTCACGGTCGCGGCTCAGTTTCGGTTATGCTTCGCTCTCGCCCCTGAAAAAGCACAACAAGCAATCCGAGAATTCCCCACAGCCGGAGCGACATGATCGGGATACCCCAACCGTGTCGCCAAGATTCCGCCCCGTGATTGATCGGCCAAGCGAGAAGGAAGAAAATCAATAGCGCGGAAATGAAAAGCGCGGGTTGGGAAATCATCCGGCGCGAGCCGAAAATCCACATCACCGCGGCCAACGCCTGAACCGCGTAGTGGTCCCACATCAAACTGGGCAGAAGAAGCATCAAGAGCGTGCCTTCGAGGAAGACGGTGGATTGGGCTTCCCTCCACTTGGGGCGGGCTTTCCAGCCTGCGCTTAAACCAAGAAGCATCACGACAAGCAGGAGAATGGAGGCGGTCAACGTAAGGGCGTTGGCGGCGCCGGGACCTAGATTCATCCAAGGCGCGGTGTGGGGATTTTCCGTGAAAAGATGATGGAAGAGCGAATTGAACGATTGATTGAATGGATCGCGGAAGAAGTCGTTCCCAAATTCTTCCCAAACCGAACGACCATAACCCATCGCCCGCAGAGTTGACCACGCCGCGCCGTGGGCTTCCCATCCGGTCCATAAATCGGCTCCGACGCAAAGCAGGACAAACGTGATGATCCCGACTCCGGCCGCCTTCCATCGGCGGAGTCCGGCCAGAATGAGCAGAAGAAAAAGGGGCGCGATTTTGAACGCCGCCGCAATTCCCAAGACAACACCCGCCCGGCAATCCCATCCGCGAATCAGCAAGCCGAGCGCAAGAACCAGCGCGGCCAGAACAACGACGTTCATCTGTCCGGCGGTCATTTGGCGGTAAAACGGCATGGCTCCGATCAGATAGGCGACTGCCGCAAGCCGCGCCAGCCAACGGCCCTCCACCTTGAGCCAATTCGGTCCTCCCAGCGCGCAAACCCACGCCAGCGTCCAATTCATCCAAAACCAATAATGCGCCGAAGCGGAGAACGGCAGGAACGTGAAGGGCCGGATCAAAAGCCCCGTCGCCGGAAGATAGACGAACGGATTGATCGTCTCGAATCCGGCCTGACGCGTTCCCATCAAGAGAACGTCCCGATCATACGGATCGCCTCCTTTGGCCAGAATCCGGCTCCCAAGCCAAAGATGTTTGAAATCGTTGTTGTGAACCCGCCCTCCGGTCTGCATCGCCGCGGCTTGAAAAAACGAAACGGCCAGCAAGACTGCGAGAACGGCAAATTGCCGCCATCGGAGGAGAAGGAAGCGAAGGGACGAGGGGATCAAGGATGTTACTCAAAGGAATTGAAATGCGCGACAAGGGGACAAGGGGGACACGGGAAACGTTTACTATAAAAATAATTCGCTTCTCGGTCACTTGCACGTCCATGGTTCCGTCGGGCGTCCATCGTCGTTGGGAATCCGAGAATCGCGACACTGAATACGGCGGAGTGCGAAGGCGACGTTCTCCTGAGACGTCTCAATTCTTGCTACCACGAACGACGCGGAATTGCAATGCGGGGCGGAATGCGTCCGGAACATTTTCAGAGCCGAAGTGGAGCGCGGGAGCTTGCTTCCGTTTTGGCCGCGGCGTTATGCCGTCGTAATCCGCAATCGGATTTTGAATGGAGATGACGCATTCCAATTTTTCGAGAATTCCGCGACCCCGTTTAGGATTGGGGCGGTTGGTGTCGGGGAATCAAGGTGGCCACGATACACTCTGCAAGCGTGGCTTTTGCTCCGGGACGCCCGCCCTACCCGCCGTTTTGCCTCGCGGTGGGCGATTCATGGGCGCTCCCGCCTTTGATCTTGAGGTTTTATGCCGGCATTGATTCAATACTTTCCTTTGGGCCGCCATGAGCGAATCTTCGAATTCAACATTTCAAATTCTCGCCGCCGACCGCGAAGGCCCGTTTCCTTTTTTCGACATGGAAGCCGCCAAGATCGGAGCCAAGATGGTCTATGGCGGCGCTTCGACGCCGGAACAATTGGAGACGCTGGTTGACGACGCCGACGCCGTCATCGTCTTTCGCACGCCCGTTTCGGCGCGAGCCATCGAGCGGATGAAGAAGTGCAAAATCATTTTGCGGCAGGGGATCGGCTTTGATTTGGTGGACGTCCCCGCCGCGACCAAGGCCGGAATCTTTGTTTCCAACGTCCCGGACTATTGCATCGAGGAGGTCGCCTCGCACGCGATGGCATTGCTCTTGGCCATCGTGCGCAACCTGCGCGATTACGACCGCCTCATGCGGGAAAAAGGGTGGGGCTTTTACAACAACGCCTCGCGGCTCGTCCCGCCGATGGATGAAATGAAGCTCGGCATTGTCGGCTTGGGCAAAATCGGGCGGTCCTTCGCTCGCAAGGCGCAGGCGTTCGGTTTCAAGCTTTCGGCCTACGATCCCTACCTCCACGACGACGTTTTTCAGTCGGTCGGCGCGGAGCGAAAACGCCAGTTGGAGGAGTTACTCAAGCAATCGGACGTCGTTTCACTTCATGTCCCCTTGACGCCGGAGACGCGCGGAATGTTCGGCGCGGCGCAGTTCGCCATGATGAAGCACCGCTCTTATTTCATCAACACGGCGCGGGGAAAAATCGTGGACCTGACCGCGTTGATTCATGCCTTGAAGGAAGGACCGCTCGCCGCCGCCGCGTTGGACGTCTTCGAGGACGAACCGCTTGATCCGAACCATCCGATCTTGAAATTGGAGAAAGTCGTTCTGACGCCGCACGTCGCGTTTTACTCGGAGCGATCCATCCGACGCGTCGTCGCCGAGTCCATCGCGGAGGTCGTGCGGACGCTCCAAGGCTCGCGTCCTTTGAATCTGGTCAATCCCGAAGTTTACGCGCATCGGCGCGCGCAATAGCTGTTCCACGACGACGGCGGCCGGTTTCCCGGACAAAGGCGCGCCGATTCAATTTATTCTCCATTAATTAGCACGGCGTCGTTGCTCCAACGGCGCTCCCTCATGGGTCGCGCCGGAACTTGATTTATTCTTCCCACCTCTTCACCCTGCGCATCCTCGTTCAAAATGCGGGACGTTCGGTCCGCCCGCGTCAAACGCTTGATCAAAGTCCGCGCTCTCTTGATCCCCCGTTTGCCCGCAAATTTCGCCCGTCGTTTTTGAAAGCGCCCGAATGATCCGCGGCGGAAGGCGCGCCGCTCGCGTTCCGCCGCGCGAACGGTCTTGGAGAGTTCCCCTGATTTTCCCGCCGACTTCGGTTCACTCCTCAAAAATTCCTTCAACATTCCTTCATGGAGGACCGCGTCATGAATGTTCCCCAAATGATTCAACATGACCCGTATCTCGCCCACCCACGCTTTAAGCATGTTCTCCAATTCGAGAGGCAAGCGGCGGTCCTCCGAACCCCTCAGGAAATCCCCGGTATAGCGGAGTTGTTTGAGCGCGATCCGGAGGCGATGAAGCTCATCGGGCCGCGGCTTCTTCGGCAGATCGTCCAGCAGGCGGCGGACCGATTTCCATTCGCGCCGGAGAATTTTGGAGACGAATCGGAAGAACGGAAGCCGCCGTGATTTTCGCCCCCCTTCCAGAAGAACGGCGTGGAGCGCGGCCATCAATCCGAAATAAGACGGGCCGTTCAAATTTCGAACGAGGCTCCGGCGCAGTAGGGCCCGACTTTTGAGGTGGAACTCGCGCAATCGGTTTAGCGCCGGCAAATGGTCGTCCGGGACGGTGGCGGCATGTTCCTTCAACCACTCCAGAAAAATATCCTCATCCCGGACGTCCCCCAAGGCGGCTCCGAACTTGCGCAAGTCCTTGGCCAAGGGTTTCCATGCCCCCTTTGCAAAACCGGGACCAAAAATTTGGAGAGCCACGCGCAGACGCCGGATCGCCACGCGCATCTGATGCACGGCCTCTTTGTCTTTTCCGCTTCGCGTTCCGGTCTCGTGCCGCTCGACCTCGCCGATCAAGCGGAGAATAATCCCGCGTCCGGTTTCTTCGACCGTCAAAGGGGCCACGCCAAATCCGCCTCTCCGCGGAACGGGGATAAGGCAATCTCTGCGTTCATCTCAAGAAAACTTTCAATCATCCGTAGTCTCCCGGTCGTCTTCATCGGCTTCGGCGATTGCGTTTTTGGACGGGCGTTGCGGCGCGGTCTTTTGGTTGGGATCGGGCGTGAAATCGGAAAAAGGCATCACTGCGGTTTCGCCGTTTTCGTCTTTCACCTTTACTTCGCCTTTCAGAAGATTGCGTTCGACGACCCAGCCGCGCGCGGCGAAGGTGCATCGTCCGGCGCAACCGAGCGCGGGCGCGCCGACCGCCAGCGCGATGTATTGCTCGTGTTCGTAGCGCAGACAACAGCGCAGTCGCCCGCAGTTGCCCGAAAGTTTGGAGGGAGGCTGAACGATGTCCTGCTCCTTGGCGTGGCGCATGGTGATCGAGGGGTAATCCTTGAGCCACGACGAACAGCAAAGCTCGCGTCCGCAGATGCCGATGCCTCCCTTGACGGCGGCCTCCTGCCGCGCGCCGATCTGCCACATTTCGATCCGCGCCTTGAATTGTCCGCCGAGGTCCTTGACCAATTCGCGGAAGTCCACGCGCTTCTCGGCGGTGAAGTGAATCATCATTTGCGCTTTTTCGGGGACGAACGTCGCGCCGCTGATTTTGATTTCGAGATTTTGGGCGGCGGCGCGCTCGGCGGCGACCCGAACAGCCTCCTTCTCGCGGATTTTCAGGTCATACCACTGCTCGACTTCGCTTTCGGTCGCCAGACGGACGATTTTCGGAAGGTGGTCCATCTGAATCGGCGCGCGCCCTTCGAGGATGG
The DNA here is from genome assembly GCA_964598765.1 of uncultured Candidatus Sumerlaeota bacterium. Lineage (GTDB taxonomy): Bacteria > Sumerlaeota > Sumerlaeia > MVZB01 > JAJFLK01 > CAZRCZ01. The sequence goes on along the minus strand of CAZRCZ010000002.1, from coordinate 235,753 downwards.
AAACGAACCCGACCCGCTCGACGTTCAGGAACGAATCGCGCGCGACGCAAAAATCGTCCACGGCCAGCTTGAGATCGCCGGGATGATAGTATTTGGAAAAATCGTCCTTGGAAAATTTAACGCCCGCCGCGAATGGCATCGGAACATCCTTCCAATGCGCAACATTAGGAATCCCGCGGCGGCGTGTCAATGACAACAGGGTTGCGCTGGATAATTTCGGCGCAATCGTTCAATCTTCCTTCCATGAATTCCTCCTCCATTCTCATCGAACGGGAGCCGCCGCTGGGGTGGCTCATCCTCAATCGTCCCGAAAAACTCAACGCATTCAACTTGGAAATGTGGAGCGCATTGTCGGAGCGAATGTCGGAACTGGAGCGAGATCCGGCGATTCGGGTCGTCATTTTGCGAGGCGCGGGAGAAAAAGCCTTCGGCGCGGGGGCCGACATCAGCGAATTCGAGGAGAACCGCAAGGACGCCAAGACCGCCGAGGTTTACGCGCGGGCGAATGATCGCGCATTTCTCGCGCTTCGGAATTGCTCGAAGCCGACCGTCGCGATGATCCACGGATTTTGCGTCGGCGGAGGTTTGGCCGTCGCGCTTTGCGCCGACGTTCGACTCGCCGCGCATGACGCCAAGTTTGCCCTGACCCCTGCGAGGCTTGGTTTGGGTTATTCCTTTTCGGGCGTCGAGCACGCGGTACAGGAACTCGGCCCCGCGTCGGCGCGGTATCTTTTTCTCACCGCCGGGCAAATTACGGCGTCCAAGGCGCTGGAATTGGGATTGGTTCAGGAAGTTCACGACGCGGCGGAGTTGAAGAAAAAAACGGAGGAACTTGCGCGGACCATCGCCGACAACGCGCCGAAAACCTTGCGCGCGATCAAGGAGGCGGTTCGCCAAAGCGTGTTGCCCCCCGCCGAACGGAATTTGCCTTTCGTTCAAAGTCTCATCGCCGAATGCTTTGCCAGCGAGGATTACAAGGAAGGCTTGCGCGCGTTCGCCGAAAAACGCAAACCGCGTTTTGAGAACCGCTAAGCTTCTCCCATCGGCGCATCAACAATATCCGAAAAAGAAGAAACGCAAAGACGCCAAGGCGCAAGGCCGCAAGGAAGTCCTCCGAAACCTCCTTGCATCTCTGCGTCTTCGCGTTGAATTCAACGCTTTGTGATCCAAAAATTGTATAATTGTTCTACGAATTGTGTATCTCATCGCCGTTATTCGTTTCGCGGTCGTCTCCACTCGTCCTCAACTTATCTTCTGTAAGATCAATAATCTAAACTCATTTGAGTCCAACCGGGTACGGATGGTCCAGAAGTTGCGCTTGGGTTCCTTCATCAACGATCCGCCCGTACTTGGCGGACGCGAAAAAAGAAAAGAGAAAAAGGACACCAACCATGAACACAACTTCAAACCTATTTAATTCTGATCGGCTTGCGGCGAAAAAAGGGAGCATTTCGATTTCCGATTCGAACTCGCAATCCGCGATTCGCAATCCAAAATCCAAGATCGCCAATGCGGATCGCGCGTTGCTCCGATGGCGATGGCATCGGCTCGGATATTTCCTGAACGGAGCCAAGGCGCGGCTTGCGGCATCGCTTGTTCTGCTCGCATTCGGATTGGCCTCGCCCAGTTGGTCGGATCCGGCTCAACCGAAGGAAAACCGTTATTTCCTGACGCTCGATCAAAAGAAGGAACTGATCGCCCGAGGCGAAATCAGCGACGCGCAAGGCAACCGCTATAATGTCCGCATCGTGCCGGGCTACGTGAATTCCATCGAGACCGCCAAGGACGGAATCAAGGAGTCCAAGGATGCCTTCCGCAAATACGCAACGGCGGAGCCCCTTCGCGGCGTCTCCGATTCGTATCGTGACGGAAGCAAAACCATCGCCAACGACGTGATCGCCCAAGACGCGAAGGAGATCGCGACGGATTGGCGCGAGTCCTTCAAGAAGGCCGCGCGCGCGACCGAACTCCAAACCTTCGGCTGGCCGGCCGCTTATCCGTGGGAACTGACTCGCGCGGTCTTGTCAACCGTCGCCTGCATGGCGGAGGGAACGGTCGAAACCGGCGGTTATGCCGGGTATCATTACGTTGTCCGGCCTGCCTACGAGATGCTGGAGCCTCTCGGCGAGGGAACCTTCGTCGGATTGGGCAAGGGGATTGCGGGACCGTCGGCGCTGGTTTCGCTGAACAGCGTCGTCGCGCCTCCGCTGGCTCTGCTTGGACGCAAACCGTCTCCCGAGCGCGCCGACGGATTCTTCGTCGTGATCGTCGAGCGGGGAAAAGAAGTTGAGATGGAAAGGCAAGTTTCCGAAGCGGGACGGCTGACCGACTTCGCCGAGGACGCCGAATCAAAAAAGGAAACCGAAGTGGCGCGGATGACGCCCCCTTCGATCTCCGGCGGCTGTTGCGCGTTCACGAATGCCCTGATGATGCAACAGGAGGCAATGCTCGCCGTTCAATCGCTGAGCCGAATTCCTCAGTAAATCCCCCCACCATCCACTTCAATCATCCGCCAACCTGCGCTCTGAACAAGGGCGCAGGTTTTTCTTTGGAAGTTGACGGCCTTCAAAAAGCCTCGACCTGAAAAGCGAACCCTCCTATCATGATTGTCGAGACCTGATTGACAATCACGCGGGAGCGGACGGACGTGGGGGAGATAAACGACACTGACGATTCTGATCGGGGCGTTTTACCTGACGGAAGTTTCTGGGGGGAGAAGAACCGCTACCGCATCGTGAAGTGCCTCGGCGAGGGGGGGATGGGGGAGGTCTATCTCGCCGACGACACCGCGCTCCAGCGCAGAGTGGCGATCAAGACCGTCCGTCCCGATCTTTCCAAACACGCCGAAATCCGAAAGCGGATCGAACGGGAATGCCTGCTTCACGCCAAAGTCGGCGCGCATCCGCACATCACCACGCTCTTCGACAAGTTTGAATTTCAAGGCCAGATCACGCTGGTGATGGAATTGGTCGAGGGGGAGACGTTGCAATTCCGGATGGAGCGGTTGGCGGCGGAAAAGCGGGCCCTGCGGCGCCAAGAAACCATCGAGATCATCGCGCAAACGCTGGACGCGCTGTCTCGGATTCACGCCCACGGCATTGTCCACCGCGACATCAAACCGGCCAACATCATGATCGCGCGGGATGATCATGGCGCGATCTGCGCCAAGCTGATGGATTTCGGCATCTCGCGCCTGACCGAGGAGGACGAGAACCAGACGCGCCTGACCCGCGTGGACGGCGTGGGACCGGGGACGCCCCTTTACATGGCTCCGGAGCAGATTGATCCCAAGAGCTACGGTCCCGTCACCTCGTCGGCGGATCTTTACGCCCTCGGCGTGACGCTGTATCAAATGCTCACCGGGGAGCCGCCGTTCAAGGGGGGACTCAGCCAAGTTTTCAACGCCCATTTGTGCTTGCCTCCGCCGACGCTTCAGATCAAGCCATCGGACTCCGTCACGGCGGCGCTGAACCGGATCATTCAGCAGGCGTTGGCAAAATCCCCTTCCGATCGGTTTTCCTCGGCGAGGAAATTTCGGGAGGCTTTGGTGGAATGCGCGGAAACTTCAACCGCTCAAATCCCGCCGCCTCTCCCAAGCACGAAAGCGCAACGCCGTTCCACCGATACCTCCATGCCAACCGTGTTGGCGTCGGGTCGAAATCCAGCCGCGATGGAGGAGCAGGCCCGGACGATTTCCTCCGGCGCATCGGTGGAATCTCGCGCGAAAGGGCGTGGGTCTCATAAGGTCCTAATCGCGGCGATGCTCGTGATTTTGCTGGGGGCGGCAATGGTCGCGTTGGCTTATTTCAAGATGATCCCCGGCACGGCGGAAAAAGCGCGCGCGCAAGCGGAGACCAAGGAGGTTTTCACGCCCGCCGTGGATGTTTCGTCGCCATCGAAAGTTCCAACCGACAGCATTCCCGCTCTGACGCCCGAGCCGCCGCCGATTGCGACCCCGACCCCACGGAAGCCGGCGGAAACCGAGGCGGCAAAGGCTCCGATCAAACCCGCAACTGTCGCGGAAATGAAAAATCAACAGGATGAAATTCTTTCCCCCGGAATGAAATCCGAGAAAACGGCACCCGCAACGACGCCGGAACCCAAACCGACGCCTCAACCGACTCAACCCGAAAAGTCTCCTTCGCCAAAAGCCGAAGCCGCGCCCGCGCCGACCAAATCTCCGACGCGCGACCTGAAAAAAGCGTGGGCGGACGTGGAAAGAACCAGCAAGACCGAACCCAAGGATTCGAGCGGCGGAAGAAGGCCGTAAGAGTTCGTGAATAAATTACGGGATTTATGTAGACTCAGTTTGCTTGTTAACGGCGAGGATGAGGAGGAAGAATAACCATGCGAAGCAATCGGGAAATTTCGATGATTCTACTGACGGCGTTGACCGTCATGCCCTTCATGGGTTGCGAGTCCATGCAGGAGCATGGCACAGCGACGGGGACGGTCATCGGCGCGGGTATCGGCGCGTTGGCCGGCGCGGCGATTGATCGGCATCATCCCGGAACCGGCGCCGCTTTGGGCGCGCTGGCCGGGGGACTGGCGGGGAACGTCATCGGCCATGAGATTGAGAAGCAGTGGGAACGAACCCAAGCGGCGCGACGCAACCAAGAGACGATGAATCAGGAGCAAGTCAATCAGCAATACATCCAAGCGAATCCGACGGCGACGCTTCCGCCGCAACCGCAGTTTCAACCGGTTCCGCAGGAGAGTTTTCTTCGACCTTCAGTACAGGTTGGTCCGGGCCAAAGCGTGGATTTCTTGATTACCTATCAGATCATCGGCCAGTCTGCTTATTCCGGGACGATTTGCCGGAAGGACGCGCTGACCTATTACGATCCGGAAAAACGGACCTACGAACCGGTGAAGGACTTCGACGCCGAATGCACCCTGCCGACGGCGGGGAAGAATTCCAATTCCACGATGTTCACGGTTCCCCCGTCGGCTCCCGCCGGAACGTATCGCCTGCGGACGCAAATCGTGGATCAATCGAGCAACGCTCCACTGTATGAAATGAGCTATGATTTCGCCGTGGTAGCATCGGCGAAGTGAAGTTGGAAAGTTAGGTAAGAGCGCGACACAACGGGTCGCCCCTACGATTCCCGCGATTTTTCAAAGCCTGATATTGTCAATCAACCTCGTCGCGCCGAGGTAGGCCGCGACGGCGACCAGCGTGTTGCCGGGTTGGATCTGGTTGAGCTTCTCCAGCCGATCCAGCGATACCATTTCCAAGTATTGAATTTTTAAGAGAGGTGATTTTTCGATTTCGAGGCGGGCAAGGGCCAATACTTTTTCCGCGTCGCGTTCCCCGTTTTCGGCGGCGTCGCGCAACGCGCACAACGCGCGGTAGAGATTGCGCGCGGCGGAGCGTTCCTCCGCGCTCAGGTATTGATTGCGCGAACTCATCGCCAAGCCGTCAGATTCACGAACCGTTTCCGCGCCGACCATCTCAATCGGCAAATTCAAATCCTGAACCATCCGCTTCAAGAGAATAAATTGTTGCGCGTCCTTCCATCCGAAGACCGCGACGCGCGGCTGAACGATGTTGAATAGTTTCAGCACGACCGTCGCGACGCCGCGAAAATGAACCGGACGGAATTGTCCACAGAGCGGTTGGCTAAGTTCCTCGACTTTCACGTAGGTTTGATACCCCGCCGGATAGATTGCGTCGCTCGCGGGAGCGAAAACGACGTCGGCTCCTTCTTTTTCCGCCGTTGCGCAGTCGGACTCGAACATTCGCGGATATTTCCCGAAGTCTTCGTTGGGACCGAACTGCGCAGGATTGACGTAGATGCTGACGACGACGCGGTCCCCCAATCCCCGCGCGAGGCGGATCAACCGCCGATGCCCCTCGTGCAATGCCCCCATCGTCGGCACGAGCGCGGAACGGACCCCTTGGCGGGACCATTCCAATCCCAGCTGGTGCATTTCATGAATTTCACGGATGACGATCATCAACTGTTCCTTTCAGCAACTCTTCCCGGGGCGAGCGCAATTTGAGCCATGCTTTTTGGGTCGCAAAACAATCGCGCCGCGAGAGGGGACATTCGGCGCAAAGCGGTTTGGAACGGCAGAAATGATGCCCCACCCAAACAAAAAGCGCGTGAAATTCATTGTAAACGGCAAGGTTCGGCTTCACAGCCTCGCCAAGAATCGCCCGTAGTTCTTCATAGCGAATGCCGTTGCGGCACAATCCGTGGCGCGTCATCATGCGCGTTGTGTAGGCGTCCACGACGAAGGAAATCCGGTCGAGCGCGTAGAGCAGAATGGAATCGGCGGTCTCCGGTCCGACGCCCCAGACGCGGAGCAGTTCCTCGCGCAGACGCGCAAACGGCCATTGGGCCAATTCGTCGAAACGTTCGCTTCCCTTGGGGGCGAAAAATTCGGCGACGGAGCGCAGTCGCCGCGCCTTGAGATTGAAATATCCGGCGGGAACGATGAGACGCGCGATTTGCTCCGGCGGAGTTCGCGCCAACGTCGCCAGCCGGCAAAGACCCGCGCGCTTGAGATTTTCAATCGCCGGAACGACGTTGCGCCAAGCGGTGTTTTGCGTCAAGACCGCGCCGATGATGATTTCATCCCGTCCATCCCCCGGCCACCAATGACGCGGACCCGCTTCGGACAAAAGCAAGTCGTAAATATGACGAATGATCGCGTTGCGGCGGCTCGACGTGGGACTGGGTGATTTACGCGACTGCTTCTGATCTTTCATTTCGGAGTCTCCGGTCCGGGCGGATCAGATTGTCGCCAATCATAAATGTAAATGGAATAACCCACAAGATCGGTGGGTTGAAAACGACTCAACCAATCCATCCGCGCCGCTCCCGTCGCCTGAGCGATGTGGCGATTGTAGATCAGGTTTTGGACGCTCACGGCGTATATTGTCTTTCGCGGGTTGATCCATTCCGCCTGCTGAAAGTTCCGCGCCCTGATCCCATACAGTTTGGGATCGTCCATGCCGAAATAAAATAGCGCGACCTCGGAAATGTTCCGTCGCTTCAGGTATTCCGCGAGCGCGGGCAAATCCTGACCCCAATCAATGTTGCTGTCGGCCAGATACTTGTAACCCTGTCGTGGTCCTCCAATAAGCCTGTTGAAAAAAGAGAGTTGATACGGATGAATCGCCACCGCGCCGACCACGTAAGCGGCCGCAAATATGATGGGAATGGCAGGAGTTGCCCTCCCGAGCGGTCGCAATGCCTTCGCGCGAAATTCCGGCCACATCGCCGCAAGCCGCCCGATCATGAGAAAAATGAAGGGATAGACCGCCACAATCCGTCGGAGACCAAAATTCGCCTTGTCTCCGGCGCAAACGATTTCGACCAGCGCAATTGGAACCATGAGAAAGATGTAGGCTATCCTTTGGGATGAATGCCTCCGCCAATGCCAAGGCCATAGTGAAACAGCGAAAAGAAAAAGCGTCGCAATCGGAGTTTTCACCGCCATGGCCGCAAGATAATAATAGGGCCACGGCTTAGGACTAAAGCGACCGAAGAGATAATAATTATATCCCGGCGTGACGTTGGAATAGAGCGTTCTCATTCCATTCACGTATCGGACGACGCCGAATGGACTTTGATAGAGAATGGCCATCAACATTAACGTCATGCCTAATGCGGATAATGTTCCGATGACAGCTTTGCGTTGGAAGTTGAATCGGAGCGAATCACCCTTCGGTGTCAGGAAATAGACGGCGGTGGCGGCGGCTCCCAGCGAGGGGAGCACGAGCGGGCCGTTGAATTTCACGCAGATGGACAATGCCACGGCCAGCGACATAAGCAGGAGGTTTAAGACGTCGTCCCGCCGCAGGTATCGGTAAAGATAATAATGCGCCATGAGAAGAAAAGCCGAGAGTGGAAGGTCGGCGGCGACGAGGCGCGAATGTGCGATCATGTTGGGATCGAAGCAATAAAGAAACAACGCGGTCAATCCGCCAACCGGGCCTAACATCGCCCGGCCCCATGCGAAAACGCATATCCCCAGCAACATCGCAGGTATTACCATCGGAAACCGAACCAGTCGGAGCATGAGAAGTCCCCGGTTGTTGTCGTTGCAGAAGAAATCCTTTGCCAAGGAATAGTCCGTCGCATTCTCCGCATGGCCATTCACATCGGGCATGACAAGAGGACGAGTGAAGTATTCCAAGCCCCGTAGCATCATGCCTCCAACCAGCGGGACCAGCGGCGGCGCGTCGCTTTTCATCCGATACTCTCCGCTCTTCAAATACGAATAGCCGGCAAAGGCATAGACTTGCTCGTCGAACGTGGCCGATTCCCGGAGCAATCCGTGGATGGATTGAACCGCAAAGCACACAAGGAGCGCGGCGGCGAGAAGCTGAACGACCAAGTCGTCAACCCGCGAGTCGGCTGTTGAACTTCCTTGGTTCATCGCTTGCCACTGGTTGCTACGGCGGAATCAGGAACGAGATGAGCCGGCGCGCGGAGTTCACGAAGGACAGTCTCGGCGACGACGTCTCCCATGAGCGCCGTCCCGACCTCATTGAGATGTTGCGGTTGGGGTTCCGCATAATAAATGAGATGTGGCTTGTCCTTTAGCATTTCTTCTCCCCAACGAGAGAGAACGCGCTTGTATTGATTGGCGTAACGGGTGGCATGTAGGGATTTGTTCAATGCCTGAAAGGTAATGCTACGAACGTCAAGGTCGGGGGCGCTCTGTCCGCGCGCGATTTCCTCCAAGGCGTCGCTGTAAGGCTTGTATTCATCCGATCCCCGGTAGTTCATAATAATCACACGCGCGTTCAATTGTTGCGCCGAAGCAAAGAATCGCATGTAATAGTCGCGATATTCCTCAAGCGGGACACGCGGCGTGGGATGCTCTGGTTGTATTGCTCCCTTACCCTGACCCGATTCCAGCCAACAAACAAAGCGGGACCGTCGGGACAAGAGATTTAATCTGCGCCAGAACGACCGTGCCTCGGCCAGTTGGCCGGAATCGCGTTTGGCTTGAATCCAAGCATCGTTGTTCAAGTAGGATAATAATATGACGTCGGGACGATACCTTTCGAACTCGCTCTTATACCACTGCCAGCCTTGAACGACCGAATAACCGGGCGTTCCACCATTGATCACCGTCCATGAGAAATCCGGCCTATCTCGGTTCAACGATTTCTGGAGCGAGATGGGAAAAGTGTCCGCGTCGTCGAGGGGAAAACCGAAGAAATTGGAATCGCCCATGCAGAGGACTCGCAATTCTCCCGCCTGAGGCTCAAGAGGAATGAGAGGTCCGCGATAGCCTTCGGAGTTGATGGTGATGCGAATGGGAATGTGCTCAATGGTTTTCGCATGAAAAAAATTTCGCCCGACGAGGGTGGCGTTGGGCCGCAACCGCCAAAGCAATTGGGAGTCCTCGACGTAAAGGAGGCGGGGATCCTGCCCGCGAATCGAAAGATTCGCGAGCCAATCCTGAAAAGCATGAGACCCGACGGCGGGGGGAGAATCCACGATGGGAGGCGACCACAGCAGGCGAAGGACAATTTCCGGAAGTCCCAAAAAGAGAACGGGACACAGCAACACGGCTCCCAACCGGAAGAGGACGACTCGGCGGGCGGAGGTCGCTCGCGTGATTGTATTACCTTTTGTCATCGGATGCGGACTTCATCAGGGATTGGACCTTGTTGAGATTATCTCGCGCGCTCGGATAATCGGGTCGGAGTTTTAGCGCTTTGTCAAAATGCCCGGCGGCTTCCTCATAGCGGGCAAGCCGCGCGAGCGCGATCCCCCAATTATTATGAGCCTCGGCGTAATTGGGAGTAATTCCAAGTGCGCGTTCAAAGCAATCAATGGCTTCGTCCGTCCTTCCCGCGCTTGCCAATTCCGTTCCTAGGTTGTTGTAAGCTTCGGACTGAAGGGGATTGATGCTGACTGAATTGCGGAACGCCTCGATGGCTTTGTCCCTGTTGCCCTGTTGGGAAAAGGCCAATCCCAAGTTGTTATATGCCTTGGCGGAGCTTGGGTTGATCCTCAATGCCGTCTCGAATTCTTCAATTGCCCCCTCGATTGTGCGCAGACGAAGCAGAACGGCTCCTAATCCGATGTGGGCGTTTTCGTATCGTGGATTAAGGCCTATCGCCTTCTCAAATTCCGCGCGCGCCTGATTCACATTTCCTTCCTCCATGGCCAGAATTCCGAGATCGTGAAGCGCGGCGACGTATTGCGGCTTCAGACGCAAAGCTTCATTGTAATATCGTTTAGCTTCATCACGTTTTCCTTTTTGAACCATGGCGACGCCGAGATTGTAATATCCATCGGCAAAATCGGGCTTGATGGCGACCGCTTTTCTGTATTGCTGAATTGCCTCGTCAATTCGCCCCTTTTCCAAAAGCGATTCGGCCAAATTGTTGTGGGCGATCCACGATTGCGGATTCAATTCAATATTGTGGCGAAAGAGCGATTCGGAATCATCATAGGTGAGCGCCTGACGCCAACTCAGCCCGATTAAGGAGAGGAATAGTCCGGAGAAAATCAACCGCAATGTGAAACGCGATAGATTCTTGATGACAGGATCAATCACGGCGGCGAATGCCGCCAACGGAACCGCGCTCGCCAAATATTGAAAGCGGTCGGCGACGAAGGAATAAATCATGAAATCGTGGTCAATCAATCCGAGGACGGGTCCGAGCATGAGGGCAAACAGCGCAATCGCAAGCGCCGCGACCTTGCATGAGGAGCGCTTCGCTAGAAGACAAATCGCGATGCCGAAGGCGATACTCAGGGGGAAACCCACACCCGCCGGCCCCAAATCCGATTTCGCCCAACGCGGATAAACAGCCATGAGATTGAACGGCCATAGCAACTTGAAGAGATAAAACCACAAGGCCCGCCCGGCCACGACGAGACGATTCAACCATGACAACCCGTAATGAAATTCAACCCGAGATTCGCGATGATGCATGAACCACAGATCAAAGGATGTTATCGCAAGGGCCACGACAAAATACGGAACAAGCGGCGCGTAGCGGCGAAGCTTTTCCGTCTCCGCGTTGTGATATACGTCCGCCTGCCAAATCCATAGGGTCAGGACAAGAGGAAGTCCAACCACGGCCGACTTGCTCAGTAGGGCGAGAACGAAGAAGCCGATTGAAAAGGCCACTTGGATGCGTCGCTGAAAGTTAATGGTTTGCATCAACGTCAAAGCCGACAGCAAGCCGAACGCCGCAGACAAGACGTCCTTGCGCTCAATGATCCAAGCCACCGATTCGACGTGAACCGGGTGAATCCCAAATAGCGCGGATGCAAGCCATGCTCCCGGAAACTTCAACCGGATCAAGAGCGCCCAAATCAAAAGGACGTTCACGATATGCAATAGGACATTCACCAAGTGGTATCCCACGGGGTGAAGCCCCCAGAGATGATACTCCATCCAAAAACTTGAATAGACCATCGGCCAATAGTGGCCTTCGTTCAGATTCGCGGATGGATTAGACCAGATTCGCCACAAACCATTACTGGTCCGCAAGAGCGGATTATCAGTCACGGCGGCGTCATCCCAGACGAATCCCGCTTTCAACGCAGGCAGGTAGGCCGCAAAGGTCAAAAGAGCGAGAAGACCCCCCTGAGCGATGCGCTGTCTTGTCGGCAATGATCGTTTCCGCGGATTCATCATTTGCTTTCGCCGGAGACCGCCGTGGTCCCGGAGGAAGTTTTTATCGCGCGATCCCGCCTCGCCACGGCTTCGCGCAGGTTGTGACTCGCGTGCTCGTAATCCGGTTTGAGCGCGACGGCCGTCTGAAAATGACCAATGGCATCATCGAGTTTTCCCATCCGCGTCAGCACGATCCCGAGATTGTTGTGAGCCTCGGCGAAGCGAGGACGGATGCGGACCGCTTCGGCGAATTCCCGGGCGGCGTCCTCCAATTTGTCCTGTTTGGCCAGCGTCATGCCCATGCCGTTATGCGCTCCGGCGTGATGGGGATTGATCTTGAGGGCGCGCTGAAAGCAAGTTAATGCGCCGTCAGTTTTCTTTTGCTGGAGTAGCGCGTTCCCCAAATTCACATAGATACTCAAATGATCGGCGTTAATTGTGAAGGCATCGTAGTAATGTCGCGCGGCTTCTCCATAATTCCCGTGATCGGCGAGATAATTGCCGAGATTGTAATGCGCCACCCACGCGCCGGGATTTCCGGCGACGCTGTGGGCAAACAGCGTCTCAATGTTGCGATAGAATCCGGATTGCCGCCAAGTCAAACATCCCATACCCGCCAGCACGAACGCCTGAATTCCCGTCGCGCTCCATGGCTTGAAACGGAAAATTCTTCCGCTTGCGCCGCGCAGGCATCCCGCCAAAAGCGTTGTAGGACCGATGCTTGCCAAATAAGCGAATCGGTCGGCGACGTAACTGTAGCGCATGAAACTGAAATTGAGCAATCCGAGCGCGGGTCCGAGCATCACGAGATAAAAGAACATCGCGGATGGAAAGATTCCGGCTTGACGGCAACGCGATTGCCACATTGCCGCCGCCAGCGCCAGAACCGAAAATATAAACAGGAGAGACAACAATGGGTTATCGAAATTGATTTCCCATTTGGGATAGACCGCCAGAAGTTGGGCGGGCCAAAGCAATTTGCCGATGTAGAACCAAGGAACGCGCGCGGCGATAAAAGCTTTCTCAAAGAGGGATGGTCCATAGGATCCGACTTCAAGCTCCGCCTCCCGTTGCCGGACGAGGTGGAGATCAACTGCGACAAAGCAGACCGCAATGAGAAGAAAAGGGATGAGTCGTATCCACGAGCGAGCGCGAATGGGAGTGGGTGATTCTTTGGCTCCGGCAAGTCCGGGCGAATTTTCATTCCAAAGCCACAGAGCGACCACAAGGGGAAACCCAACGGTGACGGACTTGCTTAGCATGGCGCAAGCAAAACAAAGGAGCGCGATCACATAGGATAAGCGCCTGCGAACAGGCGAACCGGCACTGCCCATTGATGATACAAGGAGCCGCGCGGCCAGAAGAAAAAACAAACCCGAGAGAACATCTTTCCGCTCGATCGCCCATGCGACGGATTCAACGTGGATGGGATGCAGGGCGAAGAACCCCGCGGCCAGCCAAGGAGCGGGAAACGAGAGACGGCGCAACAGCAATCCGAGCAAAATAGCGTTGATCGCATGGAGGATGACATTGACGGCATGATACCCCAACGGATGCAGTCCCCACAGTTTCCGCTCCAGCCAAAAAGTCGTGTAAACCAGCGGCCAATAATGCTCCTCATAATCGTTCAAAGCGGGATGAAACCAAATGCTTCGCAATCCGGCGGCGTTCTCGAGGAGAGGGTTCTTGGTGATGGATTCATCGTCCCAGACGAAATCGGCGCGAAAGGCGGGAAAGTAGGCCAACATGGTCACGGCGAAAAGAACCGTGGGCAACAACCATTGGGCTTTGGAAGTCGGCGGCCCAGCGATTGGCGCTCCGATCGCCGCTCTATTGCGCGGCGGGAACGCTTGCCGTAATCGTTTTTTCCTCGGCGGAACTTTGCCGGTTTGCGCCATCGCGGGGCAACCTTTCATAAACGACCAAGACTCGGAAGGCGACGAGCGGCATCAGAAAACTCAGCCCATCATCAATCTTCAGGCAAAGATCGTAAATCCGCCTTGATCTTGTCAAAGCCCACGGCTTAAAGCCACCCGCGACTTGAAAATCCAGAAGTCCGAATCGCCGGAAAAGAATCCGCCGCCATTGAGGATGCCGCGAGGGCCAAGTTTCCTTCTCCTTTCCGAAGACGAGGTTCGGCAGAGCGGGATTGCCGGTCCACGGATCGGTCTTGGCCATTTTAGGATGTTGATATCCCTTGAACCAAATTTTCTCGTGATGCATCAAACCGTAAAAGATGAAGGACAGGGGCGAAATCCACGGCTCAAGGAAAATCATTCGTCCGCCGTCCTTGACCACTTTGGTCGCCTCGTCAATAAACCGGTGGGGATTGGGGAAATGATGAATCGCGTCAATGCAAAGCAGGTTGTCGTAGGACGCCTCCGGCAGATTCATGTTCAAGGCGTCCAACGGGAAATCAATCCATGGGGTCGGAAGGAGGTCGGTGGCGACCAAACCTTCGCCCCATAATTCCTTCATCAATCCGGCGCCCGCTCCCACTTCGAGTGTTTTTCCCTCGCGCGTCCATTGACGGATCAAGCGGTGCCACTTTTCATAACAGGCGCGGATGGCGTATTTTTCATTCCAAATTTGACGGCGGCGATGAAGTTGCTCAATGGCCTCCCCGAATGGAGCGCCGGGAATCGGATTTGAAATTTGAGTTTGGGAAGTCGCCATCCGATCAATTTGCCTTCATTGCAGTTTGAACCGCTTGAATGCGAACCAGCACATTTTCATGAGAAGGAGACCGTGCTTGAACCGCTCGATCTTGACGTCGCCATAGGTCCGGGCGCGGTAGCGGACGGGAAGGTCCATGATCTTCAAATTCTGCTTGGACGCTCCGAAAAGCAAATCGAAATCGCCGAAGGGATCGAAATCGCCGAAGTAGGCGCGATTGGCGACGATGCGCTCATAGGCTTTCCGAGTCAAGACCTTGGTTCCGCAAAGCGTATCCTTGACGCGTTGTCCGAGCAACCAAGTGAAAAGAATGCCGAATCCGCGATTGGCGACCAAATTCAAAAACCGCATCGCCTGTTGCTCCATCGGATAGGAAAGGCGGTTGCCGTTGATCAAATCCGCGCGTCCCTCGGCAACGGCCAAATGGAATTTGGTCAACTCCTCCGGCGGAACCGTGAGGTCCGAATCCAAGATCATGAAAATCTCGCCTCGCGCGGCGTCGAATCCCTTGCGCACGGCGTCGCCTTTGCCCAACTTCAGCATCTTGCTCTTTTCCGGTTCGCTTTGACGGGGAACTTGATGAATCAGCCGGATGTCCTTCCGTCCCCGATAAAGCTCAATGTATTTCTCGATTTCCTCGACCGTCCCGTCCGAGGAATCGCCGTCCACGAAGACCAGTTCGGTGTGGGAACCCATCTCGGGAACGCGCTCGACCGCGTCCTTGATGTTTCCTTTTTCGTTGCGCGTCGGAATAACGACGCTGACGCCCTTGGCTTCGTCGCTTCGGCCAAGCTCCGCCGAGCCGGGACGCGCGACGCAATAGGTGAAAAGATTGAGATGCTTGAAGAGCGGAAGCTTCGCCAAAACGCGGTTGAAGAACGAAGCAAGCAACGGAATGGGAAAAGGGAAAAGGGTCCGTGTGCCGTCATGAATGATCTCAAATCCGTTGAGACTCAGGAGTGTCTCGATGTCGTAAAGCGACAACCAATTTTGCGCGGGAGTGGCTTTCCTCAGGCCGAGCATCGTGGCCAACGTGATAAGCGGATCCCATAGAAAGTTGTAGTAGGTGATGACGATTCTCGTTTCCGGTTTGCAAAATCCCCTCAAGTTCCGAAAAACTTTCCAGACGTCGAGAAAGTCGCCGACCGCCACGTTAAGAAGGATGTAATCGAAAGTCTCGTTCAGCTCAATTTTTTCTTCCGCGTCGGCGGCGAGAAAAGTCAAGGTGGGATGAGTTTGCTTGGCCTGTTCTATGGCGACTCCGCTGAAATCGAATCCCACCCCTCTTCCCGGTTTGAGCGCCGCCAATACGTCCCCTCTTCCGCATCCGACGTCCAAAATCGAGACCCCTTCGGGGATCAGGAATTTCAAGAGCCGCACATTTTCCCGAACGATCTCGCGGGCAATGGCCGGGACCGGTTTGTTGCGACCGTATAGCTCGTCGGCATAGGCGGCGCGCTGGCGCTTATCCAGCAGTTGCTTCATGCTCGATCCTCACGGCCACATTGTAGCGGTCGCCGCTGGGCTTGGCTACCGGAGGTTGGCCGATCCCTCATCCTTCGCCCGTTGAACCTTTTCCAATTCCAAACGGACATCATTCCAATCGGGCTTCACCTGAAGCGTCAGAGTGTAAAATTTGATCGCGTCGTCCCAATACTTCAGTCTGGCCATCACGTCTCCCAAGCCGCGCAAGACGTCGGCGTTTCGGCTTTGTTTCGACAACGCCTTGAGATAGTGCTCCAAAGCCCCCCTGAGATTTCCCGTTTCTTTCATGAGTTGAGCCAGACGCAGATGGGGTTCGGCGTAATCAGGTTGCAAAGCCAGCGCCTTATCGTATTGGGCGATCGCGCCGTTGAAATCCCGGCGGTTTTCCATGACCACTCCCAAATTGTAATAAGCGGGGGCATAAGTCGGCGCGAACTCCAAGGCCCGGCGGATCATTTCGATTCCCAAATCCGTTTTTCCCTGTTGCGCGAAAACAAATCCCAAGTTGCAATAGGCCTCCGGACTTTGCGGATCAATTTTCAACGCCTGCTGATAAAGCGCGATGGCCTCGGCCAGTTTTCCTTGCTCCGCCAAAATCGCGCCCCAATTTACCATGGCTCCCGCATAGTCCGGCTTGATTTCCAGCGCTCGGCTATATTCTTCAATCGCCTCCTTCAATTTCCCCTCCGATTTCAACGCGGTGGCCAAATTGTAATGCGCCTCCGGTTGGTTCGGATCGAGTTGAATGGCTCGGCGATAATGCTCAACGGACTCGTCGTATCTGTCCAGATACCTCAGAACAACCCCCATGGAATTGTGCATTTCGGGGCTGTCGGGGTTCAATTTTAGCGCCTCTTCGTATTGGGCAAGGGCTTCTTCATTCTTGCCTCGGCCGACCAATGCCAGCGCCAAATTGTAATGCGCGGCCCATCCGCGCGGCGTCAAGGCCACGTTGTGACGGAAGAGAGTTTCGGAATCGGAGTAGTTTGTTCCATTTTTCCAAACAAGTCCTCCCGCGAAAGCCAGCAGACATGCTATCCCCAAGGGCGGCAAAATTATCGCGCGGATTTTTGTCCTTTGCTCTTCCATTCGGCGCCTCAAGCCGGCGGCGCCGGCCCCGAACAACGCAATCGGTCCGGCGGAAGCCAGATATTGGAATCGGTCGGCGACGTACGAAAATTTCATAAATCCAAAATCCACGATTCCCAAGATGGGAAGCAGAGTGACGAGAAAGAAAAGGACAACGGCCAAGAGAAATCGAGATTCTCTTTTTCTCCACGCCGCCAAGATGACGAACACGGCTGTTGCGCTGGCGGGAAAAACCCAAGCCCAAGCCGGCAACGGAGAAGTTTCCCACTGAGGGTAGATCGCCCCAAGATGGAGGGGCCATAGCAATTTGCCCGCGTAAAACCAAACTGCCCGACCGGCAACAGGAACGCGCGCCGAAAATTCCAAACCGGAGCTTGGAGTGGCGTGTTGCCGAACGAACCAAAAATCCGCTATTCCCATCGCCAGAGCCAACGCTCCCATTCCGGCAAGCGCTCCTTTTGCTTTCCGCGTCAGGAGCTTTCCACTCCACCAAAAGCAAAGCGCGAGGATCGCCGGCAAGGCAATCGCGGACGATTTGCTCAGCATGGCGCAGACAAACAAGGCCAGCGATGCAAAGAAATCCATGAGCGATTGGGTCCGATTGAATCGTAGATATGCGAGAAACGCGGAAAAATAGAAGGCGGCGGATAAAACATCCTTGCGCTCAATGACCCACGCCACCGATTCCAAGTGAACCGGATGCAAGGCGAAAAGCGCGGCGGAAATCCACGCGCCCGGGATTTCGAGACGGCGCAGGAGACGAGCGAGCAAGAAGGCGTTCAAGACGTGCAACAGCACATTGACCAAGTGATTTGCAAACGGCCGCAATCCCCAAAGACGATCCTCCATCCAGAACGAAGTGTAAACCAGCGGCCAATAATGTTCTTCATGCGCATTGGCCGTCGGTTGGAACCAAATTTTTCCCAATCCGGTCCATGAGCGCAAAAGCTCGCTGTCCGTCACCGCCGCGTCGTCCCAGATGTAGCCGTTGCGCAACGCGGGAAAATACGCCAAAAGCGTGAAGACACCCACGACGACCCCTTTGAAAAAATCGCCGGATCGCCGCATGGATTCGCGCCGTTTCATTGGGTTGGCGCCTTCGTCTTGAGGGAAGTCTTCCGGTCGGCCGCGGGGATGCGACCCATCTTCGCCCGCTCGAGATTTTCACCGTATTCCGGAATGGCAGGACACGATTCCAACGCCTTGGAAAACGCGCCGACGGCCTCGCCGAACTTTCCCTGATTCGCCAACGCAATCCCCAACGTATTGAACGCCTCGCAAAATTTCGGTTGAAGTCGCGCGGCTTGCCGGGCCTCGGTCTCCGCCTCGGGAAATTTCTTTTCGCGGATCAACCCAAGGGCAAGATTATTGCGCGCCTCCGCGTATTCGGGCGAGATTTGAACGGCGCGCTCCAAATGCGCGACGGCTTCCGGAACACGTCCCGACGCCAACAGGTCCACGCCCAAATTGTTATGGGCTTCCGCGTTGTTCGGCTCGATCCGCAATGCCTCCTGATGATGCGTCACAGCCTCTTCAATTTTGCCCTCCCGGCCCAGCAGAACTCCGAGTTTGGTGTGGACGTCCGCCATCCCCTGTTTCATGGCCAAGGCTTTCTTGAGTTGCTCGATGGCTTCTCTGGTCCGTCCCTCTTGCGCCAGTGAGTAGCCGAGATAGGCGCGCGCCTCCACCAAGTTGGGTTGATCCCCCAAGGCGTCGTTGAAGGAGCCGATCGCTTCGTCGAATCGTCCCTGATCGAATGCCAGTTTCCCCAGAGTGAATTTGAGTTGGGGGGCATGGGGCTGAAATCGGAGAGCCTCCTGCAACTGGGCGACGGCTCCCGGAACGTCGCCGCTTTCGCGCAGAGCGATCGCCATGTTCCAATAGACGTCAAAGAATTGGGGCCGGATTTCCTTGGCCGCGCGATAATGTTCCATCGCCGCCGTGAATTTGCCCTTTTGAACCAATAAGGCCCCAAGGTTATTATGGGCCTCGAAGTAATAAGGATTGAGGCTTAACGCATTGCCGTATTCCTCCGCGGCTTGATCCGATTCCCCTCTCTTTCCGTATTCCGTTCCCAAGTTGTAGTGCATGAGCGCGCTGGAGGGATTGCGCTCAAGGCTGTGCCGATAGAGACTCGCGGGATCCCGATAGAGCGAACCTTGACGCCAAGTCAACGAGAGCAACGCTCCGAGCAATCCGGCGGCGGCGAGCCCGCGCAACGCAGGCCGACGCCTCAACCAAGAGGCGACGGAGGCGGCAAAAAGCGAAATCGGACCCAGATCGGCCAGATATTGGAATCGGTCCGCCGCGAACGCATAATTCATCCAGCCGAAATCAATGAAGCTCAGAAGCGGGGCGAGCGCGACGATAAAAAATAAGACGGCGGCAAGCGCTCCCTTGCAAGTTGCCCTCGAGCCGAGGAACGACAGGACCA
The DNA here is from genome assembly GCA_964598765.1 of uncultured Candidatus Sumerlaeota bacterium. Taxonomy (GTDB): domain Bacteria; phylum Sumerlaeota; class Sumerlaeia; order MVZB01; family JAJFLK01; genus CAZRCZ01. The sequence continues at coordinate 216,462 of CAZRCZ010000002.1, read as the reverse complement.
GCACGGCGATCAACCCGGCGGGGAAAAGATACGCCCATGCCCACCCCGTATAAATCACCCAGCGCGGATACGCGGCGATCAGATTTACAGGCCACAATAGTTTTCCCGTGTAGTGCCAAAGCGCTTGCCCGGCGATGATCATGCGCTCCAACAAGGTGAAACCGAATTTTGTATGCGCGTGATGCCGAACGACCCAAACGTCCCAAACCGACATCCCAGCCGAAACCGCCAGCATCGCCGTCAGGCGAGACAAAGCACGGCGACCCGCCAAATTGGGCCGCCACCAGAGACAAATTGCCAACGCCACGGGCAATCCGGCCACCGATGTTTTTGAAAGCATCCCCAGCACGAAAAAAAACAATGAGGCCGCGTAAGCGGTCCTTCCAGATTTGAGAGACTGGAGTGATCGCAAAAACATCAATGCCGCGGCCAAATAAAAGAGCGTCGAGAGAACGTTTTTGCGTTCGATGATCCATGCAACTGATTCAACGTGAAGCGGATGAATTCCGAAAATCGCCGCCGCCAACCACGCGCCCGGAACATCCAATCGCCGCAACACTCTCCAAAACAAGGCGGCATTGAGCGCGTGAAGCCCCACGTTGATAAGATGATGCGCGGAAGGATGAAGCCCCCAAAGGCGGTTCTCCAGCCAAAAGGTCGTATAGGTCAACGGCCAATAGTGCTCTTCATACGGATTGGTTTCCTTGCTGGGATCGGACCAAAGCTTCCAAAGTCCCGACGCCGACAGCAGGAGCCTGTTCTCCGTCACCGCCCCGTCATCCCAAATGTATCCCGCCCCCAACGCGGGTAAGTAGGCTAGGAATACCATCCCAATCAGCGAAAACCCTCCCCAGAAGGAGCCCTTCCATCTCCTCGGCGACGCAAGCTGATCGCTTATTCCGCTCATTGCGAACTCCGGCGAGAAAATTGCGACCGCGATTCTTCCTCCAGCGCCTTCTTGAGATTGATTCGCGCCTCCTCATAATCAGGACGCAACCTCAAGGATTCTTGATAATGGGCGATCGCTTCCTCCTTTTGCCCGTTCAACTCAAGCGCGACGCCTAGGTTGTTGTGAATTTCGGCATCGCTCGGGTTGAGAGCGAGCGCCGCACTGAACTCCTCGATTCCCTCTTGAATTCGATTTTCCCGAACCAAGGCCATCGCGAAATTGTTGCGGTAATTGGAATTTTCCGGTTCGAGCCGCACGGCCTCCGTGTAATGAAGCAAGGCCTCGTTGCCGTTCTGTTGTCGGTCCAGTGCGACAGCCAGATTATGGTGAATTTTGGCGTTATCGGGGCGCGTCCGCGAGGCGAGGCGCAGGTGTTCAATCGCCTCGGCGGTCTTGCCTTGTTGGAGAAGCGTGGTCCCCAACGTATATTGGGCTTCAAAATAAAACGGCCAAATTTCCAAGGCGGCCAACGCATATTTCACGGCCTCGTCGAGTTTCCCTTTTCTCGCAAGGGCGGCGGCCAACTGGCCGAGGGCTTCGGGTTGGCGCGGATCAAGTTGAACCGCCGCTTGCGCGTGCAAAAGGGCTTCGTCCAGCTTATCTTCCGCGCCGAGCGCTTGAGTCAAATTGTTTTCCACCGTCCAACTCGCGCGATTTTGACGCAGATTGTCTCTCCACAAACTTTCCGAATCACGGAAAGTTTCCGCGCGCAACCAAGTTCCCGTTCCGAACATCAAAAGAACAAGAGATGTCAAACCATACTCCAACTTTTTCGCATTCATTCCATACATGGTTTCTTGCGTCACCCGCGTCCAAACGCGAGGCGCCGAAGCCGCCATCAGCGCGCACCAACCTAGACTCGAAAGATACTGCAAATGATCCCCGACAAACGACAATCGGAAAAAAGCGAATGAAAAGAATCCCAATACCGGAAGAGCCATCAGAACAAAAAACGCGAATGCCGCGAGCGGCCCCTTGGGCAAATATGATCGTCGAAGCCACAGAGCCGTCGCCGCCGCGATGGCCAAGAGCGGAAACAACCATGCCCAAGCCGATGCCCGATCGAGTTCCCATCGCGGATAGATCGGCATGAGATTTATCGGCCAGAAATTTTTTAGTGCATAAAACCACAACGCTCGGCCCGCGATCAACGCACGCGTCGGGAACGGAAAACTCAATTCCTCGGATGCCGCCCCGATATTTCCCCGCTCCACCCACAGATGCAATACGCTGACTCCCAGCGACATCGCGAAAAAAGGAATCGTGAGCATCGCGTCCCGCATGGAGATTTTGCTCTTCCTCCACCAAAATCCGAGCAGAAGAACCGCTGGAAGAGGAACCGTTGAAGTTTTGGCGAGCAAGGTCGGAATGAAAAGTCCCAAAGCCAAAAAGTAGCGGGTCCAATTTGGCTTCGTCATGAACGCGCTCCACGCCAGAAGGGTCAGCAAAAAAAAAGCGCCGGACAAAACGTCCTTTCGCTCGGTGATCCAAGCGACCGGCTCGACGTGGACCGGATGCAACGCGAACAACGCGCCCGCGAACCATGCTCCGGAAACTCTCAAACTCCGCAAGAGTCTCCACAGGAGAATCCCGTTCAAGGCATGGAGCAAAACATTGTGGACGTGATAGCCCGTCGTCCGTTTTCCCCAAAGGTGATAATCAATCCAGAACGACGTGAAACTTACTGGAAAATACTGAAGATTGGCGCGGGGATTGAGCCAAATCTTCTTCAATCCGTCCCACGTCCTCAAGGTTTGGTTCTCGACGACAAATTCCTTGTCGTCCCACACGAAACCGCCTCTCAAAGCCGGAATGTAGGCGGTCAACGTCATGGCGATCAGTAGCATACCGCCAAACAGGACCTTGTAATTTGAAGCGTCAGTCTTGTTGGCCGGATGAATCAAGAGACCATCAGGAAACGGCGACGGGTTGGCGGAATTGCTCGAGCCGTCCGCCGCTTTCGGCTTCCACCTCGGCGTGGAGCGATCCGCCGTGGCTGTCCATGGTGACAATGGCGGGGAAATCCTTCGCCTCGAATTCCCACATCGCCTCGGGAACGCCGAATTCTTCGAGCAAATGGACGTCCTTGACCTTGGGCAAGGTCCGCGCATAGAACTGCGCCGCGCCGCCGATGGCGTTCAGATAAACCGCGCCGATTTCCTTGAGCGCCGCGCTCGTTTTCTTTCCCATTCCCCCCTTGCCGATCACGGCGCGGATTTTGAATTTGCGCACGATGTCGGCCTGATACGGTTCCTCGCGCATCGAAGTCGTCGGACCGGCGGCCTGCACCGCCCAATTCCCCTTCGCGTCCTTCAGCATCACCGGTCCGCAATGATAAAGAACGACGCCGTTTAGATTCACGGGCGATTCGTGACTCATGAGGTAATGATGAACTTCGTCGCGTCCGGTGACCATCGGTCCGGACAATAGCACGACGTCGCCGACGCGGAGTTTGCGCGCGGTCTCTTCGCTGATCGGCGTCGTCAGGCGGATTTCTTTCCCCGTCAGCGGAAATCCCTCCTCCCGCGCCATCTTCTTCGGATTGATTGCCCTCTGCTCCCATTCGAGGATCGAGCCGGTCTTGGGGTCAATCCAAACCGTCAATCGGCGAAACGCCCAGCAATCATAGGCAACCGAAACGAAGAACGAAGCCGGAATGCGATTGATGACGCCGATCTTGCAACCGAGCAACGTGATCATCCCGCCGAACCCCATCGTCCCGATGTTCAGCTTGTTTCCCTCGACCATGATTTGCTCTTCGAGTTTGGCGAGTTGCGGATCGGGATTGACGTCGTCGGTTGACCGGAAAAGTTGGAGCTTGGCGTGTTCGTAGCCGCTGGTCCGGTCGCCGCCGACCGCGACGCCGATGAATCCCGCCGAGCAACCCTGTCCTTGCGCCTGCCAGACGGCGTGAAGAATGCACTTGTGAACGCCGTCCAAATCGCGTCCGGCGCGTCCCATGTGCTCCAGTTCGCAGGGAAGCGCGTATTGAATGTTTTTATTTTCGCATCCGCCTCCTTTCAGAATCAACCGGACGCGGATTCGCGGATCCTCCCATTGGTGAAAATGAAGGATCGGCGTGCCGGAGCCGAGATTGTCGCCGGAGTTTTTGCCGGTGAGCGAATCCACGCTGTTGGGTCGGAGTTTGCCTTGGCGCGTCGCCTCGGCGATCGCGGAACGAATGTCCTTTTCCATCTCGATCTGATTCACGCCGACCGGACAATCGAGATAAAACGTCGGCATTCCAGTGTCCTGACAAATTGCGCCTTGATTGGAGCAGGCTTGATCTATGTTTTGGTTGATGACTTCCAACGCTTGGGCGGACCGCGTCCCTTTTTCCTCCCTCACGCTGGCCTTGATGATCGCTTCGCGCACGTCGTCGGGAAGATTGGTCGAAGTCTCGACGATAAGATCGAGCATGGATTGGCGAAATTGATTCATGGATTTGACCTTCCCCGTCCGGAGTTGCAATTCATTTTATCATCAAGGCCGGACAAAACTCCACGCTTCATCGCAAAGAAACAATGGCTTTCAGCGCGGCGCGCGTCTAAAAATAGGCCACTCTTTAAGGGAAGAAAAGAACTCCATGTTGAATTTCAGATGGTATTTGATCGCCGCGGTTTCATCGGTTTGCCTTTTGCTGGCCGTAAAATCGGCAAACGCGGCGTCCGTCGGTCTGCGCGTCCCGGACGCGCAAGTCGAGAAAGTCGCCGAGGGTTTCAGCTTTACCGAAGGCCCCGCCACGGACAACGACGGTAACGTTTATTTTTCCGACATCCCCAACAACCACATCCACAAATGGTCGCCGGATGGCAAAATCTCGCTTTTCCGCGACCACACCGGCGGAGCCAACGGAAATTATTTCGACCGCAACGGGAACCTGATCTCCTGCGAGGGAACGCTCCGCAGGGTGACCTCGACCGATTCCAAGGGAAAAGTGTCCGTGTTGGCCGATGGCTACCAAGGAAAAAAATTGAACAGCCCGAACGATCTCTGGATTGATCCCAAAGGGGGCATCTATTTCACCGATCCGCGCTACGGCGACACAAAGGATTTGGAGCAGGATGGGGAGCACGTCTATTACATTTCGCCCGACGGCAAGAATGTGGCGCGAGTCATCGCCGACATGGTTCGCCCCAACGGTCTCATCGGAACGCCGGACGGAAAAATCCTCTACGTCGCCGATCACGGCGGCGACAAAACCTATTCTTACGCGATTCAGCCGGATGGAACTCTCGCGGGCAAGAAACTTTTTGCTCCGCAAGGCTCCGACGGCATGACGTTGGATGAGCGGGGCAACGTCTATCTGACAAGCAAGACGATCACAGTTTACGCGCCCGACGGAACGAAAATCGAGACCATTGAAGTTCCGCTGGAACCGGCCAACGTAACCTTCGGCGGCAAGAATGGCATGACTTTATTCATCACCGCGCGAACGACAGTCTTCACGTTGCAAATGTCGGTCCACGGCGATCCATGGATTCGGTACAACTCAATCCACACCCGTTCCCAACGACCGCTCGGCACGGGAAAAGTCATTCGAAAACATTGACAAAGGCTTCACATGTAAGCCCCAAAAAGTGATTGATTTGGAAAACAATTCCCGTAGATCAACCTATGTCGGCCTGTTCCTAGTCGCCATGGCGACGCTGATGCTGGAAATCCTGCTGACACGCATCTTCAGCGTCACGATGTGGTATCACTTTGCTTTCATGGCAATATCCATCGGGATGTTCGGCATGACGGTTGGATCCCTTATTGTTTACTTGAAGGCCGACTGGTTTCGTCCCGATCGCGTTCATTACCATCTCGGCTGGAATGCCCTGCTTTTCGCGCTGTCCATCGTATTTAGTTTTCTGGCGCATCTTTGCATTCCCTTCATCCAAGAGACGTCCTTGGTGGCGGTTTTTTCGTTGGGGCTTACCTACGCGATTATCGCCGTTCCCTTCGTTTTCAGCGGCATCTGTATTTGTCTCGCGCTCACCAAGATGACCAATGGAGGAGGGCAGGTCGGCAAACTTTACGCGGCCGATCTGGCCGGGGCGGCAACCGGATGCATTTTACTCATCGTTCTGCTCGATGCCACGACGGATGCGGCCAGCACCGTAGTCTTGGTGGCGGTGTTCGCGGGATTGGCGTCCGTCGCCTTCCTCAAGGATCGCGGCCACCGACGACTGCTCAACGCGTCCCTTGCGACTTCCATCCTGCTCGCGATTTTTGCCTTGGTGAGCATTCATCAGGCGGACAAGCAATCCCGGCTCTTGCCCCTGATTTGGGTCAAGGGGAATCGCGAGCCGCCTAATCTTTACGAAGGATGGAATTCCTTCTCGCGCGTGATCGCCGGCGGAGATCCTGCTCGACCGCAGAATCCGTTTATTTACGGTCGAAGCCCCGCCTATCGGCTCAAGGCGGATACCCGTCAACTTTTTATCAACATTGACGCCGGAGGGGGAACGGGAATGACCCGTTACGATGGGAATCCCGAACAGATAGATTTTCTCAAACATGATCTGGTCCACATAGTCCATTATCTGAGACCCGATGCCCGTGTTTTGATCATTGGAGCCGGCGGCGGCAGAGATGTTCTGGCCGCCTTGGCCTTCGATCAAAAGTCTGTCGTCGCGGTCGAATTGAATCCCCTCATCCTTCAGCTGGTCAACGTTGGTTTTGGAGATTTCACGGGGCACTTGGATCGCAATCCCCGGGTCAAATTCGTCAACGACGAAGCGCGCAGTTACATTGCCCGGCAAAAGGAGAGCTACGACGTTATTCAGGCGTCGTTCATTGATACATGGGCGGCCACTGCGGCTGGAGCGTGGGTCTTGGCCGAAAACTCGCTCTACACGGTGGATGCTTGGAAGATATTTCTCTCGCACTTGAGCGAGAAAGGCATCCTAACCTATTCCCGATGGTATTACCGGGATCGCCCTGCGGAAATCTACCGGATCGTTTCTCTTGCCTCCGAGGCCCTGCGGCAGTGCGGCGCCGAAGATCCTCGCCGTCACCTCGCGCTGGTCCGCCTCATGGAGAGCAACGGCCCGACCGGGTTGGGAACAATTCTGGTTAGCAAAGCCCCCTTTTCAGAACACGACCTCGATCTTTTGGAGGAGACCGCGCGCAAACTTCGTTATGAAATTGCCTTCAGTCCTCGCGCTTCCATAGATCCAATGTTCGATTCGCTCTCAGGCAAAGGCCGTCCGGTGAACATTTATTCCTCCTATGATTTGAATGTCAAACCGCCGACCGACGATTCTCCCTTCTTCTTCAACATGCTTCGATTCGGGGACGTTTTCAATGCCCCCTTGTGGCGTGAAAATTTTGCCACGTTCAATTTGAGGGGTGTCTTCGTGCTCGAGGTCCTATTGGCCATCGTCGCCGCGCTGACCATCTCATGCATCGGGATTCCTTTGCTGATCACGACTGAAAAATCCCTCTTGAAGGGATCGTCCTCTTTTCTTGTGTATTTCGCGATGATCGGTTTTGGGTTCATGTTCATCGAAATTTCGCAAATTCAAAGGCTTTCCGTTTTCCTCGGCCATCCGACCTACGCCCTCTCGGTCGCCCTCTTTACTCTTTTGCTTTCGAGCGGGTTGGGAAGCTATTTGACGAAATCGCCAATCACGCCATTCGGTTGGATTCGTTGGTCACTTCTTTTGGTATCGCTCCTTCTTTTTGGAGCGATTACGCCATCGGTGACGGCCGCATTCCAAGCCTCCACGACACCCGTGCGGCTGGCGGTTTCCATCATCCTTCTTTTCCCCCTCGGTGTGTTCATGGGGATGCCGTTCCCCGCTGGGATGAGCCATGCCGCCCGAAAGGCGCCGTTGCTGACTCCGTGGTTCTGGGGAGTCAACGGAGCAACCTCGGTATGCGGTTCGGTTCTCGCCATCGCTATCGCGTTGGGTTCGGGAATTTCAACTTCCTATTGGGTCGGCTTCCTTTGCTACTTCTGTGCGTTTGCCGCCTATTGCCGCGAAAGTCTGCGGGGAAACCGGTGACGCTCGGGATAAGTCGCCCGACGGCAGACCGTTATTCGTAATCCTCATTCAGCGCGTTGAGAAACGCCGCGAGCGGCGCGACGTCCCCTTCTTCGATTTTCATCCCGCTCATTTCGGAATCGCCGGAGCGGAGTTGCCCCTTTTGGGCCAATCGGCTTGCCGTCACGTCGGCGCGAACCGCGTCCGCAACTTCATTGGCTCTTCCATTGTGCAGATAGGGATTGGTGAATCTCAGATTACGGAGCGTTGGCGTTTTGAACGCTCCGATCATCCGCGTCAGAAGGGCGTCATCGCTCTCCCCCTCATGGCGAAGCGGAGAATTTTTGAGGTCCACGAAATTCCAATGTCCCAAATCGGCGTAGGCGGCGCTATCGCCGATGGGCGTCGTCCGTAAATCCGCCGAGGGACGCTTCGCCTGCGAGGCATTCGGAATTTCCAATTCCGCGAACGCCCCTAAGCCATGAATCGTGTCGTATTCCGCCTGCGTGACGCCGGTGTTGTGAAACGAGTTGTCGGTGAAAAGAGGCGGCGTGTGACATACCGCGCAGTTGCCGACGCGATTTTCTCCCTCGACGCGGAAGAAAATTTTCAATCCTTCCAACTCCCGGCGATTGAACCCGCCCGGAAATTTCAGCTTTCCGGCGACTTGAAGGGAGTTGATTTTTTCCAAGTGCCGCCGCGAATACGCCTTCGCGTCTTCGCCTTTTGCCGGACCCGTCTCCAAGCCGTTGATCTTGACGAAAATGTCGTAGGGGGAAGTCCGCGATGAATGAAGATCGCGCATGTAATCCGACATGGACCGCCCAATCCAATCCACCGCTTGATCGCGCGTGAGCGACGCGATCTCGACGCCGTAAGTTTTCTTGAATTGCTCCTGATAAGTTCCTTCCGCGTTTTCCCCTTCGGCTTGGTCGTTCAGCAAAACCGCAAGCGCGTTGTCGAACGCCTTGTTCTGTTCTCCCGCCAGCCAACCCATGTTGCGCGTGGACATGGTGGTCTTGACCAAATTTTCGAGCGAGGGAAATTCGCCGTCGAAGTGGAGCCGCGTCATCTCGCGCGTATCCAGCAGAGTCGGCGAATTGCGCAGTTCCATCATGTAGCCGTCCCCGGGTCGCTGGGGAATCCGGCTTCGGTCGTCGAAATCGGCGTAGGCGCGGATGCCCCGTTTGTCCTCGTCAACCAAATGGCAGGTCCGGCAACTGAATCGCTTCGAGGTGTTGGGACTGGAAAACCGAACGTCGAGAAACAACCGCTCGCCCAATCGCACTTCCGGCGGATCTTCGGAGTTGTCTTTTTCCCTCAATCCTAAAGTCTGGTATCCGCATCCGGAAATTCCAACGAGCAAGACAAGAATGGAAGCAATGAAAGAGAATTGGATTCGCATGTTCATTTTTTATCAGGAAGATATCAGAGTAGGTCGGCGAATTCCTCTGGGGTGAGTGAAGCTTGTCTCAGAATTGCTCGGAGAGTTCCGCGATCTATCTCGCGGTGGGCCGGAACAACCACCTGAGCGGACGGTTCGTCTCGATACAGGATCATGTGGCTACCGCGCTGACGGGCAAACTTGAAGCCGACTTTCTCGAGAGCCTTGACGCATTCGCGCCCGGAAACCACCGGCAGGCGGCTCATACGGCGACAACTTCAAGCCTATCCTCCGGCACGGGCTTTCCGCGTTCCCGAAGCGTCTCGATGTAGAGGTCCATTGCCTCGCGGATATTGGCCAACGCCTCTTCCTTGGTTTTTCCCTGACTGACGCATCCCGGAAGACTTGGACATTCGACCACCAACCAACCATCCTCGCCAGGATAAATAATCACGTTACGCATAAACCAAACTCAGTCCTCTATTTATGAAGATAGCAGATGCTTCTCGGCTTTTCATCCTTCCTTTTCGGTGACGACTCCATCAAGCCGAATATCGTGCGACTCGCTCGGAAGACGCTCGACAATCTGAAATGAAAATCCCAAGCCGATCTTCACGCACTTGGGGGACTGCGCCAGCAAGCGATCATAATATCCTTTTCCATAGCCAAGCCGATGACCAGCGCGATCAAACGCAAGACCGGGAACAAAGGTCAGGTCAATCTCCGGTGCGAGAACCACGTCGGGATAAATCTCGGGTTGCGGTTCCAAGATGCCGAACGCGCCGGGCGCGAATCCGCGTGGAAAATCGGTGACGCGATGCAAGGCCAACCGATCGGAACCCTGCTCGACGCGAGGGATCATCGCAAATCTCTTGGATCGGAGAATCATGCCGATCAGCGGCGCGGTGTCAACCTCCGGCTCGCGCCCGACAAAGATCGAAATGTTCCGGCTTTGCGCGACGGAGGGATGATGAAAGGCGAAATCGGCAATTCGTTTCGAGGCTTCGGCGCGCCATGTCGGATCGCTTTTGTCGCGCAGTTCCCGCATTTTGCGCCGCAACGTAATTTTTTCCGATTCGCTCACTCCACCTTGAAATCCTTGATCTCCAATTCCAACCGGTCTTTGCCTCCCCAAGAATTGACGGTCGGCGTTGCCGCGAGGCAAAGGGTCCGCCCTCCCCTGTCAATTTCGCCGCACCGATGCCCCTGCCCGAACCCAATCGCCCAATAGGCGCGGCCATCCGGCGCCGCCAAGCGCAATTTCAAATGTTTGTCCCGAAGGACGCGCGGCTCCTCGACCAAATGAAATCCCCTCATCTCCAAGATGGGCCGGGGATTGCCGGGTCCGAACGGTCCCATCGCCTCCAGCGCGCGCGCGTTGTCGAGCGTCAAATCCTCCGCGTCGGCGATGGCGTCAAGGGATAAAACAGGGGACAACTCGCTCTCTGTCATTACCGAGCGTGCGTGATCGCGGATTGCCTTGCCAAAGGCGTCGAGCGAGGAGGTCTTCAAACTCAATCCCGCCGCCATCGTGTGGCCGCCGAATTGCTCCAGATGCTCCCGGCACGCGGTCAGCGCGGAGTGAATGTCGAATCCTCGGATCGAGCGCGCCGAACCCTTCGCGCGTTCCCCCTCGATCCCCAGCACGATCACCGGACGATAATATCGCTCCAAGACGCGCGACGCGACGATCCCCACGATTCCGGGATGCCACCCCTCGCGGTAGAGCACGAGCACGGCGTCCTCGCCGCTTTCGTCAATTTGCTCCAGCGCCTCCTCGGTGATTTCGCTCTCGATTCGCCGCCGTTCGTCGTTGAATTGATTCAGCAGGTTCGCCAACTCGCGCGCGCGAGCCGGATCGGTCGTCAAAAGCAGGTCAAGCGCGTATTCGGCGTGCTCGGTTCGTCCGGCGGCGTTGAGACGCGGAACGACGGTAAACGCGAGGTTCCCCGCGCCGACCTCCGCCGGATTTACTTTGATGACTTCCATAAGAGTCTTGAATCCCGGACGGCAACCATTGCGCAAAATTTTGAGTCCGTGCGCGACGAACGCGCGATTCTCGCCCGTGAGCGGAACCACGTCGGCCAGCGTCCCGACCGCGACGAAATCGAGAAGCGTTTTCAGAAACTCCCGCGCTCCGGCCGCGTCTCCGGCCATCCGCTTGAGAATCGCGTGCGCCAACTTGAACGCGACTCCGGCGCCGCAAAGCTCCTTGAACGGATATTCGCATCCCTCCTGTTTGGGGTTGATGAGCGCGTGCGCCGACGGAAGTCTCTCCCCCGGCTCGTGGTGGTCGGTCACGATCACGTCAATGCCCAACCGCGACGCCAGCTCGATCTCGCCGAGCGCCGTCGTTCCGTTGTCCACCGTGATGATAAGGCGCGCCCCTTTTTTCGCCAGCGATTCAATCGCCTCCGCGCGCAGACCGTAACCCTCGTTCAACCGATGCGGAATGTAGGTTTGAACGGGAACGGAAAGAAAATCGAACGCGCTTTTCAGGATCGCCGTCGCCGTCACGCCGTCCACGTCGTAATCGCCATAAATCCAAATCGGCTCGCGCGTCCCGACCGCTTGGGCGATCCGCGCGACCGCCGCTTCCATCCCCCGCATGAGGAATGGATCGTGCGTGCGCGAGAGCGCGGGATCGAGAAAACCGGCGATTTGATCGGACGAATCGAATCCCCGCGCGGCGTAAATTCGCGCCATGAGAGGGGAAAATCCATGTTGCGCCCGGAGACGGCGCGCGATTTCGGGATCGCGCTCGCGCCGCTCCCATCGCCGCGCCGGACGGCGGTTCAGCGACCAGACCGTCGCGGAGGAATTGGGTGATTCGTGATTTTTGATTTCAGATAGAGCCAAAACGAACGACTCCGGCGCTAAAGCCCGTCTCTGGGCGCATGGCCGTCGGGCATGAAACGGAGTTTATAGTTGCCCCGCGACAAAGTCAAACGGGGCAGATTCATTTTCCGGGCGTGTTTCAGTTTGTGGAGGGCGGGAGCTTGCTCCCGCTTTCGTTCCGGCGGCAAACCGCCGCACTTCAAAATTGCGCCCGACCCCCATTTCGGTAACTCCAAATCTGAAACAGGCCTCATTTTCCCAGCAGGAGCGGCTCAGTTCTTGGGCGGGGACGATGGATCGTCCAAGGCTTGAATGAGTTCCTTTTCGATGCGCTCAATGCGAAGCGGATCATGAATCTTGTTGAATTCCAGATCGGTGACGTAAAAGACGTCCATGACCCCGTAGGCTTCGGTGGAAACCATGGCGCGGTCAATGTTGAGTTTTTGCGCGTCGAGGACCGAGGCGATTTGATAAAGCAAGCCGGGACGGTCGCCGGTGCGGACTTCGAGGATGGTGAATTCCTGCGAGCCATCGTTGTCCATCCGGATTTCGGTTTTGCGCGGCGTCCGCGTCGGGCGCGGAACGAGCGTATCTCCCTTGTGCTTCTCGATCAACTCCTCCATCGTCTTTTTCCCCAAGAGAACCTGATTCAAGTCGGCGCGGAGTCGCTCCAGCCGGAAACTTTCCGACAGGGGGCGATTTTCCAGATCGGTGATTTGGAAAACGTTGATGCCGTAACCGGCGGAAGTTGAGAAAATCTGCGCCGAGCAGATGTTGATTTCCCGCGCGGCGAGCGCGCCGCAGATTTTGGCGAAAGAGCCGGGAATATCCGCCGAGCAGACGGCAAGCTCGCTGACGCTCAAGCCCGGATCGAGCGACCACTGGATCAGTTCTCCTTCGTCCAATTTCCCCATCAGCCAGAAATGTTTGGCGATGGTCTCCGCGCGGATGACTTGGAGGTAGCGATCCGGCACGCTCTCCAAGAATTCCTCCAGCCTGCGTCGCTGATGTTCCCGTTCCTCCTTGCCGCGCGGCAGGTCCTCGGGCGGATGGGCGAGAATGTGCTCCCATATACGGTCGGCGATCCGCGAGCGATAATGTTCGGGCTTCGGCGATTCGTCTCCCTTGCCTTCCAAGGCGAGTTCGCCCGCGCGATAGCAGGATTCGAAAAGGGTCGCCTTCCAACTGCTCCATGAATCGGGACTAACGGCCATGGAATCGCAGACCGAATGGACGTAGAGGAGTTTCAAGCGATCCAGCGTGCCGACTTCCTCGGCCAAGTCGCGCCCGACTTTGGGGTCCTCGACGTTGCGCCGCTGGGCGACGTGGCCGATTTTGAGATGCGAGAGCACCAAGAAACGGAGGGTTTCGATTTCGTCCGCTTCCAATCCGATGCGCTGGCCGATGCGTTGGACGATTTGCCCGCCGAGAAGGGCATGCCCCTTGCCGAAGCCCTTGCCGACATCGTGGAGAAGTAACGAGAGGTTTAACAGGTCGCGCCGCTCGATTTGAGACGCGATTTGGGCGGCGTGGCTTTTCGGCTCCGACGGCTCGCGCAGAAGCCGCTCATTACATTCGACGGCCTTGATGAGATGCTCATCCACGGTGTAGCGGTGGTAATGATCCATGCGGACCATGCAATGAATGCGCTCGAATTCGGGAAAGTAGGCGCAGAGAAATCCGCAATCGTGCATGTCGGCGAGGGTTCGGGCGACGTTGAACGGGCCGCGCATGAGTTCCAAGAATTGCTTTCTGCAGACGGGACTCTCACGAAATTCGTCGGTCAGATCGGGAACAATTTTCTCGATCAGGTCGCGGGTTTGCTCGCCGACGCGCAAGCCGAGACGCTGGGCGCGGGCGAAAAGCGCCATGATGCGCGCCGGGTCTTCGGTCCAATGCCGGACATTCTTGGAAGCGAGATCAATCGCGCCGTCGCGGATGGTGTAAAATTTGTCAACGCGCTTGGTCTTGAGCGTTCCGATGAGCGCGCCGAGACTGCTTTTCTCGCCGCGCATAAGGGTCAGAAAGGCGCGGTTGGAGAATTTGGCGATTTCCCTCGCGCGGCGATAGTATTCGCGCATGAGGACTTCCTCGGCGAGGAGGTTCTCCGAGGGTTGATACCCCAACTTGCGCGTGATTTCGATTTGAGAGTCGAAATTGAGAACGTCGTTTTTGCGCGGCGCAAGGGCGTGAAGCTCGTTGCGGAGCCGGAGGATGAAATCCTCGTCGTGGCGGTAATCGCGGACCTCCGCCGCCGTCAAGATTCCGAGGTCCTCCAAACCGGAAAATTCATTCGTTCCTTTGACGATGTTCAGCGCCCAGCGGACGGAATTGATGTCGCGCAGTCCGCCGGAGCTTTCCTTGATGTTGGGTTGAATCAGATAAATCGAGTCGTCGTATTTCTGATGCCGACCCTGCCATTCGCGGTAGAGCGCTTGGAGGAACCATTTGCGTCCGCGACCGCGCAGAGTGCGGTAAAAAATCTCGTGGTAGTGCTGAAAAAGCGGACGGCTTCCGGCCAGCCAACGGCTTTCCATCATCGCCGTCGTGGATTGAATGTCGGTCCCGATGACCAGCAGGCAATCCTCCAACCGGCGCACGACGTAGCCCAAATCGAGTTTCAGATCGAAGAGGATATAAATGAATTCCTTGACGAAGGCTTCCTGTTGTCCCTTGGGATCGCCGACGAGGAGAAGCAGGTCCACGTCGGAGCGAAGGGACAATTCGCGTCGCCCATACCCCCCCAAGGCGACCAAGCAGAGCGATCCGGGCGCTCCCTTTCCGGCAAGCTCCCAGCGTTGCGAGACATGCTTGAAAATCGCGCGGAGAAGGGCGTCGTGGAAGCGGGAAAAGCGGGCGCAGACGGCGCGCCCGGAGGCGTCCGGGTTTTCCTCCAACAACCGTTTTTGGGCGCGTTCAATCAATTCCCGACAGGCGGCAATCAATTTTTCCTGCGGCCAATCGGGGGAAAATTCGATTTCCGCTTCCTGTCGTTCTTCCTCCAAGACGCTGGGCGCAACGGGATCGTTCATTTGACCAAGCCGTATTTTTCGATTTTACGATAAAGCGTGGCGGGGGAAATTTCCAGTCGGCGGGCAACGTCTTGAACGTTGCCGTTGCAGAGGTCCAAGGCGCGCTGAATTTCATCGCGCTCAATTTGCCAGAAGGGGCGAATTCTCGATTGCGCGGTGACGCTGAAATCGGGATCGGTTTCATCGCCAATCAACGGTCGTCCCGTGATGGCGACGGGCACCGGACCGCGGACGGCCGTTTGGGATCGGGATTGAATTCTTTGCGGCAACATCCTGAGTGTCACCGTCTCGGCGTCGTGAAGAACCACGACTTGCTCGATGACGTTCTGCAACTCGCGCACGTTTCCGCTCCAAGGCTGATCCTCCAAGGCGGCCAACGCCTCCAAGTCGAAGCGCTGGAAGCGCTTGTGGTTTTGGGTCGCGGCCTTGACCAGATAGCGCGACGCGATCGAGGCGATGTCCTCGCGCCGCTCGCGCAAGGGAGGGAGATGAATGGGGAGGACGTCGAGGCGGTGAAACAAATCCTCGCGAAATTTTCCGGCTTCGATCATTTTCAAGGGATCGCGGTTGGTCGAGGCGAGAATCCGAACATTGACTTGAATCTGCGTCGAGCCGCCGATCCTGAAGAATTTTTGCTCCTGAATCAGGCGCAACAGTTTGGCCTGCAAGCCGATGTCCATTTCGCAGATTTCGTCCAGCAGGAGCGTTCCCTTGTCGGCGCGTTCGAAACATCCGCGATATTGCTCGATGGCTCCGGTGAAGGCTCCCTTTTCGTGGCCGAAAATTTCGCTCTCCAGCAAATCGCGCGGGATGGCCGCGCAGTTGATCGGGATGAAAGGCCTCGGCGCGCGCGCGCTCAATTCGTGGATCGCGCGGGCGACCAATTCCTTGCCCGTTCCGCTTTCGCCCGTGATCATCACCGGGACCGACGTGGCCGCGACCGATTCGATCAGATCATAGACCCGTTGCATCGGCTCGCTTTGGCCGACCATGCCGTGAAATTCGGTGATCGGGTCCAGCCGCCGCTTCAACTGGCGGACTTCGCGCTTGAGCCGCCAGATTTCCACGGCTTGACGGACGACGTTTTCGAGTTGCTCCGGACTCACCGGTTTCTGAACGAAGTTCACCGCACCCTGCCGAATCGCGGCGACGGCCTTCGGGATCGTGCCGTGCGCCGAGATCAGGATGACGCTGAGGTTCGGATGGGATTGGAGGACGGACGGCAGGTAATCCAGCGCCTCGCCGTCCGGGAGCATCAAATCCAGCAGAACAACGGCGACGTCGTTCTCCGCGAGCAAACGAAACAGGTCAGCCACGGAACCTCCCATCCGCACCTCAAAACCGAGGGAGCGGATGTTGTATTCAAAGTAGCGGAGAAGACTCGGCTCGTCGTCAATGACGAGGACCGTCGGCTTGGCCGAGCCGGCGCTCTGGTTGGCGGATTCCATGGCACGACCGTGATTACTGGTTCATCTGTTCGAGGAATTCCCGATTCGTGTCGGTTTTCCGCATTCGCTCGAGGAGGAATTCCATCGCCTCGACCGTGTTCAGCTCGTTGAGCACCTTGCGCAGGAGCCAAACGCGCTGAAGCGTCGAGGGTTCCAGCAGGAGTTCTTCCTTGCGCGTGCCGGAGCGGTTCATGTCAATGGCCGGGAAGGTCCGGCGATCCACCATCTTGCGATCCAGATGGACCTCCATGTTGCCCGTCCCCTTGAACTCCTCGAAGATCACGTCGTCCATTCGGCTTCCGGTGTCAATCAGGGCGGTTGCGACGACGGTGAGGGAACCTCCCTCCTCGATGTTGCGCGCCGCGCCGAAGAAACGCTTCGGCTTGTGCAGGGCGTTGGAGTCAATGCCGCCGGACAGAATTTTTCCGCTCGGAGGGGCGGTCGCGTTGTAGGCGCGCGCCAGACGGGTGATTGAATCGAGCAGAATAACCACGTCGCGCTTGCGCTCGACGAGGCGCTTGGCTTTTTCCAGCACCATCTCCGCGACTTGGATGTGGCGTTCGGCCGGTTCGTCAAAGGTCGAGGAGATGACCTCGCCCTGAACCGTCCGCTCCATGTCGGTCACTTCCTCCGGCCGTTCGTCAATAAGAAGAACGATCAGATAGACTTCGGGATGATTCGTTGTGATGGCGTTGGCGACGTTTTGGAGGATCATCGTTTTGCCCGTGCGGGGGGAGGCGACGATCAATCCGCGTTGCCCCTTCCCGATCGGCGTCATCAAATCCATGACGCGGGTCGTGTAGTTGTCGTGGAGCGTCTCCATGTTGATTTTTTCCTCGGGATAGAGAGGCGTTAAATCCTCGAAGAGAATGACGTTGCTCGACAACTCGGGGCTTTCGAAGTTGATCGAGTCCACTTTCAGCAGGGCGAAATAACGCTCGCTGTCCTTCGGCGGGCGCATGTGGCCGGTGATGGAGTCTCCCTTGCGCAAACCGAAGCGTCGGATTTGCGAGGGGGAAACGTAGATGTCGTCCGGTCCCGGAAGGTAGTTGTAGTTGGGGGAGCGGAGGAATCCGAACCCGTCGGGGAGGATTTCCAACACGCCGCCGCCGTAGAGATTGCCCGATTTCTCCGCGTTGACTTGGAGAATTTTGAAGATGAGGTCTTGTCTGCGCATGTTGCTGAAATTGTCCAAGTTCGCCTCCTTGGCCAATTGATGCAACTCGCCGATCTTCATCTTCTTGAGGACTTCGAGGTCCAAGCCGTTGGCGTTTTCCTGAATGGCCATGGCCTCCTGCTCTTCATCCTCTTCCATGACGGTGACGTGGCCGTGCCCGGGCGCGCCGGGGCGGTTGTGGTGCGGACGCTGATGCTGGTGTTGATGTTGGTGTTGGTGTTGTCCGCCGGAATCGCCTCCGCGCCGTCCGCGTCCCCGGTCGCGATCTCGGTCTCGATCACGGTCGCGTTCCCGCTCCCGACCGGCGGGGGCGACGCTGAATTTCTCCCGCGCGCGAGGACGGTCGTCCTCCCGGTCCTTTCGCGGAAAGTCGGACCGCTCCATGTTCTCGATGGGGGAGGATTTTCCCGGTCCATTCTTCGGCTCGGACTTTTCGACCGGTTTGGAGGATAATTCCTCGACCAGCTCGGCGGTGGGGCCGATTGTCGTTTTGCGTCTTTTTTCGACCACGTCTCGTGTCTCCTTCTTGTTTTAGTTGGCTCCGCTTTGGGCGGGCGTTGATGAATTCATGGTTTTAAGATGTCTTTCCGTCGGACGGCAGATTGAGTTCGCTCAAAAATTTTCGCACTTGCGCGCGGGCGGCCTCGCGGTCGCCGTCGTTGTCAATCACGCAATCGGCCAGCGCGACCTTGCGCGCCTGCGGCATCTGCGATCCCAGCCGCGCGATGATTTCCCTTTCCGTGAACCCCGCGTTGCGAAGGCGTCCGAACCGGACGCGCTCGCTCGCCGTGACGACGATGGTTTTGCTCATCATGCCCTTGGCTCCGGATTCCATCAAGAGGGGGATTTCCAGAACGACCGCCGGATCGCGCGCGTGCTCGCGGAGAAACTTCACCTGCGCCTCCCGGACCTTCGGATGGACGATGGCGTTGAGTTTTTTTCGCGCCTGCTCGTCGGCAAAAACAATTTCCGCCATTTTTTTTCTGTCCAAATTTCCATTCGTGTCCAAAACTTTTTCTCCAAATTCGCGGACGATTTCCCCCAGCGCCGGAGTTCCCGGCGCGACGGCATCCTTGGCGACGGCGTCCGCGTCCTGAACCGGAATGCCCGCCTCCTGAAACATCGCGGCGACGGTGGATTTGCCGCTTCCGAACGATCCCGTCAATCCCAAAACCATCGTCATCAGCACTCCGCCCAGTTGTCCCCGACGCTCACGTCCACGACGATGGGAACCTTGAGGGGCAAGGCTTCGCACATCGTCTTGCGGACGAACTCCGAGACTTCTTCCACGCGCGTTCGCGGGACCGAGAAAATCAATTCGTCGTGGACTTGACAGACCATCCGCGTCTCCGGCGAGACTCCGCTCAAGCCGCGGGCAATCGCGATCATGGCCAACTTAATCATGTCGGCGCTGGTTCCTTGAATCGGCGTGTTCACGGCGATTCGCTCGGCGTTGAAGCGGAGTTGGCCGTTTTTCGCGTTCAGGTCGGGCAACCAACGCCGGCGACCCATGAGGGTTTCGACGTAACCGTCCTTGCGCGCTTGCGCGAGCGTCGCGTCAATCCACGTTTTCACGCCGGGGTATCCGGCGAAATACGATTCGATGAACCGCGCGGCGTCGGCGCGCGGAATTTCAAGCCGTTGCGAAAGCCCGTGCGCGCTCATGCCGTAGATGATGCCGAAATTGACGATCTTGGCGTCGGCGCGCATTTGGGGCGTCACGTCCTTTTGCTCCACGCCGAAAATCCGCGAGGCGGTGAGCGCGTGGATGTCCCGTCCCTCGGCGTAGGCTTGGGTCAACGCCTTGTCGCCGCTGAAATGGGCGAGGATGCGCAACTCAATCTGCGAGTAATCGGCGGAAAGCAATTTGTGAGCCGGGCTATCGGGGATGAACGCCCTGCGGATTTCTTTTCCAAGCTCCGAGCGGATCGGGATGTTTTGCAAATTCGGATTGGTGGAGGAAAGCCTGCCCGTCTGCGCGATGGTTTGGTTGAACGAGGTGTGAATTCGATGGGTCTTCGGATTGATTTGTTGCGGCAAGGCGTCGGCATAGGTGGATTTGAGTTTGGTGAGGCCGCGATATTCCAGCAGTAATCGCGCGACGGGGTGCTCCCGCGCGAGCGATTCGAGAACGTCGTTGTCGGTCGAAAATCCGGTTTTGGTCTTCTTGCCCGGCGGAAGTTTCAAATCCTCGAAGAGCAACTGCGCGGTCTGCTTGGGAGAATCCATGTTGAATTGCCTTCCCGCCGCCTTCCAAATTTCCTTGCCGAGCCGCTCGATTTCCTTGCTCATGACCGCGCTCAAATCGCGCAAACGCGAAGGCTCGACGGCGAAACCGCCGACTTCCATTTTGTGCAGAACGGGAATGAGCGGGATTTCGATTCCATGGAAAAGACGAAGGAGCGAAGGAACTTCCTTCAATTTATCGGAAAAGACGCGGGTCAACCTTAGCGTCACGTCGGCGTCCCGGCAGGCGTAGATGAAAACGTCCTGCGCCGGGACGTCAGCCATCGTGACGGCATTCTTGCCTTCGCCGATGATTTCGGTGATTTGCCCCATTTGAATTCCGCAAATTTCCGCGCCGAGCGTTTTCAATCCGTGGCCGGAATTTTTTCCGGGATCGAGGACAAACGACGCGATCATCGTGTCGAATTTCGGCGCGGCCATTTGGAATCCGGCGCGCTCCAAAATTTTCCAGTCGTATTTGACGTGATGCGCCGTCAGCGCAGGGGATTGACCCATGAGATTCTCGTGGCCGAAAAGCGGGCTGAGAATGGCGCGAAGTTCGCCGAGCGCAATCGGTCGAGTCTCGCCGACGCGATGGCCGACGGGAATGTAAATCGCTTCCCCCTCGCGGACGGAAAGAGAAATTCCGACCAATTCGGCAAGCATTGGGTCGGTGGCGGTCGTTTCGGTGTCCACGGCGAGCCACTCGGCGCTCGCCGCTTGTTTTACCCATTCGCGCAGGTCAGCCGCGTCGTCGGCAATCTTGAAATCTTCCTCGTTCGCGCATGGAGCGTTCGCCAACGCAACCTTGGGGGCCTTGATTCCCAATTCCTTGATGAGCGAGTTGAAACCGAGTTGCGCCAGAATTTCGACCGACCTCGCGTTCCAGAGCGATTCGGGCAATCGGCATTGGCCCAGCGACCAATCGAGCGGCACGTCGCGCACGACGGTTGCCAATTTGCGCGACATTTTTGCCTGCTCCGCGTTTTCGATCAATGCCTTGCGTTGCCGCTCGTTCTTCAATTGATCGGGATGCGCGAGCAAATTTTCCAGCGAACCGAATTGCTGAAGAAGATTCGCGGCTCCCTTGTTGCCGATGGTGGGCACGCCCGGAATGTTGTCCGAACTGTCCCCGACCAGCGCGAGCCAATCGGCCACTTGCGAGGGCTTGATGCCCAAATAATTTTCGACCGCGGCTTCGTCGAAGGATTCGATGTCCTTGGAGCCGAATCGCAACATGCGCGTCTTTCCGTTGACGAGTTGAAAGAGATCCTTGTCCGCCGAGCAGATCACCGCTTCGCGTCCCTCGCGTTTGGTGCGCTCGGCCATCGTTGCGATCAGATCATCCGCCTCGTAGCCCTCAAACTGAAAAACGGGAATGCCCATGGCCGCGAGCAATTTGTAAATCCAATCCATTTGCTGTCCGAAATCTTCCGGCGGCGCTTCGCGGTGCGCTTTGTATTCGGGAAAAATTTCCTCGCGGAACGTCGGCTTGCCGGTGTCGAACACGACGGCCAGATTGACCGCGCGACGATCCTCGATCAGACGGAGCAACATGCGCAAAAATCCATAAACCGCGCCGGTCGGCATTCCGTCGGGAGCGGTGAGATTGCGAATCGCGTAATACGCCTTGAACGTCAAGGAATGGCCGTCCACCAAATAGAGAGGGGCTTCCTCGCGGGGAGCCGGAGCCGCCGGGGCGGGGCTGGACTCTGACGCGAACGTCATTTCCGGAAAGAGATCGGCTTTTAGTGTCGGCAACGGAGTTGCATCATGGGACGGTTGATTTCAAAGGGGAAGCGAGCAAGCTCTTGCCGGTTAATTTTGCGGATTTTGGCGGGATTTGCCTCGCCGAACCTTTTCGTCTCTTTCCAACCAGCCACGATCCGTGGTTTTTGAATTGCTAAATGTTGTGGCTTAAAAGGAAGAAACGAGGCGGCTTACGTAGAGCTTGTGTTTCCTGACCTCCATCAAACATGAGGGGGAAGAACCTGTCAAGCGGAATCCAGAAATTTTTTTTGGGGGGAGGGAGACAGGATGAACAAGATTTACAGGATTGGAGTCAGGACTTGTAAAGAACCCTCGTTCCCTCTTTTAGATAATTCTTCTTCATGTCTTGGTGGCTTGGTGATGAAAAAAACAAAAAATCCTGCTCATCCTGTCCATCCCTGTTCAATTTTAATTCCAATCCCTGTTCCGTTCGGTATAATGCTGGGTTTCATCGGAGCCGGGAGGGTTTTCGGAGACGAATCCGCGCACGGCGACCGAACATCGTCCAGACCGAAAGGATTTCATCATCGTGAGTCAAACCGCCGCCGCGCAATCCGCTCCCTCCTTGATCGCCCCGCATGGAGGAAAACTGGTCAACCGCCTTTTGAAAGGTCCGGCATGGGAAAAGGCGATGGAGGAAGCGGCGGGATTGCCGCAAATCCTGCTCAGTTCGCGGCAGATCGCGGACGTGGAGTTGTTGACCATCGGCGGGTTGTCGCCGCTGGAGGGATTCATGACCTCGGCGGATTACAAATCGGTCGTGCGCGAAACGCGGCTCGCGGATGGAACGGTCTGGCCGATTCCGGTCACGTTCGGCATCAGCGACGATCAAAAAAACGCGCTGGCGGGCTCGAAATCGGCCGCGTTGATTGACCAGCACCAAGTTCTCGCCATTCTGCGGATTGAGGACATTTACGAAGCCGATCTCGCCGCCGAAGCGCAAAACGTCTACGGCACAACGGATGAAAAGCATCCCGGCGTCGCGGCGATTCGTCAACGGGGGCGCTGGCTCGTCGGCGGAAAAATCGAGGCGATTGCGCGGCACGAATACGCCGATTTCACGGAATCGCGCTTGACGCCGACCGACACGCGGCGCCTTTTCGCCGAGCGGGGCTGGCGCGCCGTCGCGGCGTTTCAGACGCGCAATCCGATCCACCGCGCCCACGAATATCTGATCCGTTGCGCGCTGGAGGTCGCCGACGGCGTGATGATTCATCCGCTCATGGGGGAGACCAAGGCGGGGGACATTCCCGGTCCCGTGCGCTGGGATTGCTATCAGGTGTTGATGCAAAAGTATTTCCCGAACGACCGGATCGCGCTTTCGGTTTTCCCCGCGAACATGCACTACGCCGGACCGAAGGAGGCGATCTATCACGCGCTCCTGCGCAAGAATTACGGTTGCACGCATTTCATCGTCGGGCGCGACCACGCCGGCGTCGGCAACTATTACGGCTCCTACGACGCGCAGAAAATTTTTCTGCAATTCAAGCCGGAGGAGATCGGGATTCAGCCGTTGCGGTTTGAAAATTCGTTTTATTGCTATAAGTGCGAGGGGATGGCGAGTTTCAAGACCTGTCCGCACGGCGAGGCCGACCGCGTGATTTTGTCGGGGACGAAGGTGCGCGAGACGCTCGGCAAGGGAATCACGCCGCCGATGGAATTTTCGCGTCCCGAAATCGCGCAGATTCTCATCAAGCATTATCAGGCCGAGGAAGCGTCGCTTGATTCGATGCAGGAGGTTCAGGGTTCGGAGGCGCAAAAGGCGAGCCTCACGCCGATTAATTCGGTCTCGGCGCAACCCGATCCGATCATTCCCAAACCGCGCTACGAGCAGGGATTCACGCTTTGGTTCACGGGGCTTTCGGGTTCGGGCAAATCCACGCTGACGCAAAAACTCGCGCCGATTTTGCGGGCGAGGGGAAAGACCGTCGAGGTTCTCGACGGCGACGAGGTGCGCGAAAATCTCTCCAAGGGATTGGGGTTCAGCAAGGAGGACCGCGACACGAACATCAAGCGGATCGGCTACGTCGCCAAGTTGCTGACGCGCCACGGCGCGGTCGTAATGACGGCGGCGATTTCGCCCTACCGCGAAATCCGCGATTACAATCGCGCGCAGGTCCGCAACTTCATCGAGATTTACGTCGAGTGCTCCATCGAGGCGCTGACCAAGCGGGACGTGAAGGGGCTTTACGAGAAGGCGCTTCGCGGCGAGATCAAAAATTTCACCGGCGTCTCCGATCCCTACGAAGCTCCGCTCAAACCCGAGGTGGTCGTGAACAGCGAAAAGGAATCGGTCGAGGAAAGCGCGAAGAAGATTTTGGATTATCTGGAGCGGGAGAATTGGATACGATAGCGGGACGCGGCGGATCGAATAACGGCACGCCCGTTGGTCAATTCTCTTCGTCCGTGGCGCCTTTGTATTTTTCCAAGTCATCCGGCGTCAAGTCTTCCGGAGCCACAAGGCGGTAGTGCTTTTCCGCCGACGCCCGGATGCCTTCGTCACCATCCACAAACTCAAAGAGGGCAATGGTGTTCCGATCTAAAAATTGCGCGGCGATGGGCCGACAGATCAATGCAGGAAACTTGTGCGCGCAGAGCGCGAAATCCTGCTGAATTTGAACGACGCTGAGTTTGTCCTTTCCCCCTTTGGCTTGGATGGGGAAAACGTAATGCGCTCCGCGACGATCCACGCCGACGTAAATCTCATCAGTTTCGACTTGTCCGACATCAGGAACGGTAGTGCGAAGGTGGTTCTGCAAAGAAAAACACGTAGCCCGGGTGAAAATATCAATCAGCCGATTGTATCGGAGCTTGGCAAGCAAAGCCTGCTCGTCGGAAAGCGCGTAGAGAGCAATGACTCCGGGCGTGGAATCAGGCACCTTAACGGCGGAGAGGGCTCCACTGGGCGTCAAGTCAAGGATCGGCCTGAGAACAAACCGATAGCGCGATCTGCCCGCTGGAAGGATCAACCAATGTTGCCCTTCCGGAGCGCAACTCAAAATTTTCGCGGGTAAGGACGCGCGATAACGAAAACTATACACGAGATCGCCAAGGTTCTTGGGAAGATCCATCTTGAGTTTTCGGGTGAAGTCCTCGATTTCTTCACGCTCAAAGGTGAATTCGGTCATTCCCTCCTTGTGGTGCGCGAAGAAGATGGCCTCAATGATCTGTTCGTAGCGATTTTGCGCCGTCATGAAATTTACACGCCTATAGGCAAGTGGCCGTTCACAAAGGTCCGATCCGGTCGCTGACTTTTGAGAAAGGCCTTTTTCGGCCAACGCAAGACAACGACCTCCTCGCGCAATTGTTCCTTAGTCGCGGTTGCCAAGCGCGTTCTGAAAAGATCAATCCGATCCACTTCATAGCCAAGGGACTGAGCGATGTCGGCGATCAGATTGCCGGTGCGAATCATTACCCGCAGGTAGGACGCTTGATCGCCAACAACATACGCCAACCGCGCGCCCGGCCGGAGGACCTGCCGCAATTCGGCCAAGTGTCGAGCCATGCCGCCAAAATACAGCTTCGCGACCCGGCCATATAACCGCTCAAAGCCCGACGTCTTGCCGAGTTCGATCCGCCGGTGTTCAATCGCTTCCGCGATTCGGCTAATCTCCGAATGGTCCTTCACCCAACGATCATCGTCATCAAATTTGTAAACATTGCGCGTGTTGGAGCGAACTAATCCTTGTTTCAGTTTCCAAAGATCATCCTTCGTCTTGATGAATCCCAGCAGAACCGATTCCAAGCGCGTTGTTCGAGTATAATCCTTCTCATTGGGATATGGGGGAGAGGTAATTACTGCGTCTATACTGCGAGGCTCAACCAAGATTCCTATTTGGCGAGCGTCTCCCAGCAGAACCTCGGTTTTTGCTTGGCGAATGGTCCCGAGCGCTCGTAAATCCGCCGCGATGCAACGAACGCAATCAAGCCAAGAGTCAATCACGAGGGCGTCTTCTTTGGCCGGACCAACGCCCACTTCCGGTCCAAAATGGAGGTTGCTGATGGTTTGAACAAGCGACTTGGACAAGGCTAAACGTTCGTATTTGTCGAAGGCACCGTTGCGGTGTTGGCTTAACGATTCCAACAAAACCAAAGTCTTGTGGAGCGGTAGAGGACTGATGGAGTTCTTGAGTAACAATTTGAGTTGTTCTGAACCAAGCGAGCGCAACGGAGTCTTTCCGTTAGGGGCATTTCCCGAGAAAGGGCCATCCGCGATTCCTTGCGACTCAAGTTTCGCGCGTGCGATTTCCGCCACCTTCTCGGCGTGTTTCATCAGCCGATTGGAGTTCGGACTCCAATCAACCTTTACTTCGCTCGCGAAATGGGCCATCGGATTGGCCTCGATCCCAATGGATTCGATTCCACGCTTTTTACACTCAACCAATGTGGTTCCGGTTCCGCAGAAGGGATCCAGAACCCGCTCGTTTTCACCAATGCCGAATCGCTCAAGATACTCTCGAACCAAATGGGGAGGAAATGACAATACGAACCGATACCAGTCATGCACGGCTCGGTCCGTCGGCAACAATTTGTTGCTATTGCTGTTTCTTTCGGAAGTCGTCTTAAAATTCAGGTTCAATGTTCAAAGTCCCAGATGACCCCACGGACCTCATCGTAAATTGTCGGATGCCCGATGTCGAGATGATCCCTGCGCATTCAAACGAACGTCATCAAGCCGGGACACAACGGTATGGTTTCACCACGACCGTTTCTCCAACCGTGTCCACGAGACGAATTTTTCCGCGCGAAAGTCTGGCTTGGGCAAGGCTGTCTTCGGAGAAATCAGCGACCCATTCGTCATCCGCGTGGTCGCGCCAAGAGAGCGAGACGGCCAGATCATCTCCATCGCCGTCTATCCCGTAAATGGCGCGATTCTGGACCAAGAATCCCGGCTCCACTTCCAAAACATCGCTCTTGCCGAGCAATTCGAAGATTCTCCGTTTTTGAGTCATCATAATTCTCCCCTTCGTTGCACATTTGTTTGTCAAGTAATGCTCCCAATTTCAAGTGAAACCCTGTTCCTCACCCTCGCTGGGCCACTCTCACGGACGTTAATCTGCCTCCCTCATGAAATCGGCCGGGGTTCGGGAGGAGGCGGAGGGGAAACGGTCGGGCGAAAATTTGGATCGTGGCTGATTCGGCACTTGGGCAAATTTTTTTGCAGGTTGTTCATGCCGGATTGACTTACCCCCAGCGGAAGATTGAGTTCCTTGAGCCGCGTCATTCCGCGCAGGCTCTCCAACCCGGAGTCGGTCACTTGCGTGTAATTCAGATTGAGCGATTCCAGCGAAGTCAAAAAGCGCAGGCGATCCAAGCCGTCGTCGCCGATCAGGGTATAGGAAGCGTCCAGTTTCCGGAGCGATTTCACGAGGGTAATTTGGCCCAGCGACGCGTCCCCCGCCTGCGTGTATCGGATTTCCAGCGTCTCCAAGGATTCGAGTTTTTTGAGGGGCGTCAAATTCACCCCTTTCAAATTCACGCCGGATAGATTGAGCGACTTAAGCGTCGGGAATTCGACGAGCAGGGGAAGATTGCTCGGCGCGAAACGGCTTTTCTCCAGATTCAGCGATTCGAGCGGAACGCGCCCCGCCAAAGCGCGAAGGCTGACTCCCGTGACTGCCGTTCCGTAGAGCGAAATTCGGCGGAGGGAGGTCAAGCCCCAGAGCGACGCCAAGCCCTCATCGGTGATTTGCGTCGAGGAAAGATTGAGCGATTCGAGCGCGGCGAGATTTTTCAGGTGCGCCGCGCCCGCGTCGGTGATTTGCGGCGGCAGGGTCAAATGCCGCAATGATTTCATTCCCTCCAACGCGACGAGTCCCGCGTCGGTGATTTTTTCAAAAGCGTGGAGTTCAAGGCGCTCAAGCGCGGCCAATCCCCGGAGATGCGCCAATCCGGCGTCCGAGATGACGGGGGAACATTGGAGTTCGCGGAGCGCGTCCAGCTTCTCAATATTTACCAATCCTGCGTCGGTGACGCCGCCGGGAAGCGTGAGTTTGCGGAGCGAGCGCGGAAGTTTCATTCGCGCGAGGCCGGCGTCGGTGAGCGGCGTCTGCCCAAGGTCGAGCCATTCGAGCGAGGTCAGGGAATTGAGATGCGCCATGCCTCCGTCGCTAAGGCGCCCGCAACGGATTCCCAGCGCGCGAAGTCCGGTCAATCGGGCGAGGTTCCCCAAATCGGCGACCGCGAGGGAATCGGCCGTCAAAAAAAGTTCCTGAAGATCGTCCGGCTCCAAAACGGTCAAGGGGGAAAGATCGCGCGATTCGGAGGCGGCGATCACGAGCCGGACAGCCTGACCGGATGGGATGGCGATTTCTCCTCGCGCCGGAGCGAGGTCCTTCCAATCCCCCTCGCCGTGGGAATTCCAATCGCGCGTCCGAATCCATCCGACGGCGCGGTCGGAGGGGAAACGGAGGGTTCGGGCGGGAGGAATTTGCGGTTGAGAATCGGCGGCAAGGATAATGGCAGGAGAATTCAATTTCGCCGGACCATCGGTTATTGCCGATCCCGAAGGGATCGAAAGCGCGCGACCCTGTAGGGGTCGAACATCCCGCGCCGGAATGACGGTTGGAGCAAGAGCAAGAGCAAGAGCAAGAAAAGGGGAGCGGAGCGGTGGCATGAAGCGAAATCCGAGACTCAGGATTTCACGAGCGAGCGGGGGAAGACAAGGTTGATTCGACGCAAAGAGGCCGGGAGATTCAGGGAGAGTTCGTCCCTGAATTCATCAAAGAATTTAACGCAAAGACGCAGAGGCGCAGGGGCGCAAAGGAAAAGTCATCGGAGACCTCCTTGCGGCTTGGCGTCCTTGCGTTTTATTCTTAAATCTTTCCCGCTTCCAATGCGAGCGCAAGAACCGCGATGGACAATTCGGCGTAGGTTTGTTTGTTGACCTCTTTCTTGTCCCCGAGTTTCAAGGCGGCTGGCAATTCCATCGCCGCCCGAGCGTTGTGCGCGAGCCGGAGATGGGAATAGCCCCCTTTTTCCAAAGCCCAGATTTCGTTGGGAGACTTGCGGATATACGCGTCGTAATCCTGCGCCGCCTCCGCGAAGCGACGAAGCGCGAGGAAACTGTCGGCCCGCCGGCCAATCGTGTAGTTGTAATTGTCACCGGGTTTCAATCCCAAAATCCGATTGTAATCGAGAATTGCTCCCGCATGGTCTCCGATACCACATCGGGCGAAGGCGTGATACAGAAGGGCGTCGGTATCATTCGGATCCAGTCGCAAGGCGGTGTTCGTGTCGCTCATCGCTCCATTGTAGTCCCCGTTGTTATACCGAATGATGCCTCGCCAAACATACTCAGTAGCCCTTCCCTGTCCACCTTCAATCCGTTGCGTCAGAACAGGAAGCGCCGCGTCGTAGTTTTTATCTTTCAACAATTTACCGATTGAATCCTGTTTGCCCACCACCATAAGAGCGAAAATTGTGAGCGCAAGCAGACTCACGACCACCATCCGCCGCCGCCGCAAGACAAGAATGCCCGACTCGTATCTTGGTGCACAGCACAAACCCCAGCTGAAACCGGCAAGCCATCCCGCCCAATGGCCCGGATTCGTTCCGCTTTGAGGATAATCTTTCGCGATAGCCGCGTAGGAATCGTGGAAAATATCGAGAAGAGATATCCAGACAAGTCCATTCAGGCGAATCAAATCTCTCATTCTGATCCGGCCAAGATTGCGGACTAAGAAAGCCAGAGATGCGCCGGAAAGGCCGTATATTGCGCAGGATGCGCCGACGCTACAAGGATTACCCTCCCAAACCGCGGTGGCAGTGCCAGCCACGGCACTAACCACAATGAGAGTCAAAACTTGAGCAGGACCGAAAAAAATCTCAGCCAACAAGCCTCCCATCAATAGCCCGTAGAGGTTGTTCTCAAGATGCGCTCTATTCGCGTGAACGAACGCAGAGGTGAATAATCTCCACCAATCCCTCATTTCGAAATCTGAATGTTTGCCACCTCCCCATCTGACCATCAGTTGACTGGAAAACCTATCAGGAATTCCTTCTTGCAGGGACATCGCGACAAAAATTAGCGACAACACAAGTGCCAAAATCCAAATGGTAATTGGCCTTCGGTTAGCGGCACCCAGCGCATTCCGAAGCAGTTCGAGGGGATTGGTCTGTTCCGTCTCTTGATCGGCTTCCAGCTTTGGCAATCGCATCCATGCGAAAATGACCGAGAAGAGAGCAGAAACGTAAATGACTAATGGAATCGCACGGATCGGAAAACGCAAAGCACTCATCGAGTCAAATACGGTGGCGCCCGTAGCCAATCCATTCGCGACTTGGAGTATTCCTACCCATGTGACTTTACTCATGCCACAAATGAGACCGGAAAAGGCAATCAGGACGCCGCAGGTTAAGGTAAAGAGCATGACCAAGGCGAGATCGTCTTTGGTCAGGAAGCGTTGTCCCGATACTCCCCAATGGATCAAATGCCGAATGACCGTAACAGACGGCCACGCGAAGCCGATGATCGTCAACCCGAGGAAGAACTTGGCCATCCTCCAAGACCGAAATTGGACTTTCATCAGTTCAACGTGAGTTTGTTCATCAATCTTCTTGAGGGAGAGTTTGAGGTAGGGGGCAACCCAGAGGTGCGCCAAAACGTGAATTGCGTATCGCCACGAATGGTTTACGAGAGGCCAGCGGCCATGGCTTCCGAGCAATTTGCTGTATCCGACGCTATAGGTTGCCAAGACGAGGCCATAAGCCGATACCAACCAAAATCGCCTCCGCGCCTGAAGAAAGAAGATAAAGGAACTGAAAGTAATTGCCGCCATAAACGCGGCAGTTCTCAAATCGTCGTAAGATTTGTCCGTAATGCGTCCGCTGGCAAAACTGCGCAATTGGAGAGTGCGTAGGATGAACGGAGCAAACACGAGCAGGGTGATCGCCGCGAGGCAACCCTTGAGAAGCCCGCGGGTGACGGCGTAGGGATCGTGGTCGGAGGCGTCCATGCGGAGCGGTCCTGATTCGGCGTTGGTTCCGAAGGTCAGATTAACGCAACGGGGGGCGGAAGGAAACGCAATCTGTAATATCCCGCCGTCTTAGAGCGTGTGTGTGAAACCTCAATTGATTCGTCTTTCTTCAATTCCCCTCCTTGTGAAGGAGGGGGTAGGGGGAGGTCGAATGTCCTCGAACCCTCACCCTGACCCTCTCCCTTGAAAAGGGAGAGGGGTTTGATGGAGGCCGCGAAAGCTTACAAAGAGCGCAGAAAGCGCAAAAATCCCGGATCGGGTGAGATTTCCGTTGGATTTTTTGCCGCCGAGAAAATATCTTGGTTCCCGCGCGGGAAATTGAAGATCAGGGAGGGATCAACATGTTTGGAAGCAAAATTCGGAGGCCGGAACTTTGGAGACTTGGGATGCTCGCCGTCGCCTTGACGGGATGGACCCTTGCGGCCAAGACGGGATGCGCGGCGGGAGAAGCGGTCATCACGGGCCAAGCCGCCGACGCTCAGGGTAAACCGCTCCACGGCGTCATGATTTCGGCGTTTGACTCGGTCGAAGACAAAAGCACCTCGGTCTTCACCGGCAACGACGGCAAATTCAAGCTTCCTCCCCTTCCTCGCCGCGATTACAAACTCCGCGCGCGTCTCCTCGGTTTGGAGGATGGGACAGTTGATCTGGCGGAGGATAAACTCGGCGAACCGCAAAAGTTCACAATGAAACCCGCGGAGGATTTGAACGCTCAGCGTCCTTCCGTGGATCGGATCAACCACGTCAAATTCGACAATCCCCAAGATCGCTTCACGTTCCGGATGACCTGCGGTTATTGCCATCAGGTCGGCTCGGAAGGTTTTCGCGCGCCCGAACAATTGGTGGATTGGAAGGTCATGCTGACCGAGGTCATGGCCGGGCCCGACGGACAGCAGGCCTTCAAGACCCTCCCCGCCCATATCAAGGCGAACCTGCCCGACAAACTTTTCAATACCTTCAGCGAAGAGGCCTATTCCAAATGGGATCAGTGGACGCCCCCTCCCGCTCCCGAAGGTGAAGCGCTGGACGCCATCATCACCGAGTGGCCGATGGGGATCGAGAACATCGCCATGATGCACGACTTGGAAATCGGGCGCGACGGGCTGGCCTACACGATTGATTCAGCCAATGACGCCTTGCTGACGGTGGACCCGAAGAGCGGAAAACGACAAGTTTATCCGATTCCCGGCGGCAAGCCGTTCGGCGCGGACGTTCCGCCGATTAAGGCTCCCCACTCCATCGAGGAAGCCCCGAACGGCGACATGTGGGTCACGCTCTGCTACGGAAAAGAGATGGCCCGTTTCCGTCCCAGCACGAAGGAATGGCTTCTCATTCCGAGCGGACCCGACGGGCATTACGGAATGTATCCCCACACCTTGCGGTTCGATCAAAAAGGGATTTGCTGGTATACCGACGCGGCGACCAACTCCGTTTTCCGGCTCGATCCCGAAAGTTTGAAGATCAGCCAGTATAAACTTCTACAGGCCGGGCAAGCGATCAACGCCCCCGGCGACAAGGGGGGACAAGGGGTCGTTCCCTACGGCATGTCCATCGCGCCCGACGGGATGGTTTGGTATACGAAGCTGAACATGCACCGCGTCGGCAGAATCAATCCGGCGACGGGCGAAATCACCGAGTGGAAACCGCCGGTGGTCGGACCGCGCCGGCTCGAAGTCGCGCCGAACGGCATCGTTTGGATTCCGGGTTGCGGGAGCGGCGATTTCTGCAAGTTCAATCCCAAGACCAACGAATGGAAGGTTTATCCGCTTCCGGGGGACGGCAATGAATTTCCGTATGCCCTGAGCGTTCATCCCAAGACCGGAGACGTTTGGATTTGCGGCGCGGAGAGCGACACGATCATGCGCTTCCATCCCGACACCGAAAAGCTGACCGTTTATCGGATGCCCTCCAAAGTGACTTACACGCGCGAACTGGAATTCACTCCCGACGGCGCGATCTGGACCTGCAACTCCAACCTCCCGGCGCGGCACATCGAGGGACGCCGAGGCGCAATCATTCGGATCGAAGTGCCGATGGATAAAAAAAGCTGAGAGCTTCCGTTTATTTTTGAGATTTGCTTGGATTCCGGGAACGATTCGCGTCGGAGCGGCGGCTAGTGCGGACACGGTATAACCGCTCGGCGAAACCCCCTTCGGACTCGAAGCGCGCGGCCTGCGCGGCGAGCTGACGGTCCAAAAGCGCGCAAGTCACGGCAATCAAGACTAGGACGGCGTTGGCCGAGATTTCAGGATTACTGCCCCGTCACCTTATACGTAAAATTCGCGTCCGCTTTGTCGCCGTCCACCTTGACCTTCAACTCCTGCGAGCCGTATTTCTCGTGCCACGCGATCAAGGTGTATTCGCCCGGCGGGACGTTTTTGATCGCGAAGGAGCCGTCCTCGCCCGTAACCGCGAAGAAGGGATGATCCATCACAAAAATGTAGGCGGTCATCCAAGGGTGAATGTCGCATTTGAATTTCACCGCGAGTTCGGGTTTGGTCATGACCCGTTCGCGCGTTCCCGGCCCGGGCTGACCGAAGTTGAATTGTTTGTTCGTCTTGGCGAGGCAACGGATGTTGTGCGTGGTCTGATCGGTGTTGACGAGATTCAATTTTTGGCCGACGCGCATCCCCTGCACGCGCGGGGTATAGACGCAACCTTGTTGGTCCAAAGCGGCGGGTTCTGCCGGAACCGGAGCATTCGCCCCCGCCGGCGCTTGTTTCAAATAGACGAAAGCGTTCTTGACCCCTCCCTTCTCGCCGACGACTTCTTCCTCGACAAACACCTTCTTGTCGGCGTGCAATTGGGCGCATTTGGCGTCCACGTCCATCTTGATTTCGACCTTCTTGGGTTTGGGGCCGTCATATTTGACCACGCCGCCGAGATTGGCCGCCGAGGCCGAAACGGCCGCGCCGATCAAAACCAATCCGCCAAGGATCGTCCCCTTCAAGATGATTCTTTCA
The DNA here is from genome assembly GCA_964598765.1 of uncultured Candidatus Sumerlaeota bacterium. Classification (GTDB taxonomy): domain Bacteria; phylum Sumerlaeota; class Sumerlaeia; order MVZB01; family JAJFLK01; genus CAZRCZ01. The sequence goes on along the minus strand of CAZRCZ010000002.1, from coordinate 182,720 downwards.
AAGTTCGATTTCATGTTGTCTCTGCCTTCCGCCGAAATTTCGTTTGGTGTCGGTCCGATTTGACTCGCAGGCGCGCATGATAGTTGACTCGGCGGCGAAATTCAAAGCCGGAGTTGCCAAAGGGAGAGAGTTGTCCGAAGATGGACACCCCTTTTGCGTCGGACTTTGCGGCGAATCAGGGAAGAAGAATTTCGGCTACGGCGGGAAAGGAGCCTCAAAATGTATGTGGTCTGCGTGACGAGTTGGGTCAAACCTCAACATGCGAGCGAATACATCGAAGCCTGTTTGGAAAACGGACGCGCCACGCGCAAGGAGCCGGGCAATCTCCGCTTTGATCTTTTGCGCGGGGCCGAGCAGGACAACCAATTTTTCTTCTACGAGGTCTATAAGACCGAGGCCGATTTCCACAGCCACCATGAAACCGCGCATTATTTGAAATGGCGCGACACCGTGGGGCCGTGGATGGAGAAACCGCGCGTCGGCGTCAAATACAACAGCCTTGCGCCGGTCGAAGCGAGCCAATGGTGATCCACCGATGAATTTTGAATTCGGCGCGCCCGGCAGAATTATTTTTGGCGATGGCCAACTGTCGCTCTTCGGCGAATTGGCCGCCGAGTTCGGCAAGCGCGCTTTTGTTCTCACGGGTCGCTCTTCGCTTCAATCGGGCGGCGCATCTTCGCAAATCGGAGAGTTGCTCCAAAGCAAGAAGATCATGTCCGAGTTCGCGCACGTCGCGGGAGAGCCGACGGTCGGCGCGGTGGACGATCTGGCGATATCGGCGCGCGAATTCGCTCCCGATCTTATCGTCGCCGTCGGCGGCGGAAGCGTGTTGGACGCGGGCAAAGCCATTGCCGCCTTACTGCCGAATGGCAACGGAACAGAAGTTTCGGTCGTGGATTTCCTCGAAGGGGTCGGCAAGGGGCGAAAAATCGTCAACCCGCCCATCCCCTTGATCGCGATTCCCACGACCGCCGGAACTGGAGCGGAAGTCACCAAAAACGCGGTCATTCGCTCGGATGATCGGCGATTCAAAAAAAGCATGAGAAGTCCGCTCATGCGCCCGAGAATTGCATTAGTGGACCCGCTTTTGACACATTCCGCGTCGCCCGAAATCACCGCCTCTTGCGGCTTGGACGCCATGACTCAACTCATCGAAGCGTTCACCTCGCCCAAAGCCGGTCCCCTGACGGACGGCTTGGCGCGGGAGGGATTGCGTTTGATCGTTTGGGCGTTGGAGCGCGCCTACAATTCTCCGCAAGACCATGAAGCGAGGTCCGCTATGGCGATGGCAAGTCTGCTGAGCGGATTGGCGTTGGACAACGCCGGACTCGGCGCGGTTCATGGATTGGCCGCCCCGATCGGCGGAATGTTCGACGTTCCCCACGGCGTCGTCTGCGCGAATTTGTTGCCGGAGATCACGCAGGCCAATGTCGAGACCGCCTCGCGCAACGCGCCAAGGAACGATGAAGCGATGCGAACGCTCGGACGTTACGAGGAAATCGCGCGGCTGTTCAACGGCGATTTCCATTGCGAGGCGCAGACGCTGGGGGAAGTTCTCCGCGCCCAAAGAAGAATGATGAAAATTCCTCCTCTTGGAGCGTACGGGATCACGGAAGGGGACATTCCGCGAATCTTGGGCGATTGCAGGGGCGGGTCCATGAAGACCAATCCCTTTGATTTGAATGATGAAGTCTTGCGTGAAGTTTTGCTGGTTTGCCTTGGCGAATTTACGTCAACGTCGCGCTGAGGGTTCGCCGGTTCAAAAATCGGCGGCGGTGTCGTCGGGAGAGTGAACGATTTCCTTGTTCAGCCCCAACTTCTCCAATTTCTCGTAAAGATGACGTCGCGAAATTCCGGAAATGCGCGCGGCGACGGCAACTTTGCCCCCCGATGCCTGAAGAATTTGCCGCAGGTAGGACCGCTCAAATTGATCGCGCGCTTCCTTGTAATCTTGCGGCCATGTCGCGGGAATGTCCCTTCCCTCGTGCCTCGATCCGGCGGAGGTCGAGACCGTTCCCCCAAAGAAATCGGTCGGCAGATCCTCCGGTTTAAGAATCACCGAAGCTGAAAGCGTGGCCATCCGTTCGAGGATATTTTCCATTTCGCGGATGTTGCCCGGCCAAGCGTGCGCCTTGAGGAGGTCCATGACGCTGTCGCTTAGTTTCAAATCCGGCCTTCCCAATCGGCGAGCCATTTTGGAAATGAAATGATTTGCCAACGCCGGAATATCCTCGGTTCGCTCGCGGAGCGGCGGAACCCGGATGGCGATCACCTTCAGGCGATAATACAAATCGGTCCGGAACCGCCCGGCCTTGATTTCCTCCTCCAAATTACGGTTGGTCGCCGCGATGATCCGCAAATCCACCGGAATTTGGCGCAATCCTCCCACCCGCTGGATTTCCCGCTCCTGAATGACGCGCAACAGTTTGACCTGAAGCTCGACGGGAAGCTCCCCGATCTCATCCAAGAAAAGCGTTCCGCCTGCGGAAAGCTCGATCAGCCCCATCTTGGGACGGTCCGCGCCGGTGAACGCCCCGCGCTCATAGCCAAACAATTCGCTCTCGATTAATCCGGCGGGGACGGCGGGACAGTTCACCGCGACGAAACGGCGGTCGCCCCGCGCGCTCAAGCGATGAATCTCGCGGGCGACCAATTCCTTCCCGACGCCGCTCTCGCCCGTGATGAGAACAATGCTGTCGGTCTGCGCGGCCTTGCGGATCGTCTCGCGGACGTGATTCACCGCGTCCGAACTCCCGATGATGAGCCGCTCCTTGGTCCGCGTGTCGGCGTGCTCCGCCAGTTTCAGAACCTCCTGTTCCAACTGCCGGTGGCTCATGGCCAATTCGATCTGATGAACCAGATGATCGTGCTGAAACGGTTTGGTGATGTAATTGTAGGCTCCGCTCCGGAGCATGGCGACCGCGTCCTCGATGGTCCCATACGCGCTCATGATGAGAACGGGGATTTCGGGATACTGCGCGCGGATTTTGCCGAGCAGTTCGCGTCCCCCCAGATTGGGCATTCGCACGTCGGTCAGGATCACGTCGGGTTGATCGTTGGGGATGGCGGCCAGCGCGGCGACCGGATCGGTATACGCGATGGCGTTAAATCCGTCCGCGCCGAGGCTCTTGGTCAGGATGTGCCCCATCGCGGGTTCGTCGTCCACGACCATGATCCGTCCCTTGAATCGCGTCGGAGATAGGGTCGGAGGATTCGGCATGGCGTCGGCGATTGAAACGGAGTCCCGCTCGGGTCTAAAATATCCGCGGACGAAGAACCCGTCTTCCCTTAAGGATGGAATCGGGGTGTCCGCTTAGACTCATGCTAAAAAAATGCCGCGTTCAGGTCGAGGACTTTGGTGAAATCTCCACCCTTCCGGGTCCGCTCTTTCTTGATGTCCTTAACCGGCACGGACTGGATTTGCACAATGATTGCGGAGGTCACGGCAAATGCGGGAAATGTCGAATCGTTTTTCAGTCCTCGCCTCCAGAGTGTCTGACGGGGGACCTTCATCACCTTAACGAAGAGGAACGGACCCAAGGAATCCGCCTCGCTTGTTTCCATCAGATTCGCGGCGATTGTTCGATTGTCATTCCTCCTGCACCCGACTTGGATCTGCTCGACAATCTGTAGAGCCTGCTATCACCTTTACCGCGAAAGCGAAATTCGGGGGCCTTGCTCGCGGAGGATTGCCCGCGCGCTTATCCCGCGAATTTCCAAAATTCTGCTGACTTTGGCGGGGGAATCGTGGTCTTTTTTATGGGGAACCGAAAAACCCAAGCCGTTCAGAAACCGGAACCTTGGGGGCGAAAGGGGAAGTTAAAATGAGAAAAATCAATCTGCTACTGGCGCTCATCCTACCGCTGAGGAGCCTGCCCGTTTGGGCCGACGACACCGATTCCGTCACTTTCAGCCGCGACGTCGCGCCGATTTTTTACAAAAATTGCGCCTCCTGCCATCATCCCGGCGAAATCGGTCCCATGTCCCTGATGGATTATTCCTCGGCGCGCCCCTTCGCCAAATCCATCAAGAAGGCCGTCCTCGATAAAACCATGCCCCCGTTCCACGCCGACACCTCGCTCGTGAAATACAAAAACGACCTGAGCCTCGACGGCAAGGACATCGCCACCATCGCCAAGTGGGCCGATCAGGGCGCTCCCGAAGGAAACAAGACCGATCTCCCCAAGGCTCCCGTCTTCAACGACACTTGGGCGATGGGCCAACCCGACATGATCTTCGAGGCGACCCGCGACTTCAAAATCCCCGCCAACAACAACAAGATCGAATATCAGGCCATCACCTTCGACACCTCCAAACTCACCGACGACATTTACGTCTCCGCGTGGGAAATTCGTCCTTCGATCCTCGGCGTCGTCCATCACGCCAACATGGCGATCTCCCCCAAATCGTTCGAGGGAATCGAATCGGGCAACATCATCCCCCACGGCGTCCTGAGCGGCGGCGATTACATCGGCAGTTATCTTCCCGGTTGCCGACCGATGGTTTACCCCGAGGGAACCGCCTTCCTCCTACCCAAAGGCTCGTTCATCGGCATTCAAGTCCATTACGTCGGCAAGGATAAGGAATTGACCGATCATCTCCGGTTCGGCGTCAAGTTCGCCCAAGGGCGGATTGACAAACGGGTCCGGATCGTCGGCCTCTTCGGCGTGGACGGCAACATCAATATCCCCCCGGGCGAGCCGAATTACGAACTGCGCGGCGAAGCCAAACTCCTCTACGACACGCTGGTTCTCAGCAGTGGCGTCCACATGCACCTGCGGGGGAAAGATTACACGATGGAAAACGTGGCCGCCGACGGCTCGACCAAACTCGTCACCAAGGTTCCCCACTATGACTTTAATTGGCAATCGAACTACTGGCTGGCCGATCCGGTCCGCGTCCCGAAGGGTTCGGTCCTTCGCACCGTCGCGCACTACGACAACTCCAAGGCCAACCCCAATAACCCCGATCCGACGGCGTGGGTCAAGAACGGTCCTTGGACCGAAAACGAAATGCTGAATTCATGGTCGCATTGCGTCATCGCGGACGAAAAACTCGGGTTCAAGATCGAAAACGGCCGGGTCGTCGGCAAATTCCCCGACGCCCAAGCGGCTCCCCATCCCCGTTTCATCCAAACCGTGGACTTGGGAAAATCGAACATCAACAAAGACGCCGAGTTCTTCAACCAAAAACCGCTCCAAGCCGGGTCCCCCGCGGCGACGCAGTAGGGATAAAGCGATCATTTGACCGAAATATCTTGAGACTCGCCGATCTGGATTTGAGGGCGCGATGGAAACTGAGTCAGGAATAGCACAGAGGTTCCACTTGCCACAATCATGCGAATTCCTCCAGAAGCCTTGATTTCCCGTGAGAAGCTGACGGATTACCTGCTCAAATTTCGAGAATCCGATGACAAATCGCGGTTTCTGGCTCGCGCCGGTTTTTCGGCGGAAAATCCGGAAGATCTCCTTGGCGCAATCCGGAACATTGCCGCCGGGCACGAGGCCGTTGTTGATCGGGTCAACAGATTCGGTGAATTTTATCGGCTCGATGGGTCTCTCCTCGGCCCCAACGGACGCGGTCTCGCCGTAACCACGATTTGGCTGAAGGACTTGGATGGAAGGGTGAAGTATGTTACACTGAAACCCAGAAGGGAAGAAACATGAAGATTCCTCTTTACGAACGAGTTGCGCTCCGAGTGGAGCTACCCCAGGAAGGGCTGAGGCCGGGAGATATCGCAACGCTCGTGGATTACGTCTCCGGACCCAAGGGTGAAACGGGTTGCGTCCTTGAGGTTTTCAATGTTCTGGGCGAGTCCGTTGCCGTCGTTGCGGTGGGGGAATCCGAAATTGAACAATTGAGCGAGAACGAGATCCCCTCGGCCCGACCTCGGGCAAAAGCGATGCGTTAACCCAGAAGCCACGGGACGACCGGAGACATTGACAATGGAAATATGGGCCTGGCGAGGCGGCGTTCCATCCCATTCGCGCGTTTTCGTGGAAGGGAATTGAATGACTATGCTGGTAAACGTCCCACCGTCCGCAACCCGAAGATGTGTAAATCCTTGAAGGAAGATACGAGGCGACTTGGACTGATTAAGAATGCCATGAGGGTTCGTGGGATTATTAAGTAGTATGGTTGTCGACAATTACCCTCCTGACCGATTAGTTGTGCTTGTGGAGAGCCACGGAGTTGACGTCGTTCGTATTGATCGTGAACCATGGCATGGGTTTATCTACAATGGACAACTATACCGTCCTCTTTTACCCGGTAACTGGAACGGGGAGCACCTATTTCGATGGTCAGATGACGGTACAATTATCGGCGTTGAATACATACTTGACGAAGGCATAACATTGGATTCTCACATTCTTAAAGAAATCAGTGAATGTCCAAGTTGCGAAATTATGCACGAATCCAAACCACACGTCCATTTTCGCGTTTTCCTCGGGGCCCTCCGATGTTTCTCTAATTCCGAAGAGTTAGCAGGTAGAAATCTTGCCGTTGTTGGTGGGCATTGTCTTTTTGCTGGTTCTGAAGGCAAGAAATATGCTTTCGTGTTTGATATGGCAGGCCTACCAAGGGATGACAAGGCTCAACTCATGTCTAGGTTTCGCGAGGTGGATGTCCAGTGTGTAGAGCCTGTCCCTCCGAAATAATCCGTCTCAGTGAAACGGGTGAAAAGCGACAACCGGGGACGTTGACCACAAAACTAATTCACTTTGATCCTCGTGTTCCCACGATCTCCACGCGCCGACTTCCCGCGCCCCTTTTCCCCTCCGCCGCAATCCAAATTCATTCTTGTTCGCGCTCTTCGCGGGCAAATCTCCCCCGTTCTTTTTGCATCCAACAAGCGCCAATAAGAGACTCCAAGGGACTCCCGTGACAAAGATATTCCGACTATCCTTGCGCTTATGTCATCCCCTCGCTCCCTCCCCTCCCTCCAAAATCCGCGTCATCGGCGAAATTTGTGGATACTCCTCTTTCTTGGCGTTCTTTGCGTTTTGGCGGTTAAAAATTCCCGCATCGCATCCCCAGCCAAATCAACACTGTCCGCCCAAAAGTGTGTCATAAATTGGCTTTGTTTGGTAAAAAACCAAAAGCGCCTTGCACCAAGCAAATCCAGAATCCTGTTAATCTTGTTAATCCTGTCCATTGCTGTTCAAATTGGCTTCGTTTCGCAATTTTAATTTTCGGCCCCGAAATTCATGAACGCCCATCTTGAAGTTTACTCGCTGGCTTTCGGTTTGGGGCTTTCGGTCGCCGCGCCCATTGGACGTCGGTCAATGGGTCGGTCTGGGGCGCGATCCAAATCTTTCGCCGATCCCATGACCAATGAAAGATCTGCGGCGATGCACCGCGCCCCAAAGCAACGGGTGCCGTTAATCTTCTTGCCGCCGGGCAACGAAAAGGGTTATTCTACCGCATCGTTCAACCCTGATGAATTTGCCCCGATGAATCTGCGCAGTATCCCCATGTCCGATCCACGTGAGGAATGTGCGGTCAACGCCGGCGCGGCCGCATGACCAAGACAACCCTCCATCGTCTCGGCTTCCTTTTCGGAGCCGCCATGTTCGTCTTCGCGGTCTGGGTTATTCACCGCGAGATGAAAGAGCACACCTACGAGGAGATCGTCCTGCAGATCGGAGGCATTCCGACCCAGCGGCTCGTTATGGCGTTGGGGTTGACCTTTTTGAGCTACCTTCTCTTAATCGGCTATGACGCGCTGGCGTTCCGCTACATCCAAAATTCCCTGCCGTTGCACAAAATCGCGGCCACGTCGTTCATCGGCTACGCCTTCAACTACAACGTCGGTTTGGCCAATTTGGCGGGGAGTTCGATTCGCCTTCGGCTTTACACGGCTTGGGGCGTTCCGGCCTTGGACGTCGCCAAGGTCATCGGCTTTTGCGCCGCAACGTTTTGGATGGGTTTCCTGACTCTCGGCGGAATCGTTTTCTCCATCGAGCCATTGGTGATTCCCTTCGCGCCGCACGTTCCGTTGGCGACCGTGCGCCCCCTTGGCCCGGTTTTCCTTGCGGTCATCGCAAGCTACGTCGGCTGGCTTCTTTGGCGTCGGACGCCGATCAAACTGCGCAATTGGGAATTGCCCCTTCCTTCGCCGAGCATCACCCTTCTTCAGGTGGGGGTTGCCTCGCTGGATTGGGTTTTGGCCGGGACTGTTCTTTACGTTTTGCTTCCGCCCCAGACTGAAATTTCATATCCGGGGATGATCGGTGTGTATCTTCTCGCGCAGATCATCGGCATGTTGAGCCACGTTCCGGGGGGATTGGGCATCTTGGAAGCGGTGGTGATTTTCTTTCTCTGCCCGCCGTTGGAAGCTGGCGCGGTGGTCGGCTCGCTGGTGGTCTATCGCGTGATTTATTACCTCATCCCGCTGGGGAACGCGGCGGTCTTGCTGGGCTTGATCGAGACGTTCGGCAATAGGCGGAGAGTCAAGCGTCCCGCGTAGATTTCTTGGCGGAATCTTTGACATGACCCTCGTCATTTTCTAAGATTCAACCGCGCGGGATGGAGTCCCCGCTTCAACCGCCCTTCTTGGGCTGATGACTCCTAACCCATCGTCTCAGACAAGAAGCCACGCCCTTGAGCAAATTGCTTTTGGTTGGAACCGGCGGATTCATCGGCTCGGTTTTGCGGTATCTCATCAGCGGTTACGTTCAGCAGGCCGCGCGGAGCGTTGAGTTCCCCTACGGAACTCTCCTCGTCAACATCACCGGTTGCCTTATCATCGGATTCCTTTCGCAACTCGCCGATTCGCGCGGGGTGTTTGTTCCGGAATCCCGCGCCTTTATTTTCATCGGCGTTCTGGGGGGCTACACCACGTTCTCCTCGTTCGGCAATGAAACGATCAATCTTCTGCGTGACGACGAAAATTTTTTGGCTCTGGCCAACGTCGCCGCTCACATGATTCTCGGTTTGGGCGCGGTTTGGCTGGGCCGGGTCGCGTCCTATTTAATCTGGAGGTAGGGAAATGGCGCTTCCCGATGAAGGGTATCTGCTTCGCGTTTTCATAGGGGAAAACGACAAATTCGCGGGCAAACCGCTTTACGAATGGATCGTGCTTCAAGCCCGCGAAAAGGGGATGGCCGGCGCGACGGTGCTTCGCGGCATGATGGGATTCGGCGCGAACAGCCGCGTCATTCACACCTTCAAGATTGAGCGGCTCTCCGAGGATTTGCCCGTGATCGTCGAAATCGTGGACACGCGGGAAAAATTGGAAAAATTTTTGGAATTCATTGACGACAAAATCACCGCCGGTTTGGCGACGCTGGAAAAAGCGCAGGTCCGCTTTTATCGGAGCGCGAAAAACCCGGCGTAAAATACGATTCAGAGACGCGAGGCCAGCCAAGCTTCCGCCAGCTTGAAATCCTCGCGGCGCGTGATTTTGAAATTGGATGGAGAGCTCTCAACCAATGCGACCGGAATTTCCAACGCTTCCAGCGCGGAGGCTTCGTCGGTGAATTCGCGCTTTCGGCGCAGGATCGCGAGGAGTTTGATTTTCAAATCCGCGCGAAACGACTGCGGAGTTTGAGCCAACCACAAACCCTGACGATCCAGCGTCGCTTTCACGCTTCCATCGGCCTTTTCTTTTTTAATCGTATCGGCCACGCGAACGGCCAACAATCCCCCGCCGATTTTCTTCGTCCGCCGAATCAGTTCGGAAATGGCGTCCTTGGGCGGGAACGGCCGCGCCGCGTCATGAACCAAAATGACGTCGCATGGATCGGTGATCGCCACTAATCCGGCGGCGACGGAATCCTGCCGTCGCGCGCCTCCCGCGACGCAACGAAACGGAATCGAAAATCTACGACTACCCGCTCCCTTACGGTCGCGGCTTGGATTCCAATCTTTGAACTTGCGAGGCGGATTTCCGGAAGGAAGAACGAGAATGATTTCCTTCACTTCCGGCGCGGAGGCAATCGCCCGCAAGGCGTGAACGAAAACCGGTTCGCCCGCCAGAAGCTCAAATTGTTTCGGAATTTTTCCGCCAAAACGAACGCCCCGTCCGGCGGCCAAGACGACGGCGCGGGCTGAGAGGCTTTTGCTCATCGCTCGGCTAATTTTTCGAGCGCGCGTGATGCAACGCCGTCATATTGACCGCGTGCGAGGTGGCTTCGATCGCCGCGGTCAATTGGTCGCTGTGCACGGCGCGAGTCTTCAGCCCCCCTTCCCACTTGATCGTTGTTTCGACCAGCGCGTCGGTCTTGCCGCCCGGGGGGATATGAACTTCGTAATCGAGCAGTTTGGGTATGCGAATGCCCATCGGCTTTTCGAGTTCCTTGAGCGCCTTCATGAAGGCGTCGTAGCCGCCGTCGCCGCATGCCGACGCCTGATATTCCTCGCCGCGGCAAAGGACCTTGATCGTCGCCGTCGGCAAAAGTCCGCGATTGGAGGTAATCATGTAATCCTTGACCTCGAAGACGCGGTGGTCGGGCGTCTCCAAGACGTCGGAGAGGATAAACGGCAAATCCTCGGCGGTGACGACTTTTTTCTGATCCCCCAATTCGACGATCTTGTTCATCACAAGCTTCTTCTGTTCGGGATCCAGCTTGATCTTCAACTTCGCAAGGTTGAACTCAAGACTCGCCTTACCCATAAGCTTGCCCATCGCGTAAAGCCGGTCACGACCGAACCGCGACGGCTTGAGGCGGCTCTCGTAGAGATTTCCTTTCATGTCGCCGTCGGCGTGAATTCCGGCGGTCTGCGTGAAAACATTTTCGCCGGTGATCGGTTTGTTGTCGGCGATCCGGCGTCCGGAAAAAACCTCGACCAAGTGGCTGATTTCCTTGAGCGCCTTTTCGTCCACGCCGGTCTCGCAGTCGGAGTGATCGCGCAGGCAGACGACCACTTCGTCGAGGCAGGTGTTGCCCGCGCGTTCCCCCATGCCGTTGATCGTGACGTGCACGGCTCCGGCTCCGTTGCGGACCGCTTCGAGCGCGTTGGCCGTCGCCAGACCGTAATCGTTGTGGCCGTGAAAATCGAATTGCCGATTCGGAAATCGCGGGCAAATTTCAGAAAAGAATTCCCCGACCTGATGCGGATTCAAAATCCCCAGCGTGTCGCAAGGCATGATCCGCTGAACGGGCATTTGATCGAGCGCCGCGATCAAGTTCATCGCGTAACCGGGAGAGTGGAGCATCCCGTTGGACCAGTCCTCCAGATAGACATTGAATTTCAAACCATGTTTGACGCCGTAGAGGACGGTTTTCCGAATGTCGGCGATGTGCTCTTCCGGCGTCCGGCGCAGTTGTTGTCTGCAATGCTTCTCGGAACCCTTGGTCAGCAGATTGACGACCTTGCACCCGACCGAGCGAATCCAATCCGCCGAGACGTTGTAATCCACGAATCCGAGAACCTCGACCCGGTCGGTCATTTTCTCGGCTTTGGCCCAATCCATTATTTTTTTGACCGCGACGTGTTCCCCCGCCGAAACCCGCGCCGACGCCACTTCGATCCGGTCCACCTTGAGCGCGCCGAGCAACTGCCGCGCGATCAGCAGTTTTTCCTCGGGCGTTAGCGAGATGCCTTCGGTCTGCTCTCCGTCGCGCAGAGTGGTGTCCATGATCTCGACGCGCCGCCGTCGAGACTTCGCCGTTGAGGAAAAGTGTCCGTTGTTTTTCGAATTCATGGTCGCGCCTCGCCTCAAACCGCCTACTTGGCGGGCCAAGTGGAGCTTGAACCTTGCATTTTCAGGCAAGAGTGCTTGATGTTCAATAAGGAATTTATGAAATTTTTAGCCTTTGGGATGATTCGCGTCCTTCGCGTGCTTCGCGGCATCAATCTCCGATCTTTTCTCAATTCCGTTGAATCCATTTCGAACGCCCGGTAAATTGAGCCGGAAAGCGAATCCCGTCATTTCCGCAAATCAACATTTTCCCCTGCGCGTCACCTGTCTCGGAACCGGAACCTCTACCGGCGTTCCGGTGATCGGTTGCCAATGCCCGGTTTGCGCCTCGACCGATCCGCGCAACAAGCGCTTGCGAACAAGCATCAAGATCGAGACCGGCGGCAAAACGTTTCTCGTGGACTGCGGGGTGGATTTCCGCCAACAGATGCTCGCCCATCCGACGCCTCGCCTTGACGCCGTGCTCCTCACGCACACCCACGCGGATCACATCAACGGACTGGACGACCTGCGCGCCTTCACGTTCCGACAACAAAAACCGATGCCGATTTACTCGACGCAACGGTTTCTGGACGACGTGCGGACGCGATTCGCGTATTGTTTTCAACCGCCGCCGCCGGGAGGCGGGATTCCCCGATTTGATATAATGCCGGTCGTTCCCGGAACGCCGATTGAAGTTGAGGGAATTTCGATTCTTCCCATCGAGATCATGCACGGCAAAATGCCGATCGTCGGATTTCGGTTGGGGAAGTTCGCCTATCTGACCGATTGCAGTGGCATTCCGGAGGAAAGCTACCGATTGCTGGAAGGAGTCGAGACACTGCTGATCTCCGCGCTCCGCGCCAAACCCCATCCGACCCATTTCAATATCGAGCAATCGCTGGAAGCCTCGCGGAAAATCGGAGTCGAACGCGCCTATTTCATTCACATGTGCGACGCCGTGGACCACGGCCTCACCGAAGCCGAACTCCCCCTTTGGGCGCGTCTTGCCTACGACGGGCTGGTTGTGGATGTTCCGTGATCGGATAAGGGCGACTGCGTCGTCCCCCGCGTCCCGTCTTTGAGGTCGCAAAATGCGATCTCAAAGACAACGCCTCCGTTGCCGACAATACGATTTTGAAGCTTTGCGGTGATTGTTTCAACCGTCAGATTTCACGGATGATCAAAATCTGTGTGATCCGTGAAATCCGTGGCTATGCATTCGCCTACCGAACGGGAACGTGGAGAGGAAACGCCATGGCGAATTCGCGGATTTCGTCGCGGAGGCGGTTGATTTTTTCGGCGTCCTCAGAATCGCGCAAGGCCCTCGCGATCCATTTGCCGATGCTCCGCATCTCGGCTTCCTTCATCCCGCGCGTGGTCAGGGCGGGAGTTCCGATTCGCACACCGCTGGTGACGGCCGGCTTGCGGGTATCGAAGGGGATCATGTTCTTGTTGACCGTGATCCCGGCGCGGTCGAGCGTCTCCTCGGCGATTTTGCCCGTCAAGTTATACGATCCGACGTCCACAAGCATGAGGTGATTCTCGGTCCCGCCGGTGACGAGCCGCAGACCCTCGGACTGGAGCGTCTCGGCGAGCGCCTTTGCGTTGGCGCAAATCTGGTGGGCGTAGGTTTTGAAATCGGGGGTCATCGCCTCATGGAACGCGACGGCCTTGGCGGCGATGACGTGCATGAGCGGTCCCCCCTGAAAACCGGGGAAGGTCCATTTGTCAATCTGCGGTTTGTATTGCTCGCGGCTCAGGATGAATCCGCTTCGGGGACCGCGCAAGGTTTTGTGCGTGGTCGAGGTGACCAGATCGGCGTAAGGAACCGGACTGGGGTGCGCGCCGCCGGCGACCAAACCGGAAAAATGCGCCATGTCCACGACCAGATACGCGCCGACTTTGTCGGCAATCTCGCGGAATCGGGGGAAATCTATCTGGCGCGGATAGGCGCTGTGTCCCGCCATGATCATGCGCGGTTTGTGCTCCAGCGCATTCTTCTCCACTTCATCGTAGTCAATCCGTTCCGTATCTTGACGAACGTGATAGGAGGCGAAATTGAAAAACCGTCCGGAAAAATTGACCCTGGAGCCGTGTGTGAGATGCCCACCATGGGCGAGGTCCAAACCCAAAATGACGTCCCCAACTTCCAACATGGAGAAATAAGCGATGAGATTGGCCGTCGAGCCGGAATGGGGTTGAACGTTGGCGTGTTCCGCGCCGAAAAGCTTCTTGGCGCGCTCAATGGCCAGCGTCTCGACGACGTCCACGAACTCGCATCCGCCGTAGTAGCGTTTGCCGGGCAGACCTTCGGCGTATTTATTGGTAAGGACCGATCCTTGCGCGGCGAGGACCGCAGGAGAGGCGAAATTCTCCGAGGCGATCATCTCCAATTTCTGGATTTGACGCTGTTCTTCCTTCTCAATCGCGGACGCGACTTCGGGATCAACAACGGAAATGTTGGACGCGGGGCGATCCGTTGACAAGAGCGCGGTCACGCTACTTGGCCTTGGCCGAAAGCCCTTCGGAGCGGCCGCTTTTTCGGGAAATCGAGCGCGCGCGGGCGTGCGAGGAACTGCGGGAAATTCGGCGCGAGCCGGATTTGGATGCGGAGGAACCTCTCTTGGACATCTTGGCAGGCTTGCGTCCCGCATCCGATTTGCGCTTCGTCGAGGCGGTTTTGTGTTCCGCCGGCTTGCTCTCGGTGGATTTGGATTTGGGCTTGGGCGTTTCCACGAGAAATTCGCTTTTCAGCAGACGAGCGCAGGCTTCCCGAATTTCCTTGAAACACCGTTTGAAGACTTCCAAGGTGCATCCCATCGGATCGGTGATCTGGACGTTCTTCAGGTCGCTTTGGGTGAATTCCTTAAAGAGGAAGGCTTTGCCCCGCGCTTCCTCGCACATCCTGACCGCAGTTTGGACGTGAAGCGGACTCATCCCCAAGATCAAATCCGACTTGCGGATCATCTCGGTCGTCAATTGGCTGGAACGGTGACGGGTCAAATCCACTTGATTGGCGGCCATGATCTGAATGGCCTCCTGACTGGCGCGCAGTCCGGTTACCGTCATTACTCCCGCCGAGCGGACTTCGACGTTGGGAACTTGAAGGTCGTCCAACATTTTCCGAAGATACGCCGCCGCCATCGGGGAGCGGCAAGTGTTGCCAGTGCACAGAAAAAGGACGACTTTTTTTCGGTTGCCGGGACGGCTCCGAAACGGTGATAACTGCTGATCCATCAAGGGTTGATGCCTCTAGCTCTGAGGTCCTCTACGCAGAGAAAGATTCGAGCCTAGTCTCGCTTCCTTCTCGCGCTGGTTTGCCCCCTTTCGGCGGACATCCCATCGGTTTCTTGGCTTATTTTAGCGAAATTTTTCACGATGTCAAGGGAGAAAAATCGCAAGTTCGATCTCCATACGCCGTTTCTTATGCATGGATTGTTGCAAATAATTGCCTTATAAACATTCGTCAAAATTTTGACGGTCGTGGAATCGGTTTTCGAATTCCACAAAAAATTAGGTTGTGAATATTTCTTCCCCCTTCTCTTTTTGAATGGAACCAGATGGAGAACAAAAATTTTCTTTCAAACGGAGTGACGTTTGGACCGATTCAATATACACTGATAATTCCGCGTTTCTAAAACGCGGCAGTGATGGAAGGAAAATCAAGGTGCGTTTAACAGATAGAAATGCGCGTATGCTCTGTGTGTTGGGAAGCATGGCGGCTTTATCCGCGATCGTTCCAGCTTCGATATTCTTGGCTCGGTCCCTCAAAGACATGACCGCCGACGCGGACCAAATCGTTCAGGGGCGCGTGGTGAGCAAAACCGCCGCTTACGAAGCCGACAAGGCCATTTGGACGACTTATTCGGTGGAGGTCTCTGAAACCGTGAAAACGAAGGCCGCGACTCCTCCCAAGCAGGTCGTCATCAAACAGCTCGGCGGGACGGTTGGGGATTTGACGCTGGAAGCTTCGGGCATCCCTCATTTTTCGGTCGGCGATGAGGCGATCCTGTTCACCAAGGATTACGGAGCGGGATGGCAAAGTGTCGCCAATGGACCGCAGGGGGCGCAACGGGTCGTCACGCAAACCACACTCGATTCTTCGGGAAAGACAACGCAACATCAAAACCTTCCCTCGGTTCGATCTTTTTTTAGAGAGATCCAATCAACCGACGCCGACGCGTTCAAAGCGAGCATCCGGTCGATTCTCGCCGACCTCAACTACAAAACTCAAAACTAAGGGACTTCCATGATTCAACGCAGTTCGACTATTCTGTTTGCGCTGGGGTGCTTTGCGCTCTGCCTCATCCCATTCAACTCGGCGGTCGGTTATGATTTCGACGGCAACAACCTTTCGGCGAACAATGGCCGACCCCGGTGGGCGTCCATGCCGATTACCTACCGATACAACCAGAACGTCAATGGGCTGTTGCCCAACGTCGTTGCGGGAAGCAATCCCCGATCGGCCATTGACGCCTCTTTTGCCGAGTGGGCCTCGGTTGCCAACGTCTCCTTCACCTTGGGAGCCGACACTTCCGTGACGGACGGAGGCGTGAATGACGGAATCAATTTGATCACGTTCGAGAATACGGCGGGCAATGTCGCCAAGGTTGGCGGGGCGCTGGCGGTCACGATGTGGTATCGCAACTCCTCCAACCAAATTCTCGACGCCGACATCATCTACAATCCCGCCGACACTTTTACGACGCTCAGCGGAAGCAGTCCGACCCAGTATTCAATCCGATCCCTGACGACGCACGAGTCGGGGCATTTTCTCGGGCTGGAACATTCCGGAGTTTTCGGGGCAACGATGTTCCCGTATCTGGGAGCCAACGGCGTCGTGACCGAAAGCGAGAATCTGCCGGGCACGACGACCCATGACGACCGCGCCGCCATCAATCAGCTTTATCCCATCGCTCCGTATAACACCAAAGCGGGGGGAATCGAGGGTACGATCCGCCTCTCGGGAACCAAAGCCTATGGCGTCCACGTCGTCGCCGTCCGTATATCCGACGGCATCGTTTACGGAGCCAACAACACGCTCGGGGCCAACCAGAGCATCAAGAACGGGATTTTCGAAATTCAAGGTCTCCCCTACGGCGATTATTACGTCTTCGCCGAACCCATGGACTATCCGCTCTCAAGCGGAAACTGGACGGGAAATTACGCCGGAGGCGACATGTGGGGCACAACCTTCACGAGCGGATATCAGACCACCTTTTACGGAGGGAACTTGACCCCGACGACGGCGACCGTGATCCCCGGATTCACCACCCCGGTCTCCTTCGGAGTGACCGCCGGAACGCCGACGATTAACGTCCGTTACGCGGGATACAGTCCGGATGGACTCTCCTTTCCCAATGCCTCGGGTTTGCCTCTCAATATCCAGCCCGGAACGACGCGCTGGGTCGTGATCATCGGCGACAACATCTCCAGCGTCCCGGACGGATCCATAACCTGTTCCGATCCGACGATCACGATTGACACGTCGGCGCGCTCCGACGGAACGGTCAGCGGAATTCCCTATTCGATTTTTCAGGTGACGGTTCCGATCGGTGCGCCGGGGGGAGCGCGCAACCTCCAGTTCCAAATCGGAAGCGAAATCGCCGTTTTCACCGGCGGTCTAAACGTGGACGCGGCGGAGACCTTCCCGTTGCCTCCGAATTTCGCCCGCGATTCGATCCTGTTCCGGTAGCCGATTAGCGCTTGGCGGAGACTTCGGGATTTTCGCGCTCGAACCGCGCGACCAATTCCTTTAAGTCGTCGTGAATCATGGCGTTTGACGCGAGCAGGCCGCGACGGTCGTAAACGTCTTGTTTATTGTAGGAAATCGGCGAACCGTCGAGTCCCGTCAGAATTCCCCCCGCCTCGGTCAGGATCAATTCAGGCGCGCAGATGTCCCACTCCCGGCATTTTCCCCGCGCCAAATTGACGTAAACGTCGTAATCCCCCCGCGCGATCAAACTTAATTTGATGCCGATGGAACCGATGGAAAGGACGTCGGCGAAATGCAACGACTCGACCATCCGCGTCAGTCGCGCGGTGCGATGCGAATTGCTGATTACGGCTTTCATCGCCGAAATCGGCGCGCGGCGTGAGACGCGCAAAGTTTTGCTCGGCTCGGCGGAAGCGTGGTCCCGATAAATCTCCAAGAAACTCCCTTCGCCTCGAACCGCCGAATACATCTCCCCCGGAACAGGACGATACACGGCCCCGGCGACCGGATGCCAAAGACCGTCCTCCAACCGCTCGACCAACCCGACGTGCATGGCGAAATTGCCGTTCTTGCGGATGAAATCCTTCGTGCCGTCAATCGGATCAATGATCCAGACGCGCTCGCGCCGGAGACGGCTCGTGTCGTCCTCGGTTTCCTCGGTCAGGTAGCCGTATTCGTGGGTCGGATTATTTTTCCGCAATTCTTCGCCGATGATCCGGTCGGCCAGTTTGTCGGCCTCCGTGCTGGGACCCTCGTCGGTTTCCTCGACGTGGCTTCCCGATTCATAGAGCGGCGCGATGATCTCCCATGCCCGCGCGGCGGCGGAACAGGCGGATCGGCGCGCGGATTCCCAATCGGGATGCAACGTGGGTTTGTCTGGTAATCCTGTCAATCTTGTTCATCCTGACCAAGCCAAACTGAATGCATGATTTCACAGCCGACGCGGCCTCGCCACACCGTTCTTTTGAGACGGGGTCTGCCGAATCCGTAACTCCGTCCATTCGAATTCCGAAAATCGCGGCCCTTCTTTTTTTACAGTTGACATCTTCGGCTTGCTGTCCTATGATACTAGGACAGTAGGACCGATCCCATGCTGATCGAACTCAATTTCAAATCCGGCAAGCCGGCCTATCTCCAAATCGCGGATCAAATCAAATACGCCGCCGCGATGAAGACGATCCGCCCGGGCGACCAGCTTCCCTCCATCCGCGAGCTGGCCGAGCAACTTCGAGTCAACCGCAACACGGTCGCCAAGGCCTACGCCGAATTGGAGCACGAGGGAGCGGTTGAGACGATCCAAGGCAAGGGCGTTTTTCTTTCGGGCCGCGCCTCGCCGCTCCTGAAGAGCGCGCGCTATTCGCTCTTGGCCGAGGCCGTGGACGCCGCCATCGTGCAGGCACATCAATTCAAATTTTCGCGCGACGAATTCCTGCAATTCATCCGCCAAAGGCTCGACGCCTTTGAAAATCGAAAGGAGGACTGAACCATGAGCGAGGCAAACATCGCCCCGAACCGGGCCCCAAACTGGGCCATCCAAATCCAAAATCTGGTCCGCAACTACGGCAAGACCGAGGCGGTCCACGATCTCAGCCTGACCGTCGCGCCCGGGCGATGCTACGGCCTTTTCGGGCGCAACGGCGCGGGCAAAAGCACGACGATCAAGTGTCTGCTGAATCATCTCCGCCCGACGGGCGGGTCGGTCCGTGTCTTCGGCATGGACCCGCGCAAGAGCGAAACCGAGGTCAAATCGCGCATCGGTTACGTGCCGGAGGTCGTCGCGTTTTATCCGTGGATGACCGTGCGCCAAACGCTCGATTACGCCGCGTCCTTCCGCCCGCATTGGAACCGCAACCTCGAAAAAGACCTTCTGCGCCGATTCGAGATGGACGAAACGAAAAAAGTCACCGCGCTCTCGAAGGGAATGAAATCGCAGGTCGGGTTGCTCTGCGCGATTTGCCCCGAACCCGATTTGCTTTTGCTCGATGAGCCGACGTCGGGCCTCGATCCCATCGTCCGGCGCGAGTTCATCGAAACCGTGATCGGCGCCTATCAGGAGGGCGCGCCCGACCGCAGGACCGTCTTCGTCTCGACCCATCTCATTCACGAATTCGAGGGATTGATTGACGAGTTCACGGTGATTGACCGAGGGCGCGCGGTCGTGAGTTTGGAGTCGGACTCGGCGCGTCAACGCTGGCGCAAAATCCGGCTCCGCTTCTCCGCCGAGCTTCCCGAAATTCAGTCGGCGTTGAAGGCGGAGGAGATTTTCAAAATCACCCGGCAAGGTTTGGAATTTGAGTTGCTGACCCAAGCCTTTTCCGACGACCTCGCCGCGCGACTCCAATCCCTCGCCCCCGAAACCCTTCAAATCGAAAGCCTCACGCTGGAGGAAATTTTCATCGCCATCGGCAAATCGAGAGGGCTGGCGGAATGAAAACGCAGATCCAAAAGGAAATACGCCTCATCATCGTATCAGGCTTACTCACAATCATCGCGCCTCTATTGGAATGGACCACGGTTGAGATGTTGCGCCCCAAGGAGCGCGTGGCATCCGATCTGCATGTGAGCTATTTCATACTTGTCATTGTTGTCCAGATCGGTTTGATGCAGTTCATCGCTTCGAAAATTTTTGGTGACGAGTTCAAGTATCAAACCATGGGACGGTTGCTGACGGAGCCGATCTCGCGAATGAAAATCTATGGTCTTAAGATGGTTGTTCTCGTTGGGCTACTTTCAATCCTTGTATTGGTTGACCTTGGTTATCTTTGGCAACTCAATCGTTCACACCTGCGAGTGATCGAGGAATGGAACCGTAACAGGGAGCACGGTAGCGTCTCGGTTTACCAGCCGTTCTTAATTCTCCAAGAGGATTGGGATGGGTATCTTCGCTCTTGCTGGATCAGCCTGCTTTGGGGCGCATTTGCAGCCCTATCGGCTCCTCCTTGTTTTGCCCTATTGACCCGAAAAACCGAGAGCGGGGTAGCCCTTACCTTGTTCGTCCCGATGCTGTTGATTATTGGACTGTGGCTTTTGGTTTGGCGCTTCCCGGGATTAGAGTCATACCTTGCTCCATCATCTCATCCGAGAACGCTTGCCTCGGTTTACTGCGTCGCTCTTTTGTCTTTCGGCTACTCGCGGTTCGCCCGATTGGAGGTATGACTTCATGAACCGAACCAGAATCCTCAAGGAGTTTCGTTTGTTGGCGTTGCCGTGGCTCTTGGCGCTGGTCGCCATACCGTTCGTGTATGGTTTTAACAGAGCCACAGGCGACAACATGCCATGGGAATTGCTCGGCGGGGTTTGCTATATTCAGACCATCGCCTTCAACATGATGAGCGCGTTCATTTTTGGCTCGGAATACGGCCATCAAACGATGGAACGGCTTTTGGCCCATCCTCTCCCTCGTCTCCGAATCTGGCGCGAGAAACTGGGAATCTTGGCCTTCTTGATGGCCATCTGCCTTCTCGTGGATGCCATATACTGCGTATGGAGATTCTCGGAAGGCGTTTATTTCGTTTGGATATTCTCTCCGCGTTTCGTGAATCATAAAGACCAGTTTGAGGATCTCGGCTATGTCTTTCTATACGCGTGCCTCTCTTTCTCTACCGGTCCGCGGGTGACGTTCCACGTCAAGCAGACGCAGACGGCGTTCTGCGCAACTTTGGTCCTTCCAATCGCGTCCTTCGTGCTTTTTCTTGCTTTGGCAGGGCTGGCTCAACTTTGGATCAGGGATCTGGTAACCAAAATAACGAATGATTTTGTGATCGTTGGTTTCGGAATCGTTTGGTCGTTCACGGCTTATTACCTCGGCAGGCGGAAATTTCTGAATTTGGAGGTGTGATCCCCATGCGCGGATTCGGAAACAAAAGCAAACCCGCCAAGACGCAGAGCCGCAAGGAGGTGTGGGAAATTTGTTCTTCCCTCATTCCGCCTTCGCGGCTTTGCGTTAAATTCTACTACGTCAAATTCTTCTTCTATCAAAAAGCCTCTCTTTTAAATCCATTCAACACTCCTCGCTTGGCAGGAAAATTCCCATGCTGATCAACCTCATCCGCAAAGAACTCCAACTGCAAAAGATCAACATCTATGCCGCGCTGGCTACCGGTTTGCTCTGGCCTCTCGATTACGGGGTGGTGCGCCATCTGGGTCAACCCCCGATCTCGCTGTTTCCTACGGTGCAATTCTTCTTGGTTATATCGACGATTCTCATGTTCGGGATACCCTTCTGCTGGCTGTTGATCCTGCCGATCATGATCGGCGCTTCGACAATCGCGCCGGAACGCGAGTCGGGAGTTTGGGAATGGGCGCTCAGCCTGCCGGTTTCCCGCGCGCGACAATGGGGCGTCAAAGCGCTCGTCGCAATCGCGCTCCTGATTCCGGTGAGCCTCCTGATCAAGCCGATGATGGATCATGCTTTGATCGTGGAGTATTCCTCGGCGGATCATCTTCCCTTGGGGGAACCCAATCAGCGGATGCAAGGGAATGCCATCCCTCCGGAAGCTTGGAAAGGACTTTGGACCGGAATCTATCCATTTCTCTTCGCGGCGATCGCAGGCTACGTTTCCTCGCTCACGCGCGATTCGTTCAAAGCCCTGCTTCTGACCGTCCCGCTCATCGCTCTGACGTTTTGGGGAGAGGGAATCATTGACCCGATGTTCATGCTGTTTCCCCTACCCATTGGCTACCCATCTTTGTTCATTCGCCCTTGGGTACACTATGCCCATCTCGCCGCTCTGGCGATGGCGTCGTTGCTACTGGCGTATTTCAATTTCCGATTCGAGCCGGTTCGATGGAAACGATTGATTCTGCAACTGACTCTTTGGATTTTCGCGGTGAATTTCTTCGCTTGGTTCGCGCTCGTCGGGGAATACTACGAACCGGAGTTGTGTCCGCGACTGATCCCGCCCCTCGGTCCCGGATCGCCGCTCACGCTACTTCTGGCCCCTCCGCATGGCGGAGTCAACGGCCTATATCGTCTCCCGAAAAAAGGAGAGCTTATTGCGGACGTCCAGATCGGAGATCTTCGACGAAACCAGCAGGGTTTGCTTCCGCCTGTCAACGAGAGAGGCGGCAGTATCGTGGAGATCGGAGTTGAGTCGGGTCGCATTCATCAGCGTTTCAATGTTCACGGCCACGTCAGCTACCTCGATCCGAAGGGAAGATATTATTGCGCCCAAACCCAGCGTATCGGGGATCCTTCCTATTTGATCGCCCCCCAACTCTTCGCATGGAACCTTGGATCCTTGACGGGAAGCTACATTTCCAAGTTGCTCGGTATTGCGGACGGTTCCTTTCCAGTTTCCGGAAGTGATCTAACTCACGCGTTGGTCAATACGGGTATGAATTCGTGGATTTTCATTCCCGTATCTGTTGAGTCCGGATTGTATGTTTATTCCGAAACGCTACCCCCACCGAAAATGGGGCCGCAGACCGGACTATGGAACTACCGGGAATCGCTTGTCAGGCTGAACCCCATTACTCGAAAGGACGAGATAGTCCAACAACAACCGCAAAGCTCATCGGACTGGTTCGGGTTTTACTGTGGAACACCGGACGGCCGCTGGTATGCGAGCCAGCTACGAACCATGGACTCGATCGCGATTTCCCAATTGGATGATTCAACCTCCTATACTCTGTCCGCAAATGGGGGTCTTCTCCAATTGGCGGGTGACGTTGTGGCCGAGCCGATCCAGTATAGCGTTTGGGATCTGAGCAAACCGACCATTATTCCTCCGCTATCGAACCTCAGGACGAAAGCTCGCACGATGTCCCAATCCTTGGACGGCAGGTATCTGCTCTTCTACCGCCGATTTCCTTTGGATAGGCTCAATCCGGATCGGTCGGATTTCAATTCCGTCCAACTTGACGTTTTGGATCTGAGAGCGGGATCGGAACACGTCCTCGATAAGGTGTTTGTCCCCATCCAGAACCTCATCCCTTTGCCTCCCGAGTCTCCAAAATCTGAATTCTATTACCCCCCAAATTCTTCGTGGTCTGAGGATCATACGCTGGCGGTTTTGTTGGACTACAGAATCTATTTTTACCGCCCGACGGACGACGGAAGCGGTTTTCTGTCGCTCGGCATGGCCGACGCAAGCCGAGCGCGACCCGAGGGACTCGAATTTTGGAACAACGACCTTCTCATCCTTTGGAATTACAATTCGGTCTGGAAACTGGATTGGAAAAAGGCGCTGGCGAAAAACTAGCCCGCGAAACACGCAAACCACGCGAACAATCAATCACCATTCTGAAAGCCATCCTTACGTCTTTACGCCTTGGCGTTGAATTGTCCTTGCGGGTCACTCCTGAAGGTCCAACAAAGGCCGATAAGGTCCGCTCAGGGAATCGCCCGTCGCAACGGGCTTCCTTTACAATCCCCCGTTGCGGTTGGGCCCTCGCCCTCAATTCCGAACCGGATCCAACAGGATCCGATGGAATCCAATCTTCTTGGCCTCCTTGGCGTCTTGGTGGTTCGCATCCATCCTGTTTATCCTGTCCATCCTTGGTCAAATTGGCTTCGTTTCGTAAAAAATCATTTTAGACAGAATGAACATGATGGCCACGATGGAAGAAAGCGGGATTTCTTTGGACATCCTCAAAGGGAGGAATGAAAATGAGCCATGGTTCTAATCCCCTTTCGCCCTTGGCTCTTTATCCTTTTTGCGCTTGCGGCGCTCAACGCCGTTTCCCTCGCCGGAGACGCGCCCGCCGATTCGGTTCATCCCGCCGTCGAGCGCGGGTTGCAATATCTCCAGAAGGAAGCCTACCGCTGGAAGGGAAGCAAGGGATGCGGGGCGTGTCATCACGCGATCACGATGGTCTGGTCATTCAACGAAGCCAAGGTGCGGGGGTATCGCGTGGACGAAGCCGCCCTCAAGGAAATCGCCGCGTGGGCCTGCGCGACCGCGGAAAAGAACGTCGCCTCGGACGAGCCTCCCCCTCGTGACGGCATCAATCTCAACGCCGTTTATCTTCCGCTCTGCGCCGAGACCGCGCGGGACCTTCTTCCTCCCCAAACCCAAATGGCGATGATCCGCAACATCGCGCACAAACAAAAGGCCGACGGATCGTGGGGAAAGCCGCTGGACCAGCGCGAGCCGCTCGGCGGTCCCCCGGAAGACATCGCCATTCTCTCCCGCATCGCGCTTCTGCAATCGGGGGACACTTCGACGACCACGACCGTCTGCCTCAAGAAGGCGGCGGATTGGCTTGCGGCTAATCACGACGAAAAATCGCGGCAGGCGCGCAATTTCCGGGTGTTGATGAGCCTCGCCGAGGAAAAACCGCCGGAGGAATTGAATCCCGTTCTCTCCGCGATCAAGGCCGATCAAAACCCCGACGGCGGATGGAGCCAGACTCCCGACATGACGAGCGATGCCTACGCGACGGGGCAGACGCTTTACGTTCTGGCCCGCGCGGGGGTCAAGCCGGACGATCCGGCGATGACGCGCGGCGTTGCATACCTGATCCGCGCCCAAACCGCCGATGGCTCATGGCCAATGATCTCCCGCGCGAAGTCCAAGGACATCACCCCGATCACCACCGCCGGCGCGCTCTGGGCGGTGCTGGGCTTGCTCCGCGGAAGCGCTCCATGATAGGATTTAAGCGATGCCGAGGAAAGTTCGTGAGCTGATAGCGGATCTTTTGAAGGCAGGTTTTGCGGAAATTTCGGGCGGAAAGGGGTCGCATCGAAAATTCGTTCATAAGGACTTCCATGGCGCGGTCACTCTCAGCGGTCAAGCGGGGCACGATGCCAAACCTTATCAAGAAAAACAGATTCGTCGAGCGATCGAGGAGACTCAGGAATGACGCAAACGGACAAATACCACAAATGGGTCGAATGGAGCGAAGAGGATGGCGCCTATCTGGGAAAGTGTCCTGATTTGATTACCGGCATTCATGGCGACGATCCCGTGGCGCTCTATCGGGAGCTTTGCGAGACGGTTGGGGAAGTGATTCTGCATTTTCAATCCGAAGGTCGTCCGCTTCCCGAAGCGCGAGTTCGGCCCATGCAGGAAGTTTAGAATCGTTTTTCCTTCTTCCGTTGCCCGCGACGACCGTGAACGAGCGCGAAAAATTCTTTATTTCCGTTTCCCATCCTCAGCGACGAGAAGCAAATCGCCGGTCTGGACGGGGGCGAGGATGTTTTCCTTCCGGTTGATCGTATTGATTTCGGTTTCCATCTTGAACGACGGCAAGGCGCGTTGGGTGCAGTCGGCACGGTCGCAAAGTCTGCAAGTGATTCCGACCGTGACGCCGTCGCGTTCGGGATTTTCAAAGCGGAGTCCGCGCGAATAGGCCATGCTGGGGGCGTCCTCGACTCTGCAACCGACGCCGACCGAGATCGCGTTGTTGACGGCGAAGTTTCCGGTTTCGCTCTGGACCGACGCCAGCGCGACGCAAAGATATTGCTCGCCGTCGGGCATGATGCTGTATTGACGCCGCAAAATCGAGGGAGTGAGAAACGCGGTGTGGACCGCCCATTTGGGACATGAGCCGCGCCGGTCGTCAATTTTGATTCCCGTGCCGGAGTATTTTTTGCGGATGTTGCCCGCGATGTCGGTCTTGATGAAGTGAAGCGGGATGCCGCTTTCGCCCGGCTTTCCGAGCGTGCAAAGGCGATGGGCGATCGGCTCGAACGGCATCCCGAAAAGCCCCTCCATCGTTTGAATGTCGTAGGCGGTTTCCTGAACCCATTTGAGGAATTGCGGGTAGGGAAGAAGCAAGGCTCCGGCAAAATAATTGGCGAGATTGACCTTGGCGAGTTTGGAGGCGTGCGGTTTGGTAAAACCGAAATCGGCGATTAAATCTTCCACAATCGGCTCCCGCTCGAAGCTCATGAGTCCGATAAAATGCGCGAGTTGAAAATGGAGCCGATGCCGCTCGAACGAATCGGAAACGTAGAGTCGCCGGGTTTTTTCGTTGTAAAGCCGGAGCAGGTGGCTTTCGGGAGGGAATGAGCGGCGGATCACTTCGATCTTGAAATGCTTCTTGAGGATTTGCGTGAGGATCGTCGTGCGGCGACCGTCCTCGACCCCTCCGGCGCGCAAGAGTTCCTCGGCGGCGGATTCAATGGCGGGAAAATAATTGTGGTGGTGTTCGAGAAAATCGGTCACTTCGTCGTATGCGGTGCGGTCGAGGATATAGAGGTTATCGAGCGATTGCCCTTCGCTTTCGCGGTTTTGCTCGTCGCTGAAAAGGCGTTGCTGGAGACCGTGAAGTTGCTCCTGCGAATTTTTGAATCCGTCGTAAAGCGAGAGGATGAGATTGGAGAGGGAGGAATTTTGGCCGAGCAGATCGAGTTCGTCCGGTCCGATGGCGTGAGCCTGCAAAAAGGGGTCTTTCAAAAGCGAGTCGAGACGGTTGTGGAGTTTGACCCCCTCGGCGGTGGACATGAACGCTTGCATGTCAATGTCGAAGAAGTTGAGAAGGTTTTCGAGGACGTCCACGTTCATCGGCCGCTTGTTGTTTTCGATCAAGTTGAGATAAGCGGGGGAAATGCCGAGTGATTTGGCCAGATCAATCTGTTTGACTTTGCGGGCGATGCGGAGAGCTTTGAGTTTGGAGCCGAAGTCCTCGGACCAGCCCATTACATTTTTGGAAGCCATGATTTTTTCCTTTTATAGGACACGGATTGAACGGATACACACGGATATTCAGTGCGCCCCACGCTTAACCGTGATTGTAAAATTATTGAGAGGATTTGTAAATTTTTTTCTGCGCTCCAAAGCGAATTTGCTGGAAATCCAGAATAAAATTTTGTAGGAATATCCACGTTATACGGGTTGGAAATTTTGTAAATTTGTGGAATCGAGATTTTCGCCAAGGAAATCCAAGGAAAAAATCGGAGGGAAACCATGCCTGCCACCATGACGCGTCACACTCCTGAAAAGGCTCAAGCCGGTGAAGACATTTTGAAAAAGCGAACGATCCGCCGGGTGGTCGTGTTGGGAGCCAACGGCAACATGGGATACGGAAGCGGCGCGCTCTTCACCTCCGCCGGATTGGAGGTCGTCTTTTTGGCGCGGACGCGCGAGAAGGCGCAACAAGGTTTGAAATCGGCGATTCGGATGGTCCGCTCGGCGACGGTCGGCGAGTTGGTGACGGTCGGCTCATATGACGAGGACCTGCAATCAGCGTTGGCGGACGCGGATTTGATTTTTGAGGCGGTGGCCGAAAACTTCGACGTGAAGAACGAAATTTTCGCGCGGGTGGATAAATTTCGCCGTCCCGATTCGATTGTTGCGACGGTGAGTTCGGGGCTTTCGATCAATGGCCTCGCGGCGAACCGGAGCGAATCGTTTCAGAACCATTTCCTTGGTCTCCATTTTTTCAATCCCCCCAACGTGATCGTCGGAACGGAACTCATCGCGGGAAAGAAAACCGATCCGGAGATCGTGGATTTCCTAGACGTTTTTTGCACAAAGATGCTTGGGCGAGTGATGATACGCACGGCGGATCGCCCGGGATTCGCGGGAAATCGGGTCGGATTCAAGGTGTTGAACGAAGTTGCCCAGCTGGCGGAAAAGCACGGACCGGTTTTGATGGACAAACTGATTGGTCCCTATACCGGGCGGGCGATGTCGCCATTGGCGACGATTGATCTGGTCGGATGGGACGTGCATCAGGCGATCGTGGACAACATTTACGAAAATGCGCCGGATGAATCGCGCGACATGTTGAAACTTTCGGACTATATGCGAAAACTGATCGCCAAGGGAACGCTCGGAGCCAAGAGCGGGTGCGGATTTTTCAAGAAGGGGGATCAACCGCTTGCGCTCGATATTGACACCGGCGATTACGCTCCGGCGAAGCAGGCGAAACTTCCCGATCTGAAATTCATCAAGGAGATCGCGTTTCACCATCGCAATGGCGAATACGCGCGCGGGATGGAGTTGTTCGTCAAGGCTCCGGGGGACGAAGCGGCGCTGGCGCGCAAGGTCATCGCGGGCTACATCGCTTACGCTTTTAACCGCGTCGGGGAAGTGACCGAGACGATCACGGGGATTGACCTCATCATGGGTTGCGGCTTCAACTGGGCGCCGCCGGGCGTGCTGGTTGATGTGATCGGTTTGCGCCCGACGGTGGAAATGATCGAGAAGGCGGGTTTGAAGGTTCCGGCGGTTTTGGCGGAGGCGTTGAAGAAGGGGAAAACGGAACGGTTCTTCCATGATCCGAGGGTGAACATCGGGAAGTTTTTTGTGGCGAAGTGAATTCGAGTTTGGTTTGCGTTCACTTCGGTTCCGATCCTAGAATGACTCCATGACCGACTCCGACCGCAAAATCGCCTTGGAAATGAAACGCCGGCTGGCCGAAAGCGGGGTTCAGACGCATCAGGTCGTTGTATTCGGCTCCCGCGCGCGGGGCGACGCCGGACCGGATTCCGATCTTGACCTCTTGATCGCCGTTGACGAAGAGACGCCTCTGGTCCGGGACGTGATCGAAGATTGCGCTTGGGATGTGGGGTATGAAAACGACATTTACGTCCAACCCGTGATCAAGGAACGGAAGGACATTGAGGAGGGACCGGAGCGATCATCGCTTTTCATGATGGCCGTCCGAGAAGAAGGAATTCCGGTGTGAAGGAAGAGGAAGCGGCCTTGGATCAATCGAAAGGGTTCATCGCAGAAGTGCAAAGATTCTTGAAAGAAAAAGGATATCTGGATTGAAAGGAGAGATAAGATGATGAACGCGCCGCATGAAGTTTACATCCTCGGCGGATTTCAGACCGATTTCGCCCGCAACTGGACCAAGGAGAACAAGCATTTCGCCGCGCTCATGCGCGAGGCGGTGCTGAGCGGATTGGAAGCGACGGCGATTGATCCCAAGGAGATCGAGGTCGCGCACGTCGGCAATTTCGCCGCCGAGCTTTATTGCAAACAGGGGCATCTCGGCGCGTTTTTCGTCGAGGTTGATCCCGTTTTCCGCGGTCTGCCCACGAGCCGCCAGGAGGCGGCTTGCGCGTCGGGAAGCATCGCGATTCTGGCCGCGTCGGCGGAGATCGAGGCGGAACGCTACAACCTCGCCTGCGTCGTCGGCATCGAGCAGATGAAGACCGTCGGCTCGACCGAAGGGGGCGATTACCTCGGAACCGCCGCGTGGTATGAGCGCGAGGCCAAGGGAATCGAATTTCCGTTCCCCAAACTCTTCGGCAAACTCGGCGATGAATACGACAAGCGTTACGGCTTGAAGGACGAACACCTCGCCGCGATCTCGGCTCTCAACTACGGCAACGCCAAACTCAACCCCAACGCACAGACCCGAACGTGGTATATGAACAAGAAACACGCCTTGGGCAAGAGCGACGACAATCCGGTGATCGGCGGGCGCATCCGCGTCTCGGATTGCTCGCAGGTGACCGACGGGGCGGTGGCTCTCTTTCTTGCCTCGCGCAAGTTCGCCGAGTCATACGCCAAGCGTCGCGGCATCGCGTTGGAGTCTCTTCCCCGAATCAAGGGATGGGGTCATCACACCGCGCCGCTGATGTTCGAGGACAAGGTCTCCGAGAGCGCAAAGAATGAATACGTCCTCCCGCACGTCCGTCAAACGGTTATGGACGCTTTCCGTCGCGCGGGAATCGCCGACGTGAACGGCGTTGACGGCATCGAAACCCACGATTGCTTCACCACGTCGGAATACATGGCCGTGGATCACTTCGGCATCACCAAACCGGGCGAAAGCTGGAAGGCCATCGAGGAAGGGGAATTGGAAATCGGCGGCGAGCATCCGATCAATCCCAGCGGCGGGCTGATCGGCGCGGGGCATCCCGTCGGTGCGACGGGCGTCCGCCAATGTCTCGACGCGTTCCGCCAAGTCACCGGCGCGGCGGCGGATTATCAGGTCGAAGGAGCCAAAAACTTCGCCACGCTCAACATCGGCGGAAGCGGCACGACCAGCGTGAGTTTCGTCGTGGGAGTTTGACCAACGCAAAGACGCCAAGACGCAAAGAGAACGTCCCATCCTCCATGCGTCATTGCTTCTTTGGTCCTGTGAGTTTTATTTTCTTCTTTCACCGAATTGAAGTTTAGTTCGCGGTCAAGCGGCATCGGGAGCAGGATTTGAAAATCGCGGTCGTCACCGACGAGGGATCCTCCGGCGGGGCGGGAATCGCCGCGACGCGGCTGTGCGTCGGATTACGACGGCGGAGAATTATTGTTGGGCGATTGCACGGCTGGCAATCCATGCCGCTTCCTGAATCCGCCGACGCATCTTATCCGATGGCTTTCCGACCGCAATGGCTCGGACGACTTTCGGAAGTCATCAAGATCGAATCGTGGCGGCGATTCACGCAGGCCCGATGGATCGAAGTCTTCCGCCGAACTCTGCAAGAGATCCACCCCGACGTTATCAATCTGCACAATCTCCACGGGGCACATTGGGACATTGAGGTCGTGGAGGTATGTCTGTGTCATGCGCCTGTGGTCTGGACACTTCACGATATGTGGCCGTTCACGGGGAGTTGCGCCTATTCGTTCGATTGCCGGAAATTTGAAACCGCCTGTGATCGGGAGTGTCCGCAACTCGGAGCGTATCCCACGCTTCCGGCGCGGGCGATACATCCCGCGCACCAACGTCGAAAGCGACTTTTCGCGCAACATCCCAATCTGACGATGGTTTGTCCTTCCCGGTGGTTGGTGAATGAAGCACGAAAGGGGACGCAAGGGCAAATGCTTCCCTTTCAGGTCCCTTACGGTTTGGATTTGAAACTCTTTCATCCGATCGGCAAATCCGAAGCCCGGCGCGCCGTGCGAATCCCCGACGACGACAAACCGAATTTGCTCGCGGCGGCGGCGACGTTTGAAACCCCGCGCAAGGGATTGCACACGCTCGTTGCCGCGCTCAAACTTCTGCGCTCCCAACCGCTCCGATTGATTCTCATGGGGCGCGGGTCGGAAATTTCGCTCCCCTCTTGGATCGAGGTCATGACCTTGGGGAGCGTCAGCGGCGATTCGGACCTTTCCCGAATCTACAACGCCTCGGACCTGCTCATCCATCCCGCTCACGCCGACAATCAACCGCTTGTGGTGATGGAGGCTTTGGCGTGCGGCGTGCCGGCGGTCGGATTGCCGGTCGGCGGCGTGCCGGAAATGATTCGCCCTGATTCAAGCGGGTGGCTTGCGCGCGATGAAACGCCGGAAGCGTTGGCCGAAGCGTTGGAGCAAGCTTTGTTCGCAAGGAATCATTGGCCGGAATACGCCAAGCGATGCCGGGCGCAGGCGGAAAAGGAATACGCGCTGGAACTGCAAGCGTTGCGGTATGAAAAACTTTTCGAGGCGATTTTATCCAAGGCGGCGATCAGTCAGGCGGCGCTGGATGCTTTTGAAAGCGCGACGTAATCGCCGCTCGTCATCGAGCGATAAAGCGCGTCAAGAAATTCCTGAATCTCCAATCCCCTTTGCCAACCGATTTTAGGTTGCCGCTTTTCCCGGCAGGCCGCGACGAAATCCAAATCCTCGAGATAAAATTCGTCGCCGCAGTAGTCGGGGCTGAGGGAGAAAGCCGCTTTCGGCTCGGTTTCACTCCGCTTTTTCTCCGTCCACTCTTTTTCATAACCGCTCCGAGCGGCGATCAGCCAAACACGCAAAACCTGATTGCCGACTTCGAGCGTACCGTTGGTCCCTTCGACGCGAATGTCGTGGGTTTGAAACTCGTAGCCGGGCGCGCTCCAAGAAATTTCCAGCGTTCCCCACGCGCCGTTTTTGAAATCCACCAAAGCCGAAAACGTGTCTTCGACTTTATTGTGAATCGGCGAGCCGCGCGCGATGACCCCCTCGGCTGAACCCATGATTTGATCGAACGCGAAAAGAAGATGCGAGCCGGAATTAATGACCACGCCCCCTCCCGCTTTATCCTTTGTAAAAGTCCACCCCTCGGAACGGCTGAAGACTTGGCTGAGCCGGCAAACGCCGCGCGCGGATTTGACGTCGCCCAAAATTCCCTCGCGGATGATTCGCGCCGCTTCGGCGAAAAGGGGATGATGGCCAAGCATGAAGCCAACGCCTGCCGGAATTTCGGGACGACTTCGCGCCAGCTCCGTCATCGCCTTCGCGTCCGTGAGCGTGTGCGCGAGCGGTTTTTCGCAAAGGACTGCGACGCCGGCGCGAAGGCAGGTTTCCGCCACGGCGCGATGCGTGAATTGCGGCGTGCTGACGATCACGCCGTCGGGCTTGGCCTTTTCGAGACATTCCTCGACGGTGGCAAAGTAGGGAACAGGCTTGCCGAGCATCGTCTGGACTTGTCGCCCCAATGCCGCATGCTGATCCGCCAATCCGGCGACTTCGGCCCCGGGGATCGCCTGAATCATCGAGGCGTGCATGATCCCCATTTTGCCCAAGCCGACAACGGCAATTCTCATCGGACGATCTAGGTCCGGTTTGCTCATGGCCGATCATTAAACTCGGCTTGAGAGGGAGAAGGAAGCTTTTTCCCTAATGAAGAACGGAATCAACAATCTTTTTGAATTCTCCCGCGAAATCCGCCTGATACGGTTCGCTGGAAATCTTTGCCTCGTCGGCCATTTTTTTCGCGGCTTCAAGTAGCGCCGCTCTTTCCTGATCAGTGATTTCCGGCTTGAGTCTTTGTTGCCCGCGCGGATCCGTCGTCATGAGGGGTCGCATGAGATCCTGAACGGCCCCTTGGCCGATCTTTCCTTCCATCACCCCGCGCGAAACTCGTTGCAAATTAAGCGAGGCGCTCTTTTTCGCCTCTTCATCCAGCTTTGAATGTTCGATGTAATGGACGTCGGAATACATAAGCAATGCCGCTTGAAGCAAGGGGCTTTTCCCGAATTTCTCCCCCACTTGCCCGATTTGTTGCATCGTCACGCGCCCTTCCTTGAATCCGGTGGTCAAATCATCGGCCTGCGAGATGATGGCCTTTTTCTGATCCTCCGGAAGTTCGGATTGATCCATGACCGCCATGATGACCTTTTGGGCGGCATTGGCGGCCCAAGTCCGGAAATGCAGAGCGATGAAGATGCCGACCGCGATCGCCAAGAGGACGAAAATGCCGCATCCAATTCCGAGGATTTTCAAGACCTGACCGCGACACGAGTTTGAGACGTTGGGTAAATGCTTTATCATTTCATGCCTCCCCTGTTTCCGAAGAACCCCCCGGTTTCCAATTTGACGATCGGCAAGAGAATGGCAAGGCGGAGAAGTGAACGCAACGAAATTTCTAAAAAGAAAACCTCAAACCGGATGGTTGGAGATCGTTGAGCCAAGGTCATGGATGCCTATTTTATCAGCGAGACATCTCATTTTAAGGACACATTTTCCACTTTGCCTGCCTGCGACTTTGCGTTTAGAATCCTCGCGCCATGCGTCGCCAAGAAAAACCATTTCGTGATCGAACCATTGAGCAATCCCTTCTTCACGCCGCCGAGATCGGCGTCGGCGTTCTGGCCAAGCATCATCGCCGTCTCAAGAGCATCGAGAAAAAGGGGGCGATTGATCTGGTCACGAAGGCCGACCGCGAGAGCGAAAGGCGGGTGTTCGAATATCTCCGCAAGCGGCATCCAGATCATGCGCTCATCGGCGAGGAGGGATGGAACGGCGACCGGCCCGAAGGGGGGTATGCGTGGGTGCTCGATCCGCTGGACGGCACGACGAACTATGCGCACGGCCTCGATCATTATTCCCTTTCGCTCGGTGTGCTTCGGGACGGGGAGCCGGTCGCGGGGATTGTCATGGATCCTTTGCGCGGCCATATCTATCACGCCTTCAAGGGACGGGGCGCGCTTCGCAACCGCGACCGGCTTCGCGTTTCTTCGACGGCGGTGCTTGGCGAAAGCCTGATCGCCACCGGATTTCCCTACGACCGCCGACAAAGGCTGAAGGATTTGATGAAGGTCCTTGCGGCGTTTCTGGAGCGGACGCATGGCATCCGGCGATTCGGCTCGGCGGCGATGGACCTCGCGCTGGTTGCGGCGGGACAATTTGACGGCTACTACGAGCCAAGGCTTCACGTCTGGGACGTCGTCGCGGGGATTTTGCTCGTGACCGAAGCGGGCGGAAAAGTGACCGACTACGACGGCCAACCGGTGGACCTTTTCAATCCGTCGGTCGTCGCGGCGAATCCGAAAATTCATAAAGAAATGTTAAAAGTCCTTCGAACTGTTCTGGGTTCAAAATTTGTCCGAGCGTCAAAATAAAAAAGCCGCCGCAGACTGATTGACAATCTGCGGCGACCAATTCAACTCACTCAAGAGTTCGTTTCTGAACGTTACTTTTCCCTAAAAGTAGTCGTCGCGTGGCGAACCGTCGAAACGACCTGTCCTCATGCAACAGTTTTTGAAACCGGTGACCCGAACCGCAAGGACACAAGTCATTTCTTCCCAGCTTCTCGCTGAGCTCCCTGTTTCCGTGCACGATGCGTTCGCCGCGTTTGACGTGCGCTTCGGACGGGAATCCCTTACGACGTTTGCTGGTCCGCCCGAAAGGAGGATTCCGCTTCGTATATTTCGTTGTATTTCATGATCGCACCTCCTTGTGAATTTGAAAGGAATCTACAATCCCATAAGAACAGGAGGAGCGAAATCAAAGTTTCGCGAGTTATTCTTGCGCCTTTTGCTCATCTTCGCGGCTAAAAACGATATTTCAGCAACGTCCAGATCGCCTGAAAGAAATCCTTCCATCCAATTTTTTTTCCCTCCTCGACGGTGCGGGCGGTAAAGGTGACGGGAAGCTCGACGATTTTTTCCCCGCGTTTCAAAACCTTGGCCGTGACTTCCGGGCAGAATTCATAGCGGTTGCATCGGAGATCAAGGGACCGGATCAGATCTCCGCGAAAGACTTTGTAGGCCGTGGCTTCGTCGGTGATCCGTTGTCCATAGAGAATCGAAACCAGCCGCGCCAACAACCAATTCGCCACCCGATTTTGGAACCGCATCTTCTTAACCTCACCTAAGAAGCGGGATCCATACACGACGTTGGCCTTGCCTTGGATGATCGGATCGAGCAACGGCGGAAGCTCTTCGGGGTTGTATTCGAGGTCCGCGTCCTGAATCAGCACAATCTCGCCGACGGCGCGCGCCAATCCGGTGCGGATTGCCGCTCCTTTGCCCCGATTCTGGTCGTGCCTCAAAACGATTGTGTCGGATTTGGATTTTTCGCGCCCCAAGATTTCCGCTGTCCCGTCGGTCGAGCAATCGTCCACCAAAATAAGTTGCTTGCGAAAAGGGAGCGCGCGGACGCGCTCCAAGACTCGCCCGATCAGCGCCGCTTCGTTGAAAATGGGAACGACAATGGAGACGAGGGGATCGGCGGGCAAGAGATGGGATTGCGTCACGGGATGGGGATCGTTCATCATCGAGGTCATCGGGCGCGAGAAATCGGAGGGAAGTTTGGCGATTCGCCCCATCCCGCGCAAGCCGAAAAAACAAATCCCGCGCGCTCAAGGAGAGATTGACATTCCCCGCCCCCGATGGCTATAAGAAAGGCGGTATTATCCGAATTCCCCGCGTCCGGTTTTCCCCGGGCGACGAACGAGGCCGAGGAGGTGGTTCCATGCCCCAGATTGACAAAACGACGCGAGCGCTTATCGGTTTGATCGCGCTTTTGCTCGCCGTGATCGCGTTCCGCCCCTATTTTGATCCTGCCCAGTCGGCCCTAGCGCAGAGCGGCTCGTCGAACGGAGTCGCGGGAACTGTATTCTCCACGCAATTGGTCAATCGGGTCACCTTTACCGACTCGATTGTTTCGGTGCAAGTCATGGACAGCAAGGGCGTTTTCTTGGTTCAGACCAAGAACCGCGTCGAGGTGTATCGCGTCGGCGACTTTCCCATAACCGCCGTGCCGAATTAATTATGTCCGCGTGAGGGTGTCGTCGCGCGCCTGACCGCGACAACCCAACTCCGAATTTTCCAAAAGCCCAAATAGCTCAGTCGGTAGAGCACATGCATGGTAAGCATGAGGTCACCAGTTCGATTCTGGTTTTGGGCTCCATTTTTCACTGCGTCAAATTCGAAAGCACGGACGGGTCCACGGTCGGCGTGTCGGTCTCGGACGATTCGGCGATGGCGGGGGACGTTCCCTTGCCTCGCGGCGTGATCGTCGGCAGGGTTTCGTCGTCGCATCGTTCGCGCGGAGCCTTGCCGATCCGATAGGGAACTCCCTCATACAACCGATGACCGAGGCGGTCACAGACGGCGGAAGCCCGTTTGCCGGTCTTGGCGCAGATGTCCACTTTTTCAACGTCGCTCGGCGCGTCGAATTCCATTTTCCAATCGTCGCGGGTGGCGTAAATCCGGTTGAAGATGTTCGCCCAGATCGGCGCGGCAACCTTGCCGCCGGTCATTTGCGGACCGAGCGTCCGCGGCGTGTCGAACCCGACGTAGCAACAAATCACGAGATCGGGCGTGAATCCGGTGAACCACGCGTCGGTGCAATCATCCGTCGTGCCGGTCTTCCCCGCGATCGGCGGATATGGAGGCGAGGGGAAACGGTCGCCGATGGCGAATTTTCCCGTTCCGCCGAGGACGACCTGCCGCATCATGTAGATCATCTGACAGGCGACGACCGGATCAACGACGATGGCTTCCTGCGGCTGAGGCAGGAGAAAGGGATGCTGTTTCGTGTCGAGGATGGAACTAAAATACTGCGGCGCTCTGCCGATGCCTTGACCAACGAAAGTCTGATACGCCGCCGAAACTTCGTAAGGCGTCATGTCCACCGAGCCGAGGCAGACGGGCACTTCGGGGCGAAATTTAGCGCGCCAGCCCGAATCGCCCGGGCGGTAATCGAACTTGCAAACCTGCGGCAGGGTCTTCTTCACCCCCATCATCAAGAATAATCGGACCGTTGAGACGTTGCGCGAGTGCTCCAGCGCCTCGATCAGCGTCGTCGCGCCGAAATACTGGTTCTCATAGTTGCGCGGCTTGTAGTCCACCGGCGTGCTGGGAATGATGGTCTCAACGTCCAGCACAATGTCGTTGGGCTGAAATCCGCGTTCCAACGCGGCGGCGTAGAAGAACGGTTTGACCGTTGAACCGGCCGGTTTCCCCTTGATGACGGCGCGATTGAATTGTCCGGCGGAGGCGTCGTCGTGAAAATCCGCGCCGCCGACCATCGCCAATACGTCCGCAGTTTTGGCGTCGAGAATGACCACGGCTCCTTGCACCGGCGTCGTGTCGGCGGGACGAATCTCGACGGTTTTCTTCTCGCGGTTGACCGACTCGATTTTCACGTCGAGCCAATTTCCCGCCCTCAGAATGTTTTGCGGTTCGTAGTAGGGAAGCCTCTGCGGGAACTGCACGATCCCGCGATACCCTTCCAATTCGACTTCCAGCGTATTTGTGGTCCTGATCGAAGAAATTTTCATCAGGCGCGTCTGTTCAGCTTGCGGCGGTCCCGGATTATCCGCCGATTCCATCCAATAGCGTTGACCATTCTTGGCCTCGCTCCACATCCGCTCCGCTTGAACCAATCCCGCGCGCAATTCCTCCTCGGCGATTTGCTGGTATCGGGGGTTGATCGTGGATTGAATGGTCAGGCCGCTTTCCTCCAACGCCGCGTCTTCGACGTGATAAGACCCGTTCAGGTCGCGGTGCAACCCGTCGGAAAAATAAGGGAATTCACTGTTGGCGACGTTGGTCCGCGGCTTGCTCGGATGCGTCACCAGCGGTGTGCTGATTGCGCGTTGGTATTGCTCCTCGCTGATCCACTTGAGTTTTCTCATTCGATCCAAGACCAGATCGCGCCGTTCGCCCGTCTTTTCGGGGTTGGTGATCGGATTGAAAATCGAAGGCCCCTTGGGGATTGCCGCGAGCGTCGCGCATTCGGCCAAGGTCAAGTCCTTCGGCTCCTTGCTGAAATACGTGTCCGCCGCCGCGTAAATTCCGTAGGAGTTTTTGCCCATGAAAATATGATTGAGGTAAAATTCGAGAATTTGATCTTTGGAATAGCGTTGCTCGATTTGAAACGACATGAACGTTTCCTTGATCTTGCGCTCCCATTTTTTCTCGCGCCCGACTTCTTCCGGCAGGATATTGCGCGGCAATTGCATCGTGATCGTGCTCGCTCCCTGTCCCTTGGCGCCGGCCTTGCGATTGGCGACGAGGGACCGAAGCACGGCCTTAAGATTCACACCGTAATGCTGATAAAACTTGTCGTCCTCAATGGCGAGAAAGGCGCGCTTCAGCAATTCAGGAATTTCCCCGATGGGAACGACGTGGCGACGCTCCTTGGCGAATTCGCCGATGGCTCGCGCTCCGCTTCGATCCATGATGACGCTGGATTGTTGCGGATTGTAATCCTCCAACCGCTCGATAGGCGGCAGACGGTCCACGTAGCCGAGAAGAAAACCGACGGCGGTTGACGCGCCGAGCGTTCCGAACGTGACGACGATCAGAAACAGGACATACCATCGCGCCGCGCGAGGACGGATTTTGGGTCCCTTCCGACGGGTAGGGGAATTTTTGCTTGGGTTCATTGCGTCAAGGCGGTCAGGGCGACGCGGCTTTCAATTTTCCGGCGGGGCCGGAAACGGTTTGACCGAGGCTTCGGGATTCCGCCGCGTCGCCGCCAGTGACTTCCCGATTCGCCGCCAGCAAATCAATCACGACGCCGAGCGACCGCGAAGTGTCGAACTTTTCCAACGCGTCGGCGGGAATGACTTCATATCCCTTGTAGAAATCATTCAACCCTTGCCGCAATTCTTCCGCTCCGAATCCTTTCGCGTTCAATCGCTTGTTCGATTCGGCCAACCGCTTCAAGCCGGCCATTGTTTTGTTCAAAGTTTCTTCGCGCTCTCCCGGCTGATCGGCTTGGAACACCGAACAGAGAACCAATCCATGAATCCACAAATACTCGTTCAAACTCATGCTTTCGGCCTTTAAGGCGGCCTGATGCGTTTGCGAGGAGGACTTGATGAAATCGTGGCCGATTTGCAGGAGACGAATCATTTTGCCGCCGTTGAACGAACCGGAATTCAGCGCGCTTCGCGCCAAACTCTCCTCGCGGGCAGGAATTCGATCCACCCATTCTTGGTGAACCCGCAGATAGGCGGAGAGTCGCTCCGGCTCAACCGTCTTGGATTTTGGCGGGGGGACAAACGGAAATTCCGCGTTCAACTCGTCGTAGGCGGCGCCGACTTCGCGCGTCAGAGTCTCAAACGCGCGCAGTTTTTGGACGAACCACAATCCCACCAGCGCCGTCCCGCCGATGATGATGAGCACGAGAAGTCCCAGGGCGATCAGCATCCACCGGAGCGGCGAGCGTCGCCGGGGCGTGTCGGATCGGACTGTTTCTCTGGCTTTCATTAATTCTCCGCGATCCTACTGGCTCCCCCTCGTTTTTGCCGCGCGATGCCATTCTAGGCCGAACGCCGATAAATTTCGAGCGTTGACTCATACCAACCGTTGGAAGTATAAAAGAGGTTTTGCGGTGGGCACGGGAACCGTCATCGCCGCGATTCGGAAGGAGCGATTGGGAACATGGCCAAACAACAAAACCGGGTTCAAGCGATCTTGGAATGCACGACCTGCCGGACCGACGGCTCCGGCGGCGTCTCGCGGTACGTCACCACCAAAAACCGCAAAAACACCTCCGCCCGCTTGGAAATCAAGAAATACTGCAAGTTCGAGCGTAAGCACACACTTCACAAGGAAGTTAAATAATCAGTCCTTTCGAGGTCTGGAAATTCGTGGGACAGGCACGCGGACGAACCTCCGCGAGCCAGTCCCCGAATTTCCCTTGAATGGAATTTGTGCGACCGTATCAAACCTACTGCGGGATCGGCGCGGACGCGGCTGAGGCTTTCATCAACGCGGCGTCGGCTTCCAAAATGAACCCCGCCTTGACCGCACGGTCGGTCGCCGCGTTGAATGCGGCGACGTAGGCGTCGTGAGTCGGATACAAAGACGCGAGCGTCGCTGTATCAAACGGCACGGTCTTCCCAAAGAGCATGCACATCGGCGAGCCGGGTTGCGCCTCGCCGGAAAAAGTCGCAATCGGCACGTCCAATTGAGGCGTGCGGATGCCGCCCAGAGCGTTGCCGTTCGGTCCACGCGCGATGGCGACGCGTTGGTCGCCGTTGGTTTCGATGCGCGGCGCGATCGGCGGAGCCACCCCCTTGCGGACCCATTTATTCAGCGCGGCAATGGCGGCGTTCAGGACGAAATGTTGCGGTCCGGAGTTGATCGCGTCGGCGCAGGACGTTCCGGGAATGACCGACGTCGTGACCACCAGTTTCGCGGCGTCGGGCGAATCGCCCCGGTCGGTCATGCCGGTGACGACGGTATAGCTGTCGGCGTGGGCCGTGCCGGCGACTTCCCACAGGCGAAAATGATCGCTGTCATCCTGACGCACCGTGACGGAACCGAGCATCGTGAGATCGGTCTCCGTCTGGAAGGTGAACACGGGAACTTTCAGGTCGTCGCGGATGCGCGCCGAAGCGGGAACGCTGACGGGAGTTTGGGGCGCTTGCGACAATGCCGCCGCGCCCATCCCTTTGCCGCCCCGGCTGTGAATGAGGAAGCCGTCAAAAATGTCGGTCAAGGGGTGGATCGCGTTGACGTAAGTGACCATGCGGAACGCGGATTGCGATTCGCCGGCCGCGATCACGGCTTCGGGGCGCAGACCGCCGAGCGGGTCCACGTTGCCCCGCTGGCGAATCGCCTGCGCCGCCTGCGAGAAAATGTCGTAGGAAAAGCTGTCCCCCGGATGCGTGAGCGAGGCGTAGCGTTCCGGGTCGGCGGTCTTCAGAGGAGTGGACGGGATGCCCATCAACGCCGGTCCCCCCTCGATGCCGACGCGTTGCGCCGAAACGCCCACCCAAACGAAACCGTCGCGGATCAGTTCCGTGTGCATCATGATCCAATCGGCGGCGGCGTCCAACCCGCCGCTGACGTTCAGCCATTCGACGATCACCGTGCCGTTGAACTTGGCGGCTTGAATCGGACGGTAAACGACCATGCGGGTTTTGTAGGGGGCGGTGTTGCCTTCGGTCGCCGTCCACTTGCCGTCGGCTTCGAGCGGAGCGGCGCTCGTGAACGCGCGCGCCGTTCCGGATATGAAATACTCGGCTTCGCCGTAACCGACCGTCGCCAGATCGAAGGTCGTGCTTGCGCCTCCCGTTTTGCCTTTCCCTCCGGTGATGGGACCTTCAATCGCTGGGCGCGGCACGTTGTGGCCACGAAGCGCGGAGGCTTTTGAAACCTCGGCGTATCCGCCGGGCGTCCGTATTAGAATCTCCAGAGCCAACAAACCAAGCAATAATCGGTTGCGCATCACGGTATCGAGGACATCGGAACCACGAAATTTGAACATAAAGATCAATCGCCTTTCGCTCATTCGAGGCTGGAGAATCGCATCGCTCGCCATCGCCGGCGGGAGTTCCTTCTACCATGACAAGGAGGTAATTACAATTCAGGGGAAACTGAATCGGTATTGAGACGAATGTTACCCCTTCGCCTCTCCCGCGCACTTTTCCATCTCCCTTGCAAGAAATCCAATGCGCTTCTTGGCGCGGAGGTTTGAGAGGATTGCTCTTGGCGAAAAGTCTTTCGAGCCGTGATTCAACTGTTCAACGGTCAAAAGGCGTAGTAGGCGGGTTGGAAGGACCATGGCCGCCAGCGATTTGCCGCGGCGGATTGGGCGGCGAAGAACGCCTCGGCCTCGCGCAAAGTTTGCGGGGTCCCGATGTCGAACCAATATCCGCCGAGCCGTTTGGCGTGAACGGGAAGATTTTCCTCCATCAACGCCGGAATCAAATTTTGCGAGATGTCGCAGAAATCATCTTCGGGGATTCGCGCCAGCGCGGATTCGTCCATCACGTAAATCCCTGCGTTAACCCAGCATCCTCCCGGAGGAGGGGATTTGGGCTTTTCCACAAAACCGACGACGCGCCCTTCGCCATCCGATTGCACGACCCCGTATTGCGAGGCGTCCTTTACTTCGGTCAACGCAATCGTCAGAGCGCTTTGGTTTTCGACGTGAAAATCCAAAAGGTCGTTTAGGTTCACGTCGGTCAGCACGTCGCCGGAAACGACGAGGACCGGCCTTCTAACCGAGGATGGAACGGACCTTGGGTCGTTTCTCTTCAAAAGACCGTGCGCCCGTCGAACCCCACCGGCGGTTCCATAATCGTCGGCGGGGACGGAATAACGCAGGCGTATGCCCCCTTCACGCCCGTTGCCGAAATGGTTCTGAACGACATGGGGCAAGTAATGTAACGCCATCGCGGCTTCTTGAATTCCATGGGTTTCCAGATGATCCAAGACGTGTTCCAACGCGGGACGCCCGGCCACGGGAACCATCGGTTTAGGGATCGTCCGGGTCAACTGTTGCAACCGCGTTCCAAATCCCCCGGCCATGATGACCGCCGGAATTCCCTTGGTCCCCCGATCAGGCGAGGATTCGACCGAATTCGTCGAGCGGTCGAATTGATTCCGCGGTTGTGATTCCATGTTCCATTCTCCTCTCCGCCGTTGCACGGTTGCACACTTTCGCGCCTTCGTCGCTTCAGGGGGAGGGGATTATCACAAAACGTGCCAGTCGCATTTCCGCGATTTCTAGGGTTCGAACCACCAGCCTATATGGATGCGGGTAATTGATCCTGCACAAATTAGGTTCCATGCAACCCAACGGCTGTTGCATGAAACGTCTGGCCAGAGGGAGCAAAAACAGCGTCTTTGCGACAATTTTTGCAACAATGATTTTGCATTTTGAGATCGAAAAATATCCATCCGCGCCAATTCTTTTTGGGGAAGAAATATCCTTTCCTTGACCATCCGCTCCGTTGGTTTGATGATCGCATGACCGATTTCTCGCGGATCGCCTTCCATGACCGACGGTTTGAATTCAAACACTTTGGATAATTCCCCCGAATCGAGAGCCGGAGGATCGGATGAGGGTGGAACGAAGACGGTTCCGTTCCTCGCGCCGTTCATCGGCGCAGTCTTGGGACTGGCCGCCGCGATTCTCATCTTTTCGCGTCTAAAACTTCCTTATCACGCTTACGATTCCATCGTCGGGCCGCCGGCATTCGGCGATTTTTCGATTCGCCGGAAATTTTGGGGCTATATCCTGCTGACGTTGCTCCCCATCGCCGGTGGTTGGTTTTGCGCATGGCTGGATCGGCGATTCGGACGTTTCCTATCCGTCGTGCCTTGGACTTCGGCCACTTGGGGATGGAAGCAATGGATTCCGATGGGATTGGGCTTGGTCGCGCTTAATGGATTGGAGAGCGCGTTGCGTTGGCTTCCCGAACAATATCGGAACCCGCTTTGGGCGGATCGAACGAACCTATGCTTCTGGATAACACTTGTCGTTTTTTTCTGGGTCATGGGTTGGCTTGCCGACATTTCTCTTCTTCGGGAGTCGCGGAACG
Source organism: uncultured Candidatus Sumerlaeota bacterium (assembly GCA_964598765.1). Classification (GTDB taxonomy): domain Bacteria; phylum Sumerlaeota; class Sumerlaeia; order MVZB01; family JAJFLK01; genus CAZRCZ01. The sequence continues at coordinate 139,050 of CAZRCZ010000002.1, read as the reverse complement.
AGAAATTTGAGAATCTGTTCTGGCGCTCAAGTTGGTTCGTTATCCTCACGCTCCACCTTTGGATTTTGTTTCAGCCGATCATGAATTTTACGCTGTTGGCGGTCGCGGCGGCGTTGATCTATGCCGCACTGTTCGTGCCATTGTTAAACTGCGCGAATCAACTATCTTCCTGCGGCGTCCAATCGGGATTTTGGACCATCGCCGAAACGGCCGCGTGGTGGATTCTGGCCGTCTATCCGCTGACGGCGCTCGCCGTTCGGTTGGGAAAAACGTTCGGCCAACCTTGGGCGAATTCCTCCGCCCCGTTGATCTCCGGATTGATCGTCGCGGTTTCGGCGTTGATTTGTTCCTCGATGCGATGCCATTTCAAGCAGGTTCGCAAAGTCTCGCCGATGATCCTGATTCCCTTTTCGGCGGCGATGCTCTACAGCGGGGCCGGCGCGCCGTTCGCCGGTTACGACCCCTACCATCAGGGGGAATACCAATATCCCTACGTCGCTCTGACGCGGGGACTTCTACCGTTCCGCGACGTATTTTTTGTTCACGGATTCGGCTTCAACGTCCTTCCCGGATGGATCACGTCGCGTTGGATTCACGACGCGCCGAATCTTGACGTGTTCTTTTTGAATCAACTTTCCGCGCTCGGCGTCGCGCTCGCGGCGTGGCTCTATCTGCGACTTTTCGGCGAAAAGTGGTGGTTGCTCGCGCTGGGTTTGGCGCTCCTGACCGCCGGCGCGGCCATGACCAAAGGATCGCGCTACGTTCCGATTTACCTCATGGCGTTTTGCGTCATGCAATACGCCGAGCGAAAAAGACCGGCATGGTTGATTGCTTCCGGACTCTTGGCGTGGGGAACTTTTTTTTACGTCCTCGACGTCGGCGCGGTCGCTCTGCTCGCCGGAGCGGCATGGAGCCTACTTTGGGAAAAAGGGGAAGGGGAAAGGCGAAAGGCGAAAGAGAAAGAGGAAGAAGTCATCGAGTCATTTCATCCTAAATCCTTCGTCCTTCATCCCTTCTTTCTCTTTGCGATTGGCGCGGGAATCGGCGCGCTCGCCAATCTGATCTGGCTGATTCGCTTGGGAGTGTTGCGCGACTTTCTCGATCTTCACTGGACCTATTTCCGCATGAAATCGCACTATGACAATCTTCCGTTTCCGTCGCCGGGTTTGATTTATCTGTTATCGCCGTTGATGACCGTCCTCGGCGCGGGTTTCCTGCTTTCCCGAGAAGACATGAAACAAGGGGCGTTGCCGATTGCGGACTCAAGCCACAAGACTCAGGATTCAAGTCTCGATGTTTCCGCGGCGATCCCTTTTTTCTTCCTCGTCAACGCATTGGCTTTCTTGCGCGGATTGGATCGCTCCGACGCGGGGCACGTCGTTTATGCCTCGGCGATGGCTTGGCCCCTGTTGGGATGCTTGATCGTTTGGCGCGCGGGCAACGCCGCGCCGATTCAATGCTTTTTGCGTTCGCTCGTGTTGGTCGCGTTGGCGGCGCTGGTTCCGTTGACGCTTCCCTCGATTCGCGGGACGAATCCCATGACCATCGCGCCGATGGATTTGGCGAAAGGATACGTCGCCAATTGCAATCGTCCGGCGGTTCTTTCCGCCAAGGATTTGAAGGCGCGCGATCCCTTCTTCGCGGAGTGCGAGGAACTTCAGAAGATTGCCAAGCCGGGGGAGTATATCTTGGACATGACCGACCGCCCCGCGATTTACGGATGGACCGATCTCAAGTGTCCGACCCGATTTTTCGCCCCGTTTTATACTTCAAATCTTCAATGGCAGAACGAGGTGATACGACGACTGGAGGAAACGCAAACGCCGTGGGTGCTCTGGCCCGCGAAAAATCAGGAGGGAGCAAAGATTGACGGGATTGATCTCCAACTGCGCGACTGGGCGATTGCGGAATACATCTGGAGCCATTATCAACCCCTGTTGATGACCCACGGCGGGTCGCTCCTGCTCAAGAGAGGAGCCGGAGCCAATCCCCTTCAATCCACCTTCATCGCGTTGTTGTCCGATTCGGTCGAATTAGGAGCCGTTCCCCGAATTTGGGGAAGTTATGCAAAGGGCGTTCCTCCGCTCCCATCACGGGAAATTGTGACGACGGAATGGATCGAAGGAAACGAAGGGCGCGTATTGGGTCCGGTCAATTTTTCATCGCTCGCCGAGGCAACCGAGGCGCAGATTGAGTTTGAAACCGGATGGGAGGGTGAGGGCGAATTTCGCTTGTACGAGGATCGCGGATCGGATCGGGGCGGATTTTCCGCCCGCTTCACCTTGAGCGCAGATCACGCCGGACCCTATCGGATTCCACTGGCAAGCTTTGCCGGTTGGGCTTGGCGCAAAGCCGAACCGTCTTCCTTTTCCTTGCGATTCAGTCATGGCATCAACACCCAACCCGGGGGTGAGCAAGCTAAGGAACGGCCCATTCTGCGATTTCGGGTCAAGTTCCTGAAATAGAATCGTGGCGTTGGCGCCGATCAAGCGGGCTTGAATTGCAAAACCAAAAACGCTCCGACCGCCGCCATCGCATAGCCGAGAAACAGAAGCGGGCTGGGGGCGGATTTGGGGGGATGGAGCGCCATGGAAACCAGCACGTTGATCAACGGCGCGCCGCCGAAGACCAACGGCATGACGACGGCCGGATTGCCGCCGTTCTTGAACGCCCAAATGATGCAGACCGCTCCGGCGGCTCCGAGAATCCCCGCCAGCGTCGAGATCGTTCCCCCCTTGAGCGTGTGCCCCTGCGGCGTCTGCGAACCCAAAACCGAAACCGGAATCAGGACGGCAACGAGGAAGTAGGCAACGCCGACCCAAAGCAGGGCGCGAACGCCATCCTTATTGAGCGCCATTTGTCCGGCGTGAAGCGCCGGACCATACATCCCCCACGAAAGCACCGCCCCCAAAACAAACCAAAGCCAATTCATTATTTTTTTATCCTTTCTGCGCGTGACTCATCACGAAAATCAGGGAAATAGAATCCAGAAGTTGCGGGAAGGTTGCCAGAAGAATTTTTCACCACCAAGACACGAAGACGCCAAGCAAGCGCTCTACGGATTTCTTGGTGTCTTCGTGACTTGGTGGTGAATATCCTGAATCACGCCCCGCCGCCTTCATGAACCAGCGTTGTCACTCCATTCCGCCAACCGTTGAACAACCTCTCCGATCACCTTGTTCGGCGTTGAGGCTCCGGCGGTCAGGCCGATGGAAAGAGGACGGCGGGAAGGAAGCCAATCCGCCGCCTCGGTCGGCTTGCTGGTCAAGGCCAGCGGTTTGTGCCGGATTCGCGCGGGGGAAATCAGGCAGGCCGCCTCGTCAATGTGGAACGTCGGGCAGTATTGCGAGGCGATTTCGCAAAGGTGGTGCGTGTTGGAACTGTTGTAGCCGCCGATGACGATCATCATATCGGGCGGCTCCTTCATCATTTCCAGCACCGCGTCCTGACGCTCTTGGGTCGCGTTGCAAATTGTGTCGAACGACCGGAAGTGTTCTCCTATGGCGGCTTCTCCATATCGAGCGATCATCGCGTCGCGGACCATCCCCGCGATCTCCAAGGATTCGGAGGAAAGCATCGTCGTTTGATTGGCCACGCCGACGCGGAGCAAATCGCGGGTGAAGTCGAAACCGGACGAGACGGCGGGGGCAAATCGTGCGGCCAAATCTTCGGCTTTTCGCGTCCCTCGGATGAAATCGCAAACCTCCTTCGCCTCTCCCTTATCGAGAACGACGAGGTAGGCCCCTTTGCCCTCGTCCCAAGCGTAGGAAGCCGTGGCGATGGTTTCCTCATGCCGATATTTGCCGTGAATGAGGGAGGTGAATCCCTCTTGGGCGTATTTCTCGACCCGCTTCCACACGTGGACGACCGAGCCGCACGTCGTATCCACCAAGACGCATCCGGTTTTGCGGAATTGCTCCAATTCTTGAACCGCGACCCCAAAAGCGGGCAGGAGAACCACATCCTCGGGCCGAATCTCCCCAGGCGTAAGTCCGCAGGCGTATTGCCCCCCCAAAAACTGAATCCCCATTTCGATCAGGCGGCGATTGACCCGCGGGTTATGGATGATCTCGGCGGTCAGGAAAATTCGACGGTCGGGGAACCGGCGGCGGGTTTCGTAGGCGAAATCCACGGCCTTATCCACGCCGTAGCAAAAGCCGAATTCCTTGGCGAGCCGGATTTCGAGGTCGCCGAGCCGAAGACGATTCCCCTCGGCACGGATTCGCTCGACGATTTCAGAATGATAATCGGACGCCAAATCGTCCTTGATCTCGGATTTCAGCCCAAAACCCCGGCGGTATATCCCGTCGCGGGGTTCAAGGGCAGTGGGAGGATTGGACGGCAAGTATGACATCAATCCGCAAGCTGAAATCTAAAGTTCGCAATCCCCGTCGGGGGTTAGGCGCTGAACGACGTTCCGCAGGCGCAGGTCCGGGTCGCGTTGGGGTTGGTGAATTTGAACCCTCCCCCGATCAGCTCATGGGTGAAATCCAACATCATCCCGTTCAGGTAGAGATAGCTCTTGGGGTCCACGAAGACCTTGACCCCTTCATTCTCCTGAAGACGGTCGTGGTCCCCGGGCTTTTCCTCGAACTGCATGGTGTAGGAGAGACCCGAACATCCCCCCCCTTTGACCCCGACCCTCAAGCCCCATCCTTCCTTGTGTTCGTTCTTCAATAAGCGTTGAATTTCTTGGACGGCGGTCGTCGAAAGTGTGATTGCCATTTAAGTTACTTACCTCTGACTTAACTCTTTATTATTCAATGATATACGATAATTCCACAATTCCGGTCTCGATCGGGAATCATTTCCTTCAAACCCTTCCCGAAGGACCGCTTATATTTTCCGCCCATACCCCCAAAAAGTCAATAAGAAGTCCTGCTTTTTCCGAGCCGAACGGCACCTCGAAGCGGGGAACTGATCCGGAAGTCTCTGATTTGCCTCATCCGAGGAAATCCACGTCCGAGTCGGCAAGCGATTTGCGCGGGTCTTGTCGCCAGCGGTCATGCATCCAAACCCATTGACCCGGATCGGATCGGATTTCGGATTCGAGCGCGGCGGTGAAGGATTGGAGCATCCGAAAGAGGTCCTCCTCCTCGGCTAGGGATGGATCGGGAAAAATCGGCGGTAGGCAACGCAAGACGTGATGGAGCGGATCGTTCCGGTCACGGCGGATGAAGAGAGGCAAGATCGGCGCGCCGGTTTTCCGGGCGAGAAACGCGGGACCGATGGGGGTATAGGCGGGTTTGCCTAGGAATTCGACGGCAATTCCCTTGGACCTGCGGGTGTCCTGATCGGCGAGGATAAGCACTGCGCCTCCCTGACTCAATGTCCGCAAATAGCTCATCCCGGCCTGATTGACCGAGTGCCCCTTCCGTCCCAAATCGGCCCGCAGGGCGAGATAGAGCGAGTTCATTTCCCGATTGCGCAGGTCGCGCATGATCGGCTCAACGGCGATTCCGGTGTGGGCTTCAACCGCGCCGCAGATCAATCCCCAGCTTCCGAAATGTCCCGACGTGAAGAGCGCCCCTTTGCCCAGAGCCAATGTCGCTTGGGCGTGCTCGCGTCCCTCCAAGACGACCGTTTCGCGGAATTGTTGCTCGCTCCAAGTCATCCCTTGGAGGGTTTCGACGACGGCCAGCGCGGCGGATTGAAACGACTCGCGCGCGAGGGATCGCCGCCGAGACGGCGATAACTCGCCTCCAAAAACTTTTTCGAGGTTGGCCAGCGCGGTCTCCCGATGTTCCCGGGAAAGCACGAAAGAGAACGTTCCCGCCCAACGTCCGGCGCGCAGGCCGATTCGTCGCGGCGCTTTCATGCAAAGCCGCGCGGGAAATCGGACCGCATGAGCGACGATCCAATCCCGGAACGAGGTCCAATTTTTTCTCCAATGAGAGGCGCGGGGTTTTCGTCGGATGCGAGTCGCTCCGATTGCGCGCAAATCCGTTCCGGGATTGGAATCGCGGGGAGATTCGGGAAGCCGCAAGTTGCTCTGCGACGAGAGGCTCGGTTGATTGAATCGGAGGTCCAAGTTTGCCAAACGCGGCAGACGTTGGAGTTCAGCGGGAATCGAGGTCAGTTTGGTGTGGGTGAGATAGAGGCTTTCGAGATTCGCAAGCTGGCCTGTCTCCACCGGAAGTTCGCGCAAGGGGTTGTCATGCGCGACCAGAGCGGTCAGCTTGGAAAGGCGACCGATTTCCGGCGGAAATTGGGCGAGAGAGTTATGGCGGACGTTCAAATACTCAAGGTTGCTCAATTGTCCCATCTCGGGCGGAAGTTCCTTCAGGCGATTATATTTCAAATCGAGCGCGCGCAGATTTTGCAAATTGCCGATTTCCGAAGGGAGCGAGGAAAGGCGATTGTCGTGCAGGATCAAGGTTTCTAGGTTGGTCAGTTGGCCGATCTGAGGGGGCAAAGCCTCCAACTGGTTCGTGCTGGAGACAAGTTCCCTCAATTGATTCAGCCGCCCGATTTCCGGAGGAAGCGTCGTCAACTGATTGCCCCAAAGTTGGAGGATGGTCAAACCGGTGAGGTCGCCGAATTCGGGAGGGATGATTCTCAAATCGTTCCACGCAAGACAGAGTTCCTTGAGATTGGTCAAGAGTCCGATTTCAGGCGGGAGAGTTTCGATTTCCATGCGCGAGAGATCAAGCCGGGTCGCGTTTTCTTTTTTGGCGCGGCGAATGATTCGCAAAAGTCTGGCTGAATTGACGGAGGACATCTTGCGTCAACAAACTACCTGCCGATCCTTCACAGGCGCAAGGAAATCCCCAAGCAAGAATTCAGAGACAGGATTCACACGAAGGACAAGATTTTTGAAGAACAATCTATCCGGCGAATAGAGGCCGCCTTGACCTTCTCGAACTTCTGAGTCACGATCCGATTTGATTCGCGTCGGAAATTTTCAGCATGAGCCAAATCCAACCGACTTCTTTTTCAACTATTGTGGATGCTCTGTTGGAACGGGGACGTAAATCGCCGGACAAACTTGCCTACGTCGCCGAAGGGGAAGCGATTGCCTATGGTCCATTGCTGGAGGACGCGCTCAAGTTGGCGGGCACGTTGGCTTCGTGGGGACTTGGGCCGGAGGACCATTGCGCGATCTTGATTCCCACGAGCGTGGATTTCATTCGCATTCTTTTTGCGGTTCAACTGGTTGGCGCGGTTCCCGTCGCGATCAATCATGCCTTGCCGCCGGAGACCGCGCTTCGCCGAGCGACGAACACCCGTTGCCGTTTGGCCGTTACGACGGGCGACGGGGCTATTTCTCTACGTCAAGCCACGAAAGACAAGGGAGCGCCCACGCGAATCGTGACGGTCTCGGAAGCCAAAAGCGTCTCGGCTCCTGTTTTTGCCCCTCCGGAAAAAGCCGATCCAGACGCTCTCGCCTATCTGCAGATCACGTCGGGGACTAGCGGAGAACCGCGCGCGGCGATGATCCGGCACCGGAACCTGATCGCTTCCCTCCGCTCGGCGCGCGAGCTTCTTGAGATGACCCCCGATGACATTTGCGCAAGCTGGCTTCCGCTCTATCACGATTTCGGACTGGTGCGGTTCGTCTTCCTGCCGCTGTACGCCGGAATTCCGAGCCATCTCATCAATCCGGCCGTCAGAAATCTCAAGCGTTGGTTGGAGCTGATCTCGGCGGTTCGAGGAACGATTACCGCAAGTCCGGATTTTGGCTTTCGCATTGCCGCGCGAACGGTGAGCAAGGAGGGGATTGACCTTCGTTCGCTTCGCATTGCGACCGACGGCGGAGAGACGGTCCGCTTGAGCACGATTGAACAATTCGAGCGCAAATTCGACCTCCAAGGCGTGATTCGCCCCGCTTACGGACTTGCCGAAGCGACGTTGGGCGTGACAAGCATGAGGCCCGGGGAACCGCTCCGAATTGACCACGCGGGTCAGGTCGCTTGCGGACGCCCGTATCCCGGATTCCAGATCAAAATTGTTGGCGACGAGGGAAGCGAGCTTCCGGTGGGAACGGCCGGGGAAATTTGCGCGCGCGGCGAGGCGGTCTTCGCGGGATATTTTGACGACGATGAGTCAACCCGCCGGACGTTGCGGGACGGATGGCTTCATACGGGAGACTTCGGAAAACTGGATGCCGAGGGTCATCTCTACGTTCTGGGAAGGGCGCGCGCGATGATCAAGCGGGCCGGGTCCGCCATCGCGCCCCGCGAGATCGAGGAAGCGGCGGATCGCGTGGACGGGGTTCGATTTTCCGCCGCCATCGGTATTGAGCGCGAGTCGCTCGGCGGAAGCGAGGAGGTGATCGTCGTCGCCGAAGTTCGTCCGGAGGATTCGCCGAACGAAGAGGACCGCGCGGCCTTGGCGCGCGCGATTGCGAAGGAAGTGACGCAAACGATCGGCCAAGCTCCGGGGGACGTTTTGCTCGTCGCGCCCCGCGCGATTCCGATGTCGCAAAGCGGGAAGATCAGGCATCAGGAATTGAAGCGCTTGGTGGCCGACGGGGAATTGAAGCGGTCGGGAGCGATTTTATTCGGCGGCGACCGGGATTAGACTCTGTCCAGTAATTCCAAAAATCAAGGTGGGAGGGGCGCTCCGCGCCGCGACCTCCGACAAAGCCCCCCGAACCGTCGCCGCGGGGACTGCGCTTCCCACTTTCCAAGGTTCCGGAGCCAAATATCGGACAGAGCCTAGACTCGAGACTGAATTTGGAAATTCAGTTTGCTATCGTTCCCTTTTCTTCCACGCGGAAAAAAATCTCGTTGCGGGTCGCCGCAGGATGAAAACTGAAATGGCTTAAAGAAACAGCTACTTGAGACGGTTCCTCCTCGTATCCCCACAGGAACTCGCGCTTTTCATAACTTTTCTCGTCAAGATAAACGGGGCGCTTGGGATCGGCGCGAGCCTCGCGCAACCACGCCGATAATGTTTGGCGATGGGCGGCCATTTTTTCGTTTTCCTTCCAATCCTCCAAGGGGGACATCGTTTCATGCGGGGATTGAATTTCGGGTCGGTAAGGAGGAATGGCCGTGACAAGGCGCGCGCCCGGCGGGGCAAGGCGGTCGAAAGTCCGAAGCGAGTTGGTCACTTCATCGGGGCGGCGCAATTCAAGGACATGGGGAAGATAAGCGGCGCAGGAAAGCAACGCCGCGGAAATCGCGAAAAAACCATAAAACGCCGCCGGACGGATCGAGGAGGATTTCTCCGATACCTTGCAAAAGTTCTTTCCCAGAATCGCCAATACGACGGCAACCGACCAAAACATTCCTGCCAACGCGAAATCCTCCGTCGGATTTTCCAAGAAACGAGGCCGGAGAGGGACAAGGATGAAAATGAAAAAGCAGAGGTACAATCCCGCCATGAAAAGCGGGAGAGCCTTGCGGCTGGAGGATTGGGCGATTTGCTCCACGGCGAGCGCGGAAAAGAACCCCAAAATCGGTTGCAGGGGAAGATAAAAACTGCCGGAATCGGAAGGCCAGAAAGAGTAAAAGCCCCAAAAAAGGAGCGCGCTCAAAATTGCCAGACGTCGCTGATTGGAAAATCGCGCATCGGAAATCGCCAATCCGAGCGGGGCGGGAAAAAGAATCAATCCCGCGTTGACCGCAAAATTGAGCAACGGGGTCCTGAACAATTTTCCCAGCGCGTCTCCGATTCCCTGCGCTCCGCTTCGGGACCAGCCGAGCAGAAAAAATTTGTCCGACGGAACGACATGATCGGGATCAAGCCGACGATCCAGTATCAGCCAAAGCAAGACGAGCACGAGCAAGAGCGTCCCCTGTCCGAGAATGGCAAACTTATGCCCCCACCTGTTCTCCCGCGAAGCCAAAGCGAAATAAATCCCCGCGATCCAGAAACAAAAACCAAGGTGAAGCGACAAGACCAAGAGACTCGACAGAAAAAGAACGAAGGAGCGCGACGGCGAGGGTTGAGCGCAATACCGATCAAAAGAAAACAAGGAAATCATGACGGCGCAAAGGGAAACGCCATAGACTTCGACCGAAGTCCCATTCTCCAACGCTGAGGCATTGAAACCCATGAGGAACGAAAAGATGACGCTGGCCCATCCGCCGATGCCGCGCGATTTCAACCAACCGCAATAAAGCGCGACGGAGAGCGCCATGAAAATGGCGGATTGAAGCGATCCCGCCGCCGCGCCGGAGAAGCCCAACGATTTTCCGGCGCGCGCGAAAAGATATATCACGACGCTGAAAATCGGATGATTCGTGTGAAGGGGCAGGAACATTTTGGAATAGAAGGCGAGGAACGCCGCGCCGTCGTAGGTCAAATTCACCTGCGCCGAAAGGGTGTAAAGAACCAAGAAAAAAACAAAGAGCCAAGCCGGAAGGATCCTTCCCCAACGCGGCAGGGAAGAAACATGATCCGCAACCGGGAGAGAACGTTCGCTCATGGAGCCTGCAGGAGGAACGCCAGGAGGTCGGCCATGTCCTGAACGCTCAGGCCATCCTCCAGCCCTTCGGGCATGAGCGAAAGTTTGGTGTCGCTCATGCTCTTGATGTTTTTACGCAGGATGATTTCCTCGTCCCCGCCGCCACGCCGCAAGAGAAGGCTCGTCGGACTGGACGCCGCGAGGATGCCGGTGGCGACGCGCCCGCCGGTCGTTTCGATCACGTAATCGGTGTAGCCGGGCTGGATGGAAAGATTGGGGTCGAGGATGTTGGCCAAAATTTGCTCCGGCGGGTTGGCGCGGACGCTCGACCAGTTCGGCCCGACTTCAAAACCGACCTCGCCGACCTTGTGGCACTGGGCGCATCGTTGTTTGTGAATCTCCGAGCCCTTTTTCGGATCTCCCTTGAGGTTCAACGACGGCTTGTATTTTTCAAGAAGCGCGCTTTTTTCCCCCGCGCCCGAACGGGCGAAGAGCTTGCGCGCTTGGGCGGCCAAATCGGCGTCGGGGAAATTTGCGAGTTGCGCCTGACGCGAGCGGTCAATATTGGAGGCGGGAATTTTTTCCGACGCGACCGCCGCAAGCAATTTTTCGACCCGCTCCCTTCGCGCGAAAATAACGTCGAGCGCCTTCTCCCGAACCTTCGGGCCCAATCCGTGCCATCGCTCGATCAAGACTTCGCCGACGACCGCGTCGGCAAGTCCGCGAAACGAGTCCAAAACTGCAAGTTGAATTTCATCGGGTTGGCTCGGATCGAGTAAATTGCCCAGCTCGGAGACTCGCGCCGGAGATTCTTCTCCGCTCAAGTTTTGAATCGCGCCGATCCGCTCGGCTTGAGGGCGCGAGTCATCCAACGCGACGGTTAAAGATTCGCGCGAGGTTTTCCGCGAATGTTCCCCTTCGACGGGAAGAATCAAAGCCGCCACGCGCGAGGTAGCCGCGCGCAGGGTTTCGCTACGCGACGCTTGCAATTCCCTCATCGGCCCCCGCAAGTTTTCTAGCTTCGGCTTTTGTTCTTCGCCCAGTTTGATTCCCTCGGCCAAACCTTGAAGTGAGGCGAGAAGAAACCAATCCCAATCCGCGGCTGACGCCGCGGATTCCTTATTTAGACTTATTGATTCGTTCATGGTTGTTTTCAAAAGGCATAGACGCCGGATTACTCGTTCCAAATCCCCCGCATCCGACCGCGATCCGATCACGGTCGCCAAATCTTTGGTCAAGCTTGCCATCGCCGGCGAGGACGCGCCGGGATCGGCGGACAAGGCGTCAAAGAGGTCAATCGCGTCTTGATTCACCGAACTCAAAATCGCCGTCCGGACCCAAGGATCGGCGGCGTCGCGCCGCGCGATTTTGGCCAGCGCCGGAATTTTGCCCGCCGCGTGAATCTCCCCCAGCGTCAGCGCCAGCTGAAACCGAACGCGCGGGTCGGGATCGTCGGCCATATTGAAAAGCCTTTGCTTCAAAGGCTCCGCACTCCAGCCCAACGCCGACCACGCCAACATCGCCAAGAAACATTCCGATCTGATACGCATCCGCCGCGCATTATGAACCGAGGGCATCTTGAATTCGAGGGTTTTGGAACCCGGATTATGATCAGATCGGTCGCTGAGTGGTATGGCGCGAATCCTAGGGCTTCCTACGCGGAATCCGACCCTAGGCTACAAACTTTCGTCCGCCTTGCGGGCGCAGGAGCGAGCGCCGAAAGCGAACGCGCCGATTCGCCGACGCAATGGGAAGCGGACTTGGTTTTTCGCCTTCGAACTTGGACGTGACCACTTGCCTCCGTTCTCTCGATTCAAAAATTAAAATTCATTCAACACAAAGACACCAAGACGCAAAGTTCCACGAGGAGAAGATGTCCGTTATATTCCCTTCTTTGTGGGACTTGGTGTCATTGTGTTGAATCCGGATGTCGGCAACCCCTTGCGTTGCGCCGTTGTATTTCGGGATTTGGGGGAGTATGAAATGGTTCGTCATGCCCGCGCCCTCAACTCCCGCCTCAAAAAACCCGATCACGCTTTGGAATCTGCTCAAAGGGAACGATCCCGAAAAGGTCAAACCGTGGCTCCGCTGGCATCCGTCGGAAATGGACGCTTGCGTCTCCGCGCGGGGATCGCGCTTGCCTGACCCGCTCACCGCCGACGAAATCGAAGAAATCAAACGCGCCCACCAGCGTTGGTCGGGCGATACTTCCATACCCGCCGAAACTTTGAAATCCATTGAGACGTTGGCGAATCCCTCCGTCCGCGTGATCGTCGCCGGACAGCAACCGGGAATTTTGGCGGGGCCGCTGTTTTGCATCTACAAGGCGCTCGGCGCGGTGGAACTGGCTCGTTCCCTCGCGTCGCGGCATCCCGAACTTCAATTCGTTCCGGTTTTTTGGGTTGCCTCCGAAGACGACGACTTCGATGAGGTGCGGCGCGTTTATTGGCCGGGGGAGCAGGGGCAGATGGAGGAAGTCCTGATTGACCACTTCGATTGGTCGCCGGGGAAAATGATCGGCCACCTTCCTTCGGCGCCGCTGGCCGACCTGCTCGTCTCGCGGATCGAGCAATCCACGTTCGAAACCGAATTTCGCAAGGAGGTTCTTCGGCGCGTTCGCGCGGCCTATCACAACGGCGGCGATTGGGAAGGGGCGTTCTGCCGACTCATGCTTGAAATGCTTCCTCATTCAGGATTGGTTTTCGTCTCGCCGTTGATGCCGTGGGTTCGCGGGCGCGGAGCTTCGGTGCTTCAAAAGGAGGCGCGCCTCGCCGGACAAAGCGCGCGGAAGATCATCGCGCGCGGCGCGGAATTGGAGGGGGCGGGATTGGAATCGCCGCTTCATCGCCACGAGGGAGCCGTCAATTTTTTTCGCGTTGATGCGTCGGGGCGTCGTCGCGCACTCCGCTTGACGGATGGAAAAATCCACACTCTGCCCCCCGAAACGAAAGGCAGGGAAACAAGCGGGGAAACGGACCCCTCTTTTCCCGAGTGCGCTCCGGAGGAACTCGCCCAAGTAATCGCCCGTTCGCCCCAATCATTCGCGTTCAACGTTGTCTCGCGGACGCTGATTCAGGATTCGATTTTTCCCACCGTCGCCCAAGTCATCGGTCCCGGCGAAGCGGCGTATTTGGGGCAAGTCGAGTCGGTTTACGAGGATTTCGGAGCATTCGCTCCGGTGCGCTATCCGCGCCCGCAGGTCATGCTGATCTCAAACAACGTCGCGCGGACGCTCAAGAAATACTCCATCTCGCCTGACGAAGCCCTCGGCAAGGACGCCTCGCAACTGGCGCAAAAAGTGATCGAGCGCGACCTGAGCGAGGGAATCATCGGCGAAATCGGCCAATTGCGCGAGCGTCATCTCCGCGAGCTTGAGGAGTTGGAGCGCAAGGCCGGGGATAATCCCGCGCTTCACTCCGCGTTTGAAAAACTCCGCCAATCCATGGGCAAGGGATTCGAATTGGTGCGCGAGCGCGTCCTCTACACGCGCGAGGAGGACGAGCGGCAACTCAAACAGGCCATGATCCGGTTGGAGAGCAATCTTTTTCCCGCCGGCGGACCGCAGGAACGCGCGCTCAATCCCGTCGCGCCGTTCATGATTAACTACGGATCGGATTGGGTGGAGCGCGTGGCGAAGTTGATCAATTACGAACCAACGGCCCCGCCGCAGGTGATCCAACTCTCGCGCTTGGCGGAAAAGTAGGAGATGAATCCGGAACGAATCAAGAATGTTTCCCCCGCCAAGTCGCCAAGAGCAGGAGCGACGTCACCAAGAGCATCCACGCCAAAATTTTCCTATATTGTCGGTTGTTGAAACGGCGGGAGAATCGCACTCCGCCGTTGACGCCGAGCAAGGATCCCGCCAAAAGGGGAATGAGCCAAACATAAGGCATGGCGACGCTACGGCCGTAAAGAAGCGCGCCCGCCGTCGCGGTGATCGGCATTTGAAAGAGACTTGTCCCTACGGCGGTGACGACGGGCAATCCGAATCGCTGGATGGCAATCGGAACAAACAAGAATCCGCCGCCGATTCCCAAGAGCGCGGATGCGAATCCGACCAACGCGCCGACGATGATTGCTTCGATGGCCGGAATACCCGAAGAGATGCTCCGCCGGGGCGTCTCCGCGCTTTCGTCTGAATCCGGCGTTGTGTTCAACATTCGGCGCGACATGTAGATCAACATTCCGCTGAAACCGAGCGTGAGGACGGCGTTGATGAGATTGATCTCCCGTCCGGCGATGACGACGTTTCCCCATCGGTTCAGCCATTGAACCGCCTCGTGACCGAGCCACGCGCCCGGAATGGACCCGGCCATCGTGAGCCAAGCGAGCCGCATTTGAACTTCGCCGTGCTGGTAGCGGCGCAATCCTCCCATCGCGGAGGTCGGGACCATCTGCGTCAGAGACAGGCCGATGGCTTGCGGCCACGTCAATCCCGCGAGCCGCTGGAGAACCGGAACGAGAAACGCGCCCCCGCCGACGCCGAAAAATCCGGACAGCATCCCGACCATCAACCCCGTGGCGAACAAGCCGATGAATTGAAGCGTCGTCATGATTTGCGATCCGCGAGGATTTCCCGATAAAACTCTTCGATTTTTTCCGCCCACCGGTCGGGGTCGTGATTTTCGCGCGCGGCGCGAAGCCCCGCCGTCGCCAGTCGTCCGCGTTCGGATTCGTCTTCCATCAATTCGAGAATCGCCGAAGCCATCGCTTGCGGATCGCCCGGAGGAATAATTTTTCCGAGCGGTCGGGCGTCGCCGTCGCGCGGAGCGAGAATTTCCGGAATGGCGCCGACGCACGTCGCCACCAGCGGCGTTCCCGACGCCATGAGTTCCGCCGTCACGCGGCTGAATCCTTCCGATCCGAGCGATGCGACCACGCCGAGGTCCAAGGATGCCATGACTTCGGGGAGATTGGGGAGAAAATCTTCGATGACGACGCGGTTCCCCAAACCCAAGGCGTCGGCGTGCTTCCGCAAGCCCGCGTGTTTACGTTCCGTTCCGCGTCCGGCGATGAAAAACCGCGCATCGGGGCGGCGCTCGGCGACGATCTTCGCGGCGGCGAGAAACTCCTTTTGCCCTTTCACCCGTTGAATTCGTCCGATCAGCCCAATCCAAAACGGTTCGCCGGGAAAATTTTTTCCGGCCTTTTCCCGCCGCCAAACTTCATTGCGAAGCGAGGGATCGAAACGTCCGAGGTCTATGGCCGAGAGTATGACGCGCCGTTTGGGAATCAGTTCGATCAATCGGCCTAAACTTGCCTCGGCCGCTTTGGAGACGGAAATCACCCCCGACGTTGCCTTGCCGAAAAGCCAGCGATTGCGAAAATGTTGCTTGACGGAGGTGACGACGTGCCGCGTCCGCACGAGAGGGGCGCTCGCGCGCTTTGCCGCAAACGCGGCGACCCAATGATCCTTGCCGCGATGGGCGTGGACGAGGTCCACTTTTTCGCGCCGGATGAAATCGGCCATTTTCAAAATATCGCGCAGATCGCCCGAAGGGGAAAATCGGCTGGAAAATCCGAGGGGCAGGAAATCACGCTTCGCTTCTTGAAGGTGACGTTCCAGTTCGCTGTCCCTCCGGCAGGCAATCCAGACCCTATGACCGCGCCGGGTTAGGGCATCGGCAAGCAACGCGCAATGGCCGACTTCCCCGATCCACTTCCGTCCGCTGTTGGCGATGAGAATTTTGAGCGGTTGATTCATGGCGAACTTGGGACCGCGCTCCGGAGGGCGTCCCGAAGAATGGGGGAATCATAAACAAATTCAGCTTCTGAATTATAGAAGTTGATGCGTCGAAAATTGGACACGGACTCAACGGAGGAACGCGGATAAGATTGCGCTCCGTCCGGTTTTATCAATTCCTCGTCAGGGTTTTTCCACAACTTGACGCAATCTCTCTAAAACCTTGGGCCCACGCAGACCTTTGAGGCTGATGCGAAATACGAGGAGGGACATGAGGATTTTCATAAGGGGAAAGACGATAAGAATCACGGAGTAAAGTGAAGCCGACGAAGGAGTCGTGGGGAAACCTGCCAATGAAACCATCACATAAGCGATAAAAATAACCGCGTTGGGAATGCCGGTGACGCCCCAGCCAAGCAAACCGAGTAAAACGATAGAGACGGCGCCATCAAGCGGGACGATAAGCCAAGCCACAAACGCCGTGATGGCCGGTAGGTAGATAACTGCGCAGAAGAAACTCAGCGGATAAAATAACCACGCTTTCCAAACTCCGACCGAATCAATCCCATTGCTTTGGTAGTATGACGAGATCCATCCCGGAGATTTGCCTGACAGCGAGACAGCCATGATCCAAATCCATCCCATTTGACCGAGTAGTAGAAAAACAATTCGTGCCAGAACGGGCGCGCAGAGCAAAGCAGGCCAAAGCTCCTTTGTCCGAATGGGCGTAAGAAATATGTCATGAAGCCGGTCCTTGCGAAAAAGGCGCAATGTTCTTCGCCGAAGGAGGTGAATCCAAAGTCCATAATGAATGAGCCAAGGGATCATCCCCATCGAGCCAAACGCGGGCAAACGATAAGATACGATTGTGGACGAAGTTGGTCCTCCCACAAATGATCCCGTTGAGGCTCCTGCTTGGGGAGTTTGATTTATGCTGAGAGTGTTTATCGCGGTGACAACGGGGATAAGCAGGCAAATGAGCATCAGCGCGATCAGTTGCCAGCGCCGAAGCCACCGCATCGTCCAGCGCATCTCCATCCGCAACAATTCCTGATCGGGATGGCGATACCATGCAAGAAGACGATTCCATTGCGTTCGCATCATGGGAACAATAGCCGAAGTTATTGAGGACGGATTCTCCACTCTACGGATAATACATTCAAGCCGTCGTTTTCCGTGGCCGCATACTGTAATGGTTTGAGGACAAAGGGAAAACTTATGCTGCCTCTCCGGGGCTGGAGGCGTTTAGAGGGGTTTTTACCCCGCTCTTACGAGCGGGGCTGGAATTGTTCCGCCGCTACCGCGGCTACGGATGGGTTGGTTGCCAATTTCGGCGCAAACAAACGCAATTGTGGGATGTGCCCTTTCCCATTGTCTTTTCCCGTTTCCCTTGGCTTATTGTTGAGGGTGGACTCTGTATGCCCGCCGAGAAGAAATGCAATCATCTGATTTGGTCCTTTCGGATCATCGTACTTTTGGTCCTGCTCGTGGTCCTGTTGTCCGGCGTGATGATCTGGATGGTGAAACATCCGCAATGGGCCGTGCCCCTCGGAGCGGGGAAAACCATCAGCGAATATCGGAACAACATCATCCAAGGGGACTATCCCGAAACGGATTTTACGAAGGTCTATCCCGATCTGAGTCCCGCGGACATTGATCTCCTTCAGCGGGATTCCTATCGCCTGCGCATGGTCTATGAGCCGTTCGTGGAATTTCGGGTCGCGCCGACCAAGACCAAATTCATCGAGGTGACCGACGCGGGCTTTCGCAAGGGGCTGACTTATCAGCCGTGGCCGCCGAGCAAACGGGATCGCGTGGTTTTCGTCTTCGGCGGCTCGACCACCTTCGGCTATGACGTCAAAAACGAGGACGCGCTTCCCTGCGCAATCCAAAATCAGCTGAACTCCCTTTATCCCCGCCAATCGGTTCAGTGCTACAATTTCGGATGCGGCTATTATTTCTCCTCTCAGGAGCGCATCCTTTTTGAAACGCTTCTGGTGAAGGGTTTTGTTCCCGACCTCGCCATTTTCGTGGACGGCGTCAACGACTTCTTCTATCCCAACGGCAACCCGCAACTGTCCGGCCGGCTTGCCGTTCTCCTTGCTCCCGACCTTCCTCCTCGTCCTCCGCAACCTGAATTCAAGGGGCGCGAGAATGTTTCGCTCGCCGAGCAAGTCCTCAACCGCTATCTGCAAAATCTGAGAATGACGACGGCGGTCGCGGAAAAATACGGCGTTCCGGTGATATTCGTCGCCCAGCCCGTTCCGTTCATGCACTTCCCGATGAACCCCGAAACATTTCCCTTCACCCACATTGGGATCAGCGGCGAATTGATTCAATGGGGTTATCCGATGTTTGAGCAATGGAGCCAAACGGGCAAATTCGGGGAGAAATTCATCTGGTGCGGCGACGCCTTGGCTTCCGCGACGGGCATCACGTTCGTGGATGGACTTCATTATTCGCGCCAAGGGGGGGAACTGCTGGCGAGGTGCGTTGTCGGGCGGGCGCGCGAAAAAAATCTTTTGCCTTGGCCGCTGAATTCTGAAAAGCCTCCAACGCCGCAATAGGACGCGGAGGAAGATGTTAAACACAAAGGCACGAAGAAGGCACAAAGATCACAAAGAATAAGGGACATTGTGACCTTCGTGCCTTCGTGTTTAATCTTTGATCTATCAAGTCAACCGTATAAGATGAAACCCATGAATTCCGAGCCATGCGTTGAAATCACCGTCGTTGACGTGAAAGGCTCCGCCCCGCGCGAGCCGGGTAGCGTCATGCGTTGGCTTCCCAATGGAAAAATCGAGGGAACCATCGGAGGGGGAAACTTGGAGCAAAAATCGCTCGAAGAAGCCGATCGGCTATGGAACGATCCGAACCTCAAGACGGCTTTCTTGGAATTTCCGCTTTCCGCCGCGCTCGGCCAATGTTGCGGCGGATACGTTCGCGTCTTTCTCGCCAAGCGATTGCCGCCGCGTGAGGTTTTGATCTGCGGCGCGGGGCATGTCTCAACCGCGCTGGCCGGGATTCTGGCGGAGACCCCTCTCAGGGTCACGATAGTTGACCCGCGCAAGGAGTGGTCGTCGCCGGAGCGTTTTCCCAAACAAATCCAAGCCGTCGCCGACGACCCGGAGGCATTTCTCCGCGAATGGAGTGACCGCGCTCAACACACCTACCTTCTCATCATGACGCACGACCACCCAACCGATCAGGCGCTTTGCCAACTCGCGCTTCGATATCCGTTTCTTTGGATTGGATTGATCGGAAGCCGGGCCAAATGGTCGCGATTCCGAAGCCGCATGGCCGCCAAGGGTTTTACGGCGGACGAATTGGCGCGGATTGTTTCTCCCATCGGCGATCCAAAGCTGGGCAAATCGCCGCAGGAAATCGCCGTCGGCGTCGCGGCTCAGTTGTTGGGACTGTATCACGGCCAAACGCCTCGAATTCAGGTTCAATCCGCCGAGCGCTCGCCCGGTCCGCGCGCCGCTCTGATTTTGGCGGGGGGAGCTTCACGCAGAATGGGGCGTTGGAAGGGAGGTCTCGATTTCAAGGGCGAACCGCTCATTTTGGCTCATGCGAAAAATTACGCGGATGCCGGAGCGGAGACTTGGAAAGGGGTTTTTCCCGAAGCGGTCCGAGAGGAAGCGGAAAAAATCATTCCGCCGGGACATCGAATCATTAATCCCGATCCAAGCGCGCCGATGTTCGCCTCGCTTCAATTGGGTTTGCGCGCCCTGATTCAAGAACACGCCGATTTGGATTCGCTTCTCGTCGCGCCGGTGGATATGACGCCGCTGGATGAGCCTTGGATTTCCGCCCTGTGGGATCGGCACGAGGCGACTAGCGCGTGGATCACGCGACCTGTTCTTTCCGCGCATGAAACGGCGGAACCGCCGCGTCACGGCCATCCGATTATTCTGGATCAACGCATGTTCGCGTTGATCCTCGCCGCCGACCCCAGAACCGCGCGGTTGGATCATCTCGTTCGTGATCTGCCCGAAAATTTCAAAGCGGTCTTGGAAATCGCCGATTCGGCGGCGCTGAGCAATCTCAACACGCCCGAAGACTACGCCGATGCCCTCGGTTGAGGTTTGAGTTCTTCTCTTGAATTCCCCTGTTGCCGCAACGTCGTCGCCGAACGTATCCGATGATTTGTCGGTCGAAACTGCGTTGAGAAGGGGAACGGAATTCCTCCGTTCGCTCGGAATTTCCTCGGCGCGTTTGGAGATGGAACTAATTCTGGCCGAGTGTCTCGGTTTGGACCGTCTCGGCCTCTACATGAATCTTCATCGTCCGCTCGATCAGAAATCGCGCGACAAATCGCGCGCGATGCTGACCCGCCGACGCGAACGCGAACCTCTGGCCTACATTCTCGGTCACAAGGAATTTTACGGTTTGCGCTTTGACGTTTCCCGCGCCGTTTTAATTCCGCGCCCGGAAACTGAATTGATCGTGGATCGTGTTATTCAATGGTCCGAGGCGAAGACGGCGCGGACTGGAAGCAGCACCCCGCTCAAGCTGGCCGATTTGGGAACCGGCTCCGGCACGATCGCGGTCTCCGCCGCGCATGAGCAACTGAAAAAAGGGATCGCCGCCAAATGGACCGCCACCGACGTTTCTTCCGACGCGCTGGAGACGGCGCGAAAGAACGCGGAGCGCCGCGGCGTCGCGGACCGCATCGAATTTCGTCTCTCTTTGGGTAGCTCGATGCTCGCGGGACTTGCGGAAAAGTTCGATTGCATTTGCTCCAATCCTCCTTATCTTGCCGAAGCCGACCGCGCTAATCTCGCGCCCGAAATCAGCCGATGGGAACCGGCGACGGCGCTTTTCGCCGGACAGGAGGGATTGGATCGTCTGCGCGAATTGATCGGCGGCGCCTCGGATTTTCTCAATTCCGACGGGGCGATGTTATTGGAAATTGGATTCGGACAACAGCCTTCGGTTCAGAAATTGGTCGAAGCCAATTCCCATCTCCGGCTCGTCGCCTTCCATCCCGATCTGGCCGGCATTCCCCGCGTTCTCGAGGTCGAGGGCATTTGAAATAGAATTTGATTGAATCATGAGGATGAGACGCTCGACCTCGGAATAAAACGCAAAGGCGCAAAGACGCAAGGACGCCATGGGTGTTTCGACAACCTCCTTGCGACTTTGCGTCTTTGCGTTTAATTTCTTTGGATCAAGGGAGCAGAGACAATCATGAATAACAGAATTTTTTCAGCCCAAATATTTCGGGGATTCCGGTCCTTTGTTTTGGCGGGAATTGTCGCCGGCATATCTTTGGCATACGCCGAAGAAGACAAATCCCCCGCGCCGCCGGTCGTCACGCCGGGGGAGCAATCCAACCTTCCCCCTTCCGACGCCATTGTTCTTTTTGACGGCAAGAATTTTGCCCACTGGATTCACCACAACGGGAAGGACGTTTTCTGGACCTTGGCCGACGGCGTGATGACCGTCAAGCCGGGGACCGGGGATATCATGACGAAGGAAAAATTCGGCGACGTCCAGCTTCACGTCGAGTTCGCCGTTCCCCTGATGCCCAACGCCAAGGGACAGGATCGCGGCAACAGTGGCGTTTATCTTCAGGGGCGCTACGAGGTGCAGGTCTTGGATTCCTATCAGAGCGAAACCTACCACAACGGCCAATGCGGCGCACTCTACGGTTATCATCCGCCGCTGGTCAATGCCTGCCGTCCGCCGGAGCAATGGCAGAGCTATGACGTGATTTTCCGGGCGCCGAAATTTTCCGCCGACGGCGGACGCCTTTCTCCCGCGACGCTAACGGTTTTGCACAATGGCGTTCTGGTACAGGATCACGCCGAGGTCGGCGGCTCGACGACCGCCTCGCATTTCAAGGAAGCCGCGAGCGACGGTCCGCTAGTCCTCCAAGACCACGGTTGCACGGTCAAATACCGCAACATCTGGATTCGTCCTCTCAAGGACGGCAAGTAGCCGAACAATTTTACTCGATTAGCCGATTCGCCGTTCGGTTTCGGCGTCGAAGAAGTGCGCCTTGGCCAGATTCAGCCAGAGATTTTTGGGTTGGCCGATATGCGCCTGCGTTTCGGGACCGAGTCGGGCGGTGAGGCGGGAAGTTCCGGCGGCGACGTGCAGAATGACTTCCGCTCCCAGCGGCTCGATGTCCTCGACCTCCGATTGAATTTCGGACCAAGAATTATTTGGCAACGCGGGGAATTGATCGGAGAAATCCTCCGGGCGGATTCCCAAAAGAATTTTTGCGCTCTGGCGTTCTTGGAGCGCCGGGCGATGTTGCGTCGGAATTTTCATTCGAACGGGGCCGCTCTCGAACCGCAAGTCGTCTCCTTCGCTTTTCAATTCTCCCGACAAGAAATTCATCGGCGGCGATCCGATGAATCCCGCCACAAACTTGTTGACCGGTCTGTCGTAGATCGTTTTGGGATTGTCCATCTGTTGAACTTTCCCCTCGTGCATCACGACGATCCGATCTCCCATCGTCATCGCCTCGATCTGGTCGTGCGTGACGTAGATCATCGTCGTTTGAAGGCGGCGATGAAGCTTGGCGATTTCGGCGCGCATGACCACGCGCATCTTGGCGTCGAGGTTGGAGAGCGGCTCGTCGAAAAGAAAAACCTGCGGCTTCCGCACAATCGCCCGGCCGACGGCGACTCTCTGTCGTTGACCGCCCGACAGCGCCTTGGGCTTGCGGTCCAAAAGCTCGGTGATCCCCAGCATCTCGGCGGCCTCGCGCACGCGGCGGTCAATTTCGGGCTTGGGAAATTTGCGCATCTTGAGCGGAAACGCCAGATTTTGATACGCCGTCATGTGGGGGTAGAGCGCGTAATTTTGAAAAATCATGGCGATGTCGCGATCCTTGGGCCGGACGTCGTTTACGCGCCGCTCGCCGATGAAAATGTCGCCCGACACTGCCTTCTCCAATCCGGCCACCAACCGCAGGGTCGTGGATTTTCCGCACCCTGACGGCCCGACCAGCACCAAAAATTCCAAATCCTTGACTTCAACCGTGACCGAATCCACGGCGGGCTTTTGAACGCCGGGATAGAGCTTGATGACGTTTTGCAGAGCGACGCGAGCCATGACTTACACCGAAATTCCAATCCCTGTTGGAACGGGGTCAATCTAGCCAAGATCGCGGGGGAGGATCAAGCGGGATTGCTTCGTCGGGCGTAATTTATCGGAACGCGGGAGGAAGGCATGGCGCCCTCGGCGGGATTTGAACCCACGACCCCGGGATTAGGAATCCCGTGCTCTATCCATCTGAGCTACGAGGGCGAACGATTAAAGATATAACACAATGAACATGCGGGCGATAAGCCCTTCAGAGCGGGATTCTCCCATTCAACTTGCGCGGATATATTTTCAGCGCGCGGCGCCGACGGTCGCGGCGGCGGTTCGTTCCGTGGCCTTGCCGAGGAAGAGCCGTTGCGGATCGTAGATGCGCAACAGCGCGACTTCTTCGTCCGTCGGATCGTCCAGCCTCTCCACGTCGTCGGCGATTTCCAGATTCCATCCGCAACATTCCCTGATTTCGCGGACGGCTTGCTCCTTGTCGAAGCCGTTGAAGCCGAAGTATCCGGTAAGCTTCAAATCCTCGCCGCCTCGCTTCTCGAAGCGCCCCATCGTCGTGACAACGACCTCGACATGGCGACCGGAACTGGTGACGTATTCGACCTTGTCCACGAATTGCCCTTTGCGCTGTTGCGCGATGACGATCGTCTCGCGCGCGGCGGAAGCGATGTCGTTGGCCCCGCCGCTCCCGACGATGTGCATACCCCCCATGCGCGTCGAGTTGACGTTCCCGTTGCGGTCAATCTGCGCCGCGCCGATGGCTCCGAGGCAAGCATTGGTCGCGCCGCCGGTGTGAATCCCGAGCGCCTCGATGATGTCGCTTAGGGCGGTCGTCACCGGCAGATTGCGGTAATTGAAAACGAACGGATCGGCCGGACGCGGATCGTAGCCGTAGATTCCGATCTCGGCCATCAGCTCGAATTCGACCCCTTCCTCGCGCAAACGATGCCAAGCCAGAGTGGCCATCAGACCCGCGTGGCCGACGCCGGCGAGGACGGTCTTGTAGCCGGCATTTCGGATCCGGTCCGCCATGACCCGCGAGCCTTGGACGATCATCGTCTCAATCGCATTGGGAGGTTGCGGATCGGAGAGCGGGTCCGCGGCGTCATCCAATTCCTTGCGCCAACCTTCGGGGTCGGCTTGGAAATAAATGTAGTCAATCCGTCCCTCGGCGCGGAGTTTATTCACGTAGCCGTTGTGATCGCCGACGTCGAAGAGCCATTCCTTGAGCCATGCCTCGTAATTTCTTACCTCGGTTTGCGCTTTGCGGTGCCGCTTGATGAACTCGTAATCGTTGCCATAGGGTTTAAGTTCAGGGATGTTGCGGGCGTAGCTTCCGGCAGGATGCGCGCCAAAGGGGCAATGGCTGACCGAACGAACAACCGCCGCCGGAATGCGCCCCAAATTGCCGTGTTTGCGAATAAAGTCGGTGTCCACGATGTGATCGGCCGTGAGAACGACCCCTTCTTTGGCGGCCAATGCGCCATAGACGTTTTCTCCGTAGGGGGGGAAGGCGATGGCGTTGCCCGCGGGATCGGCGGCCCAGACGTGAACAAAACTGAGATCGGGATTGTAGGATTGAAGCAATCCCGCGGATCGTCCCGAACCGAAAGGATCGGGGATTTCCTTGAAACCGGGAAGTTCCGCGCCGATGGAACTTCCCGCGAGCGACCGCGTCGTTGTGAACGGAACCCCCAACGCGCCTCCGTAAAGCCGTTGCGAGACGGTCAGCATCGTCATGTTTTCGATTTCGAGTTTTTTGGCGGCGAGCGCGCGAAAGATGATCGGACTTGGACCGGGGGTGGGGTAGCCTTCCCCGGCGTAGGAGACGATGATTTTTTTCACCAAGCCCAAATGGATCAGCGCGAGGTAGGTTCCCCCCATCGAGGAGGAGATGAATTCCCATTGCGGGTCTTTGCCCGCGAATTGCCGGCAAAGCTCATAGACAGCGGCGCAAGGGCGCGCCTGAAGGCTGACCGGATTGATTTTCATTCCCGGCTTGACAAATTTGCGGATCGCGTCGGCCAGCGGCATTTGTTTGTCCTCGCCGGGATCGCGCAATTCGCCGAATCGTTCGCGCACCAAGTCTTGCCAAAGAGCCATCGGAAAATCCTCCTTTTGCCAGTGTCCGAACCCATCCTAAAAGAACGGCGAAGGAAATCAAATTGGAATGTTGGAAATCGCGGGGATTCTTAGCCGGATGGAACGCAAGAAATCGTAACGGCGATTGACGGGATTCGACATGAAGGACTCCGCCAGCGCGGCGGAAGAAGAACCAAGCGGCGGTGGGTCGGTGTTTCATCCCGCCTCCGAGGCGGGCGCGTCGCCGGAATCATACGCAAGCGACTCTGCCCATCAATCCAAACTTAAAGAAACTTTAGAGCAATTCAGGATAATGCGTATCCGGTAGGTCGAGGGCAATTTCCTCCGGAAACGGACGCGGCGTCATCGGGCGACCCAGCGGGTCGCCCCTACAGAGGAGGGTGGACCGGCTGGGTAGGGGCGAGTCGGTGGCTCGCCCTCCGAGGGAGGGACAGGTCTTTCCCTGAAATGCTGTAGTAGCCGGGGACGACTGTTTCGCAGACCAGTCCCACGCTGGGAGGAAATCCTTGGCTTCAGGACAAAAAGCCTTTCCGCGTCAAGCCGCGCTCAATTTGCCGTCCAGAAGATGAAACCGCCGATCAAAGAGCGATGCGAACTGGTCGCTGTGCGTGACGACGACGAGCGTCATTTGCTCACCGGATTGCAGTTGTTTGAATATCGCTCCGACCGCTTCGGCGGATTTTCGGTCGAGGTTGCCGGTCGGCTCGTCGCAGAGAAGAAGTTTGGGAGAATTGATCAACGCGCGGGCGATGGCGGCGCGTTGGCGTTCGCCGCCCGACAGTTCGGCGGGGCGATGGGTCAGGCGCTCCTCAAGACCGACCTTCTTGAGCAAATCTCTCGCCCGCGATTCAAGATCGCCCTTCGCATGGCGATTCACCAACGCGGGGATTAACACGTTTTCCAACACCGAGCATTGCGGAAGGAGATAATGATCTTGAAAGACGAAACCGATTTGCTCGTTGCGAAAGGCCGCTAAATTCTTGGGAGCAAGGTCGAACGGATTCTTTCCCTCCAGCGTCACCGTCCCCGACGTGGGACGGTCCAGTGTTCCGAGAATTTGCAAGAGTGTGCTCTTTCCAGAACCCGAAGGTCCCATCACTGCCATGGAGCGTCCAGCCACCAGATCAAAACTGACTCCGTTCAACACAACCAACGGCTCGGCGGGCGTCGGATATTCCTTGCGGAGATCGCGGACTTGAAGAAGCGGCGTGTCGGAGGTTTCGCTCATGCCAGATGACTTTCATAGACGCGAACGGTCTCCCGCGCCATTTGAATATCGGTGAATTTTTGTCGGACCGCTTGTTGGCCGTGAAGCGCAAGACGGTCGGCTACCTCGCGGTCGGTCATCAGACGATGCAATTTCGCCGCCAAATCCGCAACATTCCCCGATTCGAAAAGCAATCCGCCTTTCGTCGCTTCGATCAATTCGGGGAATGCCCCATGCGCCGGTTGAACAACCGGAACGCCGTGCGCGAGCGCCTCAAGAACAAATAGCCCTTTGGGATCGTGATAAACGGTGGGAACGGAAAGGACGCTGATCGAATCCAAGAATTGAAGTTTTTCCTGAAGGGAAACCTCGCCGATGTGGTCGAAGGATTCCGCGAGTCCCCAATCCCGCAGGTCGCTCTGAATTTTTTCGAGGTAGGGAAGGTCACACGCACCGAGATAGCCGGCCGCGCGAAGCCGCGCCGTTTCGGTTCCGGGTATTTTCTTGAACTGCCGAAACGCCTCGCAAAGAATGCTCAACCCCTTTTCCGGCGCGATTCGCGCCAGATAACCGACCGTGAAGGGATCGGTCGGGCGCGAATTTCGTCGTCCGAATTTTTCCGCTTCAATTCCCAACGGAACCACGGAAATCTTTTCCCGCGGCACTTCAAGGTAGGACGACATGAAATCGGCGTAATAACGGCTGATGGCGATGAAACCGTCAACATCTTTGGCGCGTCGTCGCAATAAATTCATCGCGTCGCTCTTCCAAGGTTCGTTGAGGGAATCGAGAAAAAGGTCCTCGCCGGTCAGCGAGCAGACGACCGGCGCGCCGACGATTTCCCGCAGGACGCGCGCCGTTCCGGCGAACATCGAATTGGGCAAATTGATGATTTGCGGCTTAATTTCATCGTTCAGCCAACGCGCAAGCCGGAACAATTCCTCTTTTTGCGTTCCTTCCTCGCCTTGCAAAATTGAAAGCGTGAGTTCGCCCAAATCGGAGGCTTGGTTCATTCCGGCCAATTTGGACGAGAGATTGAGAAGCGGTCTGGAGTCCAAAATCACGCTCACGAAACGGGGCAGTCGTCGAAAAAGCGCCGATTTCTGCCGGAGATAAACGCCGATTCCTCCGTAAAAGATCGGCGCGTTCGTGGCGTCCTCCCCGTCCACCCGCAAGGGGGTATAGAGCGGTATCACACTGACTTCGTGCCCGAGACGAATCATCGCGGAAGCAAGCGCGTTGTCCCGCAGACAGCTTCCGCAATACATTCCAGCGGCGCCGGCGGCGATGAAGGCGATTCTCATTGTTGGTCAGGGCTTGAGCGAATCCGGAAAAAATTTCAGGAGGGTTTTTTCCGACGGCGGCGGCGTCAGGAGCGAGACCACGACAAGCGTCAACGCGGAGCAGATAATGATCGTTGCCACCGGCATCATGCCAAAGACCAATGATTCTTCCTTGGAAGTCCCGAATCCCGCGCGCGCGAAAAGGATGAACCACACGACCGCCGCCACGGCGACCGACGCCAGCGCGCCGAATTTTGTCACCCGTTTCCAATAAATCGCCGCGAAAACCAGAGGAAATAGACTCGTGAATCCACTGAAACACCAAACCCCCAGCGAAAAAATGCGCGGCATCGGAAGAAGCGACAGGATGAAAACGATCGTCACGATGAAAACTACAAACGAGCGCGCCATCCATATCTGTTGGCGGTCGCTGAATCGCTCCTTCCCGAAAAAGTGAACGATCACGTCGTTGGTGAACATCGTGGAGAGTGAAAGGAATTGGGTGTCGAGCGTGGACATGATCGCCGCCAAGACGCCGGCCCCCAAAAATCCGCCGAGCGCGGGGGTGGCGAGTTTCTTAATCATGATCCCCAATTCCGCGTTGGGCGGGGCGTTGGGGGGGACGATCAATTTGTCCGTTCCGGGAATGACGGCGACGGTCGCCCAAATCCCGATGAGAATGCACGGAAGCCAGACGATCATAATGCAGATCGGGAAACCGGTGACGGTCAGACGGAAACTTTTGGCCGATTTCGCCGTGAGCCAATGTTGGAACATGTGGGGAAACATGCCGATTGAGAGAGGCACGAAGCCGTAGGATAAAAATTCAAGCGGATGAATCTTACCTGCTCGGACCAGAAGCGCCGGATTTTTTTCCACGACCAATTTGCTCGCCGCGACCGCCCCGCCGAGTTTAGACGCGATCACAAAAAACGCCGCGACGCCCATCGTCATGAAAACCAGCGTCTGAAACGTCTCCGCCCAAGCCGCGCTTCGGAGACCGCCGTAAAAAATATACATGAGCGTAATTCCCGAAACGACCAGCGCGGTAATCCACGGCGGAACGCCGCCGTCGGTGGTTTTGAACGCTTCAGGGAAAGCCCCCGCCGTGATCTTGTTGACGATGGTTCCCGAGCCAATGACACCTGTCAAAATATAAGGAATCAGCAGGCCGACCAGAATAGGAAACAAAAGAACGCCCAAAAAACCGCTCTCGAAGCGGTCCCGAAAAAACTGAATCTGCGTGACGTAGCCGTAGCGTTTTCCGAAAGCCCAAAGCCGGATGCCGACAAAATAAAAGACCCCGGCGTGAATCAGCCCCGACCACGAGGCCATTAATCCATAAACGCCGATCCCGCGCCGATAGGCCTCGCTAGTGCTTCCCACCAGCGCGAACGCCGTCATCGCCGTTCCAAAAAGCGACAGCAATAGAATCACTGGGCCGATGGAGTGGCTCGCGGTATAGTAATCTTTGGCCGTTCCCTTGAACAACCTATTACTTAACAAGCCAATCGCCAAGAGGCAGGCCATATAGACGATGATGACAACAAGTTGGGTCATTTAATCGGGATGTTCCGATGTCTCGTTCGCAAATTCGTCAATGTGCTCCGGCCAAGCATAGGCCATGATCAGCCCCCACACCACCGCGGAAACGATTGAGAAAGCCGCGTGATAAGCCAATCCGATGGGAAGAAACCCGAATAATAGCGACGGATCGTTCCAATACCAGAAATCCTGATGGAGGAGAACGAGGAGGACGAGAAGAATGTAAATCGGCTTCCGCATCGGGGGATCACGTTAGCGCGGAGAACGGGGACTTTCCAGCAAGATTCTGGATTGTTTCCGGCCCTTGCTAGACACGGATACGCACGGACGCGCACCGATATAAAATCCCGAATCAGGATTGCGGCGGGTTCCACGCGCCGACGACGGCGGATTGGCCGTAATTCGAATACTTCGCGGATTTGACGTCCCCCTCGACGCCGTTTTCCGTCTTTGCCGAAGCGGCGACCTGTTCCCAGAACGGCGGCGGAATTTCGGCGAATTCCTTCATGGGGCCGTAAATATCGTCCACGCCCTCCTTGAACACGTTGCCGATCAGAAGATTGATGATGTTGACGCGCTGATCGGGGTATTTGCGCAGGAAATCGGCGAAGCTGAAGCCCTCGGTGTAGTAGGCGTAAACCAGCTTCCGCATGGACTCGACCCCCTTGTCCAATTTGGCTTGGAACTGACCAAGCCGCTTGGCGGAAAAGTCCTTATGATTGAAGGCGTCGTGAATCGCGTCGGAAGCGAGCTCAGCCATTTTGAGCGCCAACAGAACGCCCGACGAATAAATCGGATCGAGGAAACCGTAGGCGTCTCCAATGAGGATGAATCCGTTGCCTGCGTTCTTCTTGGAGCGATAGGAGTAATCGAGGATCGAATAAATTTTATCCACGCGCTCGGCTTTTCCGACCCGGCGCTTGCACGATTCGCACTTCTCAACCTCCTCGTAGAATATTTTCTCCATGTCTCTGCCGCGATCCTTGAGAAGATAATCGGGATTGGCGACGATGCCGACGCTGGTGATGTCGTTCTCCAGCGGGATATACCACCACCAACCGCCGCTACCGGGACCGGTTCTCAGGACGAGCGTCGCGCCGCCGTTCAGGTCCGGTTCGCGCGTCGCCCCTTTGAAATAGGAATAAAGCACCGCCTTTTTGAGTTTCGGATCCCGCTGACGCCAACCGAGGCGGTTCGAGAGCATCGCCGTCTGCCCCGTCGCATCCACGATGACTTTCGCCATGAACTTCTTGAGCGAGCCATCCTTCATCAATGCTTCGACGCCGATGGCGCGGTCTCCCTCGAAGAGAACCTGTTTGATCGCCGTCTCTTCATATACCGTCGCCCCCTGCTCGGCGGCATGTTCAATGAGCATTTTGTCGAAGACCGCCCGCGTGACCTGCCAACTCACGGCGCTTTCGTGGTGGTTCGCCTCAAAGAAATAAAAGGGGCGCGATTCCTTTCCCATCGGGTTGGCGAACTGCACGCTGTATTTCCGGGTGAAGGGACTGGCCTTCAGCTTGGCCAGAATTCCCATCCGCTCGAACGGCCAATAGGTGTCGGTCATCAAGGATTCGCCGATGTGGTGGCGCGGAAACTTTTCTTTCTCAAAGAGAACGACCTTGCGTCCCTCGCGGGCGAGGATGCTCGCGCAGGAGCTTCCCGCCGGACCGGCCCCAACCACAATGACGTCAAATTGATCCCCCGCCGGTTTGCTTGATTTGGATTTGCCTGACATTCCCTTATTCGGTTTGGCGTTGCTCAGTTTGGCCTTACCCATCTTGGCTTTGGCCGGCTTGGTCTTGGCCATTTTAGTCTTGATTGATTTGACTTTGGTCGCCATGTTGGATTCCCCCCTCAGTTTTTCGGCGGCACGACCTCGAGGAGGTCAACCGCCAGTTCGTTGTCGCAGAAAATCGTCGCCAATCTTCCGTAAACCGGCGCGGGACGAGCCATCCCCAAGCATTGCATCATTCCCTCATTAGGAATAATTTTCAAAAGCGCGTGGGTGCTGATCCGCCGCAGAATGTCGTTTTGGATGAGAATCCGCCCGAGCGGCGTCTTGCCTTCAATGATTTTGTCCCGCACTTCGGGGCTACAATGTTTGAAATTGAACCGCATGATCCCGAACAAGACGACCTCGCCGTTTTTGGAATTGCTGAGCAAAATTTCGCGGGCGTAAACGTCGCCGTGTTGCGCGTGTTTCAAGATCGTCAAGTTGACCGGAGCCGCATGATGCCGCTCCAGCGTGACGGTCATGTGGTTTTCGTGCGCCAAGAGATCGCGGTAGGGTTGGGGCATCTCCTCGGCGCGGATGATTTCGGACCGCGGAATCTGCGCCAACGGAACGCCGAACATTCCGAAAAGCGCCCCAAGGTTGGCGGCCGCCTGCGTGGGGCTGAGCGTGTTAAGCGTATCGGACATTCCGAAATTCCGGCTCGAAAAACTCCGAGAGAAACGTGTCCACGACGAGGAACCCTTGGCGCGTGAGCGAAATCGCGCCATTGTGTCTCTCGATCAGCTTGTCCTGAACGAGATGCTGAAAGATCGGGCCGTATTCCTCCGAGATGTCCATTCCGAATTTGTCCTTGAAATAGCGGGTCTCGATTTTGCCCAGCTTGAGTTGCAGGACCAACTCACGGATGAGCGATTGGCGCGGCGACATCGCCATTGCGCGGACAATCGGGAGATTTCCGGCATCCAAATGCCCGACGTATTCCTCGAACGTGTGCGCGTTCTGGAAATGCACGCCGGCGAAATGCGAGAACGACGAAACGCCGAGCGCGATCATATCCGCGCCGTGCCAGAGCGCGTCGGTATAAACGAAATTGCAGGGCTTCTTCGTCGTCGCCAGCGTGTAGGCGCTGGCGATGCGGTAGCCCGCCGCCTCAAATTCATCGTAGGCGTATTGAACCCAGCGCCGTTTGGTCGGCCAATCGGCGATGGGAGACGCCTTGCCCTGCTCGATCATCTCGCGCGAAATGACCGTGTTGTAGGGAAGCTCCATCTGGTAGATCGTGAGCGAGTCGGGTTGAAGCTCCAGCGCCTTGCGGACGCAATCGCGCCAATTTTCCTCGGTCTCGCCGACCATTCCCGCGATGAGGTCAATGTTGATCTGCGGAAAATCAACCTGCCGCGCCCATTCGTAAGCGCGGTAGATTTCCGGCGAAAGATGCGCCCGGCCGTTGGCCTCCAAAATTTTGTCGTCGAAATTTTCGATGCCGAGACTGAGCCGCGTGACGCCGATTTCCTTGAGCGTTTCGAGCTTCGATTTTCGCAACGTCCCCGGTTCGCACTCGAACGTCACCTCCTCGGCCTGATCCCAACCGATGAAATGATGAATCCGCTCGACGAGCGAGCCGAGTTGCTTCTCGCTCAAATACGAGGGGGTCCCGCCGCCGAAGTAGGCGAAGCGCGGTTGCCTGCCGTCAAAGGCGGGAGTCCGGCTGTAAAGCTCGACCTCCTTGGCGACCGCCGACATATAGACCTCGATCTCCGAGGCGTTCTTGTCGGTATAAACCTTGAAATAGCAAAATTTGCACCGCTTCCGGCAAAAGGGAACATGGATGTAAAGACCGAGCGGATCATTTGGGCGCGGCGGTTGATTCAGCGCGGAAATCGCCTGTGGAACATTTTCGGGGAGCCACTGCGAAAACGGCGGATAGTTGGAAACAAAATAATTGCCGACGTCGGTCTTGATGTGCTCGGTTTCGGTGGTCATGAGGTCCGTTTCATTTGGGGGCGCGCGCGGGCTTCGCCCCGAAGCAATACAAGATACCATCCCCAGAACCGATAGTCAATCGGCCTTGAGCGACGGAGGGAGAGGAAGCGAGCGGCGCGCCCGCCTTGAATTCCCAATTTACTTTTCCGGTCCGCAGATCGAGTTCATACAAATTTCCGTCATTGGAGCCGACAAAAATCCGCGAGCCGACAAGGACGGGAGAAGAATCCACGCGCCCTTTGGTGTTGGCGACCCAAAGCGGCTTGCCCGTCTCCCTCGAAAGGCAGTGAACCCGTTTGTCCCTCCCGCCTAGAACGATCCGATCCGGCGCGATGGCCGCGGAGGAATAAAAGGGAAAATGTTTATCCTCCGGCTCGTATTTCCATTTCATTTCGCTCTTCTCAACGTCAATCGCCATGACGGAGTTGTCGAAGTTCCCCGCGAAAATGAGATCGCCGTGGCGCGCCGGCGCCGCGCCGACCTGCGAGCCGATCTCGAATTTTTGGATTTCCTTCCCGTCGGCCAGATTGACCGTGTGCAAAAATCCGTCGCAACCGCTGATATAAACTTTTCCCTCGACGACCCCGGGCGTGCAATGAACCGGCCCGTCGGTTTCCAGTTTCCAAATCAATTTTCCGTCGGCGGGATTGAGGCAGTAGAGGTTTTGATCGTAGGAACCGAAGAGAAGCTTGGAACCGGCGCAGTTCGCCGAGGAATGAATTTCCGCGTCGGTCTTGAAATCCCAAAGACGTTTGCCAGTTTTGGCGTCGAGTGCGTGGAACCCTCCGGCCTCATCGCCGATGAAGACGCGCCCGTCGCGCCAGCAGGGGGAGGCCGAAATCGGCGCGTCGAGGTCTTGCTTCCATTTCAGCTTGCCCGTCCGAAAATCAAGCGCGTAAAGAAAATTGTCGAAGCTCCCGAAGTAAACCGTTCCGTCTGCGATGGCGGCGGATGAGTCAATGCCGTCTTTGGCCTCGAAGGTCCAAAGTAACTCCAGTTTTTCCGGAAGTTTTGCGTCGGTCACGCCGGTCAGATAAGTGTTCCCTCGAAACATCGTCCACGAATCGGCGGGCGTGCTTCGCACCGCCGCCGATTCGGTTTTTGGTTTAGGTTCCGTTGCCAGAGCGCAAAAACCGCAAAACAGGGCGACCGCGACCAAGAAAATCAATTTTGGAACGCGCTTGAAAGAAAGCGACGGCTGTTCTTGCGCTGAAGGCGCAAAATGCCACAGCCTAGGGCCAAGCCCTAGGTTCCATGAACCACCCCGACATCCAAGCCCTGAAAGGGCGTAATGATTGGGCCGTCGGCAAACCCCTGCGGCAATTTCATTTCGCCTCGTTGGGGCTTGAATGGATTGTTGCGATGTATTCCTAGGGCGTTGCCCTAGGCTTTGACATCCCAGCCCTGCGGGCTGGGATGGAATGTGGACTGAAACATGACGGCCGGATCCTTTCGAGGTCGGACGATCTTGAAGGTCCAAGAAATGCGTTCTTAGTCCAAGACGTTGCGGTTCGCTCCTTGCGACTTGGCGTCTTTGCGTTAGAACACACACTCTATTCGACCTATTCGACTGTAGCGGATACGCCAAAGCGCTAAAACGCGCTCTCGTAAAGATTCAAGAAATCCCCTTCGCTGAGCGGCTTGGGATTGTAGGACGCGGTCCATTGCGCGGCGGCCTCCTTGGCCAACTGGGGCAACAACGCCCGGTCCGCGCCGCAGGAGCGCAGGGTCTCCGGCAATTCGGCTTGCGCGCGGTATTCCTCGACTTTCCGCGCGAGCAACTCGCCCGGACGCGCGCCGTTGCGTCCCGCGCCCTCCTTTGAATGCCCGCCGCCGTTGACGAGATCGGACCAAAGATCGGCGTAGAGCGCGTCCACCGCGTCGGCGTTCTTGCGGATGACGTGGGGCAACATGAGGCCGACGGCGATGCCGTGCGTCGTTCCGAAATGCGCGGTGAGCGGATTGGCGCAGGAGTGCGCCGCGCCGAGCATCGAATTTTCAATCGCCAATCCCGCGAGCGACGCCCCCAAGAGCATCGCCCCGCGAGCTTCCAAGTTTTGCGGCTCGGCGAAAATTCTCGGAAAATTTTCCGATAGCAACGTCCATGCCTGACGCGCGAACATCCGCGAGATCGGATTGCGTTTGGTCGTGACGTAGCTT
Source organism: uncultured Candidatus Sumerlaeota bacterium (assembly GCA_964598765.1). Classification (GTDB taxonomy): domain Bacteria; phylum Sumerlaeota; class Sumerlaeia; order MVZB01; family JAJFLK01; genus CAZRCZ01. The sequence goes on along the minus strand of CAZRCZ010000002.1, from coordinate 103,929 downwards.
TCGAGCGCGTGCGAAAGCGCGTCCATCCCCGTCACCGCCGCCACTCCGCGCGGCAGGGTGAGCGTCAGTTCGGGATCGAGGATCGAAACTTTGGCGGCGGCTTTTTTGTCGCCGCAGGCCATCTTGACGTGCGTCGTCTCGTCGCTGATGAGCGCGAACGACTGCGTGTCGCTTCCCGTTCCCGCCGTCGTCGGGACGACGATCAGGGGCAACATCGGCTTGGTCGCCTTGTCAACGCCCCAGTAGTCCTGAATCTTGCCGCCGTTGGTGAGGAGAAAATTCGCTCCCTTGGCGCAATCCATCGAGCTTCCGCCGCCGAGGCCGACAAAAAAATCAATTTTACATTCGCGGGCGAAGTCGGCCGCGGCCGTCGCGTCGCGGGTCGTGGGATTTTCGTGAGCCTTGCCGAAGAGAAACGCCTCGGCTCCGGCTTTGCGGATGGATTCGACGGCGCGGTCGTCGTAGCCCGTGGCGACAATCCCCGGATCGGAAACGACGAGGACGCGCGTTCCGCCATATTCGCGGACCAATTCCCCCAGCCGATTCAACCCGCCGTTCTGAAAAACAATTCGGGTCCGGAGAGAAAAATCGAAGGATTGGATGGGCAGATTGGACAACGGCGACGACTGGAAGACGGACATTTCCGCCTCGATTCAAGCTGGACCATTGGACCATAAAAAACAGGGACGCGCCAAAGAAATAAATTTGATTTTATGATGGGACATGGACTGTCTTGCGAACTCTGTCCGCGTCCCTCCCCCAAATTTTCCTCGCCGACATGAAGTTGAGATGCGCCCGATGGGCACTTGTAAGTGGAATTCCCCAAGGATAAAATACCTCCATGACCATCCCCAAGGCATGGACCCGCCGAGATTGGCTACGGGCCGAGCGAAGCTTGCCGGACTCTGCGGAGAAGACGCCTCCTCTTGCGTTGTCGCAGGGGTCGAGACTGAGTGTCGCGCTGGTTTATCCCAATTCCTACCACGTCGGAATGTCGAGTTTGGGGTATCAGTTGGCTTGGCGCGCCATTCAGGATCATCCCCTTGCTCACGCCGAACGGTTTTTCATGGACTCCCTGCAGTTCGGCTCCCTTGAGTCGGGACGACCGCTCGGCAATTTTGACGTGATCGCCTTTTCCGCCGCTTATGAAATGGATGATCCCTCGATCCTCGACGCGCTGGATTCGGCGGGGATTCCACTGGAAGCCTCGGAACGAAATGCCCGTCGAAGCTGGCCGCTCGTTTTGATGGGGGGCGTCTTGGTTTCGGTCAATCGGCTCCCGCTGTATCCTTTTATGGATGTCTTTGTTCACGGCGAAGCGGAAGTTGCTCTTTCTTCGATTCTGGATGCGCTTTCGGAGGGGAAACCGCCGATTGTTCGCTCGGCGCGGGAACGGTTGGAAGCCATTGAGCGACTTCCGGGTGTGGAAGTGACGGCGGGAGCGAAAAATGCCGCCGGATTGGAAAGCGTGGAATCACCCGCTCCGCCGCGCGAATCCACGCTTCAGCGACTCGATGGAACCCCCTGCGCGACGCAAATCCTGACGCCGCACACTGAGTTCTCGGACATGGTGTTGATTGACTTGGCGCGGGGGTGTCCGCACCACTGCACCTTTTGCTGGATCGGACATAACACGCCACCGTATCGCGTTCGGCGAATCGAGGACATTACCCAAGCGATCGAACGATGGACGCCCTTTACCGACCGTTTCGGATTGGTTTCCTCGGCGGTCGGCGCGCATCCGCAAATTGATGAGATATGCCGCTGGATCATGGATCGCGGTTTGCGAGTCTCATATTCCTCATTGCGCGTCGAGGAAGTGACGCCAACGATGCTGGAGGCGCTGGCGCGCGGAGGCCAAAAAACCATTACCATCGCGCCCGAAGCGGGAAATCCGCGCGTGCGGCGATTGCTCGGCAAGATGATCACTGACGACCAAATTCTTGAAGTTGTCGAGCGTGCCATGAGTTTGGGCGTGGAAAATATCAAGCAATACTTCATGATTGGGATACCGTCGGAGACCGAGGAGGAGGCGATGGACATCATCAAATTCAGCGAAAAAGTCCGGGCAGTGATGATGAAATGGGGAACGAGGCGCGGACGTTTGGGAAATCTGGGATTCAATCTAGGCATCTTCGTGCCCAAGCCGAGTCTTCCCCTCAATCACATTGAACCGACGCCGCTGGATGTTCTCAAGCGGCGGCTCAAAAAAGTCGTCGCGGGAATCCGAAAAATTCCCAATACGCGGCTTATGGTTTCGAGTCCCGACCTTGCCGCCGCGCAAGCCGTCCTTTCGATGGGGGATGTTTCGGCGTCGCAATACGTGAGGTTGGCGCGGGAAACCCAAGGGGATTGGCGGTCGGCCAATCGTCTTTGGAAAAAACAAAGCGACGAACAGTTTGAATCACGACGACAGACCAGCCGGATTGCCGCCGAAACCATCCGTATGCGGACCGGAGCCGCCGTCGCGCCATGAAGCTTTTCAGTCTTTTCAAGGAAGAAACCGTTCTGATTCATCCCAACTTCACGGATTTCGTTGGGACCGTGAGAGGACTATTGGAATGTTTGGGAGAGGATCTTCCCAAAACCGCGGCGGATTCGATCGCCAAACGACTCCTTGATCGGGAATCCGAACATCCGACAGTCATCGGCGAGGACGCATGCATTATTCACATGAGAATCGAAGAAATTAAAATTCTTCGCGTGGCCGTGGCGCTTTTGCAGGAACCGATCCGCCATCCGGCGGATCCCGACCAAAAGCTGGCAACGATATTTCTGGCGTTGACGCCGTTGGATCAAAATACGCTGATGCTTCAGACGCTGGCGGCGATCAGCCGCCTCCTGATGAGCAAGGCGTTTCGGTCGGCGTTTCGCGGCATTCGGGCTCCCGGTCGTTTGATACGGCTGATCGAGGAAAGCGGAGTGGACGTCAAACGAACGCTCACGGCGGGGGACATCATGGAGCCGATTGATTTCAGCGTCACGATGGACACACCTCTCCCCGAGGCGGTGGAGACGCTCGGCAAATCCAAGGACGAAGGCCTGCCCGTCATTGACGATAAGGGGCACTTGGTCGGAGAGATTACCTCCAAGGAAATATTAGTGCTGGGAATGCCGAAATACATGGACCTTCTCTCCAATCCCGAAATGCTGAACGCCTTCGAGCCGTTCGAGAATTATTTCCGCAACGGCGCAAAGACGACCGTCCGCGATATTTGCAGACGCGATTTCGTGACGGTCGCGCCCACCGATCCGATCGTCCGCGTCGCCCATCAAATGATCACCAACAACCGCCGGCGAGTCTATGTGCTGGACGATGGCAAAATCGAGGGGGTCATTTATCGCAAAAGCATCGTCGAGCGAGTGATGAATCGTTAAGTTGAACGGCTGTCGTCAAGGGAGGAAAAATTTGTCATGCGGACCAAGATTCTGTCTCGGTTGATCATTTACGGTTTCGTTCTGTCCGGTCTCCGCGCGTCCTTCGGCGCGGGGGACCTGAAGGAGACCGTGGCCGACCGGCTCGGCGTCGGAACGGTTTTTATTTCCTCGGAGCTTTCGGCCTCCCCGCGGGATTGGGATGCCCTTCCCAGGGAAGCCACCGCGAGCGTCGGATCGCGTCCGTCCCGAAAGGTTTCAGGGTCGGGTTTCCTCATCTCGCGGGACGGCTACGTCCTGACCAACGCCCACGTCATTGACGGCGTGACGATACTTTTTCGGAGGGAGGGGAACCAGATCAACGCGCAAATCGCGCCGCCCGACACGCGGGAATCTCCGTTCGACGCGGCCAATCCGAACCAGCCGTTCACCATCCGGTTCAACAGCGGAGGATTCAAGGTTGTGGTTCGAAGCGGGGAAAAGCAGGAACGAGAATTCGCCCCGAAGGTCATCCGGAGCGACGCCGACGCGGACTTGGCCCTGCTTAAAATAGACTCGGGCGAAAAATTCACATGCTTGGAACTTGACGCGAAGGCCGAAATCAAAGCGGGCAATCCCGTCGCCATGGCGGGATTTCCCGGGGGCACCACTGCGGACATCGCGCCGTTTGCCAATGCCGACAACGCGGACAGTCTCGAATCGCGTCACCCGCGCGTCAGCCTGAACTCCGGCATGATTACGTCCATCCGCCAATATAAAAAGGACAAGCGGTATCAACTCGACATTCGCGCCAACCACGGCAACAGCGGCGGTCCCATCGTCAACGCGGCGGGACACGTCATCGCCGTTCTTTACAGCGGAATTGACCAGATGCAAAGCATTGACTACGCGATTCCGATCTCCTACGCAAAAAAAGTCATTTCGCCCGATCTCAGGTCGGAACTCTCGCTCGATTTGGGAGCGTCGGGAGATTCGGGGGATCAATCCGGAGATCAATCCTTCGACGAATTCCTCAAGTCGGGCTCATTCTCATTTGGAAAGAAGAAATGACCTCCCTCCCGAATCAAAATTTCGTCCCTCCCGTCATCTGTTCCCACAGTGTACGCAGAGCCACGCGGCGATAACCTTTGGAGTCCTTGGACAGAAGCCAGCGGGCTTCGGCGGGGAGATAGCGCGTTATCCAATCCCACGGGCGGTAATGTTTGAGGAGGAACTTCGCCCGTCCTCTAAAATAAAGCTGAAGGAACGACGGGCTGATTTCTTGACTCAGTCCGCCCTGATGATGGATCATCTCCGCCTCGCAGACGACGGCGACTTGCCATCCGGCCCGTCGCGCGCGGAGACAGAAATCCGATTCCTCGTAATAGGCCGGATTGAATCGCTCGTCCAGACCGTTCAATTTGTCCCAAACTTCGCGCCGGACCGCCATCGCCGCCCCCTGCACGTAGGAACTGCGGCGAAGGCCGCGATACTGGCCGTGGTCCTTTTCGCCGTGGCCGACGTGATACGAAAGGCCGTTGGGTTTGAGTTCGCCGCCGACGTGCTGGATCGTCGCGCCGTCCGATTCGAACATCTTGCATCCGGCGACGCCGAGATTGGGATTCGCATCGAACGCTCGCGCCAATTCTTCAAGGCATCTTGGGCCGATTTCGGTGTCGGGGTTCAGAAGAAGGATTAGGTCGATCTTGGGAGCCTGCGCGACGCCGAAATTATTCCCGCCGGCAAACCCCCGATTGATCGGACTCCTAATCAGATTCACGGAGGGGAAATCCCTTGCGACGCGATCTGCACCGTCGTCGGTCGAGGCATTGTCCACGACGCAGACTTTGAAATTGTGGTATGTAGAACGCTGAATCGCCTGCAGACACGGCGCGATCCATTTCGCGCTGTTGTAGAGGACGATGATGATTTGGAATGAAGGATCCATTTCGCGCCGGCGAGAGCAAGATTTATCTTGCTTAAAAAGTCCTCGGGCAACCAGCCATGGAAAACGCGGAGAACTCGGGGAAAGCATGGCCTTTTGTCCAAATTCCCGCAACGGCTATCTCCGCGGCGAGGTCGGATCCGCGCGCAACGTAAATCATATCCGCGCCAAAGAATATTCCATTTAATCTAGCCTTCGATTCGGACTCGTGATAACCTAACAGTCGGCAAGCGCGCGAGACGGACGAATGGCGGGTTCTTACGGGACCCTCGAATACGAATCGCCGGCAAGTTATGATGAAAAATTTAACCTCCGCCACCCTTTGGATCATCATCTTCTTGGTCGTGATCCTGCTTTTCATGAACTACACGAAGCAGGAACACCCGCAAACCTTGAATTTGGTGGAATGGCTCACCAAGGCGGAGAACCAGCAGTTGATCTCGGCCAAGGATCGGGGCAACAAAATCGAAGGGGAATTCTGGGTCAACGCCGACAAGACCGAAAAGCGGAAATACGTCACCGAATACCTGCCGGGGCAGGAGGCCGAATTCCTGCGCATGACCGAGGAATCGGTCCGGGCCAAGAACCCGATCCCGTATGATCCCAAACCGAAGAACGCCTTCCTGCAGACCGTCTTCTTCTCGCTCGTTCCCGTTTTGGTGCTGATCTTCGGCTGGATGCTTTTCATGCGCCAGTTGCAGGGAACGGGCAACAAGGCCATGTCCTTCGGCAAGAGCAAGGCCAAACTGGTGCAGGAAGGTCAGATCAAGGTCACCTTCAAGGACGTGGCGGGCGTGGACGAAGCCTGCGAGGAATTGCGCGAGATCGTCGAATATCTGAAGGACCCGAAGAAATTTTCGCGGCTTGGCGGGCGCATCCCCAAGGGCGTTCTGCTCATCGGTCCTCCCGGAACGGGCAAGACTCTGCTCGCCAAGGCCATCGCGGGTGAGGCCAATGTCCCCTTCTTTTCAATTTCCGGTTCCGATTTCGTAGAGATGTTCGTCGGCGTCGGAGCCTCCCGCGTGCGCGATCTATTCGATCAGGCCAAGAAATCGCGCCCTTGCATCGTGTTCATTGATGAAATTGACGCCGTGGGGCGTTCGCGGTTCGCGGGCATCGGCGGGAGCCACGACGAGCGCGAGCAAACGCTCAATCAATTGCTCGTCGAAATGGACGGATTCGCCGAAAACGAAGGGGTCATTCTGATTTCGGCGACCAATCGCCCCGACGTGCTCGATCCCGCTTTGCTTCGCCCCGGACGTTTTGATCGTCAAGTCGTCGTCGGGCTTCCCGATCTGCGCGGGCGCGAGCGCATTCTGGAAGTCCACTCCAAGAAAGTGAAACTCGACCCGAGCGCGCAACTGGACAAAATCGCCAAGGTGACGCCCGGATTCTCCGGAGCCGATCTCGCCAATCTGATCAATGAATCCGCCCTTTTGGCCGCGAGGGCGGGAGACGAAACGGTCAAGATGGACAAGCTCGAAGAGGCGAAGGACCGCGTGATGATGGGTCCGGAGCGCCGGAGCCTCGTGATCTCGGACAAGGAAAAATTGGTGACCGCCTACCACGAAGCGGGGCACGCCATCGTGTCGCATTTCACCCCGGGCGGCGACGCGGTTCACAAGGTGACAATCATTCCGCGCGGTCCGGCGTTGGGCGTCACGTGGGTTCTTCCCGGCGAGGAAAAGCACAACCTCACCCGACAGCAACTCATCAACCAGCTTTATTACGCCATGGGAGGACGCGCCGCCGAGGAGATTCAGTTTGGCGAAATCAGCACCGGCGCGGCCAACGACATCGAGCAAGCGACCAAACTTGCGCACCGAATGGTCTGCGTCTATGGCATGAGCGACCGGCTTGGTCCGCGCACCTTCGGCGAGCCTTCAGGATTGGTGTTCCTTGGAAAAGAAATGACGCGCGAGCGGAATTATTCCGAGGAGACCGCGACACTGATTGACGAGGAAATCAAACGCCTGATCGGCGAGGCGTATCAGAAGACGCTGGAAGTATTGAAGGACAAGAAGGACCTCCTGCACCGCGCCGCCGAGGCGCTCGTCGAGCGCGAGACGCTTGATGGAGACGAATTCACGCTCTTGATGGAGGGAAAACCTCTCCCTCCTCCGGTCAGACACAAGGAAACGCCTCCAGCCGAACCGGCCAAGGACAGCGAGCCGACTCCCCGCGCGACCCCCAAACCAAAGATTGATCCGCTGGGCAATCCTCACATCCAACCCTCGGCTTAGAAGCCGGACTTGATTCTTATTTCGAGCTTAGTCTTGCGACGGCTTCTTTGACGTGTGATGGAACCTTACATTTTGATCCCGATCACATTGAGCCGCGTTGTCTCTCCCATTTTCGGCGGAGTGAATGGAATGCAATTCTTGCCGCCCCACTGAAACCAAATCAGCGAGGGGTCTTCGAGCGGCTTGTCGAAGCGAAACGCGACCTCGGCAGGCCGTCCGTCGCGCGTCATTTCGGTGACCTCGATGTTTAATCCCGTCAATTCAATTCTTTCGTGCAGTTTCAAGGGATGGTCCTCGTCGCGGCTCAGGCGCAACATCATTTCCTGAGCGTAAATCGGATGAATGGGAGGAAGATGCTCCGGAACTCCTTCGACCGGCACTCCGGGAGTCGGAAAAAATCCCTTGCGGGGACGAATCGCCAGCGTTCGCTCGTCTGTTCGCTTGACGTCCATCACGTCGTCGGCGGGGGCGAGTACGCGATAATGCGCCGGGCTAGGTTCATGCTTTAGGGCCTTTGCCACCATGATCAGTCCGGCCATCATCGGATTTGGCGCGTTCACGATGATCGCGTCCTTGGAGACGAGGGAGGGATCGTTGGGAAAATCTCCCACCGAGGTGTCTATCAGTTTGCCCATCATGATCGGCGTCATGCTCATCAGCGGAAGAAGAAGGGGAGAAACAACGGCGTGAACAAAAAGAAGTTTGAGTCCGAACATCCACGAAAGGATGCGTCGGAAAAATCCGGTTGCCAACCAGTCGCGCCGTTCGGTCAATGAACCTATGAATAAAGCCGCCAGTCCTAGCGCGCCCAATCCGGCGAACGTCAGAAGCCGATTGCTCGGGAACGTCGCGCTGGGAGGCACAAGCGCGAGCGCGGTTCCCAAGGCGAAGAATCGCGCCGTCGCGTCGCGCTTGAGAAGCGGCCAAAAGAAGTATCCGGCCATCAAGACAAAAAGCCATGCGAGCGCGGAAAAAATTTTCGCCGCCGGATCGGCGAACATCATGTAAACGTCGGAGGGGGGAAGCGCCACTTGTCCTAGAAACAAAACAGGCGCGCGCAGAATCAACGCCTTGGCGAAACGGGTCGGCTCGGTCGCGGGATCAATGTAGATTCCCGATCCGTAGGCTCCCAAACCTAGCTTTTTGTAAATGACCCACCAACCGAAGAAAACCAAGCCGTGAGGAGCGAGGGCTTTCCAGCGATTTTTCAGCGGCGCGGGGTCAAGAAACAATGTGTGCGCGAACAAATAACCCATCGCCGCCACCGCCGCTTCCCCCGAAAACAAAGCCGTCGCCAGCGCGAGCGGCGCAAGAGCGACACCCGGCTTCCAATTCTCCCGCCGCCAACGATCATGCGCGATGAGCGCCAGCAGGCAAAAGAGCATCGCCGTCAACTGATTCCGATTGGCGAGCCATCCGGCCGGAATACCGTGCGAGTAATCGAGCGCGAAAAACACCGCCGCCAGTCCCGCGACCCAAGCCGGCCAAATTGCCGCAGATGTGGCGCCGGCGCCCCCGCCGGTGATGGAGTGCGCTATTCCCACAGCCGAGGGCGGCTGTGCCACATGGTTTGATTCAGTCTTGCCGACGAATTTCCCGGCAGGCAACAGCAACCGACGATAAAAAATCGCGGCAAGCCCGACGCATCCCGCGAACCACGCGAGACTGTGCAGGTGCATGAGAAACGGCGAGTCGGGCCAGAGGCGATAATCCAAGAGATGCGTCAGGATCGTGAGATAGCGACAAAACGTCGCCTTGACCTCCTTGCGCGTCCACCACGGCAGGAACCCGGAATCCATCAGCGTTTGGTTGTGTTCGGGATTGCCGTCAATGAGCGCGAACATCGTCATCGGCCCGCCGGAGAACAGCGGAAACCCGGGCGGCGCGCCCAACATGCAAAGGCGGTGCATGTGATCGTCGGCTTGCCGTCCGACGAACAACGAGGGAGTCGCTAACGCCAAGGCGACAAGCGTGATGCGCCAAGCGAACCTCGGATCGCCCAGCCAAGTTTTGACGCGCTCTTTCAAATCCCGTTCATCCCTCTGCGATCATGCCGCTTGTATTCCCACTCGTCCGGGATCGTCCAATTCCGGCATCACCGACCCATCAATGCCCACTTTAGACGAACCAATCCCAACACTAACGAGGGCATCAAAACAAGAACCATCGAGAATACCAATCCGATTTTGAAGAGAAGCGGTCCTACCCATGCCGGGGTGTCATCATGCGCCCGACGGAAAGTCACTTCAACGACCCAGCCCGCCGTATAACTCACGTTCATCAAGAACACCGTCACGGGGCCTATCCCCGGAGGGTCATCGCCGTTCTCGATGATGAACTTGATGATCGCGAAGTCGCTCAGGACGAGACCCAAAAGGCCCGTGAAGCCCACGACCAAATTGTAGAGGATGCGCCGCAGTTCCCACCAAAGAATGATCTGAAGGACGGATCTCTTTCCAGTAGGGACGATGAGCAAACGCCGCCAACTGTCGGCAAAACTTCTCATGGCATTGCCTTCATCTTTTTCGGGTTCCTTCGGTCTCTCAATTCTGTGGAAATCACGAAGGGAATTTTCTATATCTCTCCCAACACAACAAGGAGACCAAACGACATGGCAACCAGCAACAATTTTCCCAAACTTCACAACGCCGCGTGGCCGGGGGTCGTCGGCAAGGGGCCGGATTCGGAGCCGCCGATCGAACTGGACACGATGCTCGATCTGACCGCCGCCGCGTCGGTCAACGGGACGAAATTTGACGGGGTTGATCTTTTTCTCTTCGCGCCGCACGTTGACATTGACTCGACGGACGACGATCTGAAACGTTTGGCCGAAAAAGCGCGCAAGCGAAATCTTGCCATCGGTTCGGTCGTCGCGCCGGTCTGGCCGCCGACGGGCGGCGGATCGGCGATGGGAAGCGCGGAGGAGCGCAAACAATTTTTGACGCAGGTTCGGAAAGGTTGCCGGATCGCCAAGAAACTTCGCGAGACGGGCGCGCGTCCCCACGGCGTCGTGCGGATTGATTCGGCATGTGGTCCGGGGGACTGGTCGAAAGACCCCAAGGGCAACACCAAGAAAATCGCCGAGACCTTCCGCGAAGCGTGCGTCATCGCCGAGGATCACGGCGAGAAACTCGCCGCCGAGGGGGAAATCTGCTGGGGCGGGATGCACAGTTGGAAGGAAATGCTTCATTTGCTGGAAGAAGTGAATCGTCCGCAGACGCTCGGATTTCAGGCCGACATGGCGCACACGCTTCTTTACCTTCTCGGCTACAACGCGCAGGAAGACGCCCTCTTGCCGCAAGGTTTCGACTGGAAGGACGAAGCGACGCTCGACGCGGCCTACAAAAAGCTGACCGACGCCTTGCGGCCATGGACGATTGATTTCCACGTCGCGCAGAACGACGCGACGGTCAAAGGTTCCGGCTCGCACGACAAAACCGGGCGGCATTGCCTCCCCAAGGATCCCAACGGCAAACTGAACATTTCCAAACGGGCAGGCTCTTGGCTCCGTGACGAAAAAGGGAATCTCACCAAGAAAATCCGCCACATCTGCTGGGACGGCTGCATGTTCCCCAACGACGTGATGATGAAACCGCAAACGTGGAACGACATTCTGGCGGCGATGATCGCCGTGCGCGACGCGCATGGGTGGCGGGAATAGGCGAAATCCATCATTTCCTTGCTCGTGCTCATATTCTTGCTCTTGCTCGAAATCGAAGGGAGGACTTGGAATTTACGAGCACGAGCACGATTACGAGCACGACCTATACTTCTTCAAGAAAACCGAATAGGCCACGAACCAACCCGCGGGGTTCAATTCCATTTGCTTCAACCCGATCCCTTGGGCTAGGCTTTTCCCGAGCGATAATTACGCATCTCTATCAACGGGGAGGCAAAAACAATGGCGATTCGCAGTTTGGTCCAGAGAGAGCCGGTGACGGTGTCACCGCAAGCCACGGTCATGGAAGCCGTCAAGGCGATGGTGACAAATAAGATCGGAGCCGTCGCCGTCGCCGAACAGGGGCAACTCAAGGGAATCTTCACCGAGCGGGACGTGGTCAAAAAAATCGTGTTGGCCGGACTGGACGCCAACAAGACGCCGATCTCGCAGGTCATGACCTCGCCGGTCGAACAAGCGCCGGGGTCCACCTCGATCCACGACGCGCTGGAGATCATGCGCGATCATCAATTCCGCCATTTGCCGATCACCGATTCCAAGGGAAAATTGGAAGGGGTAGTTTCACTTCGGCACATTCTCTACGAGATCATGGACGATCTGGAAAAACAGGCCGCAAGCCTTGAGAATTACATGAGTTCGGATGGGCCGGGCGGCTAAGATCGCTTTTTAGAAGCACCCATTACAGATCCATCACTCAACCTCCGTGGGTGTTTGATATTCAGAGTCTTTTAATACGCAAGGTCCGCCAGATCGCCGGTTCCGAAATCACCAGCCGTGGTCGGCTCATTGGTCGGCAGACCCTCCGCGCACCGATTCGTTTCGGATCGGTTCTTGGTTGTTGTGGGAAGAGGAAAAAGGATGCCGCCGGTCCAATTAAACGCAGTTCGATTGGAAGAGACGACATTTCGGAGACTGGTGATCTCGATGCCATAGCCGCTGGCCCCGCCAGTGTGGGTCGTGCAGTGGTTATTTTCGATCACGCTCTCGTCGCCGGCGATGATGCCGCGCGACGCGCCCGTTCCAACGCCGTTGTTGAAATAGCAGTGGTTGCCCCGGATTTGGCTCGATCCGGACGAATTAATTCCCTGTCCACTGGCATTCCCTCCGCCGCCGCTGTTGCCGTTGCAGGTATTGTCAAGGATGGTGCTCCCACCACTGGCGTAGATGCCGGTGCCTGCTCCGCCGGACGTCCCGCTTAAGTTGCCGATACAGGTGTTGTGGATGATGACGGTGTCCGTGCTCCCGCTAATGCCGTAGCCATTGGACGAGCCTCGGCCTGAATTGTTGATGCAGGTATTTCCGACGACGGCGCAACTGCCGCTCGAGATGATGCCGTTACCGCCGCCGCTTGTCGAGCCTCCGGTATTCGCGGCGCATACATTGTCGCGGATCTGGGTGTTGTTGCCCGTATAAATTCCAGCCCCGGTGCCCGTCAGACCCCCGTTATTGTTGCGGCAACTATTTCCGCTGATGACGCACGATCCGGCCGTGTTGATCCCAATTCCGTTTCCGGAGGCCGTGGAAGTATTGGAATTGCACGAGTTGCCGCTGATCGTGCAACCCGTTCCAGAGAGGATGCCGGTGCCCGTCCCCGTTCCATTGCCGGTGTTTGCGCGGACGGTGTTATTCAGGATCGTGCAATCAACTCCCGCATTGATGCCGACGCCGTTGGCGGTGGCTCCCCCCTGATTGTTATTGGCGGTGTTGCCCGTGACCGTGCAACCATTTCCTGCCTGAATACCCGTGCCTATGCCTGTTCCGTTGCCGGTATTCGCGCTCGCCGTATTGTTGAGGATGGTGCAATTGTCTCCCGCAAGGATGCCGGTGGCCGCATTATTTGTGACGCTTGTGTTGTTGGCGTTGGCGACGCAGTTCCTGACGGTGCAACCGCTCCCAACGATGATTCCGCCGTTATTGCCAAGACCACCCGTGTTGTTGCTGTTGGCGACGCAACTTTCAACCACCGAATTGTCAAAGGCGTGAATCCCGTCATTGAAATTGCCGATTGCGGTGACGTGTTGAGCCGTGGCGCTTGGACCGATAATAGCTCCGTAGCTTCCATTGCCTTGGATCGTCACATCATGGAGAAGCGCGCCGATTCCGATCCGGATGCCCGTGGCTCCGAATCCGCGCACGGTTCCATTGAAGATCGTCGTCCTACTGCTTGCGCTGGCTTCTATCCCCTGACCGCTTGGCGCCGCCCCCCCGCCGTCAAGAGTATGGCCATTGAGATCAAGCGTCACGTCGCTGGCCGTGATGGAGATGCAGTCCGCGTTGGCGGTCATCGTGACGTTAGTCACCAGCACGTAGCTACCCGGTGCGCTGATCGTGAACGTCGCGGAGCCGCTTGGCAGGACGTCAATCTGGCCGTTGCCCGCCCGCGCTCTGGCCGTCCAGATCAAAATCAGAACCGCCGCAATTTTACGAGCCGAGTTCATTTTTCCATTGCTCCCTTCGGTTTCGGGACAGGATTTAGTTCCACCTGATTCGTCGTTTCCCCCACTTAACCTACGCGGATTTTGATCTGCCTTGCTCGTTCCGTCAAGATTTGGAATCCCTTTTTCATCGCCCGCGAAGGACGTGGAGTGACGCGGAGGGGGATTTGAAATTTTGGATGACCCGATTGGACACGGATCAACACGGAATTGCACGGAAATTGAAACTCGAGGGACAGGCACGTGGACGAACCTCGGCGATGCCGATCCCTGTATTTCCTATAATTCGCGATCCGCGATCCGAAGATCGGCATCCACCATCATTTTGACCAAGGCTTCAAAATCCACCGTCGGCTCCCAGCCGAGCAATCGTTTGGCTTTGCTCGCGTCTCCCAAAAGAATGTCCACTTCCGCCGGACGGAACAATCGCTCATCTATCTCCACGTATTTTTTCCAATCCAATCCGACGTGACCGAACGCCACGTCGAGGAGTTCGCGGACGGAATAAGTTTTTCCCGTGGCGACGACGAAATCCTCCGGCTTTTCGTGTTGCATCATCATCCACATCGCGCGGACGTAATCTCCGGCGAAGCCCCAGTCGCGCTTGGCGTCCAGATTGCCCAGCGCAAGCGTCGTGGCGCGTCCTTTTTTGATTTCCGCCGCCGCCTTGGTGATTTTGCGCGTGACGAAATTTTCGCCTCGACGCGGCGATTCGTGATTGAACAGAATCCCCGAACAAACGAACATCCCGTAGCTTTCCCGATAGTTGACCGCGATGTGATGCGCGGCAACCTTGGCGACGGCGTAGGGACTGCGCGGATGAAACGGCGTCGTTTCTTTCTGCGGAATTTCGACCACCTTGCCGAACATCTCGCTGGAGGACGCCTGATAAAATCGCGCCTGAACGTCGGATTCACGGATTGCTTCCAGCAATCGAACTGTTCCCAGCACAATGACGTCGGCGGTGTATTCGGGAATGTCGAAACTGACGCGGACGTGGCTTTGCGCGCCGAGATTATAGACTTCGTCGGGATGGATGGTCCGCATCAGCCGCGCGAGCGAGCTGGCGTCTCCCAGATCGCCATAGACCAAATGAAACCGATCTCGCGCCGAATGATCGTCGTGGTGAAGATGATCAATCCGCCCGCGATTGAGCGAACTGGATCGGCGCACGACGCCGTAAACCTCGTAGCCCCTCTCCAGCAACAGCTCCGCCAAATAGGAGCCGTCCTGTCCCGTCACGCCGGTGATTAACGCTTTCTTCAAATCTGATCTCCCCGCAGATTCACGCTCCGCCCAACGTCGAATCATCCTTGCGGATGATCTCCAAAAATTCATCCGGAATTCGCGCTTCGAGCAACGCGGCGCGGTTGGCGCCGCTCTTGAGCAAGCGCATGACCCGCGCCAGCATCTTGATGAAATCACGCGATTGATGCTCGGACGCGCCGATCATGAAGACCAGCCTCACCGGTTGGCTGTCTAACGAATCAAACTCCAATCCCGAAAGTTTTCTTCCGACGGCGATGACGTAATCCTCCACTTCCGGAATCTTGACGTGCGGAATCGCCACGCCCAACCCGACGCCGGTGGAAACCAATTCCTCCCTTTTGAATATCGCGTCAAGGAAAGCCGACGGATTCAAAACCTTGGGATCGCCGACGAGCAAATCGGCCATTTCGCGAAGAACGTCCCGCTTCGTGTCGGACCGAAGATCAACGACGCGTTCGGGGCGAATCAAGGGAAGGAGTTGAATAGGATTGTGCGACAATCAACCGCCTCGGGCCGTCGGCGCTCGCTCGGGAGCGCGGATCAGAAATCCTCGCCCTTGAGCGCCTGATTGACCTTGGTGATCAGGTCCTCGAAGTCAAACGGCTTGAGGATGTAGTAATTGACTCCGTGCGCCAACGCGTCTTGAATTTTCTTCCGCTCCCCGACACCGGTCAGCATGATGATCGGTATCTTCGAGGTCATCGGATAGCTTTTCAGTTCCTTGACGACGTCAAACCCCGACATCCCCGGCATCATGACGTCGAGGAGAAAGAGGTCGGGAGGATATTCCCTAGCCGATTCGATGCAATCAGGCCCGCTGGACGCGGTCTGCACTTCGAACCCTTCCCCTTCGAGGGCGGATTTGATGATCATGAGGACGTCCGGTTCGTCGTCGGTGGCAAGAATCCGCTTGGCCATGAAATCGCGCGCGTCAGCGGGACGTCAGACCCTTCAGATAAAGAGCCGGGTCCACCGGAACGCCGTTTTTGTGAATCTCAAAGTGCAGATGCGGTCCGGTCGCAATGCCCGTGTCCCCCTCGAATCCCAGAACGTCCCCCTGACGCACCTTCTGGCCCGTCTTGACCGCGACCTTGGAGAAATGGAAATAGGCGGTTTCGTATCCGTCGGCGTGTTGAACAAGAACATTGTTCCCCTTCGCCCAAGAGTAGGACACGCTCACGACCGTTCCTCCTGCCGCGGCGACGACGGGCGATCCCTCGCCCCCTTGCAGGTCAATCCCTTGATGATACTTCCGCGCACCTCCCGTCGGAGCCTTGCGGTAGCCGAACGGGGAAGTGACGAATCCTCGAACTGGCATCATGAACCGCCCATCCTGCATCGAGGCCTGCGCGGGGCGCGAACCCGAGCGGAATGCAGGCGCGTCGCTTTCTTGGGTTAAGCCGTCCGAATCGAGCGTTTCCTTATACGCCTTGGTCAAAACCTTCGTCCTAGAGTTCGCGCTCTTGTTGCGAATCGGGACAAAGAGCGGATCTTCTTCCGGCGCGGATTGAGGCGAGGGAGCCGGAGTTGCATTTTCCACCCGACCGGCTGAATCCCCGACGGCCAGCCAAATTCTCCCGCCGTCCCGCTCGAAAACGGTGTAACCCGGCTGGATCGAAACAATCTTGAAACCCCCGATGATCTGGCCGACACCGCAGATCACTTGGTCATTCTGCCCCCGATATTTCAAGAAAACCGAACTCTCCCCCATGAATGTCGCCATGCCGGCCATCGTCACGCCGAGCGCGTCAAATTCCTTGCGTAGCTTCATCGGATCGGCGTTCGAAACCGCCTTCCCTTCCACTGCTTCTTTTACGATGGGCGCAGGTTTGTTCGCGGCTTTGTGCTGGACGACCGTCACCCCGGCATTGATTGGCGCAACGCTTGTAACGGCCAAAATCGCCGCCAACGGCATGACGGAACGCCGACGCTTTTGGGCATCTCGGACCGGGCGGGTTGGAACGCGCTGTTTTTCGGTCATTTTTAATCCTCTCCCTTACTCGCTGGAACTTCCAACTTCGGCAACATCGGATCGGATTCAAGAACGAAGACCGGGGACACACATGCCCTCGCGGGCATCCCGGTTTCGCAACATTGGGAACCATGGTCCATGCCGGCTTTGGGCGTGTCAACCCCTAAAGTCAGAATTGAGAGAATTTTTTTGGCGGAGGATTTGGTTGAGTGTTCCCAGATCGTAATCCTCGACGCTCAAGTTACGAATCCCGGTTTATCTCTCCTTCTACATCATCCCATCGGCAAAGCCGCCGAATTAAATAACCGATTTGTCCTTTCTCTTCTCCCGAATCGTGAGGATGGAAAGCCCAAACGGAAGGTTGATTTTGTCCACGAGGGCGGCTTCGAGGAAATGGAGACGGATGAGAAAGGCGTTGAGCCACGACGAAGTCATGTGCGTGTCGGCGGAAGCGGAACCGGAAAGAGGCAACAAGTTTTTCGCGGAGCGGACCAATGCGGCGACCGGATAAATCGCGGCAAAGGTCCAAGTCATGCGCCGCTTGATCCAAAGTTTTTCGTCGAAAAGCGAATCGAACTGCTTCCAGCGGTAACGGCGTTTGTGGTGAAGCGCGCGGTCGTGCGCGCTCCAGAGAAGGGGATGGGCCGGAACCGTGGCCAAAAGGATTCCCCCCGGTTTCAAGACCCGATGGACTTCCGAAACGAGCAAACAATCCCCCTCGACGTGCTCAATCAAATCAAAGGCGGTGACGACGTCGAAGCTGGCGTTGGGGAACGGAAGCGCGACGGAATCGGCGCAGACCAGCCGGCCGATCCCCCGTTGGCGCGTGAACCGCAGAGCTTGGAACGAGCGATCCAACCCGAAGGTGGTCCAAGACGGATTTTGCTTTTGCAGGAACATCCCCGTCCCGCAACCGATGTCGAGAAGACGGACACTTCCGGGCGTGGCTCTCGGCGCATGGCGGGTCAACATCCGCCGCACCATCTCCAGCCGCCCCTGAAACCACCAATGGCGGTCCTCCAGATCGAACATGCGCTGATATTCAACCGGTTCCATAATCCTTGACGAACGTTGCGGGGATATCCTTCAATAAAGATTCATGCTGTCCGGGCGCGAATCGCGGATAAAAGTGGCACAGGCTTGGCGCGGTTTCAATCAGGATTCGATGGACGGGATGGAATAATGGATAAGACACGCATGATTTCGAAGTCTCCCGAAACCAACCGGAAAGACGCCAAGCGCGCCAAGCGATATTCAAATTCGCAATCGTTGGGCGCGCTTGGCGTCTTGGTGGTTTCTATCCTAGCGTCTGGTTTGCTTGCCCGCGGGAAACGCTCCGAGGACAAGGCGTTGAATTGGGAAACTTTCGGCCCGATGCTCGGCGCCGCATCCTCCGGTTCCGTCGGCGAGGGGGCATTGGCTCCGTCCGCGCAGACTCCGCCGCAACCTTCCATCGAGGAAATGAGTTATGACCGATTGATTCAGGCGGCGCGGGACGCCGAAAAGGAAGGGGAAATTCTCAAGGCGGAGCAATTTTATCTCGCGGCGGCAGGAAGAGCGGAAAGGGAAAACCCCAAGGATCTGCGCTACAGCGGCATCCTTCACACGCTCGGATTCTTTTATCACTTTCACGGCATGTTCGCCCAAGCGGAAGAAACCTTTCAAAAGATGATCAAGGTCTTGGAGGATTCCGTCGGTCCCGACGATCCCAACGTCGCCAACGCGCTGATTGATTTGACGGGGGTCTATAATTTTCAAAGCAAGTTCGACATGTCGGAACCGCTCTACAAGCGCGCGTTGGCCATCCGCGAGAAAACCAACGGTCCCGACGATTCGACCGTCGCCGAGATTCTCAAGTATTATGCCGATGCGTTGCGCAATTTGAACCGCAAGGATGAGGCGGATCAATTGGAGGCGCGTTCCAAGGCCATTCTGGCCAAACAGCAAAAGTGAAAGCCCTTACGGGAATCAAAACTATGGATCAGGAAGGAAAGGAAAAGAAGAACATGTCGGTCTGGCAACGATTGCTGAATCTTTGCGTCGGAATCATTCTGGGCGTAGTGATCTGCCGATCCGCCGCGTGCGTGAAGGAGCAAAATCCGTGGGAGAAGGACTTGGTGGCTCCGGAGACTTTGCCCGGCTCGGCTCCGGGACCCGCCGTCGCCGATCCCGCCGCGCTGAGTTGGGATGAAGCGGTCGAAGCCGCGAAACAGGCCGACAAGACAAAACAAATTGACGAGGCCGAGAAACTTTGGAAGGCCGCCGTCGAAAAAGCCGATGCGGAGGAACCCAAGGGGTGGCATCTTACGACCAGCCTGAATGAGCTGGCCTACTTTTACTTCTTTAAGGGGAAATACGACGACGCGAAGGGGACGTTTCAGCGATTGATTGACGTCCGCGCGCAATTGATGGGACCCGAGCATCCCGACGTGGCGAGCGATCTGAGAAATCAAGCCAGCGTTTTCAACTTCATCAAGCAATACGCGGAGGCCGAGCCAATCTTGCGTCGCGCCGTGGAGATTCGTGAAAAGTCCCAGCCCGACAAGCCCGAACTCGCCGAATCGCTGGAGGACCTCGCCAATTGCCTAAAAAACCAAAAGAAAGACGACGAAGCGGCGCAACTGCTGGCGCGGGCGGCGACGATCAAGCAACAAGCCGCGCAGAATAAAAATGCCGCGCCGGCTCCGCCAAAACCGGCGGGGGCAAAATAAATTCGTCCCGCGCCGTAACCTTGCCGAATGATCATCCTCGCCGATGAGAACATCCCTCTGGTTCGGGAGGCGTTCGGCGGATTGGGCGAGGTGCGGATTCTGCCCGGCCGTCAAATGGATTCGGCGTCAGCAAAGGATGCTGACGTTCTCTTGGTTCGTTCCGTCACGCGGGTGAACCAATCTCTCCTTGAAGCGTCGAACGTCCGATTCGTCGGCTCGGCAACCATCGGGACGGATCACATTGATCTGGATTGGCTCGCGCAACGCGGCATCGCTTTTAGCTCTGCCCCGGGTTCCAATGCGGAATCGGTCGCGCAATACGTCGCGGCGGCGCTGGTTTATTTTCGGGCGAAGCTGGGGTGGAGGCTCAATGGAAAAACCATCGGCATCGTGGGGGCGGGACATTGCGGCTCGCGGGTTGCGCGCGTCGCGCGTGCCTTGGGAATGGGACCAATGCTTTGCGATCCTCCGCTCAAGCGATCCGGCGATCTCCGGCCATTTCATCCCTTGAGCGAGCTTGCCGATTGCGACGCGGTTTCGCTTCATGTTCCGCTGACGAGCAATGGGAAGGATCGGACGGTCGGGATGATCGGCGCCGAATTTCTCGGCGCGATGAAAAGTTCCGGCGTTCTCATCAATGCCGCGCGAGGCGGAATCGTGGATGAAACGGCGCTTCTGAAATCTTTGCGGTCAAAGCAAATTGCGGGAGCGGCGATTGACGCATGGATCGGCGAGCCGGAAATTTCCGTGGAGTTGATGAAAGCCGCGACGCTCGCCACGCCGCACGTCGCGGGGTATTCGGCGGATGGAAAACTCCGCGCGACGCAAATGATTTACGAAGCGCTCTGCCGCCATTTGAACAAGCCTGTCGAGTGGAATTACAATTCGCGTTTGCCGACGGTGATTCGTGAGAGTGAAATCGCCACGGGCGGCGATCGCGAGAAGATTCTTACGGATTTAATTTCCGACTCTTATCCGCTCCCGCGCGATGACGAAGCCTTGCGAAAATTGGAAGCAATCCCCGTTCCGGATCGCGGGAGCTATTTCGATCAACTCCGCAAGAATTACCCAGAGAGGCGCGAGTTTTCCGTCGTCAGTGTTTTTCTGAAGCCTCCCGACGCGGTTCTCAATTTATCCCTTGCGGCTTTGGGTTTTACCATGGCGACCTCTGATTAACGCAAGCGCATCAAAGAGAAAAAACGCAAAAACGCAAAGACGCAATGAATTTGTCCGATCCTCCTTGCGTCCCTGCGCCTTTGCGTTGATTTCCAAATCTTCTTCGTGTCCTTCGTGCTTTCTTTGAGTCTTTGTGTTTAATCTTTTGTCTCCGCCGGGGCTGATTTCCAAATCGGAACGCGCTTCTTGAGTTCGTCAATCACGTAGCGCGCGCCCTCAAATGCCTCGGCGCGGTGATCGGCTCCCGCGACGATCACGACCGATTCATCGCCGACGGCAATTGCGCCGACGCGATGGACGACGCGCAAGGAATTCAAGCCCCATCGCGCGCGCGCTTCCTCCGCGATCTTCTTCAATTCCTTCTGCGCCATGCCTTCGTAATGTTCATAATCAAGTCGCTCAATCGTTCGACCGCTCTCCTCCGGTCTCACGCAACCGGTGAAGACCACCCTGCCTCCATTGTTGGGAGCGGCGATTGCCGCGTATTCGGCGGCGACGTTGATCGGTTCGGTTTGAATGCGGACCTCAATTTGCGATGGCATGGGTGTAAATTCTCAAACACAAAGACACAAAGAAGAAGATGAACGGGATGGCTTTCTTATTATTTTCTTTGTGATCTTCGCGCCTTCTTTGTGTCTTCGTGTTTAATCTTAAACCTCCGCCGGAGCAGGTTCGCCCCCCAGCAGATACAGCGCCGCCATGCGGACGGCGATGCCGTTGGTCACCTGAAGGTTGATGACCGAGTGCGGTCCGTCGGCGACTTCCTGATCTATTTCCACCCCGCGGTTGATCGGTCCCGGATGCATCACGACGACGTTGGGATGCGCGGCCTTCAGCCGGTTGGCCGTCAGGCCGTAGAGCAATTTGTATTCGCGGATCGAGGGAAAGAAATTTTTACCCATCCGCTCCAGTTGAATCCGCAGGAGGTTGATCACGTCGGCGTCGCGGATTCCCTCCATCAGATCGTGGCAGATGCGGACGCCGAACTGCGCGAACTCCGGCGGCAGGAGCGTGCGCGGACCGACCAGCGTCACCTTGGCTCCGAGTCGGGTCAAGGCGTGGAGATTGGACCGCGCCACGCGGCTGTGAAGAATGTCGCCGACGATGGCGACGTTCAATCCCTCGATCCTTCCGCGCATTTCCAGAATCGTGAAGGCGTCGAGCAATCCCTGCGTCGGATGCTCGTGCGTTCCGTCGCCGGCGTTGATGACGCGCGCCTCGATCTTGCGCGACAGGAGATGCGGCGCGCCGGAGGCGGGATGACGAATGACGATGAAATCGGCTCCCATCGCGCGGATCGTCCGCGCCGTGTCGAAAAGCGTTTCCCCTTTGTTGACGCTGGAGGTGGCGACGTTGAAGTTCACTACGTCGGCGGACAGACGCTTGGCGGCAAGTTCAAAGGAGGTTCGCGTGCGCGTCGAATCCTCGTAGAAAAGGTTGACGACCGTCTTGCCGCGCAGAGCCGGAAGTTTTTTGATCGAGCGGGTCAGGACTTCCTTGAATCCCTTGGCCTGCTCCAAGATCAGCCGGATTTCCCCGACGGTCAGCGATTCCAGATCCAAAAGATGCGGACTGGCCAGCGATGCGGCAACGGCGGGAGAGGTTTGAACGGAATGAGGCTGTTCGTTGGGTGGAGCGGAGGCAACGGGATCAGCAATCGTCATGCTGAAAGTTGACTCTAGTTCCAATCTTGTGGGAAATCAATGTTGGATTTTGGAAACGCGATCCATCTTGACGAGCGACGCCCGCCAACGGTATAAATAGAAGACCGTTTGCGCGACGGTCCAGCCTGCCGGGATAGCTCAGTTGGTAGAGCAGAGGACTGAAAATCCTTGTGTCGGTGGTTCGATTCCGCCTCCCGGCACCACTCATTCCAAAATGTCCGGCCTTATCAAGCGGTGCGGTCAGGAAACCGCAACCAATCCCTCGCGCTCTGCCAGCGCGCGGGGAATGCGGACTGGAAAATCCATCAGCATTTGCGCCATGGCTTTCCCTTGGGGATCGGTGCGGAGGCTGGCGATGCCGCCGCCGCCGAGCGCTTCGTGAAGCAGAAAATTCAATCCGTGAATGCCGGGGAGATCATATCGCTCGACGGAGCCTTTGACCAAATGCGCGAGATAGCGTTGGACCGATTCCTCGGTCAGCGCGGAGCGAATCCAAGGGAGATACTCCGGTTTGCGCGCCATGACGCCGATGTTGGCTTTGTCCCCTTTGTCGCCGCTTCGACCCCAAGCCAATTTAAGCAGAGGCGTTTCGATGAGACCATCCAAGGTCGTTGTCACGGTTTCGACCGCCGGACGTTTGAGCGTTAACGGGTCGAACGGCCGACCGGGGGCAATCGTCGCCTCCCAAGATTTTTCACCCAATTTGACCGTCGGCTTGATTTCGGATTTATCCATCAAGAATGAAAAGAGACGAACCACCGGCGACGGTTTGGGGCGATTGCCCCCCATGCCCGACGTGCCGGGGGACATGGAGGTTCCCGCCGAGGTCAACTCGCGCAACAATAATTCGAGCGCTTCGGGAACCGGATGCTTCGCGCTCAATTTCACAATCACCTCGCGCGGATTGGGGAATCGGCTGTGCGGTCCATAGGTCCATTCACCGCCGAGCGTCTCGACGCAGGTCTCGGTGTAATCAGGCGCGCCGCGACGTTTCAAAATTGCTCGGCACCGTTTCAGCACTGCTTCGGCGGTTTTCAAACCTTTTTCTTTGGCGTCAATCCCGCCGATCGTCAGCGTCGCGGTGATGCGGTGTTGATCGAGATAGGTTCCGCAAACTTTGTATTGCGGCGTCGGCGGGAGTCCTTTCGCCCCCGAAACGCGCACCAAGTCTTTGCCCTTTTGTTCGACCTGAACCTGAGAAAAATCGCACACCACGTCGGGAAGAATGTAGGCTTGAGGGTCGCCGATCTCGTATAAAATTTGCTCGCCGACGGTTCCGATGGTGACAAGACCGCCGGTGTTCGGCGGTTTGGAAACAAGAAAACTTCCATCCGGTAAAACTTCGACGACCGGATAGCCGATGTTCTCCCATCCCTCGCTCTCGCGCCAATCGGTGAAAAGCCCACCCGTGCATTGCGCGCCACATTCGATGATGTGCCCGGCGAGACTGCCGCCGGCAATTTGGTCGTAGTCCTCGCGCATCCATCCGAATTCATGAATGCAGGGACCGAGCGCGACGGCGCTGTCCACGCATCGCCCCGTGACGACGATGTCGGCTCCGGCGCCCAGCGCCTCGGCGATGGGAAACGCGCCGAAATAAGCGTTGATGCTCATCATCGTCTTGGGGAACGGCTCGCCCGAATACATCTCGCGCACGCCTTTGGCGCGAAATTCCTCGGCGCGCGCGGTCATGTCGTCCCCTTCGACCGTGGCGACCTTGAGGTCCAGACCCGCTTGCTCAATTAATTTTCGAAGCGCCGCGCCGCAAGCCGAAGGATTCAATCCCCCCGCGTTGGCGACGACCTTGATTTTCCGGCGGGCTATTTCGGCCAGCGAGTTTTTCATCGTCTGCGTGACGAAATCGTGCGCGTAGCCCATGTTCGGGTCCTTGGCGCGCGCCCGCGCCATGATGGACATGGTGATCTCGGCGAGATAATCGAAGACGAGGTAATTCAATTCCCCGCCGGCGATGAGTTGCGGCGCGGCGATCATGGAATCGCCCCAAAATCCCGCCGCGCAACCGATGCGAATGGAGTTTGTATTCATGTGGCGGAAACCGGTCCGAGAATTAGGACGGCAAATTCCTCGCAGTTGCCATGGGGGTTATTCATACTCTCGAAACGGCGAACAAGGCAATTAAAATGAAATCGCCCTCCCTCCATCCACCAAGGATTAAATTCCCAATTCCGAGAAATCCTTTGATTCCGAACCCCAACTTTGGAAGGATCGAGGACAGGACGAACGTCATGGAAGGAGAGGACTTCATGAAGAAATATCTCATTCGGGGATTTGTTTGCGCGCTGGCGATGTCGGCAATAATCGCGGTTCCTTCGGCGGGCCGGTGTGACGACAACGCGCCCGTTCAATCTCTCACCTTCTACAAGGACATCGCGCCGATATTGCAGGAAAACTGCCAGAATTGCCATCGTCCGTCCGGCGTCAACATGGGGGGGATGGTCGCGCCAATGCCGCTGGTGAGTTACGCCGACGTTCGTCCTTGGGTGAAGTCCATCACGCAACAAATCAACGCCAAGAGAATGCCGCCGTGGCACGCCGCCTCCGAATTTTCAGGAGTCTTCGCCAACGAGCGGGGCTTGAGCAAAGAGGCGATGGAAACCTTCGCCAAGTGGGTGAACTCCGGCGCGCCGGAAGGCCGCCCCGAAGATGCTCCCAAACCGGCGGTTTATGCGACCGGCGAGTGGGCCATCGGCCAACCGGATTTGGTCCTTGAGATGCCTAAACCCTATTTCGTCAAGGACGACGTGGA
The DNA here is from genome assembly GCA_964598765.1 of uncultured Candidatus Sumerlaeota bacterium. Taxonomy (GTDB): domain Bacteria; phylum Sumerlaeota; class Sumerlaeia; order MVZB01; family JAJFLK01; genus CAZRCZ01. Next base: position 78,714 of record CAZRCZ010000002.1, on the reverse strand, counting down.
GGACCTCTACATTAACTTCACGACCCAATTGACCGAGGCGCAGTTGCCGGAGGACAAATACATTCAGGGATTGGAATTCAAAGCCGGGAGTAAGGTTGTGCATCACATCATCGGATATGCCTATGCACCCGGCTCGAAAATTCAGACCGACCGCGGCATGCTCGGTGGTATCGCGCCGGGAAACGATCCCGATCATTATCCCGACGGCTACGGACTACTCCTGAAAAAGGGATCGAAATTTGTCTTCGCCATGCACTACCACAAGGAGAAAGGTCCGGGGACGGGCGTTTGGGACGTGTCCAAGGCGGCGATCAAATTCCATGCCAAACCCGTGAAGCATCAGCTTCACATTGACGCCATCGGCAACCATGATTTTGAAATTCCCCCCGGCCATCCGAATTGGGAAGTCGGCTCGGCGCGGGTTTTCGACAAAGACACGACGATCATGGACCTGATGCCGCACATGCACGTGCGCGGGAAGGACGCCAAATACGTCGCGTTTTATCCGGACGGGACGCAAGAGACGTTGCTCTACGTTCCGCGTTATGATTTCAACTGGCAGACCGGATACGAATTCAAAACGCCGAAGAAAATCCCTGCGGGAACCCGGATCGAAGTCACGATGCACTTCGACAATTCCAAGGGAAACGCCGCCAATCCCGATTCATCGGTTCCCGTGCATTTCGGTGGTCCGACGACCGATGAAATGATGCTAGGCTGGCTGACCTATTGTTCCACCGACCCGGAGAAGGATGAAAAACCGGACGGCAAGGCGGAAATCGCCTCGGCCAAGGAATAGTCCGGACAACGAAAAAAGCCTTAAAGATTAACGGGCGCCGTTTAGCTCGGCGTCCGTTGATTCATGCCACACGGGGATTCGGTTGGGCCGATCGGAAATATCATTTCTTCAGCGTGACTTCCCCGCTTGTGTTGCTTGGAAATTCATAGAACGCCTGAAATCCCGTGGGCGTCAGGCTTCCGGCGAGCCGTCCCTTCTTGTCGTTCTCGCCTTTGCAACTGATGAAAATTCGATTGTGTGATCGGCGAATTTCAACGACGGTGTATTCATCCGATCGCTCTCCATCCGCCGCGACGCGGTGAATTTTGACCTTGCCGCTGACTTGTTTGCCCACGTCCTCCAAGGTAAGCGCGAAATCGGTTTTGGTCTGCGGAGTATTGCCGTCGGCCGCCGGAGGAACGACCGATTGCCCCTTGAAGGTTCCGGTCAAATCCGCGTCGGGAACTTCCGGCGCATTCGCCAAGTTCACCCATTTTGCCTCGCCGGTGCCGGAAAAGTCCCCCGGTTCGGGTTCCTCAAGATTGTTGGACATGCGCCACTCGAATTTGAACACCTTATCCTCGCTGACCGTTCCCCGCAACCGCACTCCCCCCTTGGGAAATTGGACCGGAACAAAGTGCTCGACGATTTCCAACTTCCCATCCCTGAATGAATTCTCGGTAAACGTTCTCACGAGGCCTTTGTTGGCCCCCAAGACGACCAATCTGTCTCCATCCAGCCACACGTCAAAGGAACAACGGGCCTTTTCGCCGGTGGCAGGGTTCAGCGTCACTCCATCCCAGTAGCCCACCAAATCCTTTGCCTCCAAAGCAAAGCCGATTTGAGGGAAACCGAACCCTCCCACCGCCAAAACCCAAATTCCCAAACCCAATATTTTGGCGCAAAACGCTTTTCGTGAATCCATCTTCGTCTCTCCTCTCCGTTTGGAATCTGAAGCAATTGCTCCAACCCGGCGCTCGGTCATCCTTTCGGAGACGACTTCGACCGACAGGCTCTTGATTCCTTCGGCTTGATTATCCAAGGCAACAAGAATGCCGGTCAACCGGATTTTGCACATTACATGACGAGCGCCCCTTCAAGATTGTTTGGTGACATGGGAGCCATCTAGCTCGGATCGCTCTCCGGACCTGTGATTGCGCGGTTGCTCGATTGTGATGAGGAAAACGATTTTCTCTGGTTGGGATTAGAAATACCCCGATGAGCAACTCGTCGTTCCCCACTTTACGAAAGGACTTTGCCTCGTGTAAACTGCCCGGGTTCCGCGCATTGATGGCGCAACTTGATGCGCCAACCGCAGGATTCAACCTTATGGGTTCAAAGAGCAAAGACTACTACCAAATCCTCGGCGTGGGGCGAGAGGCATCCGGGGAGGACATCAAGCGCGCCTATCGAAAACTCGCCATCCGTTATCATCCCGACAAGAATCCGGGAGACAAGGAAGCCGAGGAACATTTCAAGGAAATCGCCGAGGCCTATGAGGTTCTAAGCGATCCGGAGAAAAAGCGTCTCTACGATCAATACGGCTATGAAGGGGTCAAAGGGGCGTTTCATCACGGCGGTTTCAACTGGGAGGATTTCCACCACGCGCAAGACTTCGACGATATTTTCGGCAACCTGATCGGCAGTCTGTTCGGTTTCGGCGGCGGAGCGCGAACGCGCGGACGAGCGCGCGGGCGGGACATTCGGGTTCACCTAGGCATCCTTCTCGACGACGTTCTTCACGGCAAGGAATCCGAACTGACGCTCAAGCGTTTGGAATCGTGCAAGACCTGCGGCGGATCGGGACACAAGGCCGGGAGCAAACCGAAAAAATGCAACCGATGCGGCGGGTCGGGTCAACTCCACGTCATGCAGGGGTTCTTTCACCTGACGACCACCTGCGACGTTTGTCACGGGCGAGGTGAAATCGTTTCCAATCCCTGCGAAACGTGCGGCGGCGCCGGCCGGACAAGCGAGCGGGCCAAGATTTCGCTCCGCATCCCGCGCGGCGTCGAGACCGGAACCCAACTGCGCGTCATCGGCGAGGGAGAGGCGGGTCCGCCGGGAAGTCCGCGCGGCGATCTTTACGTCGTCCTGACCGTCGAGAATCATGAACGATACGAGCGCGACGGTTTCGATCTCCATTACGAGCAACCCATATCCTTCGCTCAGGCGGCGTTGGGGGAAGAACTGGAAGTTCAGACGCCGTGGGGACCGGCAAAATTAAAAATTCCCTCCGGAACGCAACCCGGCCAGCAATTCAAGATTCCCAATCACGGCGTTCCCCACGGCGACGCGGAAAAGGCGCCGCGCGGAACCCTGCACGCCCACGTCAGGATTCAAGTTCCCAAAAAACTCGGTGACAGACAGAAGGAACTTTTGCGCGAATTCGCCAAGGAAATGGGGGAAGTTCCCGGCCAAGCGCACGAGGAAAAAGGTTTCTTTGAAAAAATGAAGGATTCCATCGAGGAAATCATCGGCAAAAAGGAAGAGTGATTCCGGCTTGCGGAGTCGCTCCGAGATTGGAAACGGACATCGCCATCATCGGAGCCGGAGCGGCGGGATTGGCCGCCGCGATCTTCGCCGGAAAAGCCGCGCAGGGTTCGGGCTTGCGCATCCATCTTTTCGAGGGCGCGAAAAAGCCCGGAGCCAAAATCCTCGTCAGCGGCGGCGGACGATGCAACGTCACCAACAAATCGGTCATGGCGGAGGATTTTTTCGGCGGACCCCGTTCCATCATCCGCAAAGTTCTCAAGGCGTTCGGAGAGGATCAAACTGTGCGCTGGATGGAAAGACTTGGAGTCCGGCTTAAACTGGAGCCGAGCGGCAAGTATTTCCCCGTCAGCAATCAGGCGCGAACCGTCTTGGATGCGTTGTTGATGCGAACCGCCCATCTGGGCGTGCATCTGGTTTCCGGAACGCGCATTGCGGATTTCCACCCAAGCGATCGCGGCTTTGAACTGACCCCTGCGGATCGCCAAACGATCTTTACCCGGCGTTTGATCGTCGCCACCGGAGGATTGGCTCTTCCAAAATCAGGAAGCGACGGGCGAGGACTTGAAATTCTCAATCGCATGGGGCACACGATTGTTCCCGTGACGCGGGCTCTCGTGCCGCTGGTTCTGCGTAAATCTAACGATCTTGGAGGGAGATTCGAGGAATTCAGCGGTCTTACGTTGGACGCCGGTTTGAGGCTGGAGAACGAAGCGGGACGTAAAATCATCGAACTCCACGGTTCGCTTCTTTTCACCCATTTGGGGATCAGCGGACCCGTCGTTATGAATTTTTCGCGCCATCTTCTACGCGCCCGACTGGAACATCCCAAAGAGAAATTTCGCGTCACGATGGCTCACCCGAATTTTCAAACTCCCGAAGCCGCCGATGAATGGCTCAAAAATCAGGCGCGACGCCATCCCGGACGACCCGCCGCTTCAATCATTGGAGAATTGTATCCCGATCGCTTCGCCAAGGCGCTGACCGAAGGTCTGTCCTCACTATCCAATTTGTCCCGTGACCACCGTCGCGCGCTGGCGATACGAATGACCCGATTGCCGCTTGAAGTGATCGGCGACCGGGGTTACGCCTTCGCCGAAGCCACCGCAGGAGGAGTGGACCTGCGCGAAATTGACGCGCGTGCGATGGAATCGCGCAAGGTCCCAGGGCTTTTTCTCTGCGGCGAAGTTCTGGACGTGGACGGCAAAATCGGGGGCTTCAATTTTCAGTGGGCGTGGTCCTCGGGCTATCTGGCCGGACGCGGAGCCGTCGCCTCCTTGCGCGGCGAAGCGACGGCTCCGCAAGCGGCCTCCGCGCGGATGGGACCAAATTCTTGACTTTCACCCCCCCGGCGCGATAAAAGATCAAGGTTTGGCCACTGCGCCAAGGAGCGAGGATTCAAGACATGAAACCGGAAATTCATCCCAAATACGAACTGACGACGATTCAATGCGCCTGCGGCGCGACCTATACCGTGCGTTGCACCAAACCGCTGAGAAAGCTCGAAATCTGCGCCGCCTGCCACCCCTATTTCACCGGCAAGCAGAAATTCGTGGATACCGCCGGGCGGGTGGAAAAATTCCAGCAACGCTATAAAAAGTTCGCCGGCGCCACCAAGGAATAGTCCTTCAACTTTTCGTCTTTTGCGCCTTTTCGCGGCTGAAAATCCATGCTCGAATATCGCGGCCGGTTTCCCATCTTCGACGCCGGCCGGATTCGGACTTATGATCTGAACACGCGCCCGAGCAAGGTTCGCGTGGAAAACCTCGCGTCCCCCGAGAAATTGGTATCCTGTCCCCTTATCTTTGATTCCCCAGAACTTCGCGCGGTCGTTGAAGCGATTCGCAAAGCGCGGGCCGAGGGGCATCCCGTCATCTTGCTGACCGGCGCGCATCTGATTAAAAACGGCTTTGGTCCCCTCATGGCCGATTTGATTCGTCGCGGGTTGCTCACGCTCGTCGGCATGAATGCCGCCGGTATGATCCACGACCTTGAGCTTGCCTTGAATGGAATGACCAGCGAGGACGTTCCGCGCGCGCTTCCCAAGGGGGAATTCGGATTCGCCGAGCAGACCGGACGGCTCATTAACGGCGCGCTGACGCACGGCGAGAAACTCAAGATCGGCGCGGGAGAAGCCTTGGGAAGATTGATCGCCGGCGAGCCGTTTCCCCAAAAGCTGGATTTCCCCCGGCGCGATCTCAGTCTCCTGTCAGCAGGATTGACGCGCAACACGCCGATTACCATCCATGCCTCCATCGGGACCGACATCATTGACCAATTCCCCGATTGGGACCCCTCGGCCAAGGGGGGATGCTCCGGGCGCGATTTTGCGATTTTTTGCGCCGAGGTCGAGAAGATGCGTCGAGGGGGCGTTTTCCTCAACATCGGTTCGGCGGTCATGGGACCCGAAATTTTTTTGAAGGCGTGCTCGATGTGCGCGAACGTCGGGCATCCGCCGAAAAATTTCACCACGGCCAGTTTCGACATCCGCCCGGCCCGAACCGAGGACATCGGCAACGAACGCGCCGAAGGCTACTATCAGCGCGACATCAAAAGCGTCGTCGTCCGCATCCCCCAAGCCTTCGGCGGCAAAGGCTATTACGTCCAAGGGGACCATCTCCAAACGGTTCCAGCCCTGTATCAGCTTCTCGCTTCTTGATTTGCAAATAAAGTTGACGGGATGAAAAAGTTGAACTATAGAAGACAAACAAGAACGAAGGTTCAAGGTCCGCGCGGGAGTTTGACGGATGAAGTTTGAAAGCCTGCCCCCCCCCCCGAAAAGCAGGATGTCGGAGATGACGGCATGGGTCGGAGACTCGCTCATCCGCTCATTCGGATCGGCTTGCGGGCTTACTTTCTTCTTCCGCTCATCCTGACCGGATGCAACTGCGCGTGCAACAGCCTGCCGTGCCCCAAAACCTTTCCGGGGGATCCCATTCTGGGAAACGTGGATTGGCAACCCTCCTACAACCAATCCTTCCCCGTCGCCACGAACGCCAATCCGGCAAGCGAGATTTGCGTCGAGTTTCCCGGCGGGTTGCCTCCGTCCGGAAGTGAAAATTGGAGGCCAAGCGATTGGGCGGCTTATTTCCATTTGAACGCCGTCGTCTTCGGCGACAAGGACATTTATCAGGTCTATGTTTTTAACCGGGACTGCGAGAAGACTCTCATTGACGAAGATCAGACCTTTTACGACGGCGTCATCCAGCAGTGGACCGGAATTCCGAGTTGGAACCCGGGGACTTGGCGATTGTCGAACCTCATGGACGACGCAGTGAACAACCTGCCCGTGGGGACGAACTGCAAGACGTGGGATGATCCTCAAGTTCGGGAAATGGTGGACGTCCATTTCTGGGACGTCAGCGGGATAGACGGCCCCTTCACCCTCCGGCGCGGGGAGATGGGAAAATGGTCGGTCAAGGTCACGGGCGCCCCCGATCCGGTGACCTATCGCTGGACCTCCGATCAAACCTCCGAAGTTGGAACCGGGACGGAATGGAGCGGGCAACTGGTCAAGGCGACCAGAATCACCTGCGAGGTCTCATTCGATTGCCCTTGGACGGGACCGGTTCACAAATTCCTCACCAGACCCGTCCTAATTCTCCCGCGAATCGAATGGAATGTGGATGCGACGAACGTGAAAGTATACCCATACACGGGACCGGATATTACCAAGCCGGGTCTGGACGATTGGCACAATCTGTGTTGCGAGGACCCTTGCGTCTCCTCGTTGGCGGGCGAAACTTGGCTATATCCCTTCCTTCTAGGTGATTTTGTTGACGACATCGGCAATCAACCTCCAACTCCGGACGGGATTCGCTTAATACACAGCCAAGGAGGTAAAATAGCCTGGGGATGTCCTACGCCTTTGTGGGTCAAGGTCCGAACGCAGGGTGGGCTTACGTCGAAAGCCCCGGCTCGGTGCCATTTGAAATTGATACCAATACGGCGGCGGCTCTCTACGATCCCTCATCGGCCTTCTACGTGAACCAAGGAAGCAACATCCAATTATTGCAGATCTACGTGCAGGAGCACGAGGAATGGCATTTCAAGAATGACAAAGAAGCCGAGGAATCTGGGACGGACATCTATCTAACTGCCGAGGATGATCTTGACCACACTATAATTGCGCTACAAGCTGACGTTATCCTTGATATGCAGGGAAGGGTAAAGGCAATTGCCCACCAAGCCTCCTCAATTCCTGAGTCCGCCGAAACAATTTGGAAGCCTGCGTATAGCAGGACGGTCAATTGCAACTACCCGAGGCCATAGTGGTGAGGATGGAGTCTCCACAAATGAACAGATACAACGCGCCTTCGCGCGGATTGACAATCGGCATTCTCACCCTTTGTCTCTTCGCAATGCCCGGATGTCTCCCCGATTCATCCGCCGATCAGAATGGAGATTCGCGATGTTTAATCGTTGGGGCCGCCAATCGAGACGTCGCGTCGGCGGCGGAATTGAGAAAGATTTTGGCCAATGTGAAGGATCCAAGATATGACGATGTTTTGAGTAAAGCGACGGACTTCATCCTTCAAGAGGCCGATGGTTACCAAGCAACGGGGTTGCTCCGCGTGATGGTGTACGAACACGGATCGCGGGACGCCCCCGGAGACATCCGCCAAAATGCGGATGACCTGCGGATGGGCGATTTTCTGACCAACTTGTTGGTCCGTCTTCTTGCAGATCCCCAGTTGAAAGAGAGATTGGCTGTGGATACAGGAATGCATGGTAGAAAATACATATTCGAGGGCGCGTTGCTCGATTCCCTCTATCTATATCCATCCGATACCTTGCCGGCGATCGTGGAGGCCCAAATTCGTGACCGAGCAAACCATCCGGTCGAATGGGACAGGCAACATCACTACAACGCATTATTTGGAATGCAAATGGCGCTTACCCAGCAAAAAAATTCCTATACCGACGCTGTGATCAATCGGCTTTGGTCTGAGGCAAGGGATCATGGATTCGCCGAGCCTTATGGGAGTCTTGGCTCGTGGCTTGCCGGCTCCGGTCGGGTGCCACCGGAAGAAGCCAAGCCGATTCTTCTTCAATATCTCCGCGAGGGGAAGGAAAGCGCGATCATCCTCCTGAGAAGGAATGGGAGCATTGGACCTGCGGAGGTCGCCGAGATCGCAGGCCACCTTGACGACCCGAATCCTAAGATGAAAAAAGAGGTCATTGAGGCGTTAGGCGACTTTTGCGCGCGATCGGCGACCCCCAAAATCCAAGAGGCACTAAATCATGCCGATCTCCCGGTCCGGCAGGCCGCGATTGAAGCGCTCGGGAAATTGGGGGATTCCGCGAGTCTGCCGAAGTTCGTGGAAATTTATCAATCCTCGCCGGACAACAAAACGCGCCATACTTGTCTTCAGGCCATCGCCCATCTGCCGGGCAAGGAGCCGCGGCGGGTTCTGGAGCAAATGAAAGGGGCCGAAACCGATCCCAAGTGGCAAAAGGAAATTGAGCGGGCGATGGACGATCAAAAGCGCCGGCCCCGCGCCCCGTGCGATCCGACGGCGACGCCGACCCCGACGCCGCATCCGTAAGGAGGTTTCCAAATGAAACTAAGAATCTTACCACCAAGGCACGAAGACACAAAGAAGAAGAGAGAAGGGCGCGGTGGAATCTGGCTGGGAATTCGGCTCGGCGCGGTCTTGGGCGTTCTTCTGCTCGGATTTTTTGCCCTGCGCGTCCGCGCGCAATTGTCAACTTCGGCTTCTTCCTCCGCCGCGCCGCCCACCGATCCCGTCCAGACGGAGATTGACCAGCTTGCCGGCGATCTCCTCCTTCCCGATTCCGATCCGCGGTTCGGTCGGGCGATGGATCAGCTCAAGCGAAAGGTGGCGACGCTCGATCCGCTCCAGCGGCGCATCGCCAGTAGCGCGGTGGAAACAGCTTTTCGGCGAGGGGATTCCGGAACCACCGCCCTGACGTTGGATCGCATGGAAAAAATCGGCGAACTGCTTCGTCCTTTGATGGATACCTCGCCCCAAGACGCGGCGGCGCTCGTCGCGGCGTCCCAACCGATGATCGAACAACTGGCGCAGGACCTCTTGAAACCCTACGGCTCTCCGGCCTACCTCAAGGCGGTCCAAGCCACCAGACAAATGCCGTTCAGTCCCGATCCCTCGCAAAAAGAGGAATGCAAACAGGCGATCATGCAGGCATTGGTGATCGCGAGCGATCCGACAAACGGCGTGAGCGACCGCAAACGGGCGGAACTATTGGGTTTCCTCCGGCACTGCAAATGCGCGGACGTCAAGACGCTCTACCTCATGGAAATCGAAGCGCCAACCGGTCCGGCATGTGCTTTGGAAGCCGCCGGTAGCTTATCCGGTCAGGAATTGACAGTGGACGATTTGGAGCATTTGATCCAGCGCATTCCCGCGCTCGACGCCGAGGTCGCGGGGATGGTGAGGAATCGGGCGAACGCCAATCCGGATTTGACGATGGAGCCGATCAGACCCTGCACGGGACTGAACGGGGAGCAGATTCGCCGTCCCGATCTTTTCCATAAAGCGTGCGAGACCCTGCGAGCCGATCCGCTGGCCTCGGGCTTGGAGGACACGTTGTCGGCGGTCGAAACAGAGTTTGAAAATCCCGATCTTTTCTCCGAAATCATCCTCACGATCAACAACACGCGCGACGCCGACTTCAAGGCGCGTTTCAATCAGCTTCCGAGCGAGGCGATTCGGATCCGCAATGATTTGGACAAAGGGAAAGGGGACGTGAAGACGCTCGCTTTGGCGATGATTGACGCTTCGGACCAGCCCAACGGCGGGTTGGCCGTCGCCGCCCGCCGTGTGATTGCCAACCTGACTCCGGAGCAACTTGAGCGGATTCTCCGGCGCTTGGCCGACATCCAACCGCCGGGGCTGGCGCAACTCTTGGACCGGCTCCGCGCCGCGATTTTCGGCGTCATTGACGCCGAGCAAACGGCCATCCATCAACAACGGCTGGCCCAGGAGCGCGAGAGGGAATTCGCCTTGGACATCAAGTATTTTCCGGTCGGCGGAACCCTTCTGAAAACGGTCGCCCGCGACGGTGGTCCGTCGTTCGCCGGGGACATTGATCAATTCTTGACCCAATATCCCCAATACGCTTCTTTCCGCGCGGCTCCGTAGAAATAAGATTAAGGATGGATGCCGCCACGGTTTTCACCGGAGCCGCAAATTCCTCGTCAATATCCCAATTTCTGGCCGTGTTCGGCGTTGGTTCGATTTGCGGCTTTGACCAAGGAAGAAAATAGACGCCGATGGATCGGCGATTTGGGCAGGCGTTCGGGATGCCACTGCACGCCGAAAAAAAAAGGATAATTTTCGAGTTCGACCGCTTCGATCAAGCCATCGGGCGCGCGGGCGGCCACGCGAAGATCGCGCCCCACCTGTCGGACCGCCTGATGGTGCGCGCTGTTGACTTCGATGGATCCGTCGGCTTCCAAAATTTCGGCGAGGCGGCTCCCTTCCTCGACCTTCGCGGGATGCAATGCATCCTTGCCGTCTTGGGAATAATGGCGCACGTCGGTAGGCGGGCCGTCGAAGAGAATATCCTGATAAAGCGCGCCTCCCTGACGGACGTTCAATTCCTGAAATCCGAGGCAGATCGCCAGCGCGGGCTTGCGGTTTTCGATGATCGCGTCGAGAAGCGCGAAGTCGCTTTTCTCGCGCGCGGAATCCATTGTCGTGCAGGTGGGAAGAGTTTTGCCGCCGTAGCGTTCCGCCGGAATGTCGTCGCCGCCGATGAAGACGAATCCCTGAAGTTCCGAGACCGCCTCGCCGATAATTTGCGGATCGCCAAGCTGGGGAATGAGAATGGGAATTCCCCCCGCGTGAAGGATCGCTTGCCAATACGCCGCGCGCGTGCTCGATTTGCCCCCCTTGGCGTCCGATTCGAACGAGGTGTTGATGCCGATGCGAGGCAATTTCATGTCGCATTCCTTCGGATACATTCTCGCAAAAATCCGCGTTAAAGGCAAAGGCGCAGGAACCAACCGCCAAGACGCCAAGAATCCCGAATCGCGGAGAAGAAATTCAATGGATGCGAATACCGATGCTTCCTGCCATCGTTTGGACCTCTTGGTTTTTCTCCGATTCTCGATTATCCTCCGATGCTGAGGATCAAGCTTGGGCGAACCGCGCGCGCGCTTCCTCCAAGGTCTGAAGATTGCCGATGTCGAACCAGCCGCCGCTGAATTTCACTCCCCGAACCTTGCTTTCGTTGACGAGCCATTCGATGAAATACCCGGGCGCGTCGGGGTTGTTCCCCTGCGCCAGATACAACGCGACCTTCACCTTGATCTCCGGCGTGAAGAAATAAAGACAGATCGCCATGAGGTTGGTCTGGGGATCGGCCGGCTTTTCGCGGAATCGCGTCACGCGCCCTTGTCCGTCCGTCGTCACCTCGTTGTAACGCGATTGCCCTTCGCTCCGCTCAGTCTCGCGCAGAAGGAGCAAAGGACAACGGTGCCTCATGAATTCGGCGGCATAGGGAACCAAATCGAATTCAAACAGGTTGTCTCCGCCGACGACCAGCAGGTCGCATTCCCCCGGAATCTGATTCATCGCGTAAGCCAGATCGCCGATGGCTCCTAGTTTATTGTCGTCGTCGGTCGAGCCGTCGTTCAGGACGCGGATCGGAACGCGCGAAGCGACGCTTTTCCCCCACGCCGCGAACTGCTCGCGGAATTTTTCATTGCCGACGACGAGAATTTCGTCAATTTCCTTGAGGATTCCGATTTTCTCAACCAGCCGCGTCAGCATCGGTTTCCCACCGACCTCCAGAAGCGGCTTGGCCTGATTCTTCGTCAAGGGATAAAGCCGCGTGGCGAAACCCGCGGCCAGAATAATGGCTTTCATTCTGCGTTCATGCTCCCGTCGGTTCGATTTGCGGACGAATCACCCTGTATCTCGCCTGCGTGTAAGCCCGCTCGATGGCCGGAAAAAGCGATTCGTCCGGCATCGCGCCGACGACCGCTCCCCCCGATCCCGAAAACTTCACGGCGGCCCCCAAGTCCCGGCCGATCCTTACCATCTCGTGATCGCGCGGACTGAGGTTCCAGATTTTCGCCCGCGTGTTAAAATTTTGATCCATCAATTTTCGGAATCCCTCAAGATTGCCGCTCGTGAGACAAATCATACCATCATCCACAAGCTTCGGGAACAGCGACATCGCCTCGCGGACCTCCGGATCCCCTTTCAGCCAGCGCAATCGCACGTCGCTGTGAACTTTTCCGGAAATCTCCCCCGTCCGCGGATCGTAAGCGATGTAAAGCGGCGGCAGAATTTTCGGATCGAGCCGCGTGTAAGCTTCGGCGCGACGCGGCGATTTGAAATCCATGTGGAGAACCCCCTCATACGCTTGAATCGCGCGGTCCATCGGTCCGGCGGCGATTCCCAAATCCTCAACTTCGGCGGCCAACGTCATTTCCGCCAAATCAAACGGCTCGATTTTCACCTCGAACCACGCCATCAACGCGCGAATCGCCGCCATCACCAGCGCGCTCGATCCCGCCAGCCCGACCTGTCGCGGAACGTCGCTCCGGTAACTCATGGTGAATCGCATTTTTTCGGAGGGGAGCTGTCCGGCGTTTTGCGCGAATCGCTTGATCGCGGCCTTGATGAGCCGGACCCCGCCGTAGCATCCCTGCTGACCGATCAGGTCAACCATTCCGGCAAAATTCGGGAAGGAAATCGCGTCGGCGGGACCGCGTAAAATCTCAAAATGATCCGATTCCTCGATGGTGACCTCGGCGGAAAAATTCCGGACAATGACCGCCATGGCTTTTCCCTCGTAAACGTCGGAGGGATTGCCCAATATCCCCGCCCGCGCGTATGCCTTCCCCGTCGCCGATTTCATGGCGCGGGAGATTATCAGAACACAGGAGAATTGACAACCAACGCGGACAAGGTCAATTACATATCAGTCGCCTCGGCCTCCGTGCCGCTTCGTGCCTTCTTTGTGTCTTTGTGTTTAATCATCAACCTCTCAATGCCGTCTTGATCGTCCCGAACAAATGATCGAACGAATCGGCGAAGGCTTTGACCCCGGCTTTTTGCAAATCCATGCAAACGCCTTCGAGGTTTATACCGAGGGATGAAAGATTTTCAAGTTTCTTCTTCGCCCCGGTCACGTCCTCGCTCAAACTGTCGGCGCGGATTTTTCCGTGATCCAAAATCGCATTGAGCGTGGAAAGGGGAATCGTGTTGACCGTCAGCGGGCCGACCAGTTCCTCGACGTAAACCACGTCGCGCATGGCGGGGTCTTTCGCGCTGGTGCTTCCCCAAAGGGGGCGTTGCGGCGCGGCTCCAGCCTCGGCAAGCGCGGCAAATTCCTCGCCGTAAAAAATTGTTTTGAAATCGTCATAGATCAGCCGTGTGTTGGCGATGGCAATTTGATGAAGGAGCGAATCAATTGAAGCAATTCTGGCCGGATCGGTATCCTTCGTTTTCATTTCCGCCAGAGTCTTGTCAACGGAGGTGTCAATCCGGCTGACAAACACGCTGGCCACGGATCGGATGCGCGCCACCTCTTTGCCCGCCGCCCTGCGATCCTTCAATCCGGCGACGTAGGCTCGCGCGATGTCGTTGTAAAATTTCCGCGAAAAAATCAGCGTGACGTTGATGTTGATCCCCTCGGCGGTCAGACGGCGAAACGACCGGATTCCCTCAACGGTTCCCGGAACCTTAATCATGATGTTGGGACGATTGAGCAATTTGAAAAGCCGCGCCGCCTCCGAAACCGTCTTTTCCTCGTCGTAAGCATAGGCCGGAAGAACCTCCAAACTGACGAACCCATCGTCGCCGCCGGTGGCGTCGTAAAGAGGCCGCAAAATATCGGCGGCGGAGGCGATGTCTTCGGTCGTCAATTTTTCGTAGGCGTCCTCGGTCGAAACTCCCGCTTTGCTCATCTTGGCGAGTTCCGCCGAATAACGCCCCTGCCCGCCGCTGATCGCCTTGTCGAAGATCGAGGGATTGGAGGTCAGCCCGCGAATTCCTTTTTCCTCGACCCACCGTTTCAATTCTCCCGACGCAATGAGCGTGTCGCTGATGTCGTCCATCCAAGGGCTTTGGCCGAACGCGGCAAGTTGATGCGTCGGCAGATTCGAGGAAAGCGTTTTGTCATATTGCTTGATGAGATCAACCCGCCGCGCATGGCGTCCATCCTCCGGCGCGGCTTCGAGAAAGGCGTCAAGGACCTCCTCGGTCGGATGCTCCATGAAATCGCTTCCCATGATGAGCACGTTGGCGTCGTTGTGCTGGCGGGCGAGTTGCGCCAGCTTGACGTTGGTCGCAATCGCCGCGCGGACGCCGCGCACTTTGTTCGCCGCCATCGCCATGCCGTTGCCCGAGCGGCAAAGCAAAACGCCGAATTGCGCCTGACCCCGTTCGACCGCCTCGGCCACGCGAAAACCGTAGATCGGATAGTCGGTTGCGTCGCCGTTGACCGTTCCCATGTCAATGACGCGGTAACCGCGTTCCTTGAGGTGTCGGCAGAGCTTGGTTTTGTCGTCGTATCCGCCGTGATCGGCGCCGATGGCGATGGTGGCCTTGGGCATCATTTTGTCTCCCAATTTCAAGTTAGGACCAACGCCGATGGTCGTCAAGTGGTTTGCGGGGCGGAAAGAGAATCGTCGAGCACGATTACCAGCAAGAGCACGAGAACGCGCGATTCAAGGGGACTCCACTTGGGCGGATCTGCGCGGTCGGTTTCAATCCTGATGAAGTCCGTTGTCCGATTTCGCGGTTCCCGATTTGCGCCAAAGATCGCCGTTGGAAACCGATCCGTTGGTCGGATCGTAGGTGAGCTCCGTGAGATAGGCTTCGAATTGCGCGCGTTGCTCGTTGGTGAAGGTGAGGGACGGCGGATTGTCCCCTTCGATGAAATGCAGGACGGCGCGTTCGTTGATGTCGCCGACGTGGGCCGGGGTTTCGTCGTCCGCCGCCGTGCTGAGGGGATTGGCGGAGTTGGAATTTCCGATGCCGCCGGGAGCAAAAAGATCGGCGTCCGGCCCGACCGAAGTCAAAATCCAGCCGTCGCGGGTGATTTTTGCGTCGCGGTAGCAGAACGGAACAATCCCCGCTCCCGCGTCGGCAAAGGGATCGGTTGGAATGGTCGTCATGTAGGCGATGGGGGTTGTGAGGGTGAAGAAGTTGACGCCAGCCGTCATGCCGGCCGGTCCGCGCGTTCGGAAGTTATAATAGCGTTCGGCAAGGGGGCCGAGGAACGCGACCAACTCCGGACTCATTTCGTCCAGTTCGTCGGTCCCTTCGGGATAATCGGCGTTGTCCACGCGATAGGCTTCGATGGCGGTGGCCAGCGAGCGCATGTCGGCCTTGACGCGGGAAACTTTGGCGCGGACTTGCGCCTCGAGAAAATTGGGAACGGCAATCGCCGCCAGAATGGCGATGATGGCAACGACGATCAGAAGCTCGATCAGGGTGAAGCCAATTGTGGTTTCGGGTTCTCGGCGCATAATATGAATTTGAGACTAATTCTCAAATTCTATTATGTCAAGAAGATTCTTTTGCGTCTTTCGCGTGCTTCGCTGGCTGTTTTCACTCCTCCATCTTCACCCTCGGTGCGGCGTCGGGGTTTTCGGCGGGACGTTGCGGGGGGCGCGGAGGGATCGGCGCGACGCTACGAGATTGCGTCAGGCGGTCGGCAATCTCGATCAAGTTGCGCAGGTCGCCGGCTTCGGGATTGGGCGGGTTGCCGGGGAAGCAGGCGTCGAACAACCGTCCGACTTCGCTCATCATTTTCCCTCGCGCCCAGTAGCTATTGCGCAGAATTTCGGCGTATTCGGCGGCGATGGCGACCAGCTTGAAGTGATCGTCGGCGGTCTCGAACGTCTTGCTCACCTCGCGCAGACGGATCGGTCCCTTGATCTCTTTCACCGCCATCTCCTTGTCCGGTTGCTTGTAGCGGACAAAAACCGTCGCGGCGTTGTCTTCTTCGTTTCCCTTGTTCATTTCGAGTTCATAGAGCGCGGTGACCGAATGTCCCGCGCCGATCTCCCCCGCGTCCACCGCGTCGTTGCGGAAATCCTTGTCGGCGACGTCGCGCTTCTCGAATCCGAGAAGCCGATATTGCTTCACCATCGCCGGATTGAACTCAACCTGAATTTTCACGTCTTGCGCGATGACCTCGATCGCACCGAGAAGGTCCTTCGTCATGAACTTCTGCGCTTCCTGATCGGTGTCAATATAGACGTAGTGGCCATTTCCCTTGTCGGCGAGTTGCTGGAGCAGTTCGTCATGATAATTTCCCATCCCGACGCCGACGGCCGTGAGATAGATGTTGTCCTTCGCGCTGGCGGCAAGCGTGGCGAGGATCGCGTCGCTTTGCGTCAGGCCGGTGTTGGCGACGCCGTCTGAAAAAAGAATCACGCGGTTGACCGCGTTGGGATCGAAGACCCGGCGCGCCATCGCGTAGCCGATCTGCAATCCCTCGGCGACGTTGGTTGAGCCGCCGGCGCTGAGCGTGGAGATCGCCGAGTAAATCGCGGACGATTCGCGCGCCGAGGTGGGGGCGAGCAATTCCCGGCCCGCGTCGGCGAACGTCGCGAAGCCGATTTTATCATCCGGGCGCATTTTGGACGCGAGCATCTGGAGCATCCGCTTGACCAGCCCCAGCCGGTTTTCCATCTGCATCGAGCCGGAGACGTCAATGACGAACGTGAGGTTCAGCGGCTTGCGGAGAGCGTCGGGAATTTCGCGCCCCTTGAGTCCGATCCGCAGAAGCTGGAACCCCTTGTCGAACGGCGACGGCGCCATTTCGCTATAGACCGCGAAGGCGTCCTCTTTCGGCGGCGCGTAGCGGTCGGGGAAATAGGCGATGATTTCCTCGACGCGGACCGCCTCGAACGGCGGCAAGAGGCCGCGGTGGAGATAATCCCGCGCGATCGTGTAGGATGCGCGGTCCACGTCCGCCGCAAACGTCGAGAAACGGTCGGTCCGCGTCTCGACGAACGGATTGACGCCGTAATTCTTGAAAAACATCCCGCTCGGTTGCGGTCCGGTCTGGACCGTGTATTCTTGGGACGGAATCGTTTCAGAGGCCCCGGCGATTCTGCGCCCGTTTAGGTCAAAGCGGTTTGGGAAATGAAAGTCATTGGGACCCATGCCGTTATCCAATTCGCTAACAATGTAATCGCCGCGGTCTCTGACGGTTGGCGGAGCTGAATCGCGGAGATCCCCAATGGCGCTGAGGGACTGCAATTTCTTTCCAGCGCTTTGAGCATCCTTTTTCCTCGTTTCTTCTCCATCCCTATCAGCCGCCGTCACAATGGCTCCAACTTCCGTCATGGAATGACCCGGGTAGCTTGAACTCGCATTCGGATTGTTGTCGAGATTGTTGATCTGATACTGATAGCCGCTCGGTTGGGCGGGTTGCGACTTTAACGGATTTGCCGCGCTCGCCATTGGTCTTTGTTGCAAGGCCTTCTTGCCACCGGTTCTCTTTTCGGCCGAATCACTGACTTGCCGCCAGTCTCCGCCTCCTCCACCTTCAACCGCCGTCACGACCGTTCCCACTTCCGCCAATGTGATTTCGGTTTTGCCGTTGACGTATTTGGGGTTCTCGCCGACCGCACCGATGATGTAGGTTCCTCCCTTGGGGGGTTCGGGAAAGGCTTTCAAATAGCCGGATCCATCTTGCTTTTCGAGATCGCCGACCATCGGCCTGTCGGTCGCCTTCTTGTTGTTTTCCAGCGCCCATTGTTCCTTCGCGCCGTCAATTTTGGTCAGGGTTTCCTCGATGCCGCGCCGGAAATCGCGCTCGCGGGCGCGTTGGTAGCCGGAATAAATCGGGATCATCATGATCGTCGCGGCGGCCAGACCGACCGCCCATGTCCCGATTCGTCGAAGCCGGATAATCCGGGCGGATCGGGGGGAGGTTGCGCCGTTTTGGGTTGGAGAAGGAGTAGGAGTAGGAGAATGAGAAGGATTTTTCACCGGCGAGGGCACCTGCGCCACGGCCATACGCCGCAACGCCTGAATCCGCTCCCCGCTCAATTCCGCCGCGACCGGTTCGGCCTCGAATTTCTCGCGCAGGATCCCGAGCGTCTCGCGCAGTTGCTCCAGTTCGGTCCGGCAGATCTCGCAGGTCCGGACGTGCCGTTCAATCCGCTCCTTCTCCGCCTTCTCCATCTCGTCGAAAAGATAGGCGGAAAGATTGGGTTCAATGTCGTGACAAGTCGTGTTCATGGTTCATCTCTCCTCTTCATCCCTTGGTGTTGCCCTGTTGCCTTTGCCCCATGGCCTTATTCGACGGTCGTAGTGACGACGTGCCCGTCATTGGATAATGTTATCGTTTGATTTCCTTTAAGATACTTCGGCGATTCTCCGATGGTTCCGAGGATATAGGTGCCTCCCTCGAATTCCTGTTCGATGGTATGCCAGAAACAAGCACCCGGCGGCGGCGTCATTAGCGTTTCCCAACTAACCGAGTCAGTGGCTTTCTTATTGTTCTCCAAAGCCCACTGCTCTTTTGCGCCGTCCAACTTGACCAGGTTTTCCACGATGGTCCGACGGATTTGACGCTGGTGTTCGCGCATGCCCACGATAATCAGCGCGGTTGGAATTCCCACACCCAACAGCACGCCCGTTGTCAAAGATGTCCGGCGAACCCAGCGACGACCTTTTCCCGTCGGTTTTATGGCGGGTTCCGTTTTGTTGTTGATCTCACTCATGTTCCTTCACCCTTTGCGGCTTCATTGAGCCACCCATTCATCTTCTTCATCGCCTGATGGATCAAGAATCCGACGTTGGAGACCGTGAGACCGGTGATCTCGCTGATCTCGCGGTAGGATTTGCCCTCTTGAATTTTCAGAACGACGGCGATCCGTTGGTTCTCGTTCAGGCGGCCCAGAAGGGCGTCCAATTCCCGGCGCGTTTCGGCGGCTTCCATTGCGCGGTCGGGGCCGGGGATCGGCGCCGGACGCGGCAGTTCCTCGACTTGGGCGCGCATTCGGCTCTCCTTTCGGATCAGGTCCACGCAGAGGTTGTGCGCGACGCGGTAAAGCCAAGTCGAGAGGAGCTTGGGGTCGTTGCCCTGCGGCGGCTCGACGTGGAGCCGGAGGAAGACCTCCTGCACGACGTCCTGCGCGGTTTCGGCGTCCCGAACCATCCGCGCCGCGTATCGCAGGAGCGCGGATTGATGGGACTTGAAGAGCGGTTCCATCTCTTCATCCGGCAGTCGCCCGTCATCCGGTTGGTTTTTGCCGTCGGACCGAACCGGCGAAAGGAGATGGGACTCCGATTCCGGTTCCGCCTTGGTCTGATCCATGTTTTTGCGCCTTTCCCATGCGGGTTTTGTCCTTGCGCACCCTTAGAGACGCCGGGGGAGGGATTTTCTTAGAGGGGGGAGTAGATATTTTTTAGGGGCATCCCCGTCCGGCTTCGGTTTTCGGTTGATTCTAACCGCCAAAGCGCTAGGAACGCCAAGCATTGTAGATAGTGGATTGAATCCTACGAGGACGAGTCGCTTAATGCGACCGCCTGTCTTTCCAGAATATCCAAAATCGCGCGCCCTTCGGCTTCCCAAGAATAATGAGTGGCGGCCTGATTTCGTCCTAGGCGACCCATCTGGATTCTGAGAGTCGGATTCTCGTGGAGATGACGCGCCCAATGGGCGATTTGAACGACGTCTCGCGGCTCAAACATGAATCCCTCCCGCCCATGAACCATTGCCGCTTCGATGGCCGGGTGGCGTGGAGCGAGAACCGGAATGCCGCATCCCTGATACTCGAACAATTTTGCCGGAGAAGACCAAGGGGTCGTGTCGGGGATCATGCCGACGTCCATCGCCCGGATGTGAGCGGGGACGTCGTGGTAACCGACCGGACCCAAGAAGCGGAGAACATCCTCAAGACCTTCCGCCTTCGCTTTTTCGCGGTGATGGAGCAATCGCCGATCATCCCCGCCGACGACCAGAATCACGAAATCATTCATCCCCGACTCCTTCAGCATGACGGCGAGTTGATGGAGCAAATCAATCCCGTGCCAGCCGGTGAGGGTTCCGACGTAGCCGAGCACGAATTTTCCCTCCAAACCCAAGTTCTTGCGGACCGACGCTCCATCCACGGTGGGATTGAACCGATGGACATTGACCGCCATCGGCATCCGCGTGACCGTTTGCGTCCCGCCCCGCAATGCGACCACGTCGTCAAGAAGCGGCTGGGAAACGACAACGACGTGTCGCGCGCGCCGGATGATCCGCCGCTCGACGCGACGGGCCAGCGGCATGATTTTGATCCGATCTTTTTGTTCCCGCGTCATGAAGGCGTTGACCTCCAAGAGATGCGGAAGGCGGTGACGAAGGGCCAAATCCGTGCCCGCCCGCGAATAGAGGGAATAGCGCTCATAGATTGCGTCGGGTTTCCAATCGGCGATAATTTTCTCGGCTTCTCGCCGGAGGCGAAGATCCAAGAGGATGTGTCGGAAATCAAACCCAAGTTTTCGGGAATAATATCGCCGGACGGTGACCAAATCCAATTTGCCCCGGTCTTCGTCGTCCCCCTCGCTGTTGGAGCAGACCAATCGGACGTCGTT
Organism: uncultured Candidatus Sumerlaeota bacterium; assembly: GCA_964598765.1. Classification (GTDB taxonomy): domain Bacteria; phylum Sumerlaeota; class Sumerlaeia; order MVZB01; family JAJFLK01; genus CAZRCZ01. The sequence goes on along the minus strand of CAZRCZ010000002.1, from coordinate 57,891 downwards.
TCCGAGAGCCATAAGGGTAAGGCAATTTTCCCGGACGTGGGTGGAGCATCCTTTGCGTCCAAATACAGGAACGCCGGGGTCCGCGCACAGGTAGAGAATTTTCATGCTTGGGCACGCGAGGCTTCTCGGATCAGCCGAGCCATGTCGGCGACGGCCTTGGACCAACCGTCAAACACCGCCCTGCTGACGATGGAGTGACCAATGTTCAGTTCCCTCATTCCTTCAATCGCCGCGACGAGCGCGACGTTGGCGTAGTTGAGTCCGTGCCCCGCGTTGACAACCAATCCCAATTCTTGGGCTAACTTTGTTCCCTCGACGAGGGCGTTGAGCCGTTGCTTGACGGCGCGATCCGAGCGGGCATTGCAGTAGGGACCGGTGTGGAGTTCGATTTCATCGGCTCCGGCTTCGCGGGAGGCTTGAATCTGCGCGGGAACGGGATCAATGAAGAGGCTCACGATGATTCCGGCATTGCGAAGCCGCGCGATTGCCCGTTTGAGGCGCCCCTCGCCGCGAATCACGTCCAAGCCCCCCTCGGTGGTCAGCTCTTGACGGCGTTCCGGGACGAGCGTGGCGATGCCCGGTTTCACCGAAAGGGCGAATCGCACCATGGCGTCGGTTGCCGCCATTTCCAGATTAAGGTGTCCGACGACCACCTCGCGGATCAAACGCACGTCGCGTTCCTGAATGTGGCGGCGGTCTTCGCGCAAATGCACGGTGACACCGGTTGAGCCGTTGAGTTCGGCTTGAATCGCGGCCAAGACCGGCTCCGGTTCGATCCCGCCGCGCGCTTGGCGGAGGGTTGCGACGTGGTCAACGTTGACGCAGAGGGTAGCCATGGGCGGAAAGTATAAAGGCGAAGCTCGAAAGGCTAAAGGGGAAAGTCAATCTTTGGAGGAAGATTTGGATTTGGGGGCAAGGGCTTTGGCGAATTCGACTTGGACTTTGGAGGGGGTGAGTCCTTCGATTTCGGCGTTTTCGCGGATCTCCTTGGGAACGTCGTCGGCGAACGCCGCAACCAGCTCGACGTTTTTGCGAACCCCGGGTTCTTCGGGGAGAAGGTCCTTGGGGGCGAAGGCAAACATCGAGGGAGTGATGCGGTCGAGAATGGAAACGCGGGCCTTCACCCGGACTTCGGCGGTCGGAGGGGTGACCGTGGCGGTCGTTCCGGCGGTGAAGACAAAGAGGCGAATGGGAAGTTCAGGGAAGGCGCGGGAAAGTTCCTTCTCGCGGATGCCGATGAACACCTGAATCTTGGTTTGCTTCTCGTCCACGGGTTTGATGCCCGTGGGGAGAAGCAGGTTCACGTAATCCAAAAAGTCCTTGGTATGACCGGCAAGTTTGATGGTTTCGGTTTGGACGCTCGATCCGGGCTGGGCAAGCCGCTTCAACGCATCCGGGGATGCCGTCACGGTTATCTGCGGCGGATCGGCGCGAGGCTCGTCCCGAAGCTCGAAGTTGGGAGGGAGCGCGCCGGCGGTTTGAACTTTGACCGGGATCGTTTGGGTGAGCAGGGATGCGTCAAGTTGCAGGCGGGGCGAGCCGACCAGCTCGGTGACGCGGACCGATTCGGGAACATCGGTGCGATGGATGTTGTCCAACGTGAGGTTGGAGGCATGTTGAATCGGCTCCTTGACGCCTGCCCAAGAACGGGGATCGTCGCCGAACGCCCGGCGAACGTCGAAGCGGACCTCGAAGTTCTGCGCGATGACGCGGGATTTCTGGCTCTGGGGAAACGAGATCATGATGGGAATGGTCTTGGGATTGTAATCAAGGCGCGCGTTGACGGGAAGATTTTCCAAGAGAATGGGAACCGTGAGTTGTTCGCTCTCCTGCGTGCTCATCTTGGCCATGATCCAAATGATGAAGGAGATCAGGATCGCCGCCGCGATCAAGGGAATCTGGCAGATCCATCCGGTTTTACCCATGGGCGGCCTCCGGTTCGTGTTCGGATTCCAAATCGAGTTCGCGTTCGAGCCGCTTGCGCAAATCCTCGGCCTCAAGGAAGCGCTCGATCTTGCCCCCTTCGGCCAACGAGATGACGCCGGTCTCTTCGGAAACGACGACAACGACGGCGTCGGTTTCTTCGGTCAAACCGATGGCCGCGCGATGGCGCGTGCCGAGGTCCTTGGAAAGTCCCGTGTTTTCGGTCAACGGAAGAATGCAGGCGGCGGCGACGATCCGGCTTCCGCGAATGATCATCGCTCCGTCGTGGAGCGGCGTCTGTGGGGTGAAAATCGAGCGGATCATCTCGGCGGAAATTTCCGAATCGAGCATCGTCCCCGTGGGAAGATAAGGATTGAGCGAATTGCCCCGTTCGAAGGCGAGGATCGCGCCGATCTTGCGCTCGGCCAGCGCCTGCGCCGCGCGGACGACCTCCAAGACGATTTGCCGATCCGGCGTGAACAGCGCGCTGAACAATCGGATGCGTCCAAAATCGGTCAACCCTTTTTTCAAATCCCCCTGAAAAATGATGAGGAAAATCAAAACGACGATGATCCAGAAACGCTCATAAATAAGAGCCGTGGCTTGAAGGTCCCAAATTTTGGCGACTAAATAGAGCAGGAACGACAACGCCAGCATCGTGATGATGCCCCACAACGCGACGACCGAGCGTGATTCGCGCAAAAGGGCGAAGATCACGTAGAAGGGAATGGCCACGAGAAAAATATCAACCAACGCCGTCGTCAGGAGAGACGGATTGCCTGCCGTGGTGCGGAGTATGAGCCAAATTTCCTGCATGATCGCGGACTATATTCGGGTTGCGGACGGCGCGAGCGGCTTTGCTACGCGCAAGGCCATTGAGCGTATTATTGTCAAGTGTTTGGGACTTTCAAGCGCGGTTTGCGGGAGATGCGCCCCCAGACTCTTCTCGTCAAACATCTTCCCAAAACGGCTTGGACGCTCATTTGTGTTCCAGTTCCGATTGGACCGCCCGTTGGATTAATTCCGTGTTCTTGGCGATTTGCAATTTTCGCTTGATGCGCTCTCGGTGGGTTTCAATGGTCTTAACGCTTCGGTGAAGCCTCGCCGCAATGTCCGCCGTCGCCATGCCCCCGCCGATGAGTCGGAAAATTTCGAGTTCGCGGTCGGAGAGCAATTCCTCCGGCGCGTGACCGATCTGCTTGGTTCCTTGAGTCGCCTCAAGAGCCATCCGTTCCATGACAACCCGGCTGAGGTGGAGCTTGCCCTTGAGCACGGCATGGACGGCCTCAAGAAGGGTCGAGGGGGGCTCCTGCTTGTTGACGAATCCCTTGGCTCCGGCCCGCAGGACGCGCTCGGCGTAGAGCGTCTCCTCGTGCATGGAATAGACCAAAATTTTCGTCGTCGGAGTATCGGTCTTAAGCTGTTTGATCAGTTCGATGCCGTCGCCTTCCTTCAACGCGAGATCAATGATGGCCATGTCGGGGCGGGACCATCGCGCGAGGCGCGAGGCTTCGGCGGGATCGCCGGTTTGGCCGCAAATTTCTAAATCGGGTTCCCGCCCCAGCAGTTCCGAGAGGCCATGACGCACGAGCGGATGGTCGTCCACGATGAGCACGCGGGACTTGCGCGCGTGGCGCAGGGTTGGATCGGATTTTGCCTTTCGTCGAGTTCCGCCCGGCATGGCGTTATCGCTCCCTTTCCTTGGCGCAATGGACAAGGGTGCCGCCTTCAGGCAACGGCTCGACCCTCAACGTCGCTCCGATGACGTTGGCCCGGTATCCCATGATGCGCAATCCCATTCCCTTGCGGGGGGAGAGCGCCAAAGGGATGCCGTTGCCGTCATCCCGAACCATCAGGTCAATATTGCCGTTGTCCGATCGAAGCTCGATTTCAATTCTTTTGGGTTGGGCGTGCTTGACGGCGTTGGTCACCGCCTCGCGGGCAATGAGAAGCATCTGCGTGGCGACGTGGGCGTTCTCCGTTCTGACCGGTTGATCGCATTTGAAACCGCAGGCGATCCCGTGGAGGGATTCGATGCCGACGCAAAATTCTTCCAAGGCTCGCGGCAAATCCCCGGGTCCGATGTCGGCGGGGGCGAGCCCCCTCGCCAAGGCGCGGAGTTGCTCCAAGGTTTGGCTCACGCCCCGGACCACGTCCCCGGCCCTTTCGGCTTCGGAGTGGGATGCGTCGGCCAGACGCCGCTGGAGGGCTTGGGCGAGCAGGGCAATTCCGGTCAGGGTCTGACCGATGTTGTCATGCAACTCGTGGCCGATTCTCTGCCGTTCGAGCGAGGCAATTGTCGCCACTTCGGCCTCCATCTGCTTCCGTTCGGTCAGGTCGCGGACGATGCCGGTGAAAAGCCTCCGGTCCCCGGCGAAGATCTCGCTGACGTGGAGGGACATGGGAAAGACCGATCCGTCCCGTCGCCTTCCGACGACCTCGCGCTCGGCGCCAAGGATTTTTTTCCGCCCGGTTGTAAGGTAATTCCGGAGATAGAAGTTGTGCTCCCGCGTGAAGGGAGGGGGCATGAGCATATTGACGTTTTTTCCGACGGCATCCGACGCGGGGTGGCCAAACAGCGCTTCGGCGGCGTGATTGAAAGTTTGGATCAAGCCCGATGGGCTGATTGTGATGATCGCCTCGGCGGCCGAATCCAGAATGGTCCGAATCCTCGCCTCGCCCTCCTCGACGTCCCTTTTCATTCGGAGGCGTTCGAAGGTTAAGCCCAGAATCAAGCCGACCTCGTCCATGGCATCCACGACGTCTTCGGAAGGGGCAACTTCCCCGACGGCGATGAAGACCAAGACGCCTGTGGTTTTTCCGCCGATATAGACCGGAAATCCCAGCATCGTGTGAACTTCCCCTTCGGGGCCCATCATGATCCCGTGGAGTTGAAGGTCGGCCTTGAGAACGCTCTCCCACGCCGCTTTTCCGGTCTCAAGCACGCGCAAGGGCAAGCCTTGACCCCGCAGAATGGAAGCCCGGCCCTGCTTGGAGAAAATCGGCGGGCGGACGACCGAGTTGGAACGGGAATAGTCCAAGGAAACCAATTCTTCGGGGTTCTTCTCCGAACGCTTGTAACCTCGGCCGAACCACCAACCATGACGACGGCAAGCCAATTGCACGACTCGTTGGGTCGCTTCCTCTTTCGTGGCGACTCCCTCTAGGGAAGAAAAGACGTGATTCAGAAGCTTCAACATAAAAAAGCGGTTCCCGTTGCTCCTCGCCGGGAAACCCCTCAATTTTCTCCGCGCCCGCGTTCCTTGGCCAGAACAAAAAACAGATTGGCGTCTTTTTTCTTCTTTTTCCGTTGTGGGGGATTCCCCTACGCCAAAATGAGGGAAAGCCCGATTGTCGCCGGAGAAATTCCAACCGATGATGAAGATGGATATTGAGCGCGACCTTCCACGAAGGGAAGGAAAAAATTGGGAAGTCCGAACGGGAGTCAGAAGGGAGAAGTTCTCATGCCGATCCTGACAAGCGAGAGGGAAATTCCGAGACACAAAGCCCGCGAAACAACGCGGCCCTCCCCTTGGGTGATCGTTCTGGCCGGAGGCAAAGGGGAGCGGATGCGTCCGACGGTCCTGCGATGGTTGAACGAGAATCGCCCCAAACAGTATTGCGCCTTTGTCGGAACGCGATCCATGCTCCAACACACGTTGGATCGAGCGTCGGCCTTGGCCACGCCGGACCGCATCGTCGCGGTGATCGGCCAAGGACATGAGTCGTTCTACATACAGGCGGTGAATCCGGGCTTGGGGGAAGTCATCCTCCGCCAACCGGCCGACCGAGGCACGGCGACGGCCATCCTTCACGCGCTGGCTTACATCACGGAACAGGACCCCTCCGCCGACGTTGTCATCCTTCCTTCCGATCATTACGTTCATCCCGAAGCCGCTTTCATCGAACACCTTCGACGCGCCTGTTGGGCCATTGAAGCGGACGCGGAGCGTCTGACCTTATTGGGCGCGACGCCGACCCGACCCGAGACGGATTACGGTTGGATCGTGCCGGACACAAAGGGAACGGCGGAGAGGAACAAAGAGGTTCCTTGGCCGGTCCGAACCTTCCAAGAGAAACCCGATCCCATCCGGGCGAACGAGCTTTTTCATCAGGGGAGTTTGTGGAACACGATGATCGTCGCCTCCAGCGCCCGGTTGCTGTGGACGTTGGGGGAACGGCATCTTCCCGAAGCGACCGAGGCCTTTACGATGTATCGCCGCGTGCTTCGCGCGGTTCGTCACGGCGAAGTGGACCGGGATCACGCGGCCTTGGCGCTCGCGCACGTTTACTCGCGGTTGCGCCCCGCCGATTTCTCCCGCGAGATTTTGGAGCGCGCGACCGGATCGAGCGCGGTTCTTCCCCTGATCGGATTGGATTGGAGCGATTGGGGACGTCCCGAGCGGGTCGTGGAATGTCTGAGCCGGATCGGCGTCCGGCCCGCGTTTCTTGGCGCCAACGAGGACGGAGCGGGTGTTCCGACCTGCCTCCGTCACGGAGTCCCGCGCAAATTTTCGACGAACGGAAGAATCATGGCTCCGTCCATGACATTCTGAAACTTTTTCAAAGGAGGAGGAAAAACATGAAAGCGCAAGACGTGATGACAAGCAACCTCGGCATTTGCGAGTCGGACGACACCCTGAAAAGGGCGGCTCAAATCATGTGGGAAAACGACTGCGGTTGCGCGCCGGTGACCGACAAGGGATTTCGCCTCGTCGGAATGATCACCGACCGCGACATCTGCATGTCCGCCTACACCAGCGGACTTCCGTTGACCTCCATCAGCGTCAACTCGGCGATGTCCCGCGACGTGCAGACGTGCAAACTGGATGACCGGATCGAGAAAATCGAGGCGTTGATGAAAGCCCACCAAATTCGGCGTCTGCCCGTGGTGGATTCGGATCATCACCTTTTGGGAATCATCTCCCTGAACGACTTGGCGCTGGTCGCCGAGGACGATCGGTTCATCGGACCGAGAAAAATTCTGGATAAGCAACGCGTCGCGGAAACACTGGCGGGCATTTGCCGGCATCGGACGGCAAGGTCCGAAGCCGAAATGGCCGTCCTTTGACTTCGCGCGCGCTTCAGATCGGAGCATCTCAAAGTTGTCGCCAGCCTACGACGCACACACTCAACCCAACCGCCGCCCCGACAGCGGCGTTCAAGACCACGCCGCGGAGAATTGACCCGCGGTCCAACCCATGACCATGCGGGTCTCCTTGCGAGACCCAAATTCCCCTCCGGCACGAGCAACTTTGAGATGCCCCACTGGGGCCTTTTTGAGTTCCGGAATCCCCGAATTGGAAAAGCGGCATCTGAGCGCGCATCAATTTGTGGAGTGCGGGAGCTTGCTCCCGCTTTCGTTGCGGCGGCTTGCCGCCGCATGGAGCGACGATGCGTCCGGGCGCGAGCAAGCTCGCGCTGGAAAAGCGGCGGCAAGCCGCCGCACTCCAAAATTGCGCTCGAACTCCACTTCGGCGGCTCCAACTTCTGAAGGGGGACCCAGCAACTTGGCGCAAACGGTCAAACCTTGATGAACGTGCGGGGTTGTGTCAGGATCGTTGCGCCGCATGAAAACGTCATGGCAAAAATCGCGGCAAGGTTGTTCCGCGTCGCGGACAGCCTCAGTCAGGTCCGCATAGGGGGTAAGTCAGATGTCAAAGCGAAGTTCGCGTTGGGGAATTTTGGGAATCACGGTCGTCGCCGCCGCGATGGTTGGCGCGGGAATCATGGGCGCGGTCAAGACCGAGTCGGGGCATGACGCCCTCATGCTGAAGAAACTTCAGCACGCGCAAAACATTCTGGAGGGGCTTGCTCTGGAGGATTTCGACAAGATCAAAACCGGCGGCAAGGAACTGCTCATCATCAGTCAGGAAGCGCAGTGGAGAAAAATTCAAACGCCGAAATACAATCAGTTGAGCGTGGAGTTCCGCTCGGCGGTGGACAAGCTCGTGGCGATGGCGGAAGCCAAGAATCTCGACGGCTCGACGCTCCAATTCATGCAGGTCACGATGAGTTGCGTCGAATGTCACAAACTGGTCCGCGATTCACAGAAGGTGGCCGGAGCGCATTGAGCGCCGGGCGCAGATTCAGCCCCGATCCAAACTCAATCTTCCCGGTCCGATCAAAATCAGGGAGAGAAAAACGATTCCGTCCTCGGCGGCGTGGGACCACGTTCCGATGGAATCCCCATTTTTGAAATGCATGGACAGCGCGACGGCCATGGTGAACGCCATGAACGCGCAGGCCGGGCGCATGAAAAAACCGAGGACAAGGCAAACGCCGCCGCCGAATTCCGACATCGCGGCCATCAGCCCCCAGAAGGTCGGCGCGAACGAAATCCCAAAATTGCCCATCGCCCCGCCGACTTTTTCCCAAAGCTCCGGTCCCGCCAAGAGCTTCGTGCCGCCGTGGATGATGAACATGGTTCCCAATCCAATGCGGAGGATCAGCAAACCGACGTCCCGGAACGGGCCCAAAAATTTCAGATTCAGAAACATGACCGGACTCCTTTCATGGCTTGAGGTGGATTATTTTCCGAGAAGGCGACCCAAGAGGTTCAAGATTAACGTGAGCGCGATGCTCAAGAGCAGACAAGTTGCCAGCGGAAAATAAAACCGAAAATTTTCCTTTTCGACCGCGATGTCCCCCGGAAGGCGTCCGAAGGGAATGAACCGCCCCGCAACGCCCCACAGAATGCCGGCCAGAATCAAAATTCCGCCGATGAAAATGAGCATTTTCGCGCCCGAGTTCATAACCATAATTTTACGCGGGTCGTGGTGATAATTCAATCGGGATGGAAGGACGCGATTTGGATTTTGGAGTCAGCCGGATCGGAGGCAACCGAGCCGCGAGCGTGAGCGAGCGTCCAAAAACAAACATCTCGCGGGCGGGACGCTCCCTTACGGTCGCGGCTCGGTTGCGGATGAAATTGTGGATCGGTGAATCGTCGGCCGATTCAGGGCGTTGTCGGCTTGCGCGAGCGAATCCAGAGATCGTAAATCTTCTTCTTCCTCGGATCGTCGCTCGCGGCGTAGGACTCGATTTGCTTCGCCAAGCCGTCGTAAAGCTTGTTGGCCGTCTCTACGTAACATAGGTCGGCAACTTTGGCGGAGGCTTCGGGAAGCGGCCTGAGTTTTCCATTCGTCATCATTTCGACCCGTGAACTGAAATTTGTGACGCTGACAATAAACAATCCCGCATGTGCATCTTCATAGCTTGATCCCAATCCACTCTTGAGTAGCTCGGTTTTCCACCTTTGCACTTCTATTAAACGATCCGCAAATTCACGCGGCGAAGAGCCAGTTGAAGGTTTTGCTTCCTGTTCGGGTGATGGAAGCGGGTCCTCATTCGCGGATTGCTCCATGTGAATGCAGATTGTTTCGCCGCTCCCGATTTGATCGTAGGCAAGATGGACCGAAGATTTGTCAAGGGTTGTAATGGATTGTGAACGGTCCTTTCCCTTGCCCAATTTTTTCGCGCGGAGCAAATTCATTCCGCGATCCCGTGTCAATTTAACTGAATTGATCGGACCTGTTCCAACCGTCGAAATGTAGAACCACTTTTGTCCGAAGTGAATCGGATCAAGCTGATGAAATTGCGTAATCCCCGACGGAATATGCGGAATCAGCGTCAATCCGTCCGCCGTGTAGATGTATTCAAACAATCCCCGGATCATCGCCGCCGGAGGACCGAAGGCGTCGTAGGTGATGTTGATCGGCTGTTGCGGCTGGTAAACGTCGCTCCCGAATTTCACGAGCGGGTTGTCCATCCGCCATCGTTCGGCGAAACCGAGAATCCGCTTCATGGATCGCCGCGCGTCCTCGAATTTGCCCAGCCGATAATAGGCGAGGATCATCCGCGCCTCGCAGGTGGACCAATGTCCGCCGTTCACCCATCGCCCGAATTCCCAAAGCCCCTCCGGTTTCTCATACATGTCGTCGAGCGAGGGATAATTCGGGATGATGAAATCGTAGGGGCGAAGACCCGGAATCGAGGCGATTTTGTCGTAGATTCGGTTGGCCTGTTTGTCGTCCACGACGCGGAACGCGATGGCGTCGTGATTGGGCGAGGCTTCAAAGTAGCCGTGGTTCGCCGCGCCGAAGACGCCATGTTTGGTCCCGTCGGGGTCGAGCGATTTGATGAAGTAGCCTTCGTCGGTCGTGAGCGCGGGCAATCCGGCGCGCGTTTTTTCCCGGCGTTCTTCATACAATTTCGCGCGGTCCGGTCGTCCGGCCAGTTTTTCCACTTCGATCATTCGATCCAGCGCGGCGATATAGGTGATCGAAAGTCCCGCCAGATAGGCTTGGCCGTAGGTTCCGTCCGGTTTTTTGTAGCCGGCGTAACTCGGCGCGAGAAGATTCGCCGCCGGTCCGGCGAGAAATAAATTGTTATTCGGATCGCGTCGGCTTTCGATGAATTCGGCGCATCGCTCCAAAAGCGGAAGAAAATGCGCGATCGCTTTTTCGTCGCGGCTGATGAGAAGCGCCTCGGCTTGAAGGACGATTCCGGCGGCGGTGAACTCGACCGCCCAATCGTGAATATCGGTCCTGCCGTCTCCTTGGCGATAGACGATCCAGCCCGGCCGCGCGGCGTCGCAGAGGCAACCATCGGGCGCGATCCAACCGTTGAACCCCGCCCGCTTGCCGTCCCCCATCTGATCGAACCACAAATCCTGCGAGTTTTGCAGGAACGTCACGAACGGCTCCTGCAGAAACGGAAGCGCGCAATAGGTCGTTCCGTAGCTATTCTGAATCCACCACGCATCCCACGTCGGCCCTTCGACGAGTCCGTTCCACGCGGGCGTGTAGAGCATGGAGAGATTGGGATATTCCGGGTCCGGCTCGAACATCCGTCGCGCTTTTTCCAAGAGTTCAAGGTATTCCCGGTCGCCCCGTCCGGCGTAGTGGCGGCCGTGGAAGGTTTGATCGTCGGCGGCTTGCGAATCATTTGGGCAACAAACCAGAGCAAAAATCCAAACAATCAGAACGACGATCAGGCTCAAATTGTGGAGTGCGGGAGCTTGCTCCCGCTTTGGCTGAGGCGGCTTGCCGCCGAATGAAGAAGTTGTCGTTAAGCGGCGCGAGCAAGCTCGCGCTGGAAAAGCGGCGGCAAGCCGCCGCGCTCCAAAGTTACGCTTTTGACTCATGATAAGAGTCCTGAATTTGTCCCACTTCTCGTTTCCATCTGGAATCCCATTTTATTTTTTGAGATCAACGGTCAGCCTTTCAAGTTTCGGCGAGGACTTCGCCAATTTCCCGTCAATATAAACATCCAAGCCGCGTCGGCCGTCGCCATAATGATCCTTTTTTCCTTGCGGATCGTCCCACACGACCGTGACGTCGTGTCCGCGATAATTCAAACCATCCAATAGGAAATGCTCCAGCTTTCCGGCGGGAATCAGCGGATCAATTTCAAGCGTATTGTCGGGGCGCGGAACCAGCCCGACGACGCCGGTGATGAGAATATCAATCCACGTCGAATGGTTGTAATCGCGCTCGTTGGTTTTCCATTTCGCCGTCTCGCCGTTGTAGAACTCGCCCGTCCACGGATATTGAAGGTCTTGGTTTTTGTATTGCGCGCGCGTAAAGGACTCAAAGAGTTTCCAGAAATGTTCGTTCGTCAGCGCCCGGGAGTATTGGGGATCGGTGAGTTTGGCGTCGCGCTCGGCGCGCAGGGTTTGCTCCATCGCGGTCAAGACGAGCGAATTGGCGTGCGGCCACGTCGGGCCGTTCCACATGCAACCCGATCCCCCTTTGTCGGTCGGCCAGCCGTCCTGCGAATAGGCGGGACATTCCTTCGACGCCGAAGCGACCGGCCACGGCGTCCAAAATTGGTTCGGGTCGGTGATGCTCGCCCAAGCGTCTTCGAATCCTCTGCCCGTCGGCAACATGCCGAAATAAAAAGGATAAACGCCGATCACTTCCTTCACCGGAACCTTGCGGTGGTCCTCGTGATCGAGCGAATAAAAAAATCGCTTCGGTCCGTCCCACATTTTTTCCATCATCGCCGATTTGATTTTTTCCGCGAGTTGCTCAAATTCTTTCGCCTGATCTTCCTTGCCGAGTTCGCGGTAAATTTTTCCCACGGCGGAAGCGTTGCCGTAGTTGTAGGCGGTCAAATCCACGCGATCAATTTTGCCGCGCTTCAAGGGTTGCATTCGGTCCTTGGGATCGGTTTTGTAATCCCCCGGCGCGAAGAACGACGGTTGCCACTCCATTCCCGTCCACCAATGGCTGTCCACGAAAAGCAATCCGTCGCCGTCGGGATCATAAACTTTTTGCCACCCTCGCGTGTTCACCGCAAGCTTGTCCGCGACGCTCGCCAAAAATTCCTTGTCGGGGTGAACGAGGTAACCGTCCCACGCGGTCGAAGTAATCCAATCGGTGTATTGTCCCCCCTTTTGTCCTTCGGGGCGGACATGGCTCGGATAGACGCCATCCGGCTTTTCGTTCTCGGCGAAGGTCCGCAACTGTCCCTCCCACCAACTCTTGTCCCTCAGCCAGCGCGATTCGCGGATTTGATGGCCGCCGCCGTAGCTGATGACGTTGGGATACCAGACGCTCCGCCATCGTCCCTCGCTGAACGCCTTGGATTGCATCTTCCCCAATTTGGGATCCATCGAATTTTTTCGCAAATTGTAAGCGCGATGATAATACATCTTCGTAATCCAAGGATCGGAGCAATCGAAGTAGGGAAGATTGTCGTCGAACCACAACTGATATTCCGTCTTCTGGACGGCTAGCGGATCTGCATCTTTCAAGCGCTTCTCCATCGCGCGTTCTGCCGCGGCGGGGTCAATGTCCATCGCTAGCGCGACGCGAAATTCACCGCTTTGCCCGGGTTTCATTTCCAGCTCGATCATCGGGTTGTTCGGGTTGGTCAATCTCCAATTGTGAAGGTGCGCCATTTGACACGCGACCTCCACCCCTTGCAACGTAACCGAAGAGGCAACCCGATACCCCGTCCAACCCGGCCATGCGATCTCCTTCATTTCCAGAGCCGGTTTGGCGCGCGAGACCAGTTGTGGGGCGGAGACCGCCAGCGAAACTTTGATCGGGGTTTTGCTCGGATTATGAAACTTCATCAGCGTCATCAAAACGTCGTCGTTGGTGATGAATTTGTCGGCGATGATCTCGACGGACACTGGCGCATAACCCTGCGTCTCTTCCGATTCAATCGGCTCGAATCCGTAAAGTCCCGTGTAGAATTTTTCTCCCGCATTGCGGAAAACAAATCGCACCCGACTGGCATGAATAGGCTCGATGGAAAACACATTTTCATTCGGCCCCGGTTTTTGCGGCGTCTGCTTCAGAATGTTCATCGGTGACCAAACCTCGCCTCCCATCCATTTTTCGATTTTTACATCGTCCGGAGGTCGGCATCCTCCCGTCGGCGCGTCGTCGAAAAAGAAAAGACGAAATCCCGTCAGCAATTTGGAAGAGCCAAATTCCACTTCATACCAATCCTCCCGTTTGCCGCTCGACCAACAAGTCCAGCGTTTCTCCGGCAAGAACGGCCTGCCCAGCGGACTCTGCGCGTTGTCGGGGGAAAACGTGAATGACGCCGACGCGACGGCTCCCATTCGCTTCGCGCCTTCCATGTGGATGTGACTCGGAAAATAGGTCGCGCGCTCCGGCTCCAATCGCCCATGCTCATCGTTCACTTCAATTTCGAACGCATGAAAATTCGTCAAAAAAATCCAATGAACGTCGTTGCGAAATCCCCATCCTTGCGGACTCGTCGCCCAAAGCCGCGGGCCGACGCATCCCATCGGCGTTTCGGTGTCATAGGGACGCGTGAGGATTTCGTCCATGGAATAACGACTCGACGAGAAAACCCGATGCGGCGGCGGAGAGGGTTCGGACCGAGCCTGCATGGACATGATGAAGAATGCACCACAGAGACACAGAGAACTATGGAAGATTTGCTTCTCGCATTTAGCCACTTCTCTGTGCCTCTGTGGTGAATTCCTCATGACTCCAATTCCTCAACGATGTTATCCGCCTCCCACCAATAAGCCACTGATTTTTCCTTGCTTGAGTTTTGATTCCCGACGGAAGAATGATGATGGCGACGTTATTCGTCTTCGTCGTTCGCCGATTTTTGAGAAGGAGAAAAAAACCCGCCATGCGCAAACCTAAAGCCGTCACGCTCATCGCCAGCGGCGATCTCCGCTTGGCCGCGAATCAAAATTGCTGGCCCGCGCAAAAAGCGATGGAGGCCAAAATCGCCCGTGCGCTTGGGCGTGAGGGGGTGAAGGTCAGGCGAGGTCATGCCTATGATCCCAAAACCAAGCACGGTTTTATTTCCAGCCAACACATGGGCATGGAGGTTTTCAAAGCGATTGATCCCGACGCGCCTCTTATTGTTGCCGAAGCCGTCTGGCAATATAGCCACCACGTCCTTGCCGGATTGACGACGCATCGCGGACCGATCCTTACGCTCGCCAATTGGAGTGGCCAATGGCCGGGGCTGGTCGGGTTGCTGAACCTCAACGCCTCGCTTACCAAAGCGGGAGTTCGCTATTCGACGCTCTGGAGCGAAAATTTCCGCGACGAATTTTTCCGGGGGGGACTCCACCAATGGCTTCACGAGGGGAAAATCATGCACGACGTTTCGCACGTCCATGACGCCACCGATTTCGATTTGCCCGACCGCTCCCAATCCCTCGGAAGAAACCTAGCGCGGCAAATGCGCAACGACAAAGCAATCCTCGGCGTTTTTGATGAAGGGTGCATGGGGATGTTCAACGCGATTGTTCCGGATCACCTGCTTAATCCGACTGGCGTTTTCAAGGAGCGACTAAGCCAATCTGCGCTTTATGCGGCGATGCTCCGCGCGCCGGATGATGAGGCGCGAGCCGTCCGCCAATGGCTCGACCGCAAGGGGATGAAATTCAAAATCGGACGCAACGAAGAAACCGATCTCACCGACAATCAAATTCACCTCCAGTGCAAAATGTATATCGCCGCGCTTCGGATCGCCGACGAGTTCGGTTGCGACGCGATAGGAATTCAATACCAACAAGGTTTGAAGGACTTGACACCCGCTTCGGATTTGGCCGAAGGCTTGCTCAACAACATGGATCGCCCGCCCGTTCGCGCGGAAGAAAATGGGCGCGTTCTCTACGCCGGACGCGCGCTTCCGCATTTCAACGAAGTGGACGAGTGCGCCGGACTCGATGCGCTCATCACGCATCGCGTCTGGAACGCGCTCAATCTTCCGCCCGAAACGACGCTCCACGATTTGCGTTGGGGGCAACATTACAAAGGGCCGGGCGTGGACGATTACGTTTGGGTCTTTCTCATCTCCGGCGCGGCTCCTCCGGCGCATTTCATCGGCGGCTATCGCGGCGCGACGAGCGAGCGCCAACCCCCCATGTATTTCCGTCTCGGCGGCGGGACGCTCAAGGGGATCAGCAAACCGGGGGAGATCGTCTGGAGTCGGATTTTCATCATGGACGGCGCTTTGCACATGGATACCGGACGAGCCAAGGTTGTCAAACTCCCGCTGGCCGAAACCAATCGCCGCTGGCAGGCGACGACGCCGCAATGGCCGATCATGCACGCGGTCCTCCACGGCGTCACTCGCGATCAAATGATGGCGCGGCACAAATCGAACCACATCCAAGTTGCCTACGCGCCGAGCAAAGCCAAAGCGAACGAAGCTCTCGCGGCCAAGATTGCCATGGCTATGGATTTGGGATTGGACGTGCATGTCTGCGGGAATGACAACGGTTTGACGGATTGATTCGCTTTTAGTTTTCAATCGCCAAGGCACAAAGCCACCTAAAGATAAAAAGCGCGGAAAAGAATTCCTTGGTGTCTTCGTGTCTTGGTGGTTAATTTCAATTTATCATGCTCTCCAAGATCGAAATCGTCGGCGCGAGGACGCACAACCTTAAAAACATTTTCTGCTCGTTCGATCACGGCGCGTTGAGCGTCATCACCGGCGTTTCGGGTTCGGGTAAATCGTCGCTCGCCTTCGACACGCTCTACGCCGAGGGACAGCGCCGCTACGTCGAGTCCATGTCAACCTACGCCCGCCAATTTTTGGAGCGGATGGAGCGGCCCGACATTGACTCGATCAGCGGCATCCAGCCCGCGATCGCGCTGGAGCAAAAGAACGGAGTTCGGAGCGCGCGATCCACCGTCGGCACGGCGACGGAAATTCACGATTTTCTCCGGCTCCTTTTCGCCAAGATCGGCCGGACGATTTGTCCCGATTGCAAACGCGCGGTCCGACCCGAAACTCCCGAATCGGCGATGAAGACCCTGCAAAATCTTCCGGAAAAAACGCGCCTTGTTGTTCTCGGTCCAAGCGACATTTCGGCGGAAAATTTGACCGATTCGCTTCGCGCCGAATTGGTGCGCTCCGGTTATCATCGCTTGTGGGACGGGACGGGAGTAATTGACTTGGAAGCCGGACAATCGCCGCGCGATCCCCGCGCGCCGTTGGCGATCTTGATTGATCGGCTTGCGCTTTCCCCCGCTCAACACGCCCGGCTTCATTCGGCATTGCAGACCGCTTTTGTCGCGGGTCGAGGCCGAGCCACGGTTCTCGCCCCCGATCTCAACGAAAAATTCGATTTCTCTTCCGGCATGGTTTGCGACGGTTGCGGTCGCGCGTTTCCCCAGCTCGATTCGCCTCATTTCTCATTCTACAGTCCGCTTGGCGCGTGCCCCGAATGTCAAGGCTTCGGCAGAGTGATGGAACTGGATTTGGAGAAGGTCATTCCGAATCCCGATCTCGCGGTCGAGGAAAGCGCCATCGCGCCGTGGAACAGCGCGGGCAATCTGGAAATGTATGACCACCTGCGCAAGA
Source organism: uncultured Candidatus Sumerlaeota bacterium (assembly GCA_964598765.1). Taxonomy (GTDB): domain Bacteria; phylum Sumerlaeota; class Sumerlaeia; order MVZB01; family JAJFLK01; genus CAZRCZ01. Next base: position 41,142 of record CAZRCZ010000002.1, on the reverse strand, counting down.
CCACGACTCCCAAGCAAATCCCGCGCTTCAAGCCGATCCGCGAATTCGACGCCGCGCAACGCGCCAACCTCATCGAAGGGGTCGGAAAATTTTGCGGTATACGCGGTTTTTTCAAATGGTTTGAAGGACGGAAATACAAAGTTCAGGCGCGCGTCCTCCTCGCCCGCTATCGCGCCTATCGGACCTGCGCGGTCTGCGGCGGGATGCGTCTCAAGCCCGACGCGCTCCACGTCCGATTCGGCGGCCTGAACATTGCGGAAATGAACCGCCTGACCGTCCGCGATCTGCTGGGATTTTTCGAATCGTTCGATCTCCCGGCGCGCGAGCGCGAAATGTCCACGCGGCTTCTTGACGGCGTGCTTGGCAGGCTCCGCTATCTCGATCAGGTCGGTTTGGATTATCTGACGCTCGATCGCGCCACGCGGACCCTTTCCGGCGGCGAATCGCAACGAATCAATCTCGCCACATCGCTCGGCGCGGGCTTGACGCAAACGCTTTACGTCCTCGACGAGCCGACCGTCGGCCTTCACTCCCGCGACACGCAACGCCTGATTTCCGTCCTGAAATCGCTCCGCGATTTGGGCAACACCGTGGTCGTCGTCGAGCATGATCTCGAAGTGATCCGTTCCGCCGACAATTTGATGGACCTCGGTCCCGGCGCGGGACAATCGGGAGGCAACATTCTCTTTAAGGGCGCGCCCGACGAGTTGATCGCGATGAACGGCAAGATCGAAACGCCGACCGCCAAACACATCCGCGCTTATCACACGGCGCCGATGCCGACGCGCAATCGCGAACCGAAAGGATGGCTCACGATCAAAGGCGCGCGCGGAAACAATCTCAAAAATCTGGAGGCGCGATTTCCGCTCGGATGTTTTTGTTGCGTGACGGGCGTCTCCGGTTCGGGCAAGACGACGCTTGTGCGCGACACGTTGACCGCCGCCTATCGCCGTCGGCGCGAAATCGCGCCGATTGAAGTCGCGCCTTACGACACCATCGAGGGATTGGATCAAATCAAGGAACTGACTTGGGTGGATCAATCCCCTCTTTCCCGATCCAGCCGTTCGAACCCGGCCACCTACGTCAAGGCGTTCGACGCGATCCGCGATACGCTCGGCGCGAGCCGGGAAGCCCGCGTGGTCGGGTTAAGTCCGCGCCATTTTTCATTCAACGTGGACGCCGGGCGTTGCCCGACGTGCCAAGGAACCGGCGTTCAGACGATTGACATGCACTTCATGGCCGACATCGAAGTCATCTGCGAAACGTGCGATGGCAAGCGATTCAAGAATCAAGTGTTGGCTTTGCGCTGGAACGGCAAGGACATTGATCAAATTCTCAACATGACCGCCGAGGAGGCGGGAGAATTCTTCGCCTCGCAGGACAAAATTGTCCGCTCCCTGAAACCTCTTCGCGACGTCGGGTTGGGTTATCTGCGTCTCGGGCAAAACACGACGACCCTTTCCGGCGGCGAGGCGCAACGTCTCAAGCTCGCGGGTCAGCTGGCGAAGATGCGCGAGGGAACGGGACTCCTTTTCATTTTCGACGAGCCGACGACCGGTCTCCACGCCGCCGATCTCGTTCGGCTACTTGACGTTTTTCACCGCCTCGTGGATCGCGGCTGTTCGCTCATCGTGGTCGAACACAATCTCGATTTGATCGCTTCGGCGGATTACATTCTTGATCTCGGTCCCGACGGCGGCGACCGCGGCGGCGAAATTGTCGCGCAGGGAAGCGTGAAAGACTTCATCAATTCTCCAGCCTCGCTCACGGGGCAATATCTGAAATCGCGTTTCGGGAGCTGACCACCAAGAAACGAAGTCACCAAGAAAAATCCGCAGATGACACAGATCAAGATGAACACCGGTATTTGACCCTTCTTTGTTTCGTTCTTCGCTCTTTATCCTTCGTCCTTGGCGTCTTTGTGTCTTGGTGGTGAAGTAGGTTCATCAATTTCATCTTCTTGACTTCCGCCCCCAATTCCCAAAAATGGATTCCCCATGCCTCAGCATCCGGCCAATTCGCGTCCGCTGACCCCGATGCTCTATCTTGAGCGCGCGGCGTATGTCTTCCGCGACAAGACCGCCGTCGTCTATGGCGACCTGCGCCGAAGCTATTCCGAATTCGCCGCGCGGTGTTATCGCCTCGCCAAGGCGCTCAAGCAAACGGGCATCGGCAAGGGGGATTGCGTCGCGTTTCTTTGTCCGAACATCCCGCCGATGCTGGAAGCGCACTACGGCGTCCCGCTGACCGGCGGATTGCTCGTGACGATCAACACGCGCCTCGCCTCCAGGGAAATCGAATACATCATCAATCACTGCGAGGCCAAGGCACTTTTCGTGGACGCCGAGTTGGCTCCCGTGATCGAACCGATCCGCGCCAACCTGAAAACCGTCAAGACGATTGTGAACATCGTGGACGGATCCAACGGCAAACCGCTCAACGAAGGGACCGAATACGAAACGTTCATCGGCAACGCCTCGGCGAATCGCGTTGAAATTCCAATCGGAGACGAAAACGATCCGATTTCCATCAATTACACCAGCGGCACGACGGGAAATCCCAAAGGAGTCGTTTATACGCACCGAAGCACGTATCTCAATTGCCTCGGCATGAATCTGGAAGGAAAACTATCGAGCGAAACGCGTTATCTCTGGACCGTCCCGATGTTCCATTGCAACGGCTGGTGCTTCACGTGGAGCGTGACGGCCGTCGGGGGGACGCATGTCTGTCTTCGCAAAGTTGATCCCGCCGAAATTTTCCGCCTGATCGCCAAGGAAAAAATCACTGTCTTTTGCGGCGCGCCGACGGTTCTGATTTCGCTCTACTCCCATCCCGACGCGAAGAACGCGAAAATTGATTGGCGGATTTGCGTCTTCACCGGCGGCGCGCCTCCCTCGCCGACGGTCATCAAAAACATGGAAGCGCTCAACATTGAGATCAATCAAATCTACGGCCTTACCGAAACCTACGGCCCTCACACGATTTGCGAATGGCAACCGCAGTTCGACGCGCAGGGGGAGGAATATCGCTATCGCATGAAGGCGCGCCAAGGCGCGCCGCACGTCACCGCGCACGAATTCCGCGTCGTGGACGACAACATGAACGACGTCGCCCCCGACGCGACGCAGGCGGGGGAGATCGTCATGCGCGGCAACAACGTGATGAAGGGTTACTACAAGGACCCCGAAGCCACGGCCAAGGCGTTTCGCGGCGGCTGGTTCCACAGCGGCGATGTCGCCGTCATGCACCCCGACGGCTATATCGAAATCCGCGACCGATCCAAGGACATTATCATCAGCGGCGGCGAAAACATTTCATCCATCGAAGTCGAGAACACACTCTACAAGCATCCCGACGTGCTGGAGGCGGCGGTGATCGGAATTCCGGACGAAAAATGGGGCGAGGTTCCCAAGGCGTTCGTCGTTCCCAAACCCGGAGCGCATCCGACGGAAGAAAACGTCATCGCGTTTTGCAGGGAAAATCTTTCCCATTTCAAGTGTCCCAAGAGAATCGAATTCGGCGAATTGCCGAAAACCTCAACGGGAAAAATCAAAAAATTTGTTCTGCGCGAAAAAGAATGGAAGGGATTGGAGAAACGGGTGCATTGAAATTTGAAATCTCAAATTTGAAACTTAAGATTTTTCAACGCAAAGACGCGAAGACGCAAGGAGGCGCATTACACTATTTTGGCGTGACATGAGAATTGTGGACCAGAGGACGCCAACGGCGTCCCGCAACACAACCCAAGGTTGCCGAGCGTAGTGAGGCTACCTTGGGTGTGTCAACCCTCTCCTTCAACCCCAACGGGGTTGCGCAATTTCTGGGAGAAGTGAACCGAACCCCGATGTGCGGACCCCAAATATTCACCGCGTCCTTGCGTCTTTGCGCCCTTGCGTTTCTTCTTCTTTAGACGCTCAGAATGTTCTCGAGCCACTTCGTCTTGTCTCGTACCTGATCCAGCCCAACCCGATGTCGCCCCCGGATCGCCCCGTCCAATTTGTCCAGTAAACGTCCAAAAGCGCCCGACCTCGGCGGAAGCGTCGGATCGTATTTGTCTATCCAATTTTTGAAGACTTGCTCCAACGCTTCGCGTTCCGGTTTGGCGAGTTGCTCCCGAACGCCCCGCTTGAACAACATAAAGCAATCGGTCTGCAACTGCTCGATGGAGCGATTTCCCCGGTTGAATTCCTGCAGGGACCGAATCAAATCCCCTTTGGCCGATTCGTTCATCCGGGCAACTCCTGACATTTCCGTCTTGCCCGCAACGATCCCATCATTGCGGCTGGGGCGGCTTGATCGAGAGCAATTCCACGTCAAAAACCAGCGTCGCGTTGGGAGGAATCGGTCCCCGTCCGCCCGGACCATAAGCCAGATCGCCGGGAATGATGAGCGTCCGCTTCTCGCCGACTTTCATTAGTCCGACCCCTTCGGTCCATCCCTTGATCACTCTGTTCAGCGGAAATGAGGCGGGCTGGCCGCGGTCCACCGAGCTGTCAAATTTCGTTCCATCGGTCAGCCAACCGGTGTAATGCACTTCCACCATGTCCGTCGGCTTGGGATTGGCTCCCTTTCCTTCTTTTTGAACGACGTATTGCAATCCCGAATCGGTTTTCTTGGCCTTTGTTTTGAGGTCCTCATAGCGTTTGACAAATTCCGCCTTCCCTTTGCTTTCGGCGGCTTTGGCGTCGGCTTCGGCCTTGGTGGCCGCGGACGCGACGGCTGAAATCTGAGCCGCCGCTTTGGCGCGATTAAACTCCCCGACGAGCTTGACCGATTTGATCACAACCGCCGGATCGGGAACGACCGCGCCCATTCCCCCCAATTTGGGATGCGGACCCACTTTTGAATCGCGGATTTTATCCACCGTGTCCAACCCTTCAACGACCTTGCCGAAAACCGCGTAGGCGGCTCCATCCTGCGGCTGATCCAAACCCGGATTATCCACGACGTTGATGAAAAACTGCGCGGTCGCCGAATCGGGTTGTCCCCCCTTGCGCGCCATGGCGATTGTCCCTCGAAGGTTTTTCAATCCATTGCGCCATTCATTCTTCACTCCCTCGTGCATCCCCTGCATTTTTTCGGTCATGTCGGGCGTGTGCCCGCCCCCTTGGATCATGAAATCCTTGATGACGCGGTGAAAAATCGTGCCATTGTAGAATCCCTCGTCAACGTAGCGGATGAAATTGACCGTCGTGGCGGGTGCTTTCTCGGCGTCCAATTCCAAAACAATGTTCCCGAGCGTGGTTTCCATGCTCACGCGGGGGTGCATTCCCGGATCGGGCTTGGCCCCTTTCTCCTCGGCGGCGAACGTGGTAAGACTCGCGCCGAACAGGAGGATAAAACAAACGGAAGTAAGACTGCGCATGTCAGGTCCTTTCATAATTAAATCAAAGTCGTCTGAACATACAGATTGCCGAATTAAACGGCAACAGGAATAGCGGATGAGTTACCGCCTCGATCGTCGGCTCCAAAGCCGGTGGCTCTCGTTTCTGGGCGGGGCGGGACTTGAGGAATTTTGAGTCAACAGATCATGTTGCCGGGCGACAATCTCGGCGTAATGCGCGTCCTTCGCCAAATTCTTGTATTCATGCGGATCGCTCTGATGATCGTAAAGCTCGGCAACCTCAGGACCTCCCCATTCGGTGTAACGCCACCGGTCGGTTCGCGCTGTCCGACCCAAAACTCCCTCATGAATGACTTGGCTGAAGGCCGCGTCTTTGACCTTCGCCGAAGGATTTTCCAAAATTGGACGAAGACTTTTCCCCTGAAGACCTTCGGGCGCGGGCAGACCGCAAAGATCAACCAGCGTCGGAAAAACATCGAGCAATTCGACCAAACTCCTGCTGGCTCTCCCCGGCCTTCGCATCTTCGGCGCGACGATGATGAACGGCACGCGCACGGCCTCCTCGAAGAGCGTCATCTTGTGCCAAAGTCCCCCGTGCTCCCCCAAATGATAACCGTGATCGCTCCACAACACGATGACCGTCTTGTCCCATTGGCCGCTTTTCCGGAGCGCGTCCAGCACGATGCCGACCTGAGCATCCATGAACGAGATGCAGGCGTAATACGCGCGCAACCATTCCAGCGGTTTTCCCTCGCCTGCGGGACCTTGCGTCGGCTGGACCAACGCAATCGGGGGGATGTCACCCAGATCGCCGGGCGGGGTTTGGGTCGGTTTCAATTTCGCCGGATCATAAAGGTCAAAATACTTCTTCGGCGCGATGTAGGGGACGTGGGGTTTGTGGAATCCTACCGCCAGAAAGAACGGTTTGTCGTGTTTGCCTTGAAGAAATCTTGCCGCCGCCCGCGCCGAAATCCCATCCATCAGTTGTTCGTCGCTCCTTTCGGTCGCCACCCACGCCTTGTTCTTGGGCCGCCAGTCTTCATCCTTGGCCAGTAGTTCGTCCCAGCACGGGGGATCAGGATACGGAGTATGAAAGATTTTGCCGACGTCCGCCGTGTGGTATCCATGTTGCCGAAAGTATTGCGGCAGGGGAACCATGTCGGGAAGGAGCGAGCGGGGCGCGGTAAAATTATCTTTGATGCCGGTCCTGTCTGGACGCAATCCGGTCAGGAGCGACGTGCGCGAGGGATTGCACAGCGGATATTGACAATATGCGGACTCAAATCGCCGCCCCCACGAGGCCAAACGGTCAATATTGGGGGACTGCACGACCGGATCGCCGTAGCATCCGAGCCGATTGTTAAGATCGTCAATCGCAAAAAAGAGAACGTTCAGATGCGGAGTGTCGGCCGGCTTTTCCGGTTGCCCCGAACCGTCCGTCGAATCCCCGTGACGGCACGCGACCAACATCAGAAAGAACGTTATCCCGAGCTTTCCGGCGCATTTCATTCTTTCGATCGGCGCCGAGATCAAGGCGCGTAGGGACGCCAAAGGCGTCCCGTAACCAAGCCCAAGGTTGCCGAGCCTTGCGAGGCTACCTTGGGACACCGTCCATGCCCTCCCAACCCCGACGGGGTCGCGCAGGGACTCGGAAAAGTGAAATGCGCGCGAGCTTCCCCATCCGGTGAGATCGGCGGGCGGGAAGCATGCTCACTCTTCTTCCTTCTTTTCCCTGTCAAAAATCAGTCCGTTGATTTCATAGAGCAAGATTGCCCACAGCCCCCAACCCAGAAGCACGTAAAGTCCCATGTCGAATTTCGTGACTTCCATGCTCAAAAGCCAATTCAGAAAGTCGTCGTTGTAGACGACAAGCAAAAAGAAAACCGGAAGGGGACCGAAGCAGAAAAAAGGCAACGTCACCGCTTTGAGAATCCGGTATAGCGCTCCGCGGGATTCGGCTTTCACCGGCGCTTTGGCCGACGGCGGCGGTTCCCCTCTCAAGATCGCGAGGATGTCGGCGGTCGCGCCGATGCACGGTTTGATCTCCATTCCGACCTGATGTTTGATCGCATCCACGACCACTGTGTCGGATGGGTCCTCCATCACGACGACCAATTTGTTTTTTTCCTTGCCGATGGCGATCAGACGGTGTTTTTGCGCGAAGGCCAACGGGATCGAAGCTGCGACCGCCGGATCAATCTTGAGGTTGCGGAAATCCGCCAGCTCAAAGCCGTAGGTTCGATTCAAGACCGCGATGCGCGTCTTTTCCGAAATGTAGCCCTTCTCGACTAAAATCCGCCCCATGGATTGGGCGGTGTTGTTTTGAATTTCCAACAGGCTTTGATGTTGCCCCCGCGTGATGACCCCTTCGTGAACGAGAACGTTTCCCAGCGACGGCGGCGATCCTTGGGCGTCTTCGGCCATGCGTTCGTGTCTCCCAACTTAAATTGGCGCAATCAATCCTGCTTACGATCCACGCATGGCATCATCTGACGAGGCGGCATCGGAGTCAACGAAAAAGGGATCGGCTATCATCGCGACGTGAAAATGTCCGGTTAGCGCAAAGTAGAAATGTCCGCTTAGCTGGGGATGCCGACGAGGGCAAGCGATGTTGAGATGCGCATGAGTCGGAAGGAACGGGATCGGTTGAAGGTTATGGAAATGGTGGGGAATGATTACACGATCGGGCTGGATGGGAGGAGTTATCAGATCGAGGCCGGGGAAAGAGTCCGGGGCTTGGCGGGGCGGAAGGTTGGGATCGAGCGACGGGTGGACGGGACGGTTCGGGTGAGATGGGGGGATCGGTATTTGAGGTATCGGTTGGCGATGGAAAGGGAAAGCGAGCCGCAAGCGGGGCGTTTGGGGGTGGGGGTGGAGGGAGGGCTACGCCCTCCACCCCCACCCCCAAGCAGACATCCTTCAAACCCAAATATAAACCTCCGGCCGATCACCCTTGGCGAAAGCGGACATTGCTATTTTGCAAGAAACCGGACATTTCTACTTTGCGTTGACACGAAAAGGGATCGGCCTGCGCTGGTTGGCCGTGCGTCAAAAAGTGGAGTGGCATCCGAGCCGCGACCGTTAGGGAGCGCCCGACGCCCGATCCCAATGTGATTGGACGCTCACTCACGCTCGCGGCTCTGATAAACTGACGCCTCTCCGCGCCTACTCCGCTATTTGACGCGCGCCGCCTTGACTTCCGGGACCTTCGCAAGATCCGGTTTGGAGCGCGGCGGCTTGCCTCCGCGCTCATCCTGAGTTCCGTGCGCATCCGCGCCCCTTGCCAACGGTGTCGCCCGGAAAGGAAATTCAGGGACCGGCACGCGGGGTTTGATGTGGCACGGCCGCCCCGGCTGTGTGCCGTGTGCCCGCTTCGAGAATTTCCATCATCCGTTCAATCCGTGTTCATCCGTGTCCAAAATAAGAAGAGATTCTCACGCGGAGGCGCGGAGTCCGCGGAGACGATCACAAATTCGCCAGCCATTTTGAGTTCGGCGTCTTCCCTACCTCTTCTCCTTTGTCCCTCATCCTTCCGCCTTCATCCCGTCTTCAAGGTGGGAGAGACGCTCCGCGCCGCGACATCCAGCATGACCAGCCAAAGAACCATCGCCCTGCGGACCCCGTCTATTCCCGCACTTCCATCCCGGTAAACCGAGTTACTTTTTGTGGTAAATGCCCCCCTCGGTCTAACGTCCCCCTTGGTCTTGGCCCGTTCTTGGCGTCATGGCGGTTGATTTCTGATCCTGTCCATCCCTGCTCAAATAGGTTATGCTCCTTCCATGATCCCCCCAAGAGTCTTTCAAGAAACCCTTCAAGAAGCCATCGCCCGCGAGTTTCAATGCCATCGTTGCGGAAATTGTTGCAAGGGGGACGGCGTGGTTCATTTCGGCGCGGAGGAAGCGGACCGCATGGCGGAATTGTTGGGAATGACGCGCAAGGATTTTTTGCGCGAATTCGCCCGAAAGATCGGACCCGAGGAATGGCGACTGCGCGACCAAAACAACGCCGAGCAATGGTGCATTTTTCTCCAGCGCGACGCCGATGGACTTTACGGTTGCCGGGTCAATCCGGCCAAACCGGATCAATGCCGATCATTTCCGGAGAAATGGCGCAATCCCGATTCGCTTCAATCTTGTTCGGGTTTGCGCGCGCTCGTCGGTCTTCTGCGCGAGCGACAAACCGCGCCGGCGATCTCCGATCCTTCCTGAAAAATCCGAAAATTCATCCGTCCGAATCCGATTCGCGTTCGCGTTGTCGCCAGAGCCATGCAATCCCGATTGCCCAAATGACGGCCAGCGGCAGAAGGCTCCAGAATCCATGCAGGCCGAAGCGCGTCCCCCAATTCGGATCGGTCTGTCCCTCGCGGACGTAATTCAGGGCGTCGAAAAACGGATGCGGCCAATGCTCGACCGAAGCGGGCTTCCTTAGAAATTCATCCTCGACGTTCGGAGGGAGTTGCGGATCGAGCGCGACGACCGAGGCGTTGAGCATCGCGCTGAAAATCGTCACCGCAACGGTGAGCCAAAAGAGCGCGGCTCCCAGCGAACCGACGCGCCGTCCCTTGGCCCAAGGCGCGAATCCGAGAACCATGAGCGGCAACGCGGGAATCAAATGGCGCGGCGCGTAGCCCCATCCGCCCCACCACATATAGTAGCCGCTATTGTAGAGCAAAAGGCCGACAAGAAACGCCAGCGCGACGAGGGCCGGAACGCGGGCTTGCTTTCTTCCCAACGAAAGAAAAAGCCCCAGCGCGGCGGAGATCGTCGCGGGAAACAGAGCGAAAAGACCATGAAAAGGATGAAACGTGATAAGGAGCAAGACAAGCGGATCGGGCCACGTCGCGCCCATCAGCCCGCGTTTCATGTTCTCCTGAAAGTAGGGATCGGCCTCGAAGCGATAAGGGCTGGCGATCTTGCCGAAAATCGCCAACCCGTAGATTGCGTAACCCGAAACTCCGATCAATCCTCCGAGCGCCCAAGGCCAAAGTTTGATCCATTGACGCGGCGGATTTTTTGCAAGCAAACCGGTCGTGACAATGACCGCTAACAGGGCGAATGTCTGCAACGTCCACGCGGACAATCCCATCAAAAATCCGGCGGCGAGCAGGGAAACATTTCTTCGGAGCGGTGCGGGCGTCTCGCCTGCGAGATCACAGGCCGAAAGCCTGCGCCACTGCAAATTTTCCAGCCACGATTCGGCGAGCATAAATCCGCCGACGGCGAACGCGCAAGCGGGAAGATAACTGAAAAAGAGAATCGCGTAACCGAGCAACGGCGTGGCCAGAAACCACAATCCCGCAAGAATCGCGGCGAGCCAACTTTCAACGCCTCGCCGTTCAAGCAGAATGGTCAAGAGCCAAACCAAAACTCCCGCCGACAGCCCCACGCTTCCCCACGTCGTCCAATGGCGAGCCGAAGCGTAGCTGATGTCGAATTCGAATATCTCGGCGGCGGTGCGATAAAGAAACAGCGCGGGAACGCCCAATAGCGAGGTGACAGGACTTTTGTCGCAATAGAAATGTCCGTCGAAGAAAGCCTTGTCATTCGTGCGCGTCTCGGGACGATTGTGATAAGCGTCAATGCTGAGGGTGTGGTGCTCGACGATCGCGCAGGTCAAACCGAATTGCGAATTGTCGCTCCAACCGGGGTGAGCCGTTTGGAAATAACCGGAAGTGAGAAAAACTAGCAAGGCGGCGAACCAACCCCAATGCCTATTTTTTTTTGAAGGAGACCTCGGGATTTGAGATTTGAGATTTGAGATTTCGGATTGGGTCATGTTAGCAAAGGGCGTGGCGCGTCCGGCAACGCCGGAATCCTACGTTGTCTAAAGCCATTGCGGCGGGAAAGCAAGTTCGATGTCGGTTGAAGGTTTGATTTTTGATTTTGACGGCGTGATTCTCCTCTCCGAACCGGTGCATCAGCGGGCGTGGGTGGATTTGGCGCGCGAGATGGAAAAGGAATTGCCCGAAGGTTTTTTGGAGCGCGGCATCGGCCATTCGGACATCAAGCTAAGCGAGGAACTGGCCGAGTTCTGGGGTAATGGCGCGGTGGCAGGATATCTTCTCTCCACCAAGCGGAATCGCTATCAACGGCGCGCGCTGGCCGAAACCGTCTTCGTTCCGGGCATCCAACCGGCGCTGGAATTTTTCGCGGAGAAATTTCCCTTGGCCTTGGCGACCAGTTCCAGCAGGGAGGACATCGCGCCGCATATGGAGGGATTCGCCTTGAACCGCCATTTTCAGGCGGTGCTGACCATCGAATCGGTCGTGAATCCCAAACCTGATCCCGAAATTTACCTTAAGGCGGCGGAGTGTTTGAATCTTCGTCCGGATCAATGTTTGGTATTTGAAGACTCGGTCCACGGCGCGGCGGCGGCACGAGCGGCGGGAATGAAATTGATCGGGATGACGACGACCCATCCCGCGGATTCGCTTGCTCCGGTCGAAGCGCATTTCAGGGACTATCTCGATCTTGAGGCGATTTACAAATTGATCTTGGGAAGTTAAAGGCGAAGACGCAAAGGCGCAGGGATCCAAGCAAGCCATGGGAGGCGAATACCAGCTCCTTGCGTCTTTGCCATGAATGCTTGACCTGATAAAGGCCTCCGCAATTTCTTCGCGAAGAAAAAATTTTTGAACGCGATCTAAGAAAATATCCACTCCCGCGTCTGTAAGGTGAAAGACGAGGAGGTGGAACCATGAATTTTCTGAAAAAACTATTGAAGGACGCGGGAGTTTTCGAGATCGCTGTCGCGGTCGCGGCGCTGGCCATCGGGACGGTGTTCGGCGGGCGGATCTATGTCCATGCCCGAGAACAACGATGGATGCGGACTTGTCAGGAAAACCTGACCCGCATTGACGGAGCCAAGGAGCAATGGGCGCTGGAGCACAACAAGAAGGTGACCGACACGCCCGAACTTTCGGATTTGATTTCCGAGAGCACGGGATATCTGAAGGCGTTTCCCGGCTGTCCGGCGGGAGGGTCTTATGTCATCAATCCGGTTGGAACGAATCCGGTTTGCTCGACCGGATTGTCGGGACATACCATGACTGAAGTTGGTACCACGATCATCTGCGGCTTAGAATAAGTGAGCGGCGAGAAGCCCACTGAGATTCAGTTTGCGAGGTGTGGTTTAATCGCCTTCGAAATCTTCTCTGCCATGATCGCGTAGCCTTTGCTGTTGGGGTGGACGCCGTCGGACATCCATTCCGGTTTGCCCATGATGCCGCCGAGGATGTCGGGGACGTAGAGGCATTGGCGGTCGCGCGCGAGTTTCTTGAACCGTTTGCCGTAATTTTCGGTCAGAAGCGGAAGTCCCTCGATGCCGACCAGCACGACCATCGCGCCCGACGCGGCGCAACGCAGAACGATGGCGTCGAGCGCGGCGAAAGCTTTGTCGGGGTCGTGTCTTTGGAGCAGATCGTTGCCGCCGAGCAGGACGATGACGGTTCCCGGTTTTTCGGCGAGCACGTCGCGCTGGAGCCGCCGGAGCGCGTCCTCCGCCGTTTCCCCCGCGACTCCGGCGTTGATGATCGGCCGTCCGAGCAGGCCGGCGAGTTGATCGGGATAAGTCTGGTCGGGGGACGCGCCGACCCCTTGAGTCAGGCTGTCGCCAAAGGCGATAATTTTATCGTTCGGGGGCGGAGAATTGGCGACGGTCGGGGAGGAAAAGAAATGATGGAATCCCCAACCCGCCAAGAGGAGAAGCAAACCCGCGGTAATGGTTCGGGACCGATGGGACATGATGAATTCTAGGTTTGGTCAAACGAAGAAAACTACCGTGAGCATGAGAAAAACGGGAATCAGGATCGCCAGACTGTAGGCCATGTAACCGAAGAAGCTCGGCATCTTGACCTCGAATTGCTCGGCGATGCTTTTGACCATGAAATTGGGACCGTTGCCAATGTAAGTGTTCGCTCCCATGAAGACCGAGCCGCACGAAACGGCGGCAAGCAGGGAAAGAGAGATGGAATGGGTTCCCGTGGCGACGCCTTGGAGGACCGCCACGCCGTGGGAAGGAAGCGAGCCTGCCGTCTCAAAAAAGACGACGTAGGTCGGGGCGTTGTCGAGGAACGAGGAGAGCGCGCCCGACGCCCAGAAATACTGATACGGCGCGGTGAGGCCGAGTTCGGGACCCTTCAATTGGAGAAGTTCCAGCGGAGCCTGCATCGTGATAAAGATGCCGATGAAAAGACAGGCGACCTCGGCGATGGCGTTGAAATTGAAATGATTCGCCTCGCGGATGCCCTTGTGGGTCAGTTGCATGGAAAGAACTGCAAGCGCGATTTCCATGATCTCGCGCAGATGATCGGGGACGGTCCATGACGTTCCGGGAAAACGTTTTCCGGGAACGATGAACGCGACGGTCAGAACGACGCCCAAGAGGAGAAGAAAATTGATTTCGCCGCGCAGAGCAAGCGTGATCTCCTTCATCTCAAACCGCGTCTCTCCGGCGATTTCCTCCCGATGGTAATAATAGTGGTCCATGATCCAATAAATCAAAAGCACGAGGCCGACGGCGGCGAGCCACTGGGGCCAGAGCCGCAAAGTCCAGAGAAACGGCACGGAGCGAAGATAACCGAGAAAGAGAGGCGGATCGCCGAGCGGAAGCAGGACGCCGCCGACGTTGCTGACGAGAAAAATGAAAAAGATGACGGTGTGCTTGACGTGCTTGCGGGTGGAGTTGATTTGAAGAAGCGGGCGGATCAGAAGCATCGAGGCGCCGGTCGTCCCGACGAAATTGGCGAGAATCGCGCCCGTCAGCATGAAAAACGCGTTGGTGTGGGGATGAGGGGGGATGTTCCCCGTGAGGCGGATTCCGCCGCTGATGGTGTAGAGACAAAAAAGCAGGACGATGAACGGGATGAAATCCTGAACGACGGCGTGATTGAGAACCGTCGCCACGGCGGAAATCCCCGTCCCGGATTCATGGAACCCCTGACCCCGCGCGCCGTAGTAACAACAGGTCACGGCGGCGAGAAAAAGGGAGAGGAAAAGTTTGCTGAAATTGCTCTCCCACCATCGGCTGAAAACGGGCGTCAAGGGAAAGAGGGCAATCGCCAGCAGGAGCGCGGCGAACGGAAGCGCGGTAATGATCGGCGGAGCGACGACTAAGGATTCGGGAGGAAGAACGCTCATGGAATGAAGGGGGGAGTATCTTGAAATCCGGCGCGGCGCGCCAGATTTTTTTGAGAGCGATTAAAAACTAACCTATGAACCACCAAGACACAAAGAATCATCAAAGAAGGAAAAGCTCCCTTCCGAAGAAGAGGGCGTCGGATCTGAACTTGCTTGGTGTCTTCGTGTTTTGGTGGTTGAATTGGAAAAGGATAACGAGGCGAAAGAATCACGATTTGGCGGAATGTGCCGCGAACGGCCATTGCCGGGTTTGATGGGACCAAATCAAGAACGTCGCGACGCCCAACGCCAGGGCCAGAAATCCGTAGAGCACAATCGCCGCGCCCGATGTGAAAAAGACGAACATCCAACCTACAAAAGCCACAAGGCTTGGAAGCGGATAGAGCCACATTTTGTAAGGACGCGGCAGATCGGGTTTGTTTTTGCGGAGCAACGTCAACGCGGCAATTTGTCCGACGAACTGGACAAGAATCCGGATGCTGACCAACGCGGAGATGACGGTTTGCAGATCGAACAAACAACAGAAAAGTGAAATCACTCCGACGACCAGCAGGGAAACAAACGGAAAGGCTTGCTCGGAATGAAGCTTGCCGAAGACCTTGAAAAAGTTGCCGTCCAGCGCGGCGGCATAGGGAATCCGCGAGTAGCCGAGCAAGAGGGCAAAGACCGACGCAAAAGCCGTCCAGAGAATGAGGATCGTAAAAAGCATGGCGGCGCGTTGGCCGAAAATTTTTTCCATGAAAATCGAGACGACAAATTGCGAGGTGCGGTTATCCTCGCCGGCGGGGACGAACTCCCGCCACGGCACGACGCCGATGACCATGAGATTCATCGTGAAATAGATCAGCGCGACGCCGATGAGACTGATCATGATCGAGCGGGGAATCACGCGCCCCGGATTCTCAACTTCCTCGCCGATGTAACAGACGTCGTAATAGCCGAGGTAATCGTAAAGCCCGATCTGCATGGCGGAGCCAAGCCCAAGGAAGAAACCCTTGCTGAATTGAAACGAACCATCCGGGAAATCCAAAGCAAGCCGGTGATTGAAATGCGGGATGCCCGATAGGATGACAAGAAGCGTGGTCAGAAGCGTCCCAACCCAAAGGCAAATCGTCAATCCGGCGATGAAGGTGATCCGGCGGTAGAGAAGAATGATGTTCACGACCCCCACGAGCATCGCGGCCAGTTTCAGAAAATTTTTCGTCATCGCGGGCCAGAGGTAGCCGAGATATTGCCCGAAGCCGATATAGCCCGACGCGATTTCCATCGGACCGCTGAGAATGAACTGCCAGATGAACATGAAAGCCATGAAGCGACCCCATTTTTTGCGCCCGAAGCCGTCGCGCAGATAAAGATAGGAGCCGCCGGAGCCGGGCATCGCCGCGCCGAGTTCGCTCCAGACCATTCCGTCGGGGATCGCCACGAGCGCGGCGCAGAACCAGCCGAGCATCGCCTGCGGTCCCCCCATCGCCGACATGATGAGCGGGATCGTGATGAACGGTCCGACGCCGACCATGTTGGCCATGTTGAGGGCGGTGGCGTGCAGGAGACCGAACTTGCGCCGGAGTTGGGGACTTTGGGTCGCGGCGTCGGAGTTCATGCTACGTTTTTGTTCCTTCTCCTATTCCTACTCATACTCATCCACGTTCTCCATGGCAATTCAAGATATTGCGTCTCCGGCTGATCGGTTTCAATCTATGCCGGAAACCAAACCCGCATCTTCGGGCGATCCATCGGATCGCCCCTACGGAAAAGAAAATTCTCGTGGTAGGGACGAGCCGGTGGCTCGCCCGATAAAAAGGGCGAACGATTTCCCGAATTGATATAAGGGGCAAAAAATGTTCTGGGATTGAGAAGGAGAAAGAGTATGAGTAGGAGAAGGATGAACAGAAGACCCAGCCGAGCCGCGACCGTGAGGGAGCGGACAATTGCAAACATATCGCGGTTTGGGCGCTCCCTCACGGTCGCGGCTCGGATGATGCTCGAAATGTCGTCGTGAAAAACGCATGCATTTCACGTAATTGAGAAAGAGAAGGAGCAGGAGAATGAGAACGATGAAGAAACAATTCGCCTACGATGTCTCGTGCGTGTCCTCATGATGATCGTCCGATGTTTCCTCTTCGGTTCCTTCCGGCGTGACGGACATCGCGTCCAAGAGATGACTAATCTTCTTCATGCGAAAGGGAAGGAGCGGAACGTGCGGGATCGTCGCCAACACGGTGTTCCCCTGCGCGGCATAGACGGTGATGGTTCCGGCTCCTAGGATCAACGCTTCGAGAACGTCGGGGTAGCTCGCGGCGATCCGTTTGGCTCCGCGCGCCATGGCGTTGTCGGACTGCCCGAGAACGCGGTGTTCGATTTCGTTGTGGGTGATGCGCCAGCGGTCGTTCAGGCGAGCCTTGATGAGAACTACGACGTAAAAAAACGAGAGGAAAAAACTGGCGATGAAACCCATGTCGGAGGAATAGCGCGGATCAAGGTCGGCGATGGTCCTGATGACTTTGTGGAAAATGGTCACTCCTTTCACGTCTTGAAGCCAGCGCGCCGCAAAATAGCAGGCAATGAATGTAATGATCCAAACCACGGTGAGATTGCGATTGAGGTCCACGCCTATGGTAAGCAGGACGGTGACGAGCGTCGTGATGTAAATCCAAGCCTCGAGTTTGGTGTTGACCCACGAGAAGCCGCTGAAGATGGCGAAGAAATAGCCGAGGAAAATGATCGGCCAGACGAAAATCAGCGGGGGATAAGCGTGGATGACCAGCTCATCCGGACGCGACTTCGACAAAATCAATTCGGACCATTTCTGAAACCAAGATTTCATGGGGACGGTCTCCTCTCTTTTGTTCCGACATGCGACGAACGCGATTGAGAATCGCGGCAACCATACCACAAACTCAGCGGTCGAGGTAGAGCGAAATCAGATCGGACGTGAAATGTTCGGCCCCCTCCTGATCGTCGGTCAGGGCGATGGAAAAGTCGTGAGGGCCGCGTCCCTTGATTGGATAGTCGTCGTCGTGGCCGGTGTCGAGCGCGCGCCACAATTCCAGCATCCAAGTTTTATTTTGATAGACAGCCTCAGCCAGCACGTCGCCGGCGCTTCCGGTCGGATTTTGCGCCTTAATCCCGGGCATCGCGGGACCTTGCGGACGGGTCGGACGCGGCGTGAGAACGTAGGGCAAATCTCCTGCGTCGTTTTGCCAGAGCATATAGATCACGTTTTTCATGCCGGGAAGGGAATAGACCTTGACCTCCTTAGAACCGGGATCGGTTCGTGAGATCGTCAATTTTCGGTCGTCGGCGTAGCCGGAGACATGCGACCAGCCGGCGCGCCATTCCCAAACGTCGAAGACCCCTTCCTCGCCGGACATCATGCAGGCCTTGGGGGAGCCGCCGATGCAAAACTTGACGGCGAAGAGATCGGTCGGGGTTTCGAGAAGGTAATACTGACGGCTACGGGGATCGAGAATCCAACTTCGGCGTTCGATATCCTCTTTCGGTTTGTCGTTGGGGGAATAATTTTTTTTCTGAGCGTCCCAGTTCCAGTCGCGCGGTTCGCCGGAGCCGGTCGCGTCCCCCCAAACGGCCAGAATCGATAGGGATTGGCCGTCGTGAATGGCGCGCAAGACGGCGATGCGCCCTTCGGCGTCCGTCCCCATCGCCCGGCGTAGATGAACGCTCAGAGGCTTGGTTTTGCTCCAGAGCGATTTAATTTCAATGACGCGATTAGGTTTCGGAACGCGATCCACCAACGCGGCGCGAAGGGCGTATCGGTGGCGCGAACAACCGGCGAGCGCGGCGAATGTAAGAACCGCCGCGAAGACGCGAAATCCCGTTTGCGTGTTTTGCGCTCTTTCGCGGCGAAATTCTTGAACTCTCAATCCCTCAATCCTTTTTCTTCTCGGATTTTTTTGTCTCGCTTTTGGTTTCCGCTTTGGATTCGGAAACCGGAGCGGGCGAAGATTCGATTTTGCCCGTCTTCTTTTTGTAATCGGTGATGTAGAAACCCGATCCCTTGAAGATCAATCCGCTCCCCGCGCTGACCAACCGCTTGACCTTACCTTTGCATTTGGGATTTTGACAACGCTTGAGCGGCGGGTCGCTCATGGATTGGAACGCTTCAAAGACCGTTCCGCATTTCTCGCACTGATATTCATAAGTCGGCATCGGTTGATCTCTCCGAACGAGATTTTCTCTCCGACCGGCAAGCGCTTGCGCGGCCATCCACCGTCGGGGACATTGATTATAGGTCAATCATGGAAAATTAAAAAGGGGATAGGCGGCGGGAAATTCAAGGAACGGGCAAGGGGACGCCCCCCGGACCAGCCCTGAATTACAGTTGATCGGTTCCGAAAGGATAACACGTCCGTTTGAATCTTGATTTTTCTTCGCTTGCGCGAGTTTGCCGGTCAAACCAATCCGGTCAAGGCTTCATGTAGTCATATAGGGCGTCGGATGGAAAGCGCCCGCGCGATCCGGGTTCACCGGATCGCATGAAAAGGAGGATTGCAAGATATGTATCATTCACGTTTTTCCAACATTCAATTTCGGAGCGGCAAATTTTTGCGTTGGTTGCCGACGCTCACGCTGGCCGTGATCGGCGGAGCGGCCTTGACGATTTTCGGTCTCCCGCGAATGGTTTCGCGTCTGGCCTACGCCGCCGAAGCGGGGCAATCCGCCGCCGTGCAGGAACAACTCAAGCACGCCATGGACATTTCGCAGGCGTTTCAGTCGGCGGCCAAGGTCGTGCGCCCCTCGGTGGTCAGCATCACTTCGACAAAAAAATTCGGTCCGTCCCCCCGACAAGGAGGACGCCGCTCCCACCCCTTCTCCGATCCGAACAATCCCTCCGGAAATCCGTTTGACGATTTCTTCGGCGGCGATTTTTTCTTCCGCTTTTTCGGCGACGAAGGTCAACTTCCCGAGCGAAAATTTGAGCAACGCGGCATGGGAACCGGCGTCATCGTCAGCGCGGACGGTTTCATCCTGACCAACAACCACGTCGTGGACGGAGCCGATGAAGTTTCGGTGAAACTTTCCGACGACCGCGAGTTCAAGGCCAAGATCGTCGGCACGGATCCCAAAACCGATTTGGCCGTCGTCAAGATCAAGGCGGACAATCTCGTCGCCGCCGATCTCGGCGATTCGGAAACCTTGGAAGTCGGCCAATGGGTTCTGGCCGTCGGCGCGCCGTTTGGATTGGAGCAGACCGTCACCGCCGGAATCATCAGCGCGAAAGGGCGCTCCGGCGTCGGCGTGCTCGATCCGAAGGACGGGTATGAAAATTTCATTCAGACCGACGCGGCGATCAATCCCGGCAACAGCGGCGGCCCGCTGGTGAGTCTGGACGGCAAAGTCGTCGGCATCAACACCGCCATCGCGACGCGGAACGGCGGCTACATGGGAGTCGGTTTCTCGATTCCTTCCACCATGGCCAAGTCGGTGATGAACAGTCTCATCAAGGAAGGGCGCGTCGTTCGCGGCCAGATCGGCATCATGATTCAACCGTTGGATGAAGGTCTGTCCAAATCATTCGAGTTTAAGGGAACCGAAGGGGTTTTGGTCGGCGACGTGGTCAAAGGAAGCCCCGGCGACAAGGCCGGTCTGCGCGAGGGGGACATCATCGTCAAGTTCAACGGCAAGGCGATGGCCAATCCCATGCAACTGCGCAACACCGTTGCGGCGACCGCTCCGGGAACGAAAATGGAATTGGAAATTTTCCGCGAAGGAAAATCCAAATCCGTTTCCGTCACCATCGGCGAGATGGAATCCGCCGTCAAAGTGTCCGCGGGCAAGGATGAGGAAAAATCCATGGACATCGGCATGACGGTTCAGACCCTCACGCCGCAAATGGCGAAGGAATTGGGCGTCGAGGATCTCGCGGGCGTCGTCGTCACGAATGTTGAGTCGGGGAGCCTTGCTGAACACGCGGGCATTCATCCCAACGACGTGATCGTCCGAGCCGGAGGCAAGGACGTGAAAAGCCTCGAGGACTTCAACGCCGTCGTCAAGGAAGGAAGCCTCAAAGAGGGAATCCGTCTCCAAATCGTGAGCGAAAAGGCGCGGCACTTCGTCTTCCTCAAGAGAGGCGAATAAGAGCGCGCAAAAAAAGTGGCACGGGCGTCCCGCCCGTGAGCGTTTCGTGAAGAATCCGTGAAGTTGGTGGGACTGGCACGCGGACGAACTCCTGCGAGCCAGTCCCCGAATTTCCGATGCTTTTCTTTGCGTTCTTTGTGATCTTTCGCGGCTGATTTTTATTCGTAGATTTCCCAATTCCGCGCGGCGTTGGGGAGCGGAATGACGAACACCCGCCCCTTCATCCCCAATCCGGCGTGGATCTCGCAGACGTAATAATAGGTTCCGATCACGGGGAAAGCGTGCGTGTAACCGTCGGTCGTTCCGGCCGGACCGCTCGTGAATCCGCCGTTCCACGTATTGCCGTTGACGTTCCACGTCGCCTGATCCACCTCGATGACGTTGTGGAACGAAATCAATCCGCTCCATTGCACCGATTGCCCGACGTAGATCGTCACGTCGGAAGGAACAAACGACGCGCCGAAGGTCACCACTTGCACCGGCCCGGGCGTCGGACTGGGCGTTGCGGTCGCGGTGCGGGTCGGGGAGGGAGTCGAGGTTTGGGTGGGCGTGAGGGTCGGGGTTCCGGTTGGGGTTGGAGTAGGCGTGGGAGAAACGGAAGGAGAAGGAGTTGCCGTTGGGGAGGGCGTGATCGTTCCGGTGGGGGTTGGGGTTGGAGAATTGGTCGGGCTGAATGTTGCTGTAGAGGTCGAACTCAATGTCGCGGTTCGAGTTCTCGAGAGAGTTGCCGTTCGGGTCGGCGTTTTTGTAGCCGTTCGAGTCCGGGAAAGCGTCGCAGTACACGTCGGACTCGACGTCGCCGTCCTCGTGGGACTCATGGTTGCCGTCCGAGTTGGAGACCCTGTGGCCGTGCGGGTCGCCGTCGGTGTGGATGAGCGTGTCGGCGACGGCGAAGCGGTCCGGGTTGCCGAGGGGGTCGGCGTTGTACCGCAGGTCGCTGTCGAGGCGATGAACATGTCGTCAATGTTGACCGTCGTGGCGCGGTCGGGACTTGAATTTACATCCCAGCTCAGTGAATCCACCGCGCGGATGTAAACGACCGAAGGCAAGGATGCGGGAAGATCGAACGTCTGCGCGACATTGTCGTCCGCCGTCTTGGTGACCGTCAGCATGGGCGAGAACGTCACGTTGTCGGTCGAGTAGCTGAAAATAAAATCATCCTGACCGTTCAAGTTCGTCCCGTGGAACGCCTCGACCGAGAAGGTGTGAACATCGGACCCCGGAGCGATCGGGATCGTCCATTTGTGCTTTAACTGCCAATACCCTCCGGTATAGACCTCGGTGAACGTTTCGTAGTTGTTGTCGCTTACCAAGGTATTCGTGTAGTTCCCCGTCACGATTCCGGTGCCGGGCAGATCGGCGTTGGCGCGGTCGGTGAAAGTTCCGGGGACGCATGGGGTCGGCGTCAAGGTGGCCGTCCGCGTGGGCGAGAGCGTCGCGGTGCGCGTCGGTGTCGGCGTTTTTGTCGCCGTGCGAGTTGACGATGGCGAAGACGTCCTCGTGCGCGAAAGGGTCGCGGTTCGAGTCAAGGATTTTGAGGCCGTACGGGTAGGAGAAAGCGTTGCTGTTCGTGTTGGAGACTTTGTTGTCGTCTGGGTGGAAGTCAAAGTTGAAGACCTTGACGGAGAAACCGTTGCCGATTGAGTGGGGGAAAACGTTGCGGTCCGCGTGGCCGTCGGCGTGGCCGAGTCTGTCTGGGTAAGCGTGGCGGTCCGCGTTGCGGAAAGCGTCGCCGTCCGTGTGGAAGACAACGTGGCCGTGCGGGTCGGCGAGAGGGTAGCCGTCCGAGTCGGCGACGGCGATCTGGTCATGGTTGGCGTCGGAGTCACCGAACCCGTCGGGGTAAGCGAGGCCGTCCGCGTCGGAGTGATCGTGGATGAGCGGGTTGGAGAGGAAGTCACCGTTCCACTGCGCGTTGCCGTTGGAGTCAGGGACGACGTCGCCGTCAGCGAGGCGGTTCGCGTCGCAGATAACGTCGCGGTTTGCGTGGGCGAGAACGTGGCCGTGCGCGTCGGAGTTTTTGTGGCCGAACGTGTCGGCGAATGTGTCGCCGTCCGGGTGCGCGACCGCGTCGCGGTTCGCGTCGGAGACTTGGTGGCGCTCCGGGTCGGCGAGGGCGTTGCAGTCCGCGTCGGCGGCGGAGTCAAGCTCGGTGTTCGAGTGGGCGAGGGGGTCGGCGTTGTGCCGCAGGTCGCCGTCGAGGCGATGAACATGTCGTCAATGTTGACCGTCGTGGCGCGGTCGGGACTTGAATTTACATCCCAGCTCAGTGAATCCACCGCGCGGATGTAAACGACCGAAGGCAAGGATGCGGGAAGATCGAACGTCTGCGCGACATTGTCGTCCGCCGTCTTGGTGACCGTCAGCATGGGCGAGAACGCTACGTTGTCCGTGGAATAGCTGAAAATGAAATCATCCTGCCCAATCGCGTTTGTGCCATGAAATGCCTCGACCGAGAAGGTGTGAACATCGGACCCCGGAGCGATCGGGATCGCCCACTTGTGCCGGAGTTGCCAATAACCTCCCGTATAGACCTCGGTGAGTGATTCGTAATTATTGTCGCTGGAGAGAGTATTCGTATAATCGCCCACAACGGTCCCAAACACCGGAAGATCGGCGTTGGCGCGATCAAGAAATGTTCCGATCACGCACGGTGTCGGCGTCGGCGATGGTGTCGCGGTTCTTGTGGAGGTTGGCGTTGAGGTGCGGGTCGGCGTCGGCGTGGCCGTTACGGTCGGCGTCGGTCCCACCGGATCGAAATGAATGAACATGCTCCATTTTTCATTGGTGAGCGTCGGCGTGGTCGAATCCAACTGGGCTGGAAAAGTCCCAAAGAGGCACGACGTGTAGATGCCGTCTCCGAGCGTACCGGTCGTGTAGCTCGGCACGTCGGCTTTGACATCAACCTGCCAAGCCAGTTGATAGGCGGCGGAGGGCAAAGTCAGCAAGGAGGGAGTCCCCGCGCTGATGGGAACGGAAATCCAATCGTTGGCGGCGGTGTTGGTGGTCAGGGCGCTTTCCCAAAGCAAATTGCGCGGCGGCAAGTCGTCAAAGATCGCCAGCCGGACGTTTCCTTGCGCCGCGTGCGAATAAAAATTGACATCGCTCACGGTTCCCATCATGGGGACGTTGGTTCGCGTCCCCTTGATCAAGCCCTTTTGCCACAGGTCCAACTTGACCACTTCGGCCGGAAAATTGTTGGTGCCGAAGTAAGCATAACCCGCCGAATCCATCACGCAACTATGTGGAAAAAGCTCGCCGGAATTGAAGGGCAACACCCCCACACGAAGGGGAATCCCCGTTCCATTCAAGGCCACCTTGACCGCTTCGCCGGTCCGTTCCAAGTTAGGCTCATGACACCCGAACCAAGCGTAGCCCACCGAAGGATCAATGACGGCAGGGACAAGGTTGTCCTCTCCCGCATTAAGAGTCAGCGCGCCGACCAACGTGGGGGTCGTGTCCCCGTCGAGCGCCACTTTGACCACGATCCCCGGCTTCGTTGAGGTTCCGAAATAGGCGAAGCCCGCCGTCGGATCAATCACCGCCGAGCGGAGCTTATCTTGACCCGTGTCGAAGCGGAGCGCCCCGATCCGGGTGGGAGCCGCATCGCCGTTGAGCGCCACTTTGACCACCTTTCCGGGCGAGGTATAGGTTCCGAAATAGGCGTATCTCGCCGCCGGATCAATCACGGCCGAACGAAGATAATTCTCTCCGTCGTTAAGCTTTAGCGCTCCCGCCAGCGTTGGCGTCGTATTCCCATCGAGCGCGATCTTGACCACGATTCCGGGAGGCGTATAAGTTCCAAAATAGGCGTAGCCCGCCGGAGGATCAATCACGGCGGCTCGCATCAGATAATCTTCCCCCGGATCGAGCTTCAACGCCCCGACGCGAATTGGAGGACCGTCTCCATTAAGCGCGACCTTGACCACGATTCCCGGCGCGGTTCTGGTTCCGAAATAAGCGTAGCCTCCGGCGGGATCAATCACGGCGGCAATCAGGTAATCCTCTCCCGCATTAAGCGTCAGCGCGCCGACTCTCATCGGAAGGCCGGATCCGTTCAGCGCGACTTTGACCACGCGTCCGGGAGCCGTGTCAGTTCCGAAATAGGCGTAACCCGCCGCCGCGTCAATCACGCCGGAATCAAAATCATCCTCTCCCGCGTTCACCGTGAGCGCTCCCAATCTGGTCATTCCCCCGTTGGGATAATCGGTCGTTCCGGGAGTGTTGATCCCAGCGATGGGATCGGAAAATTGGAGCGAGCGGTCCTCGAAGACGTGGCCGTTGCGGTCGGTCACGCGGATCACGACCGTGTAATATTTTTCTTCGAGATCGTGGCCGCTCCATTCGGCGCGGAATAATCCGACAACCGGAAAGGATGAAGGATGAGGGATGAAGGATGAAATAGCGGAAGAAGGCGAAGGAGAAAGGGGAATGGTTTCAACCGTGGCATGGGC
Source organism: uncultured Candidatus Sumerlaeota bacterium (assembly GCA_964598765.1). Taxonomy (GTDB): domain Bacteria; phylum Sumerlaeota; class Sumerlaeia; order MVZB01; family JAJFLK01; genus CAZRCZ01. The sequence goes on along the minus strand of CAZRCZ010000002.1, from coordinate 16,111 downwards.
ATCTTGCCCATGATTCACGGGCGGGATGGCCGTGCCACCGGTAAGATCAATCAGCGCCTCGACTTTTTCGATTCCCGCCGACGCTTTCACCACTGCGCCGATCGTGACTTTGTCACCATTTCTGATGACCTGCGAGGAAAGCGAGGGGATAACGTGAATGAGACCATCACCGCGGCCAATCGGTTCACCTGCTTCCGATTCATCCACTAAAAATTTCGGCGAGAATTGGCGGTCTTCAGGTAAATGTGGCGCAACGGATTTTTCCCATCCTCCAGCCAGTATTTGGGCCGAGGCTATCTCCGAAAGAGCCAGAAGCACAAGAATTGTCCTCAGACTGGAGAATGTTACCAAAAAACCGCACCCCGAATTGTAGCATGCACACAAATTAAACGGCGGAACGACCAGCGATCACGCCGTCTTTAGCCCGCTATACTATCGGACGCTCCAATTGCTACCATGAATCTAAATTTTTCGGCTCGAGTAGCGCGTGAACGCAGGGATCCATGTCGGGAGACCGTTACGCGATGCCCGGTTGCTCCTTCGCTTCGGAACCCCTCTCCCTTTTCAAGGGAGAGGGTAGGGTGAGGGTTGCTTGCACAGCCGAGGGCGGCTGTGCCACATTCCCTAAATCAATCACGGCTTCGACCTTCTCAATCCCGGCCTGAGCCTTCACCACCGCGCTGATCGTCACCTTGTCGCCGCTTTTGACGGCCGGAGAGGAAAGGGACGGAATGACGTGAATGAGTCCGTCGCCGTGGCCGATCGGCTGGCCGGAGGATGGATCGGCGGTCTCCGAATCGTCCGCGAGAAGAAAGGGCGGGACGGGCTGTTCCGCCGCGCGCGCCGTCGCCGAAGAAGACAACAAGCCGCCGACAAGACAAACGCAAGCAATGACCCAGCGCGCTTTCATGTCCCTCTCCTTTTGATCGCAATCTCCGGTCCCGGTGAGGAATTAAACCTGCAAGGAAATATAGGACGGCCAAGACGGAGTGTCAACTTTTTGCCTAGTCGGAAGGCACGGCAACACGCCTTCGTTATGAGGCATCCGCAATCTTGGCCGTGAGAAACTCCAGCGCGGCCTCGCGGGTGAGAACGCGCCCCTCCAATTGCTCGTCGCGGAGTTCATCCAGCAATTGGCGGAAACGCGGACCGGGCTTCAAACCGAGACGGAGGAGATCGTCGCCGTCGGCGAGCGGTTTGGGCAACAATTCTTCGCCATGCTCGACGGCGAGTTGGCGTCGCTGATCCACGCAAAAATGCCACGCATCCAAATCGCCGTGGCTGGCGAGCGAATCGGCGCGGTGAAGGTCCAAGTGAAGTTGAAAATCCCCTTGGCCGAGAAATCGCTTGAGCGTGGATTGTTTCATGCGCGTCACGTCCATGAAGCGCATGTGGCTCTCGACCAGATTGACGACTTCGCCGGTCAATTCGCCGCTGTATTTCAATCGCCTGCAAATTTCGCCCGCCATTCGCGCGCCGACTTTTTGGTGCGCGATAAATCGTATCCTCCCCTCGTCGCGGGTCATCGTCGCCGGTTTGCCGACGTCGTGAAGCAACGCCCCCAACGCCAGCGCGGGATCGGGATCGTCGGGCAGATGATCCAAGACCAGACAAGTGTGCGTGAACACGTCCCCTTCGGGATGGGCGTCGGGCCCCTGCTCGACCCCTTTCAACGCCTCGATTTCGGGAATGACGTGGTTCCATAATTTCAAATCCGACATCATGCGGGCGGCAAGGCCGCGTTTGGGGCCGGTGAGAATCCGGATCAATTCCTCGCCGACGCGCTCCCTGCTGATTTGCGCCAGATTCGCCCCGTGCGCGAGAATCGCCTTGCGTGTCCGGTCCTCGATTTCCAAATCGTAGCGGACTGCCAGACGGACGGCGCGGATCAACCGCAAGGCGTCCTCTTCGAACCGCTTGTGCGCGTTGCCGACCGTGCGAAGGACGCGCCTGCGCAAATCGAGCGCGCCGGCGAAAAAATCCACGAGCTTGCCGTTGATCGGATCGTAATAGAGGGCGTTGATCGTGAAATCGCGCCGTTCGGCGTCCTCCTTGAGCGTGCCGTAGCGGACTTCGGAGGGACGACGGAAATCCTCGTAGGCTCCCTCGGTTCGGAACGCGGCGGTTTCAATCACCGCATGGGACAAAACCACTAGCACGACGCCGAATCGCGCGCCGACTTCCCGCGTTTCCTCAAATATTTTTTGAATCTCGTCGGGATGAGCGGAGGTCGCCACGTCCACGTCGTAAGGTTCGATCCCCAAGAGCCAATCGCGCACGCATCCGCCGACGAAATAGGCTTCGTGTCCCGCGCCTTGGAGACGGCGCACGACCTCCCGCCCCGCATGGACAATCGGGTTGTCGGGAAGCGGAGGCAATCCGGGAAGGCTAGGGGCGGAAGATTGAGCCGGATCGTTCCCCATCAAACGAACTCAAAATTTCCCAATGGTGTTCAACGGGTAAGATTTCGGCAAGAAGGGCAGATTACATCGTCGTCGGCGAGCTTGCCGCCGCAATGCAGGCAAGTCCGGGATGATTTCGGCGTGGCGGCGCCGATTTGCGTGTCTCTTGCGCGGGTTTGGGTGTCCCTCGCGCGGGCTTGCGTGTCGCGCAGGCTTCGGGTGATTCCCTTGATCGCGGAGGAACTTTCGCCAAAGCTGGCAGGCTGATACTCCTTGAGAGGCCCCGACGCTCCCGATTGCTCCCAGTCGTATTCATACTCCAGAAGATAGAGCGCCAGTTCGACAAGATAAGGAACCAGATTTCCTTCTCCCTTGTAGAGCTTGGCGTTGCGCTCAAGGATTTCCTGAACTTGGGCGCGGCTCAGCTTACGTCCGGTTTTGGGTTGGGGTATGTTTCCCGCCATGATCCTTGGCCCAATCGAGCGCGGAGGCGACGCTGTAGGTCGAACCGGTCGCGACGATCAGGCTATTCTCCTTTTCGGCCCTTTTGCCCGCCAACTCAAGGGCTACTCTTATATTATCACAACACTCCGCGGATGGAAAGAATCTCCTTCCCGCGCCGGCGAGCGATTCGGCGGGTTCGACGCGGGGGGATTCGATTCGGTAACAAATCAAACCTTCCCAACCTTTCCAACCGGCGAGCGCTTCTAGGAACCCCGGATGATCCTTGTCCGAGGCCATGCCGACGACGGCGACGGCCTTGCCGTGGGGAAAATGCGCCGCCATGGTCTCCGCGACTCCGCGCGCCGCAGGAGGGCAATGCCCGGAATCGGCGAGAAGTTTCGGATAACCCGGCGCGGGTTCCATTCGTCCGGGGAGATGCATGGTGACCAACGACTCTTCCAGCTCCTCGTTTGAGATCGGATTGAGCAATTCGCGGTCTTGAAGCCCCTCCATGACGGCCAAAGCGCCTTGAAGATTTTGCGAGAGGAACGGTCCAAACCACGGAAGGCTCAAACTCAAATCCCCCCGTTTATAAGTATAGGTCAATTTCATTCCGTCGCCGTTGAAATCGCGTTTGGTTAGAGGACAAATTCGTTCCGCGAATTCGACCGGCGCGCCTGTTTCGCTTGAGCGGCGTTCAAAAACTTTTCCGGCGGTGGCGCCTTCTTGAGCCGCCACGATCCCCCATCCTCCGGGTTTGAGAATAGCCGCTTTTTCTCCGGCGATGGCTTCGATGGTCGGTCCCAAGAGGTGGGTATGCTCCATTCCGATTCGCGTGAACAAAACGGGACCCGGATCGAGGACGTTGGTGGCGTCGAGCCGTCCCCCCAATCCGGTTTCCACGACCATCCAATCCACTTTGGCTTGACGGGCGGCGAGAAAAAAAATCGTGGTCAAGAATTCAAATACGGTTTTGAAGGTCCGTTTGCCGTCGTCTTTGGCGTAACCGGTTTGAGCCGCCTGTTCCAAGAGGCGGCAAAATGTTTCGCCCGAAATCGGTTCGCCGTTGAGGCGAATCCGCTCGCGGTATTCGCGGATGTGAGGGGACATATAAGTTGCAACGTTTTGTCCCGACGCCCGCAAAAGGGCTTCGAGCATCAAGGCCGAGGAGCCTTTGCCGCAACTTCCGGCGATATGAATGGCCCGAATTCCGCGATGCGGATCGCCCAAATTTTTCAAGAGAGACCGAAAGCTCTCCAACTCAAACGTCCGTTCGCCGTAGCGAACGGAGCCGAGATTGCGCTCGTAATTGATGTGGCCATCGAGCCAAGCGTAGGCGGAGGCGGGCGAGTCGAAGGAGAAGGACAAGGCAGGGAATCCTTGGGAAACATGAAAAATTACCAAACAAAGCCAAGTTTCGACACACTTTTTGACGGGAAGTGTTGAATGGATTGGGGTTGTGGCATCGAAAATTAACCGCCAAGATGGTGTGTTTGAAGTCAAGGGGTGATCTCCGATTTTTTCCCACAGCTCAGCGGATGTTTTCGACAATTTTGGGTGAAGTGCGGTTGAATAGGATTGACCCAAGACGAGGATGACTTGGGCATCCCTTGGAAACGCAACACCAATGCCAAAAAACGCTCCACTCACATCCAAAGCGTCAAATGGCAATGATTCCTAAACCCTTAAACGCTGGTAGTAAACGTCCCCCGCCTCGTCCCCCCGTCAAAGAACGGGATCAAGGTTGAAATTCGAGGGACAGTCACGCGGACGAATCCCCGCGAGCCAGTCTCCGAATTTCCCTTTGGCTATTCGATATTCTGAATTTGCTCGCGGATGCGCTCGATGGAGCCTTTCATCGCCAGCGTCGCGTTGGCCAATTCCAAATCCCGGACCTTGGCGGCCAGCGTGTTGGTCTCGCGCAGGATTTCCTGCAAAAGAAAATCGAGCGCCTTGCCGACGGATTTTTCCGCCGGAGCGGTGATTAACTTCTCAAGCCGATTCAGATGGGATTCGAGGCGGACCAGTTCCTCGCTCACGTCGGAGCGGTCGGCATAGAGGGCGACTTCAAGTTCCAATCGCCCCGGTTCGAGTTTTCCCCGCGTTTGCTCCTCCAACTCCGCGATGCGGGCGGACAATTTTTCGCGGTATCGCGCCAGCGCCTGATCCTTGCCCGCGAGAACTTTTTCCCTTGCGTCGCGCAGAAGGGCGAGTTCCTCGGCGAGATGACGCGCCAGCGCGTTCCCCTCGCGGATTCGCTCTTCGTTGAATCGTGCGACGGCCTCGGCGACGGTCTCGGCCAAGCCCGGCCAATAGGCTTCGGCGTCCGTCGCGTCCTCCGGCGGCGCAATGACGCCCGGCAAAACCAGAAGCGTCTGCAACGTAATCTCGCCCGCCAATCCCATCCGGCTTTGAATGGCGCGAAGGCGTTCCAGATATTCGCCGACCAAGGCTTCGTTCAAGGCGACGGGACGAGCCTGACCGGTGGCAGGCTGGAACTTGACGCGGCAATCCACCTTGCCTCGCTCGATTTGGGATTTGAGAAAATTGCGGAGGGAGCCTTCGAGCGCGGAAAGCTCGCGGGGAAGACTGATGGAAATTTCCAAGAATCGCGCATTGACCGATTTTAATTCGACGCCGAGTCGTCCGAGGGGCGTTTCCTTTTCGGCGCGTCCGAATCCGGTCATGCTTTTGAGGGTGAAGTCAGCCATTATCCCGAGAACCATCGAGCCTTTCCGAAAGATTCCGCAACCCCGTTGGGGTTGAGGCGGTGTTTCCATTAACCCAAGGTAGCCTCGCGATGCTCGGCAACCTTGGGCTTCGTTCCGGGACGCCGTTGGCGTCCCCTTCTCTTTTAGCGTTGTGGGGCATCTGAAAAACGAAATGCATCTGATCGTAGTCTCTCAACTTTTCCGTTTCGGCGGAAGAAAATCGGTTCGCTTTTTCCAATAGAACTCGACTAGGAGGACCTTGATCGCCGCCGCGACCGGGACGGCCAGAATCATCCCTCCAAGACCGAACTCCGCGCCGACCACCAGCGCGAGCATGACCGCCAGCGGATGAAGCGCGGATTGGCGACCCACGACGTAAGGCTGAAAAATGAATCCGTCAATGGCTTGAATGATTGAAAATCCTCCTAGCACGAGCGCGATATGAAGCCAACGCTCCTCCCAACCTCCCATGGTCGGAGTGAAAAACGACCAAAGCACGGCGGGAGTCAAGCCGACGGCGGGTCCGAGATAGGGAATGAAGTGAACCGATCCGGCGAGGAAGCCGATCAGCACGGCGTATTTGCGCGGCCCGACGATCAGAATCAGCACAGTGGTCAACAAGCCGACGCCGAGACACGCGATCAATTGTCCGCGCACGAATCCGCCGACTCCCGCGTTGGCCTTGAGCAGGATTTCCCAGAGGCGCTCGCGGTTTTTGACCGGCAACAAGCGGCGAATCACCGAGGGAATTTTGTCCATGTCGGTCAAATACCAAAACGTGATGATCGCGGTGAGGAACGACGTGGCGATCAGCGCGCCAATCCAGCCGAAGACGGAAAACGCGACGTGCATCGTTTGACGGGCGGCTTCGAGCGAACCCGCCGCGACCGGCTGAATGGCGTCGGGTTTGACCTTTAGGAGATTGTCCAAGGTCTCATTGATGCGGCTCAGCCCGTCCTTGACCAGTTGGTTGAGCTGATTGCGGACATCCTCGGGAAGATTGAATTTCGAGAAAAGATCGTCGGCAACGTTTTCCTTGGAAAAATAATCCGACATCGCGTCCACCAAGGAGTTGACCTGCTCGTAGAGGATCGGAACCAAAATCGCCAGAAACACGCCGACGAGGAGAAGCATGACCGCCGCGACGACCAAAATTCCCAACACGCGCCCCAATTTGAGGCGATGCTCGACGAAACCGACGATCGGATGAAGGACGTAGGCCAGAACCAATCCGATGATGAAGGGGGTCAGGATGGAAAAAAGATTTAGAATCGCCGGCCAAATTTGCGCGGCGGTGAGCGAAAAGACGCCAAGACAAAAAATCCAAAACAGCGCGCGAATCGCCATTAGATAAACGTCGTTGGGTTTGCTTTGCTCATCCATTGCGACTGCCGCTTTCACCGCAGAGTGTCATCGTATCACCTTCAAGGCATTGGTAGCAGGTTGAATAGACAAAGTCGAGCGGCGAGCGGAATATCAGAGACGGTGAAACTGATGCCATTCTTCCAACATCAGCAACGTCCAGAGACGCTTGCCGTGATCGGTTTGGCCGGAGCGATGCTCTTTATCTAGGCGCGTTAATTCGTTGGGCTTGAACAAACCGCGCCGAGAAAGCGATTCCAGCGACGCGCGGCAACGATCCGCCAATTTTCCCTCGCGCATCCATAATCCCAGCGGGATGCCGAACCCCTGTTTGGGTCGGTTGAGAAGCTCCGGAGGAATCAGATCGGCGAAAGCCTGTTTCAAAATGTGTTTCGTCCGGCGTCCCTTCAGCTTGAAGTTGGCGGGAAGACGCGCGGAATATTCGGCGAGATGATGATCCAAAAACGGAGCGCGCGCCTCGAGCGAATGCGCCATCGTCATTCGATCCGCCTTGACGAGTAAATCGCCGACGAGATAGCCCGCGATGTCCGCCGAGAGCGTCCGATCCAAAAATGTTTCGGCGCGCGCGGAATCAAAGAGTCGGGCGATCCATTGCTCCGAATTTTCTCCGTCCGATTCCGTGACGCCGGCTTGACTTAAAAAATCAGGCGAGCAAATTCCCCTTTTCATCGGCTCGCTGAAATAGGAGCCCCACCTGACGACGCTGGCGCGCGGATCGCACCGCGCGACCTGACCCAACCGCTTGAGTCCGGCGCGCCAATTCCGCTCGATGGGAATGTCCATCGGCTCCTTCACGTTCTCAAAAATTCGCTCCAACGGGCGTCGAAGAAATCGGGAAATGGCCAACCAAGCATTGGCGAACCGATCGAGATCGTATCGCTGATAACCCGCGAACATTTCGTCCCCGCCGTCGCCGGTCAACGCGACGGTGACGTGACGCCGCGTCAATTCGCTCAGATACCAAACCGGCAATGCGGAGGAATCGGCGTACGGCTCGTCGAACGCCTCGACCAATTTGGGCAAAATTTCCGCCGCGTCGGGCGTGACGAGAAATTCGTGGTGATCGGTCTTGTAGCGTTCGGCGACGTTCCTCGCATGGGGCAATTCGCTGAAGGATCGCTCGCCGAAGCCGATGGAAAACGTCTTGAGCGGCTCCGTCATGTTGCGCGCCATCAACGCGGCGACGATGGTCGAGTCAATTCCGCCGCTCAAAAAAACGCCGAGCGGAACTTCGCTCATCAGCCGCGCCTTGACCGAGCGCTCGGTCAGATCGCGAATTTTTGCGGCGGCTTCGGTTTCGCCGATCCGCTCTTTGGGTTCGTATTCCAGTTGCCAATACCGGCGCGGCGCGATCTCCGAATCTCCGGCATTCCAACTCGCAAAATGCGCGGCGGGGAGTTTCCAAATTCCCTCGAATCCCGAAAGAGGATCGGGAACGTATTGGAGGGTGAGGTAATGATAAACCGCCTTGGCGCTCATGCGCCGCGGGAGTTCAGGCAGGGTAAGAAGCGCCTTGATTTCCGAAGCGAACGCCAATCCGCCGGTGGGAAGCAGGGCATAATAAAGCGGTTTCTCGCCGAATCGGTCGCGGGCGAGGAAAAGCCGTTTTTCGCGGGGCTGGTAAATTGCAAACGCGAACATGCCGTCCAGCCGCCCGCAGATTTTCTCTCCCCATTGCAGAAAGCCCCGCAGAATCACCTCGCCGTCGGAGCGGCTGTGGAACTTGTGACCCAAGCCGGTCAACTCGTCGCGGAGCGCAAGGTGATTGTAAATCTCGCCGTTGAAGACCAGCGCCGCCGAGCCATCCTCCGCGACGAAGGGCTGATGCCCTCCCGCGACGTCAATGATGCTGAGCCGCCGCATGGCGATTCCGCCGTCGCCGGCGGTGAAGATTCCCTCGTCGTCCGGTCCGCGATGGCGAAGGGTGGCGCACATGCGATTGAGCGCGTCGCGCAGGTCGTCGCCGGTTTGATCCCCCTTGATGATTCCCACGATTCCGCACATTGCGCGCTATCCGTTCGTAATCGTAATCCTAATCATAATCTTGCCTTGTTCTTACTCATGCTCGAATGATTGTTCGACCCCTACGGGATCGGATTTCTTTCGGGAACGCCTTCCACGGATTCCGCCTATGGTTTCACCCGTGGCCACCTTCATTCGATCCCTACGGGATCGAGCAAACGACACTGATGAATCAAGGCAAATCCTAATCTTACTCTTGCTCTTGCTCCAGCAACCTCCGGCTTTTCCTACGCTTGCCGAGCCGCCCCAGTAGATAAACAACGAATTCCGATCCCAAAAGAATCAGTATCCCCATGAAATGCGCGCGAAATCGCCATTGGCCGAAGAAGAAGGAATAAAAGAAGGGATGGTAAAGGATAAAGGCTACGGGTGTGGCGATCAAACGCCAGCGGTTCGTGAAAATGAGACGGACCAGCCCGCCCAACGCCAAAAAATAAATGAGGGCATCGGATAGTTTGCCCCCAAAGGCGAAGCGACCAACCGCACTTTCCTTAATCAGCGCGTCCTCAAACCAAAACAAGTAATAAAGGCGCGAAGGCACAAGTCGAAAGAATCGGGCTGGATGCGCCAGTATGTAATTCCATCCCCATTTGAAAAGGTAACGATCTCTTTCGGAATCAGATGTTATGTTCGCGTGCATCGCCTTTTCGTCTTTGGGTAAAAAATTCAGGTCTTCCAAAGTCGTTCCGTCCGCGCGTCTCATTCCTCCCAATGATTCATCGTTATTCCCCATGGCAAAATTGTAACCCAAGTTTGTGGCTACGGGCACGAATTCTCCCAACCGAATACAATTCCGAACGGTCCAAACTCCCACAATGGAACCGCCAACCAGCCACAGAATCATTGTAGATTTCATGCAAGCGATCCACTGGGTCCCCCTATTTCTCGCGGACCCGATCTGAACGAATGGAAGAATAATTGCCAGCGGAATGATCATGGGGCGCATGAGGGAGAGGAAGCCCAAGGAGAGACCGGCAAACAAACCGAAGGATGAAGGAGGAAGGATGAAGGATGAAAGGATTGAAGATTTCGAATTGTAGATTGAGGATTGGGTATCTGACATTTCAGATTTTGAATCCTCAATTCCTCGAATGATCAGATACAGGAGCAAGAGCGACAGGCATATTTCCAGGCTGGTTGAATGGAGGGCGACGACGTAGGCGACGCTGAAGGGGTAGAAAGCGTAGGCGACGCCTGAGATCATGGCCTGCTTTTTCCCCAACGTCCGCAAGGCCAAAAAATAAAGAACCACGACCGACGCCGCGCTCACGACGCAATCGAAGACGAGCATCGCCCCAACGCGATGTTCGCCGAAGATGATCCTGAAAAGCGTGTATATCCCCATGTATAGGGGGGGAAAAAACGCAGTCGGACGATTGTTGAGATCCACGTAACCGATCCCGCTCAAAATGTTCGACGAATCGCGGTCGAGCATCTTTTGGGCGTCGGTGTAATGAAAACCGACGATTGCAAGAAACGCGAGGCGGACGATAAACGCGAGGAAGAAAACCGAAAACGCACCACAGAGACACAGAGAGGATTTTTGCGAGCGATCGGTTTTCATGCGAAATGAGGGCTATTTCTTCTTCAGGCCGGCCATGTTCTCAATTCTTTTCAATTCAGTCAAAATCTTCTCTGCGGCTCTGCGGTGAAGGGTGCATTTCACTTATCCGAAAGATTCCGCAACCCCGTCGGGGTTGCGAGGGTATGGCCAATGTCCCAAGGTAGCCTCGCTCCGCTCGGCAACCTTGGGCTGTGTTGCGGGACGCCGTTGGCGTCCCCATGCCCCTTGATCTCGCCTCACATCGGAAAAGTGAAATGCACCCCCGCTTGCCGCCGGAGGGAAAGTGAAAATAGGCACAGATTGCACAGACCAGCCGCGTCAAAGAATTCGCGAAGCCGGCGTAATCCGTGGCTCGAAGGTTTATAAATTCCTTTACTTCCAAGTTTGGCCGGATGCACAATCCCAACCGCAAACAGGAGATTCCATGCGCTCTCTTCGGCGATTTTTTCTCCCCGGTCTGATTCTGGTGGGCGCGGCGTTGGGAAACGCCCCGTCGTTCGCCGACGATGCGCCGCCGAAATTCCGTTCTGATGTTCGCGGGACAGGGGCGCGGACGAACCCCCGCGAGCCAGTCCCCGATTTTCCTCAGCCGATTGGACATGGCGACGGGAAAATTCACGTCATACCTTCCCTTTCCAGTCCGTCGGTCAAGAACGGCGGCAAATTGACCATCAGCGCGGTGGTGAAGGCGCCGAGAGGAGTGAAGGAAGTCAAGGCGGAAATTCGGGACGGCGAGCGGGTGTTGGACACGCTTTTGCTTCATCCCGCGAGAAAACAAGGGGACGCGAACGGGGATTTGAAATCCGAATCAACCCTCACCCTCCTCTCTCCCTTGGAAAGGGAGCGGGGAGGGAAAAATCGCCCCGCTGAGCAAGTCAAACCATCGCTCCCTGACGGTCGCGGTTCGAGCGAAGATCGGCAATCTGGAATTTCAGATTCGAATTCTCCACTCACGCATTCGAATAATTCCTCTTTTCCATCCTTCATCCTTCATTCCTCATCCTTCTCGGAAGCGCTCCCTGACAGTCGCGGCTCGGATAATGCATTGCCTAGCGTCGGTTTGTGGCAAACCGAATGGATCGGTCGTGATTTGGAGGAAAAAAATTATTCGATCCTCCTTCGCGTGACCGACGCGACCGGGCATCAATTCGAGGACGGCTCCCTGCAATTTTCCGATCCGACGGCGGGCATCACGACCCCGGGAGCGACGAATTATCCCAATGCCGCGCTACGCGAGGTCGGCGCGATCAGCGGCCCCAACGAAGAGGACAACATTGCCACCGCGCTGATTGATCCCGCCGCCGGATACGCCTATTTCGGAACAGCCACGGTTCCCGGCAGGGTGATCAAGATCGCCTTGGGAAGCGGAGCGAATCCTCCGACGCGGGTCGCGGCGATTACGCTCAACACGGGGGAAGATAACCTCTATTGCGGCGTCATTGATCCGTCGTCGGGTTATGCCTACTTCGGAACCAACACGTCCCCCGGAATCGTCATCAAGGTTGCGTTGGGAAACGGATCCAATCCACCGACGAGAATCGGCGCGCTCACGCTGAATTCGGGGGAGAATGATCTCACCGGCGCGGATATTGACGCGACGGGAGGATACGCCTACTTTGGAACTTTCACGTCGCCGGGAATCGTGGTGAAGGTGGCTTTGGGAGCCGGGGCGAGCCTTCCGACCCGAATCGGAGCGGCCTCGTTCAACAGCGGGGAAAACGACGTCTATAGCGCGGCCATTGACGTGGCGGCCGGATATCTTTACTGCGGGACCTACAACAGTCCGGGCAAAGTGGTCAAAGTTGCGTTGGGGGCCGGAGCAAGTCCCCCAAGCCGGATCGCCTCGACGACGCTCAATTCGGGGGAAAATTATCTCGGAAGCGCGGTCATTGATCCCTCGGCGGGGTATGCTTACTTCGGAACCGACACCACGCCGGGTAGGGTCATCAAGGTTAATTTGGGGGCCGGTTCCAGTGCGCCGAGCAGGATCGGGGCCGTCACCCTGAACTTCGGAGAGAATGTCACCACTTCCGGCGTCATCAATCCGGCGCAAGGCTATGCCTATTTCGGAACATACGCCTCACCCGGTACTGTTGTTAAGGTGGGGTTAGGTTCAGGAAGTAATCCTCCGACCCGATTGGGATCTGTAACTCTAAGCGCGGGTGAAAACATCCTCGGATCAGCGGCGATTGACACAACGGCGGGATATGCGTACTTCGGAACCGAGACCTCCCCCGGTTTCATCGCCAAGGTGTCATTAGGAGGAGGGGCTAATCTTCCCAGCGAAGTGGGGAGTCTTGCGTTGAACAGCGGAGAGAATCTCCTGACGAGCGCGGTCGTGGACACGGCGGCGAGCTACGCTTACTTTGGAACCAACACCGCGCCCGGTAAGGTCATTAAAGTCGCCTTGGGATCGGGAATCAATCCTCCTACCCGAATCGGCGCGATCACGCTCAATCCGGGCGAGGACCAACTCTACTGCGCCGCGATTGATCCCACGGCCGGCTACGCCTATTTCGGAACCTTCACCACTCCCGGCAACGTGGTCAAGATCGCATTGGGGGCCGGAGCCGCCCTCCCCAATCGAATATCCGCGCTTGCGCTTAATTCCGGAGAGGATTACCTCGTCAGCGCCGTGGGGGACCCAACGAACGGTTACGCCTATTTCGGAACTTTCACCTCCCCCGGGACGGTGATCAAAGTTGATTTGGGAGCCGGGGCCAATCCACCGAGCAGAATCGGCGCGGTTTCCTTGGATCCGGGAGAGGATTACCTTTTCAGCGCGGCCGTTGACCCCGCCGCGGGTTACGCCTATTTCGGAACCGACACTTCGCCGGGGATGGTGGTCAAGGTTGACTTGGGGACAGGAGCGGCCCTCCCAAGCCGAATCGGATCGGTCTCGCTCAACACGGGAGAAGATTATCTCAGCGCGGCGGCGATTGATCCGGCTTCGGGCTACGCCTACTTTGCGACCGACACTTCCCCCGGAATCGTCGTCAAAATTGACTTGGGGTCGGGGGCTTCGCCCCCCAGCCGCGTGGGAAGCCTGACGCTCAACGCCACGGAGAATTACCTTTCCAGCGCGGTGATTGACCCTTCAGGGGGCTACGCCTATTTTGGGGCTTTCACGGCTCCCGGAGTCGTCGTCAAGGTGGCGTTGGGCGCGGGAGCCGCCCTTCCGACCCGAATCGGATCGGTGACGTTCAACGATGGGGAAGACGGAGCGTATAGCGGCGTCATTGATGCGTCCGCCGGATACGCGTATTTCGGAACCTACGATTCGCCGGGTAACGTCGTGAAAGTCGCGTTATCGGGAGGAAGCGACACCCCGACCGAAGTCGGAAGCCTCCTGCTTAACGGAGGAGAAAATTCATTCGGGGTCGCTCTCCTCAATGCATCCGCGGGATACGCCTACTTTGCGACAAGCACAGGGCCGGGACGGATCGTGAAGGTCGCGCTGGGAACCGGAGACGCGCTTCCCAGCGAGGTGGGAAGCCTGACGCTTAACATCGGTGAAGATATTCTCTACTGCGGCGTGATTGACACGGTTGCCGGATACGCCTACTTTGGAACTCATACCGCACCCGGCAGGATTGTCAAGGTCGCGTTGGGATTTGGCGCGAATCCTCCGACGCGAGTGGCAAGCGTCGCTTTGAACCCGGGGGAAGATTATGCCGATCGGGCCGTCATTGACACGGCGGGGGGATATGCTTACTTTGGAACATTCACGTATCCCGCAAAATTGGTCAAAGTCGCGCTCGGTTCGGGGGCGAATCCTCCCGTCCGCGCCGGCGCGCTTACGCTTAATTCAGGCGAGAATGAGATTTACAGCGCGGTGATTGATCCCACGGGAGGATATGCTTATTTGGGAACTTATACGGCCCCCGGAAGAGTCGTCAAAGTCAACTTAGGCGCGGGTAGCAGTCCGCCGGTCCGAGTCGGGGCCGTCACCCTCAATTCCGGAGAAAACTATCCCGGAAGTGCCGTCATAGACTTGTCCAATAGTTATGCTTATTTCGGGACCGATACCTCGCCGGGGCGAGTCGTCAAGGTCTTTCTAGGGGCAGGATCAAACCCGCCTACGAGAATTGGAAGCGTCACGCTGAATTCCGGCGAGAACGCTCTTGATTCCGCAGTGATCGCGCCAGTGGCCGGATATGCTTGGTTCGGGACGTATGCCTCCCCGGGAATCATCATAAAGGTCGCGTTGGGAAACGGCGTCGCGCCGCCGGCAAGAATTGGATCGCTCACACTGAATCCTTCCGAAAACATCCTCCCCAGCGCGGTGCTTGACACAGGAACGGGATACGCCTACTTCGGCACAAAGACCTCGCCCGCGCTTGTGGTCAAGGTGGCGATCTCGGAAAACGGCTATCTGAAGGCAACCAAGATGATCATGCCGGAGATCGGGAATCTCACGTCGGCTTCGTTTTATTCCCACAAGGCCTCGGGAAGCCTTCGCCTTTCGATCTATGACGATGCCGCCCCGCGCAATCTGCTTTGGGACAGCGGCGCGTTCGCCAATTCCACCAATGGCGGCTGGATCAACGCCCCGATCAGTTCGGGAACTCCGAGCGCGCTGACGCTCGCGCCCGGGATCTACTGGCTCGGTTGGCAGACCAGCTCCAACGGCGACGTCCCGAGCTACACCGCCGGGGTTTCGGGCAACGGTCTCTATGTCGCCCAACCCTTCGGCGCGCCGCCCGGTCAGTTAACCCCTCTCTCGCCGACGATCACGAGCGAGAAGTGGAGCATGTATGTCAGCTACAACACGCCGACGCCGACGCCCAACGCCGTCCGGAATTGGGACCTTTACGAATAAGCATCCCGCGCAATTTTAAGTTGTCGGATTGACCGGCGCGCCCTATAAAGTCTTATACATTGGAGTATATCAAAATCATTTTCCTTTTTCCCATTTTGTCCCGAACGCGCAAAAGCCGCGTTCTCGGCATGGCGTCGGGGATTGCCCTTTTCGCGCAAGCTTTCGGCGGCTTCGCCCAGCTTGCCCTTAAACCCAATAACTACACGAGTCTCGGCGCTTACAATTCGACCGGAAGCATTACGGTCACGACCGGGGGAACGCCGAATTGGCCGGGAATCGGGTCGGGCGTGGTGAACGGCTCGACCGGCCTTGCGGTCTTCACCTTTGACGACGGTTTCATTCTGAATTCCGGCCACACGATCACCGTCACCGGAACGCGCCCCATCGCCATTCTGGTCAAAGGTAGCGCGGTCATCGCGGGAACAATCAACATGAATGGTTCCAACGGGGTCAATTCCAACACCGTTGACGGAGGGAGCGGCGGCGCGGGCTATGCGGGAGGCGGAGGGGGAGGAGGAGGAGCCGGAGATATCTTTGGCGGATCAGACGGCGCCGGAGGCGGGGGCAATCCCGTCGGTCAACCCGGTAGCACGGGATCAGCCACGGGAGGAAATGGCGGAGGAACCGGTTTCGGGGCCGGAGGATCACTTGGCGCGGCCGGCGGCGGCGGAGGTTTCGGAGGCGTGGGAGGAAAGGGCGGAGTCATCAGCGGTACACCGGGGAACGGCGGGGGAACCTACAGTTCGGGAACGCCCGCAAACAA
>CAZRCZ010000001.1:61686-454576 GCA_964598765.1 uncultured Candidatus Sumerlaeota bacterium | reverse complement strand
AATAAGGAATATCCGCCCTCTCGTCTTCTGGACTCCGTTCAGAACCGCCTTGAGCCGCTCTTGAAAGTCGCCGCGGAATTTTGCGCCCGCGAGCAAGGCTCCCATGTCGAGGGCAAAAACCGTCGTGGTGCGCAAACCTTCGGGCACGTCGTCGCGCAGGATGCGGTGTGCCAAGCCTTCGACGATGGCTGTTTTGCCGACCCCCGGTTCGCCGATCAAGACCGGATTGTTTTTGGTCCGGCGCGAGAGGATGCGGATTGCGCGGCGGATTTCGTCGTCGCGGCCAATGACCGGATCAAGTTTGCCCTTGCGAGCCTGATCCACCAAATCCCTGCCGTAGCGGGTCAAGGCCTCGTAAGTCGCTTCCGGATTGTCGCTGGTGACGCGCTGATTGCCGCGCACTTCGGCCAATGCCTTGAGCAGACTTTTTCCATCCACGCCGTTTTCGATCAACGCCTTTCCTGCGGGACGATCCTTGGCCGCCTCCAGAATTCCCATGAGCAAATGCTCGACGCTGATGTATTCGTCCTTGAGTCGCTTGGCCTCTTTTTCCGCTTGAAGGAAAACTTGATTGAGCGTCGCCGTGACATAGATTCCGCCGGCGGGCGTTTCGCCGCGAACTTTGGGGAGACGGTTAAGTTCTTTTTCCAGCTTGGCGCGAATCGCCTCGACGTTTCCTCCGGCGCGCTCGACCAGCCGAGGCGCGATACCCCCTTCTTGATCCAACAACGCGGTCAATAAATGCTCCGCGTCAACTTGCTGGTGACCCAAACTAGTCGCGACGCTTTGCGCCGCCGCGACGGCTTCCTGAGCTTTCTGGGTAAGTTTGCTGAGATCCATGAGGTTGCATTTCCTCCCCTATCATGGGTTATTTTAGCAGAATTGGTGCCAGAATTGAGAAAACGGAATTCATGAAGCAGACGCGAGGCGAATGGTCCGAGCGGCCCTGCCGATGTATCATTTAGATACAGATTTTCTAGGATTGACGCGTAATTGACGCCACCAAAAAGGAGACCGCGTTTTGTCTTCCTTCCGTCGGCCTTGAGCGCTTTTGCGCCGGTCGCCGCCGTAGCGTTTGTTTTTGTTAATCGCGTCAATTTTGTCCCGCCGATCGGGTTTGGATCGCCGCTCGGAGCCGGAACGCCGATCCGGCCCTTGGTAGGTTGGGGTTTCAATTTGGCCGGGCGCGGGGGTGGTAGGAGCGACAGTTGGGGTCGCCGGGACATCGGGTTTGGAAATCGCGGGGGAAGCAGTCGGCTCTTCGGAGTCGTCCAGTTTGATGGCTCCAAGCTCTTCGGCTTTTCGTTGCATGGCCCGTTGGACGAACTTCATCGGCCCCTTCTCAGCGATGTAAGCCGAGATGGCGTCCAGTTGCGCGCCAATGTCCTGCGCGGAGATTCGGACCTCGATCCGATCCAGAAGCGTTGGCATCCGCTTGGGTTGGAGGGCGTAGGCCAACACGATGGAGAGGGTTTCATTGCCGAACCGCGCGAAGCGCATCCGCACCTGTTCGGTAATGTGACGCTTCTGGTCGTAATAATCCTCTTCGCCTTTGGATTTTTGAGATTTGGCTTCTTCCGCCACGGATCGGCTCCCGGTTCGACTGCTTTAGGATTTCCTCCGCTTGACCTTAGTATAGATCAAGGAGGGAGAATTGACAACTTGAGGAAGAAAACTGAACAGGGATGGACAGGATAAACAGGATTAGAATCCAAGAAGTCGAGGGACAAGGGAATATAGGCGAGAGCATCAAGTTGGAAGTGAAGGAAGCCGGACGCGGATGAGACTGACGCGCATGCCGTCCATGTCTTCGACTTTTAATTTCCATCCGTGGATGGTGATTTCGTCGCCGGGTTTGGGGATGCGCCCCATTTCCTTCATCACGATTCCCCCCAACGTGTCGCAATCGGCGTCGCCGAAATTTGTTCCCAGCGCCTCATTTACTTTTTCGGGAGGTGTGCGGCCTTCAATCAAATAGGAGCCGTCGGTTTGCTCCTGAATCGGGGAGGTGGGTTGATCGAGTTCATCGGCCAGTTCGCCGACGATCTCCTCCAAGATGTCCTCGCGGGTCACCCAGCCGCAACAGCCGCCCGACTCGTCCACGACGACGGCGTTGTTCAGGCGCAGATGAAGAAATTCCTGCAACAAGTCGTCCACCCGTTTGGTTTCCGGGACATAGTGCGCGGGACGGACAAAGTCTTCCAGATTGGGCCGCTTGCCCGCGTCGCGGATTACGTCGTAAACGTCAATGTAGCCGATTAAGTTGACGACGCGATAACGGTAAGCGGGAAACCGGGAATAGCCGGAGCGGCGGGCCATGTCCAAGAACCCCTCCATCGTGACGTGCCCCAAGTGGACGGCTTCCAGTCCGATGAGGGGTTGCATGATTTCGCCAACCTGCCGCTTTTCAAGACGGATGATGTTCTTGATGAGGAGGCGCTCGTCTCCTTCCTGAGGGGTCGCGATGGTTTCGGTTGTCGGTTGGGCGGATGGTTCGGTGGTTGGGTCCGGCGCGGTTGCTTCCGTATTGTTTTCGGTCTCCGGCTCCTCCTGTTTCCAACGCGGTTCGAGCATGGCGATGACGTCGCCTCGGGTCATTCCGCCGTCGTAATCGCGCTCGCCGCCGAGCATAAAAAGCGCGCCTCGGACCAAGGAATCGAGGAGCGCGACAATCGGAGTCAGTGGAGTGACAATCAATCGAAGGATGGGACGGAGTGGCGAGATCCACGAGTCTGCTTGAGCACGAAAGAGCGCCTTGGGAAACACCTCGGCAAAAATTACGATGATCGGGGTAATAACCACCATCCCTACCGCCTCGTCCCAACGAAGGGGACCGAGCACGCGCCTTTGCGACCATGCGGGCCAACGTTCATCCAAGAACAACTTGAAGAACAAAACTGCGAGAACGGTGACCAGATTGTTTCCGATCAGCAAGGCGCTCAAGAGGCGATGCGTATTCGAGAGAAGTTCCAGCGTCTTGCCCGCGGTTTCGTCCCCTTCCTCGTGGCGGTGGCGCAAGCGATAGCGGCTGGCGGAGATGACGGCCGTCTCCGCGCCGGAAAAAAAGAAGCTGAGGAGAAGGCAGGCGCCGATGGCAAGGAGGATGAGAATAAGATCGGCCATTAGACCGCCGCCTTCTCCTCGGATTTGGTTTGGGTTGAATCAGGCTCCGTCCCGTGGATTTCCAAAAGAATAATCCGCCGTCCCGTCATCTTGGCGACCTTGAGACGCATTCCGTCGTGATCCAATGTTTCGCCGAGAGTTGGAACCCGACCCAGCGCATTCATCACATATCCGCCGATGGTGGTTCCCATGTCGTCTGGAAATTTGGTTCCCAATTCCCGGCCCAGCTCATCGAGGTTCATTTGACCGCTGACGCGCCAATGGTTCGGACCCAAGGTTTGCAGTTCCGCGATGACCGGCTCATGACGCTCCGTGATGTCGCCGACGATCTCCTCCAAGAGATCGTGGAGGGTGACGATCCCCGCCACGCCGCCGTATTCATCCACGAGAACCGCCATTTTGGAGGAATGTTTTCTGAAGCGCTTGAGAAGATCGAGCAGGCGGACCTTGAGGGGAAGAAGCAATGGCTCGCGGATTTTCTCGCGCCAATTCTGTTGAGGGTTAAGCAAAATTTCCTTCACCAAAAGAAACCCGGCCGGATGATCCAGACTTTCGTGATAGATCAAAACGCGGCTCCGGGGAAGCTCGCGCAATCTGGCGATCAGATCCTCTTGCGACAGGTCGTCGGGAAACGCGGCGACGTCGGGACGGGGAATCATGATTTCCTCGGCGAACGTGTGGCGCAACTCGAAGACCCCTTCAATCATTCCCAACTCGTCCTCTTCAAGAAGCGTGGAGACCTCCCCTGCGCTCATGACGGCCTTGAGTTCTTCCTCGGAGATTCGCTCCGTCGGCTTGGGTTGCGAAATGCCCATCGCCTCAAACGCCACGTGGACCATCGCGTTAATTCCCCTGCGAACCGGAGTCAGCGCAACGGACATCGCGGCAGTTGGCCACGCAACCGCTTGGGCCATGGGACGGGCCTTGACGTGCGCAACGCATTTGGGGAGGACCTCGCCAAAAACCAAAATGACGATGGTTGCCCCAAGAGCCGCGACGGAAAAGCTAAGGGGTGTCAAGCCGGAAAAGTAAGATTCAGTCAACGCCCCCGCGATCAACGAGAGTCCCGCGTTCACGAAATTGTTCAAGGCCAAAAGGGTGATGAGCGTGTCGTTGGGATTGTCCAGTAGATAGAGAAGCGCGCGATTGGAGGGAGAGCCGCGTTTGCGGATTTGGAGGACATCGAGTTTGTTGAGTGAAAATACGGCGGTCTCGGCTCCCGCCGCAAAGGCCGAAATGAAAAGCAGAACACCAAAAGCAACCAGCAGGCTAATCGAGACGGAGCCGTGATTTGCGCCGCCGGAGTCCGTGGGCGAATCCGCTCTTGCTTGGGATGCCAGTAGCGCACCAACAAAGATCAGCGCGGCAACCGTAGCGGCGCGAACAGTGGATGACGTCATCAAGAATAAAAGCCCGGCAAATTTTTCGCCTTTCGGCTTCCGCCTTTCGCCCTTCCCAAGGCGCGGCTTCTCTGCCTCAAATTCGCTCTCGGTTTGTGACGGACCCAACGGTTCAACCGCCTCGCTGGCCGGCCGCGCGCCAAGGCGCAACTTTCCGGCTGGTGAAATTTTAGATGCGTTCGTTGCGGGCTGACAAGGAATTCTTGTCTGAGCGGGGCCATCTCCGATCCGAATTGACGGCGGATCGAAAAAGCGTGTATATCAGTCGCATCATGCGAAGACGATTTCCTTTTTCCAAGCCGAGGCGACGATCTCCGTTCGCTTTCCTCCGCGTCTTTTTGGTATTCAGTGGGACGATGACCACCCTGCCCGCCGAAGAGCCGAATTACGACGAAACCAAGGTTCCGCCTTATTCGTTGCCCGATCCGTTGACGACGGGCGAGGGCAAAGCGGTGATGGACGCCGCGACGTGGACCAACGTTCGTCGTCCGGAAATTCTTCGGCTTTTTGAGACGAGCGTTTACGGGCGTCCGTATGAGCGTCCCAAGGAGATGAGTTTTGCGGTCGTTTCGAGCGATAAGTCGGCGGTGGGGGGATTGGCGACGCGCAAGAACGTCCGCGTTCAATTCACCAAGGACGCCAGCGGTCCGGGCATGACCATTACGCTTTTTGTTCCGAATCAAGCCAAACGACCCGTTCCGGTTTTCGTGGGGCTTCATCTTTTTGACACCAAATCCGAACATCCGAATACGGGCGAATCGCTCGCGGCCAAATTAAAGAATACTCCTGCGAATTTGCCAGCCGATCTTCCGGGGGATCATCTTTTGGAGACGATTCTAAAGAGGGGTTACGCTGTCGCAACGCTCAACGCCGCCGACTTTTGTCCCGATTCCGCCCAGCATTACAAGGAGGGCGTCCTCTCCCATTTTCTTTCCGCCGGACAATCCGAACCTAGACCGGATCAGGGGCGCGCGATCAGCGTTTGGGCGTGGGGGCTTTCGCGCGCGCTCGATTATTTCGAGACCGATCACGATCTTGACGCCCGCCGCGTCGCGGTCGTCGGACATTCGCGCATGGGCAAGACCGCGCTCTGGGCGGCCGCGCAGGACACGCGCTTCGCGATGGCGATCTCGAACGAATCGGGTTGCGGCGGCGCGGCGCTCTCGAAACGAATTTTTGGCGAGACGGTGGGACTCATCAATCGCCAGTTTCCTCATTGGTTTTGCGCGAATTTCCAGCGCTTCAACGAGCGCGAGGCCGAATTGCCCGTGGATCAGCACGAGTTGATCGCGCTCATCGCGCCGCGTCCGGTTTACATCGCCAGCGCGTCGGAAGACCGCTGGGCCGACCCTCGCGGCGAATTTCTGGCCGCGCTCGCCGCCGAGCCGGTTTACAAATTGTTGGGGAAATCCGGCTTGAGCGTCGCCGAACTCCCTCCGCCCAATCACCCCGTCGGCGCGACCATCGGCTACCATCTCCGCTCCGGCCTCCACGCGTTGACGGATTATGATTGGATGCAATATCTCCTCTTCGCGGATCAACATATGGCCAGTCGTAAAGATTAAGCTTTGTTCTGGATTGACCAACGTGGGAGGCGCTGTCCTCAGCGCCGATTCTTCGGCGGTCGGAGACCGCCTCCCACATTAAAGACCGGCTCATTAGTCAACGAATCAAGACGCGGATAAGAATCTAACTGGATCAAGCCACCGGGAATACAGAGGTCGCAGATTGAAATAAACCTCGCGGATGTCGTTCAAATTAAGTTCGACCCCTTCGGGGTCGGGTTTAATTTTGGGATTTATTCCACGGGTTTCACCCGTGGCTACTCAAATTCGATCCCTTCGGGATCGCGCGGAAAACAATTGACGGAGAGAGCAAGCTCCCTATCTATTCGGTAATCTACAATCTACCATCCGCAATCTACAATTCTTCAAAATCCTTTTTCCGCCGCGTATCTGTCGCGGTGCCACGTCGCGTCGCCGAAGGTGACGTTGGCGACGACGGCGCGCTTGTAATAAAGGTGAACGTCGTGCTCGTGCGTGAAGCCGATGCCGCCGTGGACCTGAATCGCGTCCTTGGAAATTTGCAGATAGGCGTCGGAGCAAAGCGCCTTGGCGCAGGAGACCGCCGCCTTGAGATCGGGCATACCGTCGTCCACGGCCATCGTGGCGTAATAAGTCGCCGAGCGCGCCGTCTCCAGCGCGACATACATGTTGGCGCATTTGTGCTTGATCGCCTGAAACGAGCCGATCGGCTTGCCGAACTGCACGCGCTCCTTGGAGTAGGCGACGCTCATGTTGAGCGCGGCCTCCATGCCGCCGAGCATCTCGGCACAGAGCGCGACCGTCGCGCGGTCAATCGTCTTTTCCAGCGTCTCACAGCCTTCGTCCGGTTTGCCGACGACGCGGTCTGCGCCGACCTTAACGTCTTTCAGGTCGAGCGTGAACCGCCTTTGGCGGTCAATCGTTTTGATCGGCGTCAATTTCACGCCGAGTGTTTCGCGATCCAACAGAAAAAGCGTGATTCCCTTGGCGTCGGAGGTTGAGCCGCTTGTCCGGGCGCTGACGATGATTTGATCCGCCGATCCCGCGTCCTGCACGAACGATTTGGAGCCGTTGAGAACGTATCCTTCGCCCGATTTTTTCGCCGTGGTCTCGACGCGCGCGAAGTTGAACCGCCCCGCCAATTCGTAGGCGGCCAGCGTCATCGTCTTCTCGCCGGAAATGATTTTCGGCAGATGGGCGTTCTTGAGATTGTCGTCGCAACTGAAAAGGATCGAGTTGCCCGCGAGCAGAACGCAACTGAGAATCGGCTCCGGCAAAAGCCCCTTGCCCAATTCCTCCTGAATGCAAAGCAGGTCCACGTAACCCAGCCCCATACCGCCGTGCTGTTCGGGAAAAGTCGTTCCGAGCCAACCGGCCTCGGCCATTTGCTTCCAAAGTTGCGGCGACCAGCCCCGCTCGTCGTCGGCGAGTTTGCGGACGCGCTCGATGGACGATTGCCCGCGCGCGAAATCCCGCGCGCTTTTGCGGATCATTTCCTGTTCTTCGCTGAATCCGAAGTTCATTGATTTATTTTCCTTTCAAGCATTCCCAGTGAAGTTAGATCGATTTCCGAGGAAAAAACACAAAGACACAAAGAAGTCACGAAGGAAAGAGGAAACCCGATACGCAAAATCCCTTGCTCCATTTGCTCACAAGATTCTCGTCTGAAACCTTGTGATCTTTGTGCCTCCGTTGTGTCTTCGTGTTTAATCTTCATCAACGCGGCATACCCAGCACGCGCTCCGAAATAATATTTTTCTGAATTTCCGACGTTCCGCTGAAGATGCTGTAGGCCCGGCTTCCGGCGGCGGTTTTCGGCCAACCCAACTCGAGTTGGCGGAAATTTTCATCGTCCCACAATTGTCCGACCGGTCCCTGAATCTCCAGCGCGAGATCGCAAATCCGCTGGTAGAGTTCGCTTCCGTAGAGCTTCATGATGCTCGATTCGGGACCGGGCATCTGGCCGTGGAGCAGTTGCGTCAGGCCGCGCGAGCCGGTCGCACTGAGTGCGTCAAGCTCCATGAAAAGCTGGGCCAGTTTCCTCCGGACCGAAGAGTCCTTGATCGCCGCGCCGCCGTTGAGTTTGGTCACTTCGGCCAGACGCCGGACGCGGAGCAACGACTTGCGGAACATTTGCGCGCCCCCCAAGCCAACCCGCTCATGCGCGAGCAACCGCTTGGCGAGCGTCCACCCTTCGTTCTCGTTGCCGATGCGATTGGCGGCGGGAACGCGAACGTCGGTGAAAAAGGTTTCGTAGAAGTGCGATTCATCGGTGATCTGGCGGATCGGCTGGATGCGGATGCCCGGGCTGGTCATCGGCGCGACGAGAAACGAAATGCCCGATTGCTTGTTTTTCGCTCCGGCGTCGGTTCGGACTAGAATGAAGATCCAGTCGGCCTCGTTCGCGCCGCTGGTCCAGATTTTTTGTCCGTTGAGGACATAGTCGTCGCCGTCGCGCGCGGCTTTAAGCGCGAGATTGGCCAAATCCGATCCGGCGTTCGGCTCCGAATACCCCTGACACCATGATTCCTCGGCGCGGGTGATCGGCGGAAGAAATCGCTTCCGTTGTTCATCGGTCCCAAATTCAATCACTAGCGGGCCGAGCATATAGACCCCCATGTCGGGTCCGGGCGCGCCCGCCGCGCTGGTTTCCTCGGAGAAAATGACCTGTTGCGAAAGGGTCCATCCGGGACCGCCAAATTTCTTCGGCCACGAGGCGCAGAGCCAGCCTTTCTCGACCAGCTTGGAATACCAACCCATGCGCGATTTGCGCGAGGTCAGGACGCCCGAATCGGCGTCGGTCCGAAATTCCGCCGGAAGATTTTTGTCAATCCACTCCCTCACCATGAGGCGGAATTGTTCGTCTTCGGGAGAATACTTGAGGTCCATGCGATTCCTCCAATGTCTGGGACTCATCCTTCTGAATTGGAACTTTGTGTTTAGCGCAATCTGGAGGGATTTGCAAGGTTGGCGATGCGTAGAATGAATGCGAAAAATCTCGCGCAGAGTCGCAGAGACCGCAGAGAAAGAATTCGCATCGGAACTTCTTGGGTCATGAATTGCGGAGCAACGCTCGCGCTGGACAAAGGGACAAGGCTTTCGCAGAATGAGCCGACGATGACGACAAGGTTTTCAATCAACCGATGATTCAAGACAAATCCTTCGCCCCGCTTTTGGAATTGTTCGAGGAAAAAATCAATGCGCGGTCCTTCGATCGCGAATTCTGCGCACTCTTGGCGCGGGCGTTCGACGCCGAACTCGCTTCGATCCTCGATATGGAGGGCGCGACCGGAACCTTGAAATTCCGCCACTCGCTCGACATACCCGCCGAGGCATTCGACCGATTCCGGTTTCGATTAGGGGAGGGAGTCTGCGGTTCGGCGGCGCAATCGGGAAAGATCGTGACGCTCTTCGACGCATCTCCCGCGTCCCCATCCACGCCCAAGGTGGAGATCATGGAAGGGAAGCCGGTCCGTTCGCTGTTGGCCGTTCCGGTGATTCATCAGGGCAGAGTCGCGGGCGTCATCGAAATCATGAACAAACGATCCGGAGAGTTTGACGACGGCGACAAACTTCTGGCTCGCGCCGCCGCCGCGCTCTATGCGTCGCGTCGCTTTTCCGAAAGGGAAGACGCTCCCGCCAAGACGCGCAAGACATTCGCTCCGGCGGAGGGACAACCGATCCTCGTCGGATCGTGCGCGGCCATGGAGAGGGTTCTTCGCCTGATTCTTCGCGCCGCGCCTACGGACCTGCCCGTTCTCATTCTCGGCGAGACCGGAACGGGAAAGGAATTGGTCGCGCGGCGGATTCATGATTCCAGCGCGCGCCGAGGACGCCCCTTCGCGGCAATCAACTGCGCCGCGCTCTCCGAGACGCTTCTGGAGAGCGAACTGTTCGGCCACGTTCGCGGCGCCTTCACCGGCGCGCACGCCGACCGCGCAGGACGGCTGGAGGAAGCCAACGGCGGAACGGTGTTTCTGGACGAAATCGGCGACATGAGCAAGTCATGCCAAGCGAAACTCTTGCGCGCGTTGGACGCGGGAGAAATCACGCCCGTCGGAAGCAACCGCGTTCGAAAAATCAACATCCGGCTCGTCGCGGCGACCAATCGTCCGCTGGAGAAAATGATCCGCGCCGAGCAGTTTCGCGCCGATCTCTTCTATCGCCTGCGGGGTGTTGAGTTGCATCTCCCGCCGCTCCGCGAACGCGGATCGGATATCTCATCGTTGGCGGAATTTTTCCTGCACAAGGTCAATCAGGAGCGAGAACTTGAAATCGAGGGGTTTCTGCCGGAGACAACCGCGGCGTTGATGTCCCACGATTGGCCGGGCAACGTCCGGGAATTGCGCCATGCGGTCGAAGAGGCCGCGACGATGACCGAAGGAACATGGATTCGCGCTCAGGATTTGCCCGCGGCAATTCGGGGGGAGTCTTCCGGGTTGAGAACCGGGAGCGTCCGACAGGAAGAAATCCCCGCGAATCAAACGCCGTCGCATGGAGGAGAGCGGGAGAAGATTTTGATCGCGCTCAAGGAGACGGCCTACGCGGGAACCGGACGGTGGAATTTCGCCAAAGCCGCCAAACTGTTGGGTATGAACCGCAAGACGCTCGAATATCGCGCGCGAAAGATTTTTCCCAAGCAAACTTCCGAATAGCGCCTCCGCAAACATTCACGGGCGAACCGCCCGCGCCCTTAGATTGAAGTCAGCATTCATCGAGGTTCGCTTCCGACGGGGAGCCAAAAACTGAAGGTGGATCCGGGTCCGTCATTTTGGGATCCCCGAATCTTTCCGCCGTGAAGATCAATGATCTGCTTGCAAATGGCAAGGCCAAGACCCGAGCTTTTTTCCGAACCCGTCGGCTTGTTGCTCAACCGGGCATATTTGGCGAACAGCTTTGGCAAATCCTCCGGACGCAGTCCGGGACCGTTGTCCTCGACCTCAAAAGACACGCCTCCCTCGGCGCGTCTCGCGCGGACCTTCACTTGAGCGCCCTTGGGACAGAATTTGATCGCGTTTCCAATCAAATTGGCGGCCACTTGCTCCAAGCGGGCGACATCCGCGTGAACCATCGGGAGATTTGGATCAAGATCGGCGGAAAGCGAGATTCCCTTTCCCGCCGCGTATTCGGTTTGCTCTTGAACGGTTTGCCTTGCGACTACGTTCAGATCCGCGTCGGCGAGGTTCAGTTGAATTCGGCCATCTTCCATTGCCTGAAAATCCAGAAAATCCTCGACGATTTTTTTCATCTGCGCGACGCGATCGCGAAGCATCGAAACAAAGGAAGCCAATGCCGGATCGCGGACGGCGAGCGCGTGCGCGGCCAAATTGATCGCATGAAGCGGACTTTTCAAATCATGGCTCGCAATCCGCAAGAATTCGTCCTTGGTCTGCGCCAGTTTCCGGATGGTCAAATGGGTTTTCACGCGCGCGAGGACGACTGGGAAATCGAGCGGCTTGGTCACGTAATCGTTGGCTCCAAGACAGAGGGAGTCGGCGACGTTGGCGCTGTCGTCCAGCGCCGTCGCCATGATGACGGGAAGTTCGGCCAGACTGCTCTGCTCGCGGATGGAGCGTAACGCGGCGATTCCGTCCATCCCGGGCATCATAATATCCAGCAGGATCAAATCGAAGGGTTGTTCGCGCAAGGCCGCGAGCGCAGATGCTCCATCGAAGGCTTGCTCCGTTTTGTAGTTCTGCTCCTCAAGACGACGGGACAGGATTTCACGATTAGCCTCGCTGTCGTCAACGATAAGAATATGCTCGCCGGCTCCTCGGAGCGCCGCAAGTCGCTCCGGTCCCTTCATCCGCGCCATGACCGTTGCGGACTCAAGGGCGGAGGCGTAGTAGGCGTCCAAATTGTCCGAGGTTTCGGCCGGTGTTGTCTGACCTTTTGCTTCGGAATCGGCGGCGTCCGTCGCGGGACGCATGGCGAACAGGTCGTCGAGCAGGATTTGCATCCGCCGAGCCGCCTGATGAATCTTTCCCACATCGTCGGTCAGACTCGCCGGCGCTTGATCGTCCGATTCTTCCTCAAGAAGTTCGGCGTATCCGAGAATCTGATTGAGGCACGTCCGCAGATCATGGCGGATTTTGGGGCGAACCCTAATGAGTTGAGGATTCTCGCTCATGCCGTCGTCCCGGGTTTGGAGATCAATTTTCCAATCTTTTCCAAGAGTCGGGCGAGTTCGACAGGCTTGGTGTCGAAGTCATCGCATCCGGCCTCCAGCGCCTTCTCGCGCTCTCCCATCATGGCGTGGGCCGTCAGCGCGATGATCGGAATGCCGGAAGTTTCATTGTCCGCCTTGATCTCCCGTGTGCTCGTCCAGCCGTCTTTGACCGGAAGCGACATATCCATCAAAATAAGATCGGGCTTTACGCTCTTTGCCATGTCAATGCCCTGCTGGCCGTCGGTCGCCATCACGACTTCAAACCCCTTGCGGATAAGACGGCGGGAAAGCATGTCGCGGTTCATTTCGTTGTCTTCGACGAGGAGGAGTTTGGGCATGGGGAAAATCCTTGTTTGGGTTGAAGTTCAGGGTTGGGTATCGGCGAGAGGTTGGGAGAGTTGGGCCGGGTCGTCGAAGACGGCCATGCGGTTGCGTCCGGCGCGTTTGGCTTGATAGAGGGCTTGGTCGGCTTCGGCGAGGAGGCGTTGGGCGTTGAGACTGGATTTGCCCTCGGCGGAGGTGACGCCGACGCTGATGCCGAGGTTGAGGGGGCCTTGGGGGATTTGGAAGGGTTGGCCGGCGATGGCGTTGCAGAGGCGATTGGCGGTTGCGGCGGCGGCGGTGAGGTTGGTTTCGATGAGGATGCAGACGAACTCGTCGCCGCCGAATCGGCAGAGGATGTCGGTGGCGCGGAGTTCGGATTTGATTCTGCGGGCGAGTTCTTGGAGGACGAGGTCGCCGGCTTGGTGGCCGTGGGTGTCGTTGATTTGCTTGAAGAGGTCGAGGTCGACGATGAGGAGGGAGAGGTCGTGGCCGTAGCGGATGGAGCGTTCGACGGCGCCTTGGAGGGCGTCGTCCATGGAGCGGCGGTTGTAGGTTTCGGTGAGTTGGTCGAAGGCGGCGAGGTTGGAGAGGATGCGCATTTGGGTTTCGAGTTGTTGGATGAGGCCGGCGAAGCGGAGTTGGGTTTCGATGCGTGCGAGGAGGACGGGGAGGTTGATGGGTTTTGTGACGTAGTCGTTGGCTCCGGACTGGATGGCTTGGACGATGTCGTCGGTGTTGTCGAGTGCGGAGACCATGATGATGGGGGTGGTTTGGGTTTGGGGGTTGGCGCGGAGGTGGTGGAGGAATTCGAGGCCGGAGGTTGCGGGCATGAGGACGTCGAGGAGGATGAGGTCGGGCATGGAGAGAGCGATGGTGTTTTTGGCGTTGTCTGCGGAATCGGCGGTGGAGATGGTGAAGCCTTTGATGCGGAGTCGGCGTGCGAGGAGATCGAGGTTTGCGTGTTCGTCGTCGACGATGAGGAGGTGGTAGGGTTTGGAGTGGGGCATGGTGGCGGTGTCAGGCGGCGGCGGCTCGGTTTTGAGGGATGCGAACGGGGAAGCGGAGGGTGACGGTGGTTCCGGATCCGGGGCGGGATCGGAGGGAGAAGGAGCCGTTGAGGAGTTGGGTGAGTTTTGCGGTGACGGCGAGGCCGAGGCCTGCGCCGTCGTGGCGGCGAGTGGAGGAGGGATCGGCTTGGGCGAAGGGTTCGAAAAGAAGGTCGGCTTGCGCCGGATCCATGCCGATGCCGGTGTCGCTGATAAGAAACTCAACGGGCGCGCCCTGCGCTCCGGGATTGCGCCCCACTTGGAGTGTAATTTGACCCCCTTGGGTAAACTTGCCCGCGTTGCTGAGAAGATTGGCGAGGCAACGTTTCACCAAACGGGAATCGGTCCACATTCTTCCGGCGTCGGGCGGGGCTTGGATCGTGAGGCGATTGCCGTTAATCTCGGCGGTGGCTCTAAATTCCTCGCCGACCTCATGGGCAAATGAGGCCAGATCAATCTCCGCAATCCGCATTTCCATGCGGCCCGTTTCGAATCGGGTCAATTCGAGGATGTCGTCAATCAATCCCAAGAGGTGACGGGCGGAGCCTCCAATTTTTTCCGCGTCGCGCGACAATTCGGAACCCGACGCGACCGCTTCGTCGCGGAGGATTTCACTATATCCGATGATGGCATTGAGCGGCGTTCGCAATTCATGACTCATGTTGGCCAGAAATTGACCTCGCACTTGATTGGCCGTCACTGCTTCATCGCGGGCGGCGCGAATATCATCATTGGCCTTCAGTATCTGAGTTTGGCTCTCCTCCAACTTGACGACGTGAGTCCTTAATTCTTCTCCTGTTTTTTGAAGCCGACGGATGACGACGCCAATGACAAGAACTCCGACCGCCGTCAACCCGAGCATAAGAAGCAGGGTTCTCCTAAGTCCGGCGCGCGTGTCGGTTTCGACGCGGTTCATGGGCAGGTCCACTTCCAAGATCCCACGGACGTCGCCAACCTTCCAGTCGCGTTTGGGGCTGTCCGCGCGGAAATTATGGCAATTCACGCAACTCTGTTGCATCACGTCGGCGACCGCGTAACGAAGGGTCATTCGGCCGTTCACCGGCTCAAACCTGTAAAAAGCTTCCCCTGAATTGCGATTGAGGCTCTCCCATGCGACTTCTTCAAAATCGTCGCGCAATCCACCTTCTTTTTGCCGCCACGGAAACGGATAGGGGCTATAGAGGCGCGCCGCCGCGCCGGTTTTGTGGTCGCCGATTCTCTGGCCTAGGAGAAGACTGAGGGTTGCGGGAAGGGGAATGGATTGGGGGCGATTCTTGTAGTCGTGCGTGACCTCAATCCCATATTGGCGGACGGTTTCGACCACTTCCGAGCTGTAGAGTCTGCGAAATTCGCTGAGAGCGTCGGAATAAAGCGATGCGTCATAGAGGGTCTTGGAGCGCATGAGCTTGTCGGAAAGGGACGAAAATTCCCATTGAATGATTCCGACCCCGCCGAGAAAGGCCAAGACCATGATCCAAAACCATGAACGCCGGAGCCACGGCGGGAGTTTGGAAAACGCCTGCAGATCGGCGCGTTGCTTTTCGCCGGAATGGGGATCGGGATCGGTCGGGCTTTCTACGCGCATTTCACGTTGCCGGGAATTTCCGCAACCTCTTCGAGGTTGGATTGGTTCGCGCATTGACCCAAGGTAGCCTCGCTTCGCTCGGCAACCTTGGGCTGGGAGGCGGGACGCCGTTGGCGTCCTCATTCCCCATGAGTTTTCCGATCAACTTCTCTGCGGGCTGGAGGAAACCGAGAAGGGTCCTTGAGCGAGGGATGGCGCGACGGTTCGTAGAGTCAAGGTGGGAGGGGCGCTCCGCGCCGCGACATCCGGCAAGAATGACGATGATACCATCGCCGCGGGGACCGCGCCTCCCACCTTCAATCCACCCAAAACCAGCGTTGGGACACACCCTAGCCGTCATCTTTCAGTCCTCCTCCGGCTGGCCGACCTCTCGGACGGCGCATTTCATCACCAGTTCCCGAACTTCCTTGAGAAGATTTTCCTGCGAATAGGCTCCCTTCTGAAGCACGCGTTCGACGTGGCCGTTTAATTGTTCGCGGTCGTCCGAGCTTAGGTCGCGGGCGGTGACGACGATGATCGGGACTTCGGGGCCTCCCTCCAATTTGCGGAATTCGCGCATGAAGGTGAATCCGTCCATCACGGGCATCATCAGGTCCAGAAGGATGACGTCAGGCATGGATTCACCGACCCGTTTGAGCGCCTCCAGACCATTTTCAGCCTGCCGAACCTCCCATCCCCCCGATTCGAGCATCCGAACGATCATCGTGCGCGTCGGATCATCATCTTCGACCACGAGCACCTTGCACGGAGGATGCGCGTAGCGGTTGAGGACCCGCAGAAGGGCGGAGCGGTCAATCGGTTTGGTGAGGTAATCTGAAACGCCGAGCGCATAACCCATGGATTTGTTATCCACCATCGTCAGCATGATTACGGGAATCTCCGAAAGTTCGGCGTCATTTTTTAGCGCGGCGAGCACAGCCCAGCCGTCCATGTGGGGCATAATCACGTCCAGCGTGATGACCACCGGTTTGATCTCGCGCGCGACGCGGAGAACCTCCCTGCCGTCACTGATCGAAACGACGTGAAATCCTTCGCGTACTAAATAATGACGGAGGAGTTCATGGACCACCGGATCATCGTCCACGACGAGCACGGTGTTCGCCCCTGTGTCGGCGGGAGGTTGCGGGGCTTCAGTGGAACGCAGAGGCTTGAACGAAGGGGCTTCGGCAAGTTGTTCGACCGTGGCCGGAAGCCGAATGGTAAAGGCTGATCCCTTCCCGATCTCACTGTGGACGGTAATATCGCCTCCCATCAGATTGCAAAGTTTCTTGCTGATGGCCAGCCCCAGCCCTGTTCCGCCAAAACGTCGGGTCGTGGACGCCTCGGCCTGCGAAAACGCTTGGAAGAGATTGCCCATTTGTTCTGGCGTCATGCCGATTCCGGTATCGGTGACTTTGAGGGAAATCCAATCCCGTCCCCGGTCGTTCTCGCGCTCGACATCGAGCGTCACGGTCCCGTGATCGGTGAATTTGCAGGCGTTGGAAAGAAGATTAAAAACCGCCTGACGCGTACGGGTCAAGTCAGAGCGCATGGAGCCGATGTCGGACGGACAATTGATGATAAGCCGATTGGATTTCTTTTCGGCCAACGGATGAATGATGGATGCAATATCGTTGAGCATTTGCGAGATGGAGAAGTTTTCGAGAAAAAGGTCCATCTTGCCCGCTTCGATTTTGGAAAGGTCGAGAATATCGTTGATGAGGTTGAGAAGCAGGGATCCCGCGGAGTGAATTTTGTCGAGGTCGGCGGAGAGGTCGGGGAGGTTGAGGTCGAGGGATTGTTCGGCGAGGAGTTCGGAGTAGCCGAGGATGGCGTTGAGGGGAGTGCGGAGTTCGTGGGAGATGGTGGCGAGGAAGTTGGATTTGGCGAGGTTGGCGGAGTCGGCGGCGAGTTTGGCGTTGAGGAGTTTGGCCTCGTTGGATTTGCGGTCGGAGATATCGCGGACGAATTCGGTGAAGGTGGTGTTGTTGTTGACGGAGGTTGGGACGATGGAGACTTCGGAGGGGAAGGAAGAGGCGTCGTTGCGGAGGGAGAGGACCTCGATGCGTTTGTTGAAGAGGGGGCCGGAGCCGTGTTGGAGGTAGAGGTCGAGGGCGTGGTCGTGGGGTTGGCGGAGGTCGGCGGGGATGACGAGGGAGGAGAATTTTTGGCCGAGTGCGGAGGATTTGGGGTAGCCGTAGATGGCTTCGGCTTGGGAGTTCCAGCCGATGATGAGGCCGTTTTGGTCGAGGGTGACGACGGCGTCGAGGGCGTTATCGAGGATGGCGGCGGTGCGTTGTT
This sequence comes from uncultured Candidatus Sumerlaeota bacterium, assembly GCA_964598765.1. Lineage (GTDB taxonomy): Bacteria > Sumerlaeota > Sumerlaeia > MVZB01 > JAJFLK01 > CAZRCZ01. The sequence continues at coordinate 437,105 of CAZRCZ010000001.1, read as the reverse complement.
CGGATTGGCGGAGAGTTTGTTCTGCGGCTTGGCGATCGGAGATGTCTTCGACGGTGCCTTGGAAGCCGATGACGGCGCCGGAGTCGTCGCGGAGGGTTTGTGCGTTTTCGCGGATCCAGATGATTTTGGCGTCTTTGCGTCGGACTTGGGAGACGAAGCCGTTGACGGAGCCGGTGGCGGAGATGATGCGGATGAATTCGTTGCGACGGGTGTGGTCGGCGTAGAGGGATTTGCCGATGTCCTGAAGGGAGGCGATGAGTTCTTCGGGAGAATCGTAGCCGTAGATGTGAGCGAGGGCCGGATTAGCGCTGAGGTAGCGTCCGTCGAGAGTGGTTTGGAAGATTCCTTCGGAGACGGATTCGAAGATGGTGCGGTATTTGAGTTCGGACTCGCGGGCTTTTTTCTCGGCGGCGTGGGCGCGTTCGGATTCGTCTTGGGCTTGAGCCCATTCGGAGCGGAGGCGGTGGGCGACGTTGTTGAAGGAGTTGACGACGGAGGCCATTTCGTCGCGGGTTTCGATGCGGACGGAGCCTTCCATTTGGCCTTGGACCATGCGCCGGGAGGCTTGATCGAGGAGGGAGACGGTGCGCATGACGGACGAATAGAAACCAACAAAGAGGTAAGTAACCAGCATAAGGAGGACAACGGTGAAGGCGATGACTTGGAGGCGGCGGGTTTTGAAGGCGGCGACGCGGCGGTTGAGGAGGTCGTCGAGTTGGAGGACGGAGCGGTCCCAGAAGCGGAAGTTTTGGTCGAGGGCGCGCTGGGTGAGGCTGTTGAAGTCGGGGAGGGTGAGCGTCGGGGATTGGGGTTGGACGATCTGACGATCCACTTGGTTGAAGAGTTGGGTGATGGAGGAGGCGTATTCCTCGAAGGGGCTTTGGAGGGTCGGGCGGAGCGTGTCGGCGGGATTGTTTTTCATGGCGGTTTCGACGCTGTGGCGCATGCCGTCGAGGTTGGAACGGATGAGGCCGCTCATGGTGATGACTTCGGCGCGTTCTTCCGGGGTGATGGTCTGGTCCTTGAGAATTTCCTGAACGCGGTATTGAAATTGCGCGAGTTGTTCCTCGGAATCGGGCAAGCGCAGAAGGACTACGTCCATCATGTAGTAGGAATCCAAATCGGGATCGAGAATTAGATTCGACGTGTCCCCCACGAGGGAGATTAACGATCTAACCTCCTCGATCATTTTGTCGTAGAGTTTGGCCGAGGTTTCGGCGTCCACGTGAACCGCTTTTTCCTTCAAGTAAGACCAATTCTCGTCAAGCGCATCCATGCGTCCGGCGGTTTCCATTTCGTTGCCGAGTTGCCGGTCCACTTTCCGAACCGCCTCGAACTGGCCGTCAATTTCCTGATGAAGCGTGATCAAATCAGGGCGTTGAAGCACTTCGCCCCCAAGGAAATCGCGCGCGCGTCTTTTCGCGTTGGGAACGCTCTCCATCAATTGGCGAAGTGGGCGCAGATAGATGTCGCCGCGAAACTCTTTCGCGCCGAATTCGATTTTGCTGTTGATTTCCGAGACGAAGAAATAAAGGGCCAGCCCCAGTGGGAGCATGAAGAAGAGGCTGATCAGGGCGAACTTGTTCGGATACCGTAGGCGATTCATGATCGCCACGGCGGGGCGAAGCGGGCCGCCGCTCTGCGCGGGCAAGGGTCCGGGATTTGGATTTGCGCTCATCGTCCGAAACTACACACTCCTTGAATCAGTGCGTGACTGAATTCCAGTTCCCCCAATTTGGACCACCACGATTGCCGGAAAATGCTACTCCCGCGCTTCAAGTCTTGTCAAACGCGCTTTGCTCGACGCGCGCGAGCGGCTCACGAAATCAATCCCTGAATGAGAAAGAAAAGTCCGGTCGCGCCCAAAGCCAATCCGACGAACCAATACAACCGTCGCCGTGTCAGGACCGAAATCGCCGCCACGCCGATGGCGACCTGAAAGAGCGCTACGCCACGCGCAAAAACAACGTGCTTGCGCAAATGCTTCATCGATGAAGCCTCTTTCTCCTTGGCGACTTCAGTTATGCTTTCCTTCTTTTCCTTGTAATCCTCCGCCTTCTTCTTGTCCTCTTCGCTGACCGGCTTTCCCTCGGCGGCCAGCATCTGCATTTTGGCTTCGAGGACTTCGGCCTTGATCCCCTTGGCTTGGTAATACGCCCACTGATCCGAGGCTTGAATCTGCTCAATCATCGCCTCGTTGGAGTTGTCTCCGGCCAGCAACGCGGCGACCGCCGCGAGCACGGCCAGAATGGCGGAGCTAAGCGCGACCCACGACATCCACCGCGCCTCGCTCATGTGCGCGCGATGATGGATCTCCTCCTGCAAATGTTCGGTGGGAACTTCGATCTCTTCCACGAATCTAATCCTCCCCTCGCCCGAGGATCGGGTCCGGATCAAAGATTTTGACTTTGAGTCTCGGATGGAGTCAAGCCGATTTCCCTTGCCTTGGTTGGAAGGATTGCTCAAAGTTCGGGCCGAACCTTGGACCGCCAAGCGAATCCACAATTCCCAAAATTCAGAGGCGAATTCGTCATGAAAAAATTCCATCATCTCCCCACGTTATCCCGTGCCGCAACCCACGGATTGAACATTTCACGGTTGGCGGCAAAGGCGCTGTTCTCGACGGTTCTCTTGGCGGGAACGATCCATTCCGTCGCCGCGCAAAATGTTTCCTCCCGTCCGAGGCCTCTCAAGGCGCTGTTGCTGCTCGGCGGATGTTGCCACGATTACGCCGCGCAACAAGATCTTCTCAAGTCCGGCATCGAAGCCCGGGCCAACGTCAAGATTGACATCATTTACAGCGACGATAAGAGCACTCATCCGCCGATGTCAATTTACGGAAATGCCCATTACGCCGACGGCTACGACGTGGTGATCCACGACGAATGCGCGTCCGACATCAAAGACCCCGCCGTTGTCGAGGGGGTTCTCGCGCCCCATCGCGCCGGCATCCCCGCCGTCAATTTGCATTGCGCGATGCACTGTTATCGCACCGCGCCCGACGTGAATAAGCCCGTCCAGCCGGGCACGACCGACTCGCTTTGGTTCGATTACTTGGGCGTGCAATCTTCGGGACACGGCGCGCAAAAACCGATCGCGGTTCATTTTGTTGATCCCGCGCACCCGGCCGTCAAGGGTATGTCCGACTGGACCACGATCCACGAGGAGCTTTACAATAACATCGTCGTGCGCGAAGCCACGCATGTCTTGGCGCGCGGCGTTCAGGAACCGGACAACAAGCCGAACTTCACCAATTCGGCGGTGGTCTGGACCAACCTCTACGGCGACAAGAAAACCCGCGTTTTTTCAACGACCATCGGACACAACAACGAAACGGTCGGCGACGCGCGCTATCTCGATCTGGTCACGCGCGGCGTGCTCTGGGCTTGCGGAAAACTTCAAGACTCCGGCCAACCTGCCGAGGGATACGGTCCAGCCAAACCGTGACCGACGAGTCGCGCGTCCCCTCATACCACTTGACAGGGTTGCCAAGGGGGACCAATATGAATGTGGATGAGCGACGCGAGAGACTCATCTGACCATTCGACGAAAGGAGGAAAGGGATCATGAAAGCGTATCGAAATCGCGGAAAATTTGGCCGGTCGTCCGGAGCGACGATTCTGGAATATGTCCTTTTGGCGGTCGGAATAGCCATTTTCGCCGCGTTCGCCATTCTGAAGTTCGGCGTGGCCGCGCAAGGCAAAGTGTCGGAAGCCACGTCCGTCATGGGAGGGACGGTGGCGGCGCAGACTTCGCAAACTTCGGCGGGATCGGTGGCGGCGCAAGGCGCGGCAACGGCCTCCGAAGGGGACTCCACGAGCCGACAAGGAACCGACTTCAAGCGCGACTAAGCGAGCCTAGAGGGGCAGGCTTCATTGGTGCCCGGAGGAAAACGCCCGTGAACGATTTGGCCGGGATGCTTGAGATATTCCGCCTGATCGTCATATCGGGCATTCTCGCGGGGGTCGTTTACACTGACCTTTCCAGCGGGAAAATCCCCAACAAGCTTACGTTAGGGGCCTTGGCTGGCGGACTGCTCTTGGCAATCGTGACGGGCGGTTGTTCGAGTATGGATAAAGGCGCCGGATTCGCGGCAGGAGCGATACGCGGACTGACGCGAAGCGTCCTTGGAGTCTTCGCGGGAGGAGGACCCTTCTTGGCGGTATGGCTTGGCGGATTGGCTTTCAATCGGCCTTGGATCGGGGGCGGCGACGTGAAGTTGATGGGGGCGATTGGATGTTTTTTGGGACCGTGGGGCGGGTTGATGACCCTTTATTATGGTCTGTGGATCGGCGTCATCGTCGCCTTGGCCGTCAACGGCGTCAGCCTCCTTGCAAGACGTGGATTTCAAAGGACTATTCCGCTGGGCGCTTGTCTTGCGGCGGGGGCAATGTTTGTTCTTTACGGACTGGCCGGCGAAATCGGAAGATGACCGAAGCAATTTGAGCGAATGATTCGCGGGAATCGTTCGCCGCATGGAAAAGGTTTATTTCTGAATGAAGAGATTTCTTCCAATCGTCGTCGCCTTGCTCATGGCCGGATTTTCCGCCGTGGGAATTTGGCGATGGGCGCAAAAGCAAAGTCGGGTCAACGCCGAACGGTTTTCCTGTGTCGTTGCCTCGCGCGACATCAAACAAGGAGACACGCTGAAGAGCGAAGATTTGAAAGTCGCGTCCGTCTCGATTCCGGCGGGCGGGGACTCCTCGAGCATTTGGCGACACATCAAAGGAGAATTGACGCCACCCGATAACACCAATTTGCTTTATGGACGGCAAGCCGCAAAGGCCATCTCCAACGGTTCGCCTGTTCTAGAAAGTATGTTGGTCGGTCGCTTGAACAAAACGCCCACCGCCGATTGGCGTCCCCGAATCGAATCGGGCAAACGGGCGATTTCAATTCCGGTGGATAAGGTCGCGGCGGTCTCCGGCCTGATTGACGTGAAAGACCGGGTGGATATTTTGGTCAGCTTGAAATTGCCGGGCAAAGAGGAAGCGGATACTCAGAAAGCGGAAATCCCGATGCAATTGGGACAAGGGACGGGCAAGATTGAAATCCCCATGCGCCGACGCTCCGAAGGAGAAGCCCTGACGACTTATATCCTTCAAAACGTCGAAATTTTGGCGGTCGGATCGGAAACGCAAACCTCGGATGAAATCGCCGCTGATAATCCCTACAACAAACTCGGAGCCGCGTCCAAGCCGGGAGCCAACAGCATCACGGTGGCTTTGTCTCCCGAAGAGGACCGGATTTTGGCGTTCGCCATGAACCACGCCGACGCGAAGTTTACTCTTACGTTGCGCAATCCCTCGGATGGCAAAATGAACCCTCCGGGTCCGCCGTTGAAACTTGACGGCCTGCTTGAATTTATCGGGATGCCCAAGACCGGAAGCACGTCGAATGACCAGCAATCGGGGGATCAATCGAAATCTCGCGGAGAAAAAAGGTAATTCGCCATGATGAATCCAATCAAATTGACTCAAATCTTCATGCTGGGCGCGGAGTTGCTTTTCTTGGCTTGGAGACCGATGACGGGCCAAGGACAAATTACGACCGCGCCCGCCTTCCCAACAGCCGGAGTTGCCGAAGCGAGCCGGATTCCCTTGCAGGTCGGCGATGAAAAGGTCATCGAGGACGTGGAGAAATTTGAAATCGCCGACGGCAAAATTCTCATGGCCAAACCGATCGAGGAAGGAAGATTGATCATCAAAGGATTGAGCGGGGGAACAACGACTCTGTTGGTTCAGAAGAAAGGAACCGCCGGACTTCTGCGCTACACCGTGGACGTGACCGGCATTTCGATGGAAAACGTCCTGAAGCGCGTGAAGGAGGCGCTCGGCGGCATTCCGGGCGTCCTGATCGTGCGGGCCGGAGACACCATCGAGATCAAAGGCAAGATCGTCTCGCGCGACGACGGCAAGCGGATTGACAATCAAAAGCGAGCCAACGGCGACGCGATTTTGGACCTGACCGAGCGCGCCTATTTCGACGAGGATTTGAGCCGGCTCCAGCGCGATTTGCAGGACCGCGGAAGCAAGGAAATCCAAGTCGGTTCGGAATTGGGTCTGGACGGGCAAAAGATGCTGACGCTCAACGGGACCGTCTATTCCGACCGCCAAAAGGAAGATTTATTGGCGACGGCCTCCAAATTCTTTGACTCATCGCGGATCGTCAACAACGTCAAGGTCATGCCGCCGCAGATCGAAATTGACATTGAAGCCTATGCGATTGACATGGGCAAGGGGCACGACATCGGCAGGAACGATCTCCTCGGACAGATATCCACAATTGAATCGAGCGGCTGGTCCTTCAAAACCGGGCCGGGGGGAAGCATGACCTATCCGACGATTTCGCTCGGTTCATTCAAGCAGAATATTAACGCGCTCGTTGAAAGCGGCGTCGCGACGAACGTCTCCAAACAACATGCTTCAGTGCGGAGCGGCGAAAAGGCGGAGGTTAAAAGCACCCGCACCCTCCACGTTCCGGTCAGCGGCGTTCAAGTGGCCAATCTTGAAAAGGTCACGGTCGGCCAACTGATGAAAATTCAGCCGACGTATCAGGGCAACGATCAGTTTGAAACCAAGGTAAGCGTCGAGGTTTCCAGTTTCATCGGGGATCCGGGAGCCATTCAAACCAAGGAAAGCACGTTGGAAAGCAGTTTCATTTCCCGCAGGGATGAAGTGGTCGTGTTGGGGGGATCGCGCTCATCGGTGAACAGTCAAGACACGGCCGGCACGCCGTTTCTCCAGCGCATTCCAATCGTGAATCTTTTCTTCCGCAAGTCCAAAAAAGTGGGGAAAGACACGGTGGACGCCTACTTCATGACGTTGCGCGCGCCGACCGTGCAGGGGGCGACCGAGCCGAAGTTTTCCGAAGAGGCCGCGCCGGTCAAGGATGACGTGAAGCGACGAACCGACGAGTCTCGCGGCAAACTCCGATGATGTGAGTCATGGATGAAGCTGAATCTTGTCAATCTTGCAAATCCTGTCCTTTTACTTTTCTGATGCGACGATTTGACAGGATTCGCAGGATCGACAAGATTTGTTGAGCAAGATGGATAAGCAACCCATGCAATCCTGCCTTCGCATTCGACCCAATCCCGATTCCGCCGACGAGCAACAATACCATTGGGATTCCTCGCGCGGAGCCATGATGATCGGGCGGAGCGAACCTGCCCAGCTGATTCTGGATCGCCCGGAAATTTCCCGTCAACACGCGCTTGTTTATTGCGATCCAAGCGGGAATTACCTGATCGAGGATTTGGGAAGCACACAGGGAACATATCTCAACAAGAGCCGTCTTCAACCTTGCGCTCCTCATCCGTTAAAGGCGGGGGACGTGATTCAGATTGGTTTTGCTTTTCTCCAGCTTGAACCGAACGAAAGCGACGAGCGAGCGGAGACCGTCCCGCAAAAGGCGAAGGGACATGGTTCCGGTGTCGCGCAGACGGATGCTTTTCCGGGTCCCCCGGTCCGCGAACTGCGGAACCCGGCGAACACCACGCATCCCTTTGAAAGCCGCTCCAAAGAAGGAGTCCAACCAAGTCAACCCAAGGGGGCTTCAGCGACGGTTCCGCGCATCGAAGCACGTCAAGCTCCTGCCGCTCCCTCCGCATCCGCTCCGAGACGATCCTTCACCCCACAAATCCGCGAAATTCTGAACAACCGGGTTGATCTCCAGCGGATTCATGAGGAGGCGCTCGACGACAAACAGGCGCGCGAAATCGTTTGCCAGCAGATTCGCTACATCGTTCTCAATGAATTCTATCAGAAGGGAACCCTCACCGAAGATGAAGTCCCGCAAGTCGAGAAGGAGGCGATTGACGACATTCTCGGATTCGGTCCGCTTCAAGTTTTGATGGACGATCCCGTCGTGTCCGAAGTGATGGTCAACGATCCCACAACGATCTATTACGAAACGAAGGGGAAACTTTACAAATCCGACCGCTTTTTCCTCGGCGAAGAACACACGCGCCAAGTCCTCTACCGCATGTTGCGAGCGTCCCAGCGTCGGATTGACGAATCCGCTCCGACCGTCAACGCCATGCTCGAAGACGGTTCGCGCCTGCACGCGGTCCTTCCTCCCATCGCGCTCGACGGAACGAAAATCACCATCCGCAAGTTCCACCACAACCTCGGTCTCGACGAACTCATCCGACTCGGCACAATGACCCGCGCCATGACCGACTTCCTCAAGCTCGCCGTGCAGGAACGTCAAAACATCGTCGTCGCGGGAGGAACCGGCTCCGGAAAAACCACGCTTCTCAATCTGCTTTCCGCGTTTATTCCCGCCGATCAACGCATTGTCACGATAGAGGACACTGCCGAACTTCGCCTCGATCAGCCCCACGTCGTCCGCCTTCAATCGCGTCCCGCAAACACGGAAGGTGTCGGCAAAGTTTCGATTCAAGATTTGGTTGTCGAAGCGTTGCGCATGAGACCCGACCGTATCGTCGTCGGCGAGTGTCGTCACGCCGAGGCGCTCGACATGCTTCAAGCGATGAACACCGGCCACGACGGTTCCCTCACGACGGTCCATGCCAACAATGCCCGCGACGCGCTGGCGCGTTTGGAAACAATGGTCCTCATGGCCGGACTCGATCTTCCGCACAAGGCCGTGCGCGAACAAATCCGGTCCGCCGTACAACTGATTGTTCACCAAAACCGTTTTCTCGACGGCTCGCGCCGCGTCACCGAAATTGTCGAGGTCACCGCGCTGGAGGAAGACCAGATTGTTATTCAGCCGGTTTTTGGTTTTGAGGTTAAGAGCGTCGAAGGGGGCAAAGTTCAAGGCCATCACCGCCCGACGGGTTACATTCCCACCTTCTTGGATCGAATGAAACGCCAAGGCAAACAGGTTTCCATGGAGATGCTTTATGCCTCCGAATAAATTCATCCTGTTCATCCCTCTTCACCGCATGAGTTGCCCATGGACATGAGCATCTACGTTTTTATCGGAATGGGCGCGGCGGGGCTTTTCGTATTTGCCCTGCAAATCGCGCAAATCATCTTTCGGGTCGGCGGAGAAGAGGAATTGTCCGACGAGGCGGATGACACGGCAACGGGTCTGGCCGGATTCCTTCCCGAAGACCTTTTGCGAATCAAAGTTCTGATCGCGGCGGTTTTGACCACCCTCTTTGTCATCGTCGCGATGACCCAAATGCGCAACGCCGGCGAATTCTCCCTCGTCTTGATCGTGTTGGGAACGGTCCTGACCGTCGTGACGTTCTATGTGTCCTTTGCCGTGCCGAACAAGATCGTGTCGTTCCTCATCGAGAGGAAATTGGAAAAAATGAATCTCCAATTGGTGGACGCCTTGAACACCTTGTCCCTGACCATGCGGGCCGGGCGCAATTTGGAAGGCGCGCTCCCCATCGTGGCCGAGCAAACCCCCAGTCCGTTGGGAAGAGAATTCGGCGTGGCCGTTCAGCAGATTCATACGGGGGGACTGACCGTTTACGAAGCGTTGGAACGTTTGCGCAAAAGAGTTCCGATCAAGGACATGGACATCTTCGTCTCGACGGTGCAGGTCTTGGGAGAAACGGGAGGACCGCAGGCGGAAATTTTTGAAAAGAACGCGCAATTGATCCGCGAACGATTCAGAATCAAGCAGCGAGTCGCCGCGCTGACGGCGGAAGGACGGTTCACCGCCTTCTTTCTCGCGTGGACACCCGCTTTCGTTTTCATCGTGAATTACCTGATTGACCCGGAAAACGTCGGACGCTTCCTCGTTCATCCCGTCGGGCTTTTGATTGTCACGGCGATCGGTGTCTCCGATTACATCGGGTATCGGATCATCCACAAATTGGTGTCGTTCGAGATTTAAGGGGAAGAATTTGATGCCTTCGCGCGAACTCATTGGCTGGTTGGCAATCTTCGGCGTCGCCGTCTTCTCCGCCGTTTTTTTCATCGTGGACGTGATTATGCGTGGAATCGGCCCGGCGGGATTGAACCTCGAAGTGCGAGCGACGGAGAAAACCGAGACGCTTGAATTGCTTTCCCCTCTGGCGAGCATGTTTCGTCCCGTCGCCATGATCCGGTTGCAATGGATGTCGTCGGCGCAAATCGCCGAACTCAACCGGAACATCGTTCACGCCGGACTCCGGCAAGACATGGCGATCGAAGATTTTTTGGCCCTGCAATGTTTGGGCGCGGTCGGTGGAATCCTCGCGGGGTTTCTGATGGCGTTGACGGGATTGGGTTTCAATGCGACCGGCGTGGGAGCCATGCTCGGATTGGCGATGATCGGTTGGGTTTTCCCGACTCAATGGTTGAAAGGACAGGCGGTCACGCGGCAGGAGAAAATTTTCCGCGGTCTAAGCACGACCTTGGACACGCTCAGCATCTGCGTTCAAGCGGGATTGGAAGTTCGGCGCGCGCTTGCCCGAGTCTCCCGTATGGGGACCGAAGCCGAGCTTGATCGTGAAATCGGCAAGACTCTTCAGGAGGTCGAGCAGGGAGGTCGTCCGGTGAACGAAGCCCTTGACGATCTTCAGGAGCGCGTCGGCCTGCGTGAGTTGAGCGCCTTTTGCGACGTGCTGGCGTTGGCGTTTCGTTTGGGCGCATCGGGCGTCGCGCAAATTTTGGTCGAGCAAGCCGAAAGCATCCGCAACGAGCGAATCATCAAGGCCGAAGAGAAAGTGTCGAAGATGGGATCGAAAATTTTATTGCCCGTGACGCTTTTCATTTTTCCGGCGGTTTTGGTTTCGTTGCTGGGGCCGTGGGTTCTGCGGGCTTATCTCGATTTCGGAAGGTGACAAGAGGAAATCTTCTCGCGCGAATTCCCATGACATCAGCCATGCCAGCATCTTCATCCGCCGCGCCCAATAGTCTCTATTGGGACGCCTTGCGATCGCTCCTGCGTCCGATCCTTCCCCTGCTCGACGATCCTTCCATCAGCGAGGTGATGATCAACGGTTCGGACCCCGTCTATTTCGAGCGCGCGGGAGTCGTGCAACAAACCGACATTCGATTGGACAACGGGGCCTTGATCGCCGTGACGCGCAACTTGGCGCAGTTCGTCGGCAAGGAGTTCCGCGACGGAACTTGCGAATTGGCCGCGCGCCTGCCGGATGGATCGCGCGTGCAGGTCGTGCTTCCGCCCTGTTCTCATTCGGGAATTTGTTTTGCCATTCGCAAGTTCAGCCGACAGTTGTTGGGGCTGGACGATCTGGTCGCCAAGGGAAGCCTGAGCGCGAAGGCCGCGTCATGGCTGAAAATCATCGTCGGCCTGCGCAAGAACATCATCATCTCCGGCGGAACCGGATCCGGTAAAACTTCGATGCTCAACATCTTGGCGAGCCTGTCGAATCCGGGAGAGAGAATTTTGGTTTTGGAGGACGCCAAGGAACTTCAAATCCGCCACGACCATCTGGTCTCGATGGAGACGCAGATGCAGGGGGGAGGCCAACGCTCCAATCCGATGGATATGCGGGAACTTGTGCGCATCTCGCTCCGGATGCGCCCCGACCGGATCATCGTCGGCGAGGTGCGCGGCGCCGAGGCCATGGACTTGCTCCAAGCGATGCTGACGGGTCACGCAGGAAGCATGGGAACCGTTCACGCGAACGATCCCATCGGGGCGTTGCGCCGCTTGGAGACGCTGGTCAGCTACGGCGCGCCGGGGGAGATGCCCATTTCAGCCATTCGCAGTCAGGTTGCCTCGGCAGTGGAAGCGATTGTTCAAATTTCGCGCTTCGGCGATGGGAGTCGCCGCGTGACGCACATCAGTGAAATTCTTCCGCTCGCGCTGGACGGCAATTATCAAGTGCGGCATTTGTTTGAATTCCGATTGAAGGGAAAGACCGAGGACGGCAAACTCATCGGCGATCTGGAGCCGACCGGCGAGCCTTCGCTTTTCCTTCCGCAATTGCCTTATTTCGGCATTGAACTTGATCCGGATTTCTTCCGCCCATGAACCCAAGCGACAACAAGCAAATTCCGAACAACCAAGTCTCGGCGGCCAAAACTCCGCTCAAGACTCTTGTCGTCGCCGATTTTCAACCCATCACGCCCTCCGATCTTTCTTCATCCGCAATCGCCAAACCGCAATCTGCAATCATTTGCTTGGACGGATTGATCGCGGGCGCACCTGCGGAATGGCCGCTGGAGAATGATGGAAAAATCAACGAATGGTTCGTCGGACGCGATCCGCTCGCCTCTTCCCCAAATCTCACGCCCCAGTCCACGACACTCTGCCTTCCCGACGTTCCGGAAACCAAGACGGTCTCACGCCTTCACGCCGTAATTCGGCGTGAGACTGAAGATCAATGGAAGCTGGAAAACTCCAGTCCCAATGGCGCGATGATCAACAATGATCCCTTGCCGATTCGTCAATCGCGTCGCATCGAGGCGGGCGACCGATTGATGTTGGGGGGCTTCGTGATTTACTTCCGTGAAGGAAGCGCTCGTCCGAAATATCCCCCCGGAGCCTTTTCGTCCGATCTGACTCCCCTCCCGATTAAACCGGAGCAGGCTCACTCCGCGTCTCCCTCCGGGCAACTCTTGCCTTTTGCGGGAAGGGAAAAACCCTCGCCCAAATCCACGGACCAACCGCCCCCTCTGCCGCAACCGGCGTCATCCGTCACGCCTTTCGAGCCATCCGCCGCCGAGCCGGGAGTCTGGGGTTGGCTTGTGGAAAGCACGCTCAAGAATCCGCGCCGATTCCCGCTGACCCAACGCCTTCACAAAATCGGCAAGCATCCCTATCAGTGCGACATTGTGATCGAAGACGTCGGGGTGAGCGACATGCATGCGGTTTTACAGTGGCGAGGTCAAGCGTTGCGGTGCATCTCCAAGGCGCATGAAACTCCCGTGCAGGTGAACCACAAGCCGGTCCGAACGTCGGGAGCATTGACAGACGGGACGTTGTTGAAGTTCGCCAACACCCAATTTCAATTGAACATCCAAGGCGCTCCGCCGCCGGCGATCAGCCCGCGCGACGGGCAAATTTTGCGCCGGACCGCCATGTTCGTCGGAATCTCGCTGATTGTCTTGGGAGGAACCGGAATTTGGTTTGAGCAATCCCTGTCGCCCCGGCCTCCGGTCTTGAAACTCGCGGCCCAGCCTTCGAGCGAGGAAATCATTCAGGACGTTTTGGAGAATCACGGTTTTGAGGGATTCAATGTTGTGTATTCGATGAGCGAGCCTCCTTCGTCCGAGACGTTGGCAAGAATGCAAAAACTTCAGGACGCCCAGCGGATGCTTCACAAGACAACGGACGAAGCTTTTCGGCGGGACCTTGGTTCTTTCCAGCAATCCATGATGGAAGCCGTAGGAGACTCCGGTTGGCAAAAACGTCCGTGGGTCCAAGATATTGTAAAGGCATTCGACGAGAGGCGAAACATCGTCGCCAATCAAGATTGGAAATCCGTCGAAGGCGCGGTGTCGGAAAATAATCTGGACGATGCAAGGAAGGGACTGGGGAAACTCAGGGACGCGTCCCCTCTCAACGCGGACGAAGCGACCGAAGCCCTCGCAATTTTGGGGAAATGGGAAACCATGTCGCGCAAAGCGCCGGAATTGACCCCGGAAAGAATCGTTGAAACCAGCCGGGAACGCGCCAAGCAGAACAAAGGAATGGATTATCTCCAAGCGGAACGAAAAGAGCTTGCGGAAATTCGGGATATCCTTGATCGGCAATCGCAATCCGCCAATCGGATTGCCAAGACTTTGATTCGCACCGATTGGTGGACGGCGTTCAATGCCAAGGCGGCCATCGCGGAACAGATGACCGCCCTGCTTTCGGCCTACGCCGATGGAAACGCCGAAGCGTTCACGAAAATTTACGGCAAGCTCGATCCGCCGCTTCAAACTCTTGCGGGCCCGATGGCTTCCAACCTTGAGACTTGGGAAAATTGGAAATCCAAGAAGGGTCAAGCGTCCGACGGCAAAGAGATGTCCGCCGACGGCGCATCGCAAGGATTCTTGGAAAGCCTTCGCCAAAAGTGCGCGTTCGGGTTGGACCGGGACGCGCCATTGCTCAAGGAGATCGAGAAGCAGGTTCAGATGATAGGCGAGAATCGAGGGAACCTCGCGGCTCAATTTTCGAGGGAAGCCAAAGGGATGGAAGCGGGTCCGGAGAAACTGAGCAAGCTTCTTTCGGCATTGGAATATGGCGCGGGGGAAGACGTTCAAAAGGAGGTGGAGGAAACCGCCGTCAAATGGACCGGGATGCTGAACGAAGCCGGCAATGAAAGAATCCGCAAGGAAAAGGAAAAGCTCAAGGCGCTGAAAAAGCGATTCGACGCCCTCGGCAACGACAATCTAACTTACTTGGCCCGGCAATTCGACACCTTGCTAAGACGGGTCGAATAGCGCGGATCGGCGAACAACGGGAACCATGGCCTTTTATCTTCAAAACCTCTCCGAAAAATTGGTGGACGCCGCGACCTTTGCCTTGCCCGACAAGACGCGCATCGTCATCGGGCGCGAGGGGGAAAAGGACATCAAAGTGGTTCACTCGTCGGTGTCGAGAACCCACTGCGTTTTGGAGAATCACGAAGGAGCATGGCGCGTCCGTGACGAGGGAAGCCACAACGGCACGTTCGTCAACGGGGTGAAAGTCACCGAAGCCTGGCGCGAAATGAAACAAGGGGACAAACTGCGTTTGGGCGAAGTCGAACTCCGTTTAATGACGGAGGAGAAGCAGGCGAAGGTGAAAGCTCCTTCGGTTGAGAAAAAAGAGGACAAAGCCGTTTCCCCTTCACCGTCGCCACGCAAGGTCTCGCCCGTTCCGTCGCCATCGGCGAAAGAATCCGCAAAATCCCCTGCCCCAAAAACGGCGGCATCCACGGGAGGTTCAAAAACGGTGCGATTGATCGTCGCGGCCTCCGTCCTCTTCGTTCTGGTTCTTGCGGGGGGACTTGGCGCGCGCGATTGGGGAAAATACGAACGTATCCGGCAACTGACCGGACCTTTGCCGTCGGGATTCGCGGCGCCGAAGGAACCCGTTGATGTCTTCCGCATTCCGGGGCGAAAGGGAAAATTCCTTCTGAAAATCAGCTTCGGCGAATTGACCGGCCTTGAGTCGGAGGCCATCGCCAAGGACCGTCCCGAGCCTGATCGCAATTCCAACGGCCAATTTGACGTTCGCTCCAACAAGACCCCGCGCCTCTTTGACGGGATGGATTTGGACCTCATCGGCGGAGAGCAGGCATTGCTTTCCAATTATTTTTTTCTGCGCAAAGCCTACACCGTCCGGGATTATTTTGATCCGACGTCGTATGTCCGATGCGAGATCGAAGGTTGGCGCGGGTTGGGAAAGCGCTACGCCAATCCTGCCGTCCTGCCCGCAATCCGACGGGGAGAATTGCCGCATTACTCTCCCCTCCCCTTGGTTCCGAATCAGATTCAGTCGGGGAAGATTGAAACGGAGCCGGACGCGAAGGGCGCGGAATCGGCTTCTCTCTCATGGATGCACGGGGGCAAATATCCGTGCGAAGGGCGCTATTTTTCTTTCTACCGCAACGGTGACCGATTTGAAGTGGTCGTGCGAGGAACCACGAACGCCATGCGCCGCGTTTCTGGCGGGGTTGACGCGCTGGCCAAAACATTCCTTCAAACGCTTAAGTTTGAAACGGGTGAGGAAGAAGCGCGCGCGCCTACGACGGAAGATTTGGAAAAGGAAATCGCCGGAACGCTCGGATTCATGGAGGCGCTGGCGATCAAACCCGCGCTCATGCCCAATACGACGCATCAGCAATTGCGAAAATGCCGGGAACTTCTGGCCAACTGCCAGAAGTTTGAAAAGCCGCTTAAGGGGGAAGAACGATTGCGGACCCTTTATTTCCAAATCGTCCGCGATCTCCAGCAGGAATTGGTCAAATCCGCTCTGAAAATTGAAGGGGAAGGAAATTCCAAAAGCGATGAGCGAGTCAAGGAGTTGGAGCGATTGAAATCTTTTCTCGGCGAGGATTTCCCATCCACGAACACCAAGCCGACGGACCCGGCTTATCCGGAGTGGGCAATGTATTACGACCAACAGGCGGAAACGTTGCTCAAGAGGAAGAAATCATGAGGTTGGCTGTTTCCACATCCAAAGGTTTTCGATGGATTCGCCTTCGAGGCTTGCCATTCAGACATTGGATTGCAGGCCGAGCCGCGACCGTAAGGGAGCGTCCTGCGACAAACATCTCGCGCGATGGTCGCTCCCTTACGGTCGCGGCTCGGTTGAGCCGTTTATCCGGCGATGAACGGGGGACCGCCCTCATCGAATTCATCCTCGTGATGTATCCATTCCTTTTCCTGCTCATGGGCGTGGTCCAGATGGCCATGCTGGCGATGGGCGCGCTCTATGTGAATTACGCCAACTTCATGGCGTTGCGGACGGCGAGCGTATGGTATGAGCCGAAGGAATACGGATACATCGGCGATACCGAATACGATCTCCGGTGCAAGACAGCGGCGATGATGGCGCTGGGACCGCTGGAGCGCTATGCATGGGTTCAAAATGATGCGGCTTCGCAGGCCGAAGTTCTTACGCGGCTATCATTTGATTCCAGCGTGGACGGCGGCGACGCCAACCTCCTCAAGGGAAAACTTTCGTATGATTTCTACCTGTGGGTTCCCTTCGCCGGTCGCGTAATCTCCGGCTTGATGAAGAATGGCGTGCCGGCGGGAGAGAGCACCCGCGACGTGATCGCCGGGGAAAGCGAAACGCCCCTGAACGCGACTCCGATCCTGACCCTGCGTTCGCGCAATGATTTCGCCGATGACGGTTATCACCGCGTAGTGATTCAACGGCGTTGGAAATATCCGACTTCTTGAGGCGATCAAAAATGCTTGGAAAGAAAAATCGCTTCCTCCGTTACGCCCGTCGAACTGCGCCGGCGGCGGCGCGACGATTTGGGAGGGACGAGCGTGGGGCCGTCTTGTTGATGACCATCGTGTTTCTGCTCCCGCTCGTCAAGTTCCTGTTTGTCGGCTACAACACGGGCGTGGCGCTGGCGACGCGGATGCGCGCTCAAGCCGTCGCGGACGCCGCCTCCTACAGCGCGTCGCTTTGGCAGGCGCGGTTTCTGAATTACTGCGCCTACACCCGCCGGAACATCGTCGCCAACTACGCCACGATGGCTCTCGCAACCGCCCACGAGAGCGAGAAAGGGATGGTAGACAACATCGTGGATTGCAACGACCTTTACGCGGGAATTCCCGGCTCGACTTGGTTCTCTCTTTCTTCTTTCGGCGACAACGGACTCATCACCATCGAGCTAACGCCGGTGCAAGCCGTTCTCGACGCCGCCCTGCCGATCGTCCAACAGACCCGCGAAGGATGCGATGTCATGAACAAATGGCTCTCGGTTTCCCAGACCGCGCTCTTTAACAGCATCGCCGTGGACGGCAAGACGGCGGTGATGCAGAAGGTCGTCCGCGACGCCAAGCGATGGAAGCCGATCGGCGTCACGACTCCGGAATTCCGTCTCGCCATGATACCGCCTCCCGTAGTCGCGTCTTCCTTGAGGTCGAATCCGGACGGGGGCGCGATCGTGGAACAGGAGGACCCGATCACCAAGGAGGAGGTCATCGCATATTATGACTCCTATACCAACGCGACTTGTCCGAACGTGATGCCTTTGCTGGGAAGATCGGGAAGCTTCGCGGGAGGATGGGTTGGGTGGGGTTGGGTGCCGTATGTGTTTGACGAGGAAGTCATCGGCTCGATGAACGTCCGCTCGGCTCCAGTCGAGTGGAAAGACAGCGACGCGACAATCTATTCCAAGGAACGTGTGTGGTGGGGTTCCTACTACGTTTTCTTCACCATTTATCCTTGGGGTATTCCCATCCCCATCGGTGTTCCCATCGGCGGCGAGGACAGCGAAGCCAGTTATTCGGTTCAGCATCCCTTTGACGACACCAAAGTCTATCGAATGACCCCCGGTCTTTCGCCGGGACAATGGGAGCCGAGTTCGCTTGCCGTCGTCGAGGCGGTCGAGGAGGAACATCCCTTTTTCGGATATGACAACTCCGCGCTGGGACTTCATCCGCGCTGGCTGTTTGATGGCGATGGCCGGGATCACACGATCCGGGCCTTCAGCCGAGCCAAAACCTACTACGCCGGATTGAACGAAGACTTGGCGGGCTACAAATATGAAAAGCCCAATCTCAGTTATCCGTTCTGGGGAGCCAAACTGGCTCCCATTTCACAGGAAAATTGGACCTTGTTGATCGCGGAAGGCTATGAGGCGGCAAGTGGACACCTTCTTTGGCCCCAATACTGATGCTCATCGCTCAATTCCGCGTCAGGCGGATTGGAACGGTTGCCGCGTCCTTGATGAACGCGGGACGGCGATGATGGAATTTGTCTTTGTCGCCCCCGTGCTCTGCACCCTGCTGATCGCCGTCATTTTTCTGCGGCACCATCTCGATTACATGCAGGATTCAATCTCAAACATCTATCAACGGACGTGGGTCAAGGTCCTTCCCGGCAATGTTGCTTCGTTGGACGCCTCCGAGACGGCCGTGTCCGATGAAGGTGGGTTCGGTCTGGGAATCAGCGCGAGACTGGCGGTTCTAGGAGCGCCTGCGACTAGTGGGGCGGCTAATGCCGTCGCCCTCATGTGTTATCCTCCCACTCCTTATGATCGCATGAGTTTGCCGCGTCAGAATCAAATTCTTCCCGATGACAATTACATGCAGAACAATTACGTGACCCCTATGATTCCCGAGAATTGGGGAAGGACGCTGTCTCTGCTCGGCGTTTTTTTTGGCGATCGAATGGGGGGAGGCGTTTACAACGCCCCCGAGGGGTTCACCAACATCGGATACGCCGAACGATTTCCTGAAATCGCCCATCCTTGGCAACGGACGCTCAATTCGATTGACGGTCCGGAGGTCATTGGAAATCCCTTTTCGTCAGTCACGTTCTGGACTTTAGACGGCATGACACTGGACAGAACCACCACGTTTTCCGGACGGATCACCAAAACCGACAAGACTGACGGGGAGATTCGGTCGGCCTCGGCGGAATCGAAAAACCAACTGGAAACGATCTCAGGCAAAGCCAACGTCTGGGAGGTAATCCAATGAAACGAAAGCTTCAATGGAGGCGGATCTGGTTTTTCGGCGGATTGAGCGTCGGCGTCGGATTTTTGCTCCTCCTTCTAATTGTTTTTCCTCAGCGAGATCTCCTGCGCCAACCGGATTGGAAGGACCTTCTTGGATCGGGAGACCGTCCGCGGGTCGGGATTGGGGATCCGATGTTGGATATGGACGGCTTGATCTATCTGTCGAGCGAAGACCGAAACGTGAAGGAAGGAAACCGGACGATCTACCGCGCCATGATTGATCCCGGCATGAAGAAGAGCGAGGAGACAGATCCCTTGGCGCGGGTTGAACAATTCTGGTGCTCACGCGGATTGCGGATTTCTCGTCAAAACGAGAGGGTTCTCGCCGAAGCCGACGGCGGGATTATCTACGCGGCGGCGAAAATTCCGCCGCCCGACGGCTTGACGGCTACCCCTGAGGAAATTCTTGCCCCTTACGCAGATTTGGCCTTGTGGAAGATCGTAAAGAGGGACGAGAGGCGCAACGACTCTTCCTTGAAGGATCGCGATAACAACGTCGCGCAAGTCCTTCCGCCCCTGCCGCCCAACGTGGATCGCATCGAGCGCGGAGTCAAGGACGCCCCCGGCTACGCCGTGATGGTTTCGCTGGGCGCTCGCGCACCGCGCGCGTTTCAAACGCTTCTGGACGATTTGCGCTCGCGCGGATGGGAATTCTTTGGCGGACAGGAAATACACGTAGCGGAACAATTGCAATCCACGCGGCCCGGAATCGTTTACTCGGCGACGCTCTTTCATCCGAAGGCTTCGCTGGGATGCCAAATGATTGTTGGAGAAGACCCGACATCCGTCCGGGGATCGAAGGTTCTGCTGGGATTGTTCTAACCCGCTTTGACTTTCAAACGGCTCGCTGATATTTTTTATTGAGGAATTCAGGGCCAATGCAAGACGAAAGACCGACCGATTCCGTTACTGATGAATCTCGTGAAAGCGAACCGGCGCAGACTGGCTGGCTATCCAGACTGAAATCGGATGAGCGGGGCGTGGCTTTTGTGGAATACACCCTACTTCTGATTGGAATGTATATTAGTTGCCGGCTCACGCTCGCGCCGCTGGAGGAGGCGCTCCTCGGTTTCGCCCGCGATGTCTTCGTTCACTTGAGTCTTCCTTGATCGCGAATAATTTCGCCCACAAGAAAAGCTCGGTTCGAATCGATCATCCGAATCCCAGCATGAGCAGAAGCCTTGCATCTTTCGGCGCTCCCCTTTTATGATTTATTGTATTGAAGGCGCGAACAAACCGCGCCCCAAATGGGTTGATTTGCATGGCGTTCAAGCCCCGAATCATGAGCCTTGGTAATATCTCGTTCCCAATTTTCTTTGGGATTTGTCTGTTCGGTTTTTCCAGCTCATTCTTGCTCCAAGCTCAGGCTCCCTCGATGGCTCAGGTTGACATTGACTCCTTACTAAAGGCGCTGGACGTGATTGCGCAAAATCCGGAGGCGGTTCGATCCGAACTCGACCGCGCGAGGCGCGATGCGGAAAAGCAAAAGGAAGACAAGAAGCAGGAGATTGAATCGTTGGAGAGGCGGATCGAATTGTTGCATCGGGCTTCGCTCTTGATTGGCGAGACGAAATCTCCCGCGACGAATCCATCCGCGACTTCAACGCGACCGGTTCACGAGAATAAAGCCGAGGGAAAAAAGTCCGATAAACCCGTCGCTCGAATTCCCAAAGCAACGGCGTCGGGCAATCCGTCGTCGCCTTTCGGCGAAGAGCTTCAATTAACGTTTGCCCGTCGGTTTGAAAAGGAATTGTGGCCGTTGATGAAGGAAGGGGAAAAAAATTGCTATTCCTGTCACGGCAAACAAACCCAAACCCCGATGGAACTGCCGGAGAACGGAAATGAGGCATTCCTTAAACTTCTGCGGGAAAACTATTTTGACTCTGAAAATCCAGTCTCTTTACTGGCGAAAATCAGTTCTCCTTCCGAAAAGACGCGAATGCCACAACCCCCGTCCCCGGCATGGGGAGAGAAGAAGATCGCCTTGGTCCGTTCTTTCCAGAACGATCTTTTTGACGCCCGCCGGAGCGACCAGAGCAAGGCCGACGAGCAATTTCCCGCCGAGTTGAACAAACCGTTCGGCGGACCGCTGGTGCGGCTTCTGGCCCACGGCACGACCAAGCGCGACAACACTTTCTTGACCTATCATCAGCTTCGGCGAAAAGTGTGGGCAATTTTCCACGACGACTGGAACCGCGACGAGCGGGATTTGTTCGATCACAACCTTGCGCTCTTTTCCGGGGCCGATTTTCAAAAGCGGTTTGACGAAAGCTCCAAACCGTCCGCAGCGTTTCTGGCCGGACTGGATTTGATGGCCGCCGACGTGGTCTCCAAGTCCTATCTGAATTTGACCGGACCGTTTGAGGGACGCCCCGGTGAATTTGGCTCGCCGCTGGAAATGAAACAACCCGATGCCGCCTACCGCCATACTATTGAACGGCTTTATCGTAAAATCCTCTTCCGCGATCCGACCGATTCTGAATTGCGGGAAGCCTTCGAGTTTGTCCGAAACGTCCATGCGACATCGAAAAAATCGGGACCATTGGAAAGCGGAAATTCGGTCCTCAACTTCGAGGTCACGGTCACGGGAAAAGAAGGAGTCGCCACGACTCGAAACATTTCCATCTCGGTTCGGAATGACGGCCATGGATTGGCGCAGGAAATCGTGAATGAAAATCAGGGATCGCCCGGCTGGATTTGGCGGGAGCGCGTGGGAGAAAAGTTCAGGCTGAACAAAGGGGACGATGCGCAGCGCTTCATCATCACGAATCAGAATTCCCGCGGGCGCGTCATACTTTCGGGGGTTGAAATCGTCGGACCGTTGCCGGAGCGGACAAGCCGAACGGTCGCCGTGGATGATCCCAAGGCGCGGTTGCGCGGTCCGTGGCGGCTCCAAGACAAGGGCAAGGTCAAATTCATTGACGACGGCGACGACAACAAGGGGGAATGTTCGGCGGATTTGCCGTTGGCCGTGGACCGCGACGGCGAATATGAAATTTATCTGAAGTGGCTCAAGCCCAAAAAGGCGACAATGGCGGCCAATGTTCGCGTCGAAGTCGCGGCGGACGCGCAGACCCGCCTCGTCAATCCGCCGTTAGCCGAAGCCCCTCCTTCCGGCGAAGCCCGTTTCGTCATGGACGAAACCCTTGACACGATCCCCCACCGCGATTTGAAAACTTCCTTCCGTTTCGCTTCGGATCAGGAGTTCGTCGAGATCAACAACGCGGGAACGACCAAGCGCGTCACGGCGGACGCGGTTCGATTTGTTCCCGCCGACGGCGGCGCGCCGATCGTCATAGACAACGACGAGGCCGAGGGAAAAGAGGACTGGCCGATCTTCACCGATTACCCTTTCCGCCCCTACAACATCTACGGTGAAAATTCGGTGAGCGACCAGAACAAGCGGAAGGGACAAATCAGGATTCGATTCAAACCCTCAGCGCACAAACAAGAATGGAGCAAGGACAAATTTTATCGCGTTCAAGTGATTTATCCGGGGCAGGAGAACAACGAAACTCACGTTCCAGTCATTGTTAAGGCTTCGGCTTCATCCCCCATCGTGAATCTGAGTTATCCCGACCACGCGCCACCGGGAGCCGATGTGGAATTGGACGCCTCGGCGAGCTACGACCTTCAGGGAAGCGCGCTTAGGTATGAATGGCGGCAAATCGGCGGAGCGGAAGTCCGATTCGACGACTCTCATGCCGCAAAAGTCAAATTCCGGGTCGCCGCGCCGAATCCAACCCAGCGCGCTTGGGAAGGATTGGCGAGGGTTCTCATCAACCATCCCGACTTTGTTTTCACGCGGCCGGTTTCCTTGGAGGGAAAATTGGAACCGGAGGCTCGCAATCGGCTCCTGCTCGTCAAGATCGCGCAGGATCTTGTGGCGCGTCCGCCGACGCCGGAAGAAATCGCCAAGATCGAATCCGGAACGTCGCTGAGTCGGATGATTGACGAATATCTGGCAGGCAAGGAATTCGAGGAATTTTATTTTCACCGAATCCGGCTTTACCTTGAAAGCCACGGCTCCGACGTGGAGGATGAGCCGGTGCGATTGTGGTGTCACGTCGCGTTTGAGAATCGCCCCTTCGAGGAAATTTTGACGGCGGATTACACGGTGAACAAGGGGATGAAAACCGAACCTCGTCCCGCTTATTACGGCAAAACCGGTCTGCTCACCATGAAGGGATTCATTCAGGGCAAACCCGGTCTGCCCCATTTCAATTATCCCGCGCAGGTGGCGGAAAAATTTTTGGGCTACGTGTTTGAGGTTCCGCCGGAAATTGTCGCCCAGCGCGAGGGGATCACGGCGGTTTCGACGACAAATCCCTCGACGGTGTGCTATAGTTGCCACAAGATTCTGACGCCGCTGGCGTATCAGAGGTTGGATTGGGACGACGCGGGAAATTACCGGACCCATGATGATCGCGGCCTCGCGCTGGACGCAAGCGATCAGGGATTGGTTCCCTCCTACTCCTTCCGCGGCGAAGGCTTGGAGGCGTTCGCCCAAGCCGCGCGGAAGAAAGAGCGGTTCATCCGAACGATGATTGACACGCACTTCGCTTTCTATTTTGGCCGAGGGATGCGTTGCGAGGGAACCGAACGCGGTCTCTACCGCAGACTTTGGGACAAGGTACACGAGCAGAATTTCTCGATCAAGGGACTCATCAAGGCGATTATGACGAGTCCGGAATATCTCGGCGAGGAAGCCGGAACGCAAAAAGGAGCGCGCTATGCGACGGCGTCAGTTCCTTAAACAATTCGCGGCGGCGCCGACCGCGGTTTCCTGCTCGCAATTCCTCTCCTATTTCTTGAACTTTGGATTGGATTTCAATCCGAGATCGTCGGCGATGGCGGCGGACAAAATCGCCGAAGCCGACAATCCTCATTTCCTAATCTACTGGTTCGTCGAAGGAGGATGGATGGGCTACGATATGTTTAATCCGGTCCAGTCTCCCAATAACGTCGTCAAGCGTCTGGAGTCTCCCTCGCAAGAACATTACCGCGTTTTGAAATGGGGAGACGAAGCGCACGGGATCAAGACGCAGGGGAACATCCGTTACGGCTATTTGGCGGAGGACGGCAAATCGATTTTCCCCGAAATGGCGGTCTTGAGTTCGATGCACACCGGCGCGTTTCATTCGGGCGAGCGGCTCAAGGCGCACATGGGGGATTACAGTTTCCGCCTGACCGATGACCGCCAAGAGGATGAGCGCTCGGTCATGCAGGCGTTCGCCGAAGTGTTCGGGCAACCTTATCTCCTGCCGAATGTTTCGTGGCACTGGTGGCTCTCCGACGGCGAATTGAACGAAGCGCAATACACCGGACGCAAGGGGTATTATCACGCCCTTGGTCCCTCGCACGCCCATACGATTTACGCGGGGACGCCGGAAAAACTGCGCGAGTTTTTGCTTCGGATGCGCTCGATGTCCACCGACGCCGTGAACATGCGCGTTCAGGAATTTCTGGACGGCGTGGATCATCATCTCCTCAGCGACGGCAGTAGCGAGGTTGTTAAAAGCTACCTTTCGGCGCGCGCGATTTACCAAAATCTGGCCCGGCGCGGCGCGACCCTCGATCCGGCGCTCTTAAAGGTTTTCTTTAATGATCCGAAGCTAAAGGAAGATTTCAAAATCAAGCCCGCCGATGAATTAATTACCTATCGGAGCGTCAACGGCAACAAGGCGCGAAGCAAGTATTCCCCGTCGGCCAACGTGCAGGCGATGATGACGTTTGAACTGATGCGGGCCGGATATTCCAACGCGTTTTGGATCGAGACTCGCGGAATTCGGGATTTCGATCATCATTATTCGCGCCGGGCGTTGTGGCAGGGAGACGGTGTGACTCCCGTCGGAATGCCCGACACCACGGGAAAAATGCGCGAGGAGTTGTGGGACCCGCTCAAAACCCTCGTCGCCAAGCTCAAGGCCACGCAATACAAGGACACCGGTAAGAGTTTGTTCGATTTTACCACCATCGTGCTCACGTCGGAGTTCGGGCGAACGATCCACGGCGACGTGCAGGCCATCGAGAAAATGTCCATCCCCGAAACGGAAAAGAAGAAAATGATCCTCGATCAGGATATCTCCCAGCATTGGATGGTCACATCGGCGGCGTTTCTCGGAGGCAACGTGAAAGGGGACGCGCAGTATGGCCGGATCGGCGAGAACACGTTGCTCGCCATCCCGATCATGTCCGACGGCTCGCTCGATCCCAATTACGATCCCGTCACCGGCGAATTGATGAAAGACCGGAGCAAGCACGAGAAGTCCTTCATTCCGAACCATGGCGACGTTTACGCCACTGCCCTGCGATTGAACGGCGTCAATCCGAAAGGACACGGGCGCAATTCTCGCCCGCCGCTTGAATTTATTGGGCGCGGTTAAAGCTATTGTAGCGCGTTGGATTCAAGATGGGGAATTCACCCCAGAGGCACAGAGAAGTTTCCTAAATGCTCAAAGTTGATGAAAATAATAAATGCCCAATGATGAACACACAAATCGGAGGCTTTCTCATCACAATCAATCGGAAGCACTGTCGTCTTGCGTGAATATCAAACCGCTTTCATTTTCTCATGCGCCGCCCGCATGTCAAATTCCTCTCTGTTTCTCCGTGGTGAATTCATAAAGCGCAAAATTGCCGCTTCGACGGTTTTGGTCGTTGTCGGAACGCTTTATTTACTGAACCCGCTCGCGACCGGCGCCGCCCCCAACAACCCGTCTCAACCCGCGTCTGAATTTGAGAGGTTCTCCCGCAATCCCTTCGCGTGGTTTCGGCAGCGCGTGGCGAAAAAGAAGGAGGAAGAGGAAAAGGCGCGGAAAGCGCGAGAGGCGGAGGAGCAAAGACACCGCGAGTTGTTTCAGGTTTTGATCGAAGAGGAGCGGATCGCCGCCGAACCGGGCAAAGTCATCGAGGAACAAGGGAAGGCGATTCGTCAGCTGAACGAGCAGTTGTCCGCGGAGAAGAAAGCCGTCGCCGACGCTCAATCGCAACGTGAAGCGGAGGCGAAATCCGCCGGGGACAAAATCGGCGAGCTGAAGAAAAAGCTGGAGGATTTGACCAAGCAAATCGAGACGCAAACTAAAGCTTTGGAGGAACGGGAAAAGGCGCTCAAGAAAAAGGACGAGGAATTTCAAAAAAAACTGGACGAATCCCGCGAAGAGCGCAAATCGCTTCTTGCCCGCCAAGAGCGGGAAATCAATCTGCTCAAGGAAAAAATGCTCGGCGATTACGAGTCGGCGACGTTTGACGGAGTCGAGTTCGTCAAAATTCCCGCCGGCACGTTTGAAATGGGATCCTCCGACGCGCAGGCTGAAGAATTAAAAAATCGCGGCGCATGGTCAAAAGCCAATGAAGCCGAACAACCCCGCCACAAGGTTCAAATCACCAAAGCCCTTCTCATTGGCCGAACCGAGGTGACGCAGAAACAATGGAAGGAAACGATGGGAAAAAATCCGTCGGCGTTCAAGGGGGACGATCTCCCCGTCGAGTCGGTGAGTTGGGACGACGTGGCCGCGTTCCTGATTAAATTGGATGGACGAACGCGGGGCAAGTATCGGCTACCGACCGAGGCGGAATGGGAATACTGTTGTCGGGCTGGTGGCGAGGGTCTCTTCGGCAAGGGAGAAAACGACGAGGAAATCGGATTTGAGAAGCTGGATAAATTCGGATGGACCTCGGAAAAGAGCGAAAACAAAACGCATCCGGTCGGCGCGAAGACTCCGAACGCTTGGGGCTTGCGCGACATGAACGGCAATGTCTGGGAATGGTGTCAAGATTGGTTTGAGCCTGATTTCTACGCCGCTTCGCCTCCCGTTGATCCCCTCTGCGGCGAGAAGGGAACGGAGCGTGTTTTTCGCGGCGGGGCATGGGCGATTGATCCCGCGTTCGCCCGCGCCGCCTCGCGCGGGGCCAATCTGCCTTCTTACAAGAGTCAATACGTCGGATTTCGCGTCGTGCGGGAAATTGAATCGGTCAAGGAAACGCGCGGCAACACGGCTTCTTTCGCCCCTTGACAACTACGCCAAGATGTCGCGGACGACGTTGCCGTAAACGTCGGTGAGGCGGTAATCGCGCCCCGCGTAGCGGTAGGTCAACTTGGTGTGATCCAACCCCATGAGGTGAAGAATCGTCGCGTGAAGGTCGTGAACATGGACTTTGTTTTCGACCGCGTGCCAACCAAACTCGTCGGTCGCGCCGTAAGCCAACCCGCCGCGAACGCCGCCGCCCGCGAGCCACATCGTAAAGCCGAAAGGATGATGCTCGCGCCCATTGGTTCCCTCCGCAGTCGGCGTTCGACCAAATTCGCCTCCCCAGACGACAATGGTGTGATCGAGCAAGCCGCGCGCTTTGAGGTCTTTGAGTAGCCCGGCAATCGGCCTGTCGGTCGCGGCGCAGTTGGCCGGCAATTCCTCCCGCAAGGAACCGTGTTGGTCCCAAAGCTGGCAACTGCTCCGTTTCGACGTGACAGTGTGATAAACCTGAACGGCGCGGACGCCTCGCTCGACCAACCGACGAGCCATGAGACATTGCTTGCCGAAAATTTCGGTGACCGGTTGATCCAGTCCGTAAAGTTTGCGCGTCTCCTCGCTCTCGGCTGAGACATCGAACGCCTCGGGGGCTTCCGTCTGCATCCGGTAGGCGAGTTCGAACGACTCGATCCGCGCGCTGAGGCGGCTGTCTTCCTCGCGCGATTGATGGTGAAGTTCGTTCAGTTGCTTGAGCGCGTCGAGTTGCTCGCGCTGGCCCGAAGACGAAAGCCGTTCGTTCTTCAAATTCGCTATCGGCTTGGCAAGATCGGAGACGAGCGTTCCCTGATACGCGGCGGGAAGGAAGCTCGAACTCCAAAGCGGCGCTCCCTGCGCGGGTTGCGCGGGACTGATCACCACGTAGCCGGGCAGATTTTGATTTTCGCTTCCCAAGCCATAGACGAGCCACGAACCCCACGCCGGACGCGAGAAACTCTGTTCGCCGGTGTTCATCTGAAGACAGGCTCCGTTGTGATTGATGTTGTCTGCGACCATCGAGCGGATGACGCACATATCGTCGGCGCATTGAGCGAGATTGGGGAAGAGTTCGCCGATCTCGATTCCCGCTTGGCCGTATCGCGCGAACTTGAACGGCGAACCGAGAAGATTGCCCGTCTTTGTTCGTTCGAGTTTCGGCTTTTCAAAGGGAAGGGGTTTACCGTTGTCCTGCGCGAGCCGTGGTTTGGGATCGAACAGATCAACGTGCGACGGTCCGCCCGACATGAAGAGGAAGATCACGTTTTTCGCACGGGGGGGATAATGCGGCGGACGGGGCGCGAGCGGATTAAGCGGTGCGGTTGGCGTCGCTCCGAGCAAGGGGGATTCCTGACCCACTAACGCGGCCAGCCCCAACATGCCGAATCCGTTGCCGAACCATTTCAGCGCCTCGCGGCGAGTGAATCTCATCGAATATGGAGGCAAAAATTCTCGCGCGTCCATGAAGTGCATCCTGCCACAACCCGACGTAGCCGTGCCACATGATTTACCGCGCGCTCCTTCCTCAATTGTTCCGTCGTGGGAACCAATTCGCCAAACGGCGGGCCTTCCCTTGCATTGAATGGAGCGGAAGCTCGCACTATCTGGAAAGCGTCAGGAAATGTCAGTTCCAAAGCCGGGAACGGCTATGCCACGAACAACCATTCAGGCTTAGGCATCCCTGGAAAAGATGACTGATTTGGAGACAAGGTCTGAAATCAAATCGGAAGTCATGACTCATTTCGTTGATACGGTCTTAAACGGTTTGAAAGTGATGAGAAGCAACGGAGTCAGCATGATGTCGGCGAAGAAGGCGATGACCATCGCCAGCGACGTGAAAAGACCGAAATACATCGTCGGGACAAATTCGGAGAAACAGAGGATCGAGAAGCCGACGATCACGGGGAGCGTGGCGAAGCCCATGGCCCGCCCGACGTTGTTGTGGCAACGGCGCATGGCGGCCACGTAGTCCCCGTCGCGCGCGACTTCGTGGCGAAACCGATAGGCGTAATGGATCGTGTTGTCCACCGCGACTCCGAACGCGACCGACGCAATCATGATGGTCATCATGTCAAGGTGAACGCCCGTCCAACCCATCGCGCCGAGGATCGTCCCAATCGAGAAAACGTTGGGGATGATGAGAATGCCCGCGAGCTTGACCGAGCCGAAGAGAAGCGCGAACATGCCCCAAACGATCAGAATGACGAGCGCGATCACCTTGGTTTGCGATCCGACAAGACTGTTGATCATATTGTTGTAAAGGACAAAATAGCCGGTGACGTGGGAACGATCGCCGACTTTCCAATTCGTCTCTTTGTCGAGAAAGTCGTTGATCTTGTTTCGGAGGATGGTCCGTTTGAGCGTTTTGTCCGATTCGCGGATTCGAATGCTAATTCGCGCCGTCCGGAAATCGTGGGTGACGTAGGGATCGAGGATCAGCGAGCGCATTCTTTCCGGAATCGCGCCCAAGGCGAGATTGATAAGCCCCTCATTGACCTCCTTTCCGCCGTTGACTCCCTGAAGAATACGCCGCATGGTTTCGAGCGAGATGACCTTGCCCGTTTCGGGAAGGTCGTCAATGAATTGGTGAATCCGTCCCAGTGTTTTCAGATTTTGCGGCTTGAGCCAGAAGTTCGGTTCCCTGCCGTCCAAGACCACTTCCAGCGGCATTGTGCCTCCCATTTTCTGGTCAATAAGGGTCATGCCCCGATTGATTTCACTGCTCTCCCGAAAATAATCGAGGAATCGGCTTTCAATGTTGATTCGCGTGATGCCGACGCAACCAACGAGGAACAACAAAGCCGCGGCGGTCAGCAGCAAACCGCGATTTTTCGCTGTGAAGTCCGCAAAGGGAAGCAGGCGGGAGTTTTCCAAACTTCCCCAACCCGGCGGCGGGGCCTCGCCCTTGGGAAACAGCATGATCGCCGCCGGAAGAAAAAAGAGGCAGACCGCGCACGAGGCGACCAGACCCATTCCCATCATCAAACCGAAATCCATCACGGGCCGGATCCTGCTGAAATAGAGGGAGGTGAAACCTGCGATCATGGTTGCGACCATGAAGACGATCGGCGCGCGGACGAAGCGAACCGTTCCATGCACCAAATCGCGCTTGGAAACGTCCGGGAATCGGGCGTGAAGCTCCCGGAAGTGCATGACCAGATGAACCGCGCTCGAGAGCGTCAAAATCAGGAGCAAGGAGCTGGCGTTCGACATAACAAACGTCGTCCGCCATTTGATTAGACCCAAATAACCCAAGAGGATGGCAGTGGTGATGACACAGGCCGCGCCGATGAGCAAAATCCATTTCGGTTTCCGAAAAACCAAGGAGATCGTCACGGTCATTAAGAGTAGCGCGGCAATCCCGAAAACGACAATGTCGCGGTCAATGTAGCTGACCATGTCGGCGATCATCATGGTTGGACCGCCCTGATGAATTTCCCCGAGTTCGGGATATTTCTTCTCGAACCGAGCTTGAATTTCCCGAATCCGCGCGATGTCAACGCGGCGGCGTTCGGAATAATGAACGTGTCCCTCCCGCCATTGCTCGCTGATGTCCGCGAGCCTTGACCGGTCTTCCGCCGTCGCCGAGCCTTCGCGAATTTTTCCCCGAAGTTCGGAACGTTCCCGATCCAGAAGAAGAAACGGCTTGTCGGGATCGAAATTAACCAGAATGGCCGTGATCGCCCCCGATCCGCCGGCGGATTTGGAATTCGCGCTGATGATGTAATCGTTGAAGAGCGGGCTTTCGATCAGTTCCTGTTTGGCTCCTTCGCGGATTTGTTTCTTCTTCGCCGGACTCACGTCGGGGCGGAGCAACATCGAGAGCGTGTTGTAGCCCTTGGCCAACTGAAGCACCGAAATATCGGGACTGTGGAACAGCGGAACGTCCAGAATGCTCAGCGTGGATTCCACGTCCTTAGCCTTGGCGATCTCCCCCGTGAATTCGCTGAGAATGGACAAATAATGTTCTGACAGAAGGTCCTCCATCGAGGGGGCTTGCACGACGACGACGATGTATTCATCGCTTCCGAAGACGAGCCGCGACTGATCGTAATACTGAAGATCCTTGTCTGTTTCGAGACAGATGGAATCGGCGGAAGCGTCCACCTGAAAATTTCGGATGCGGAACCCCAAAAGCGCCGTGACGACGAGAAACGAGAACACGATGAGCGCGGGCATCGGCCCTTCGAGAACCAGACGGTCGTAGAGACGCGCAAGATGGGAAGGATGGCGGTCGGCGGTCGGTTCGGTCATAAGACCCTTCTCATCGGGTTGCCCGTTCGAAGAGGAAAGCAAATCGCCGGAAAAAGTTGAGGCGGGCGAATCTTATCCCCGTAATTTTTTCATCACCGCTTCGGTCACGCGCTTGACCAATTCGGCGTCGGGATTCGGCAAAACTGAGGTTTGGGCCTTGGATTCGGACGAACAGGAACAGGGAGGCTCGACGGGTGAAAATTCGGGTGGAGCGGGAGAAGGCCGATCACACGGAACGGCGGAAGGATCCGAATGGCGGCGGTCATGGATGCCGAGGTTTCGCTTGATCTGCAAAAGTTCGCTCATCTGTTGTTGGTTGAGCGTCGTTGGTCCGCCAAGGGCCTGCGACAAAATAATCAAGCGGCAATAGGCTTCGACGATTTCGGTTTTCCAATAGGCGTCGAGAATTCCGCGACCGGCCGAGACCGCGCCGTGGCTTGCCAGAAGAAAAACATTGAAGTCATTGACGTAGGGCAAAAGCGTGTCGGCGACTTTTTGCGTTCCGGGTGTTTCATAGGGCGCGATCGGCACTTCCCCCAAGAATACCTCCTGTTCCGGATGGACGCACTTGGGCAACGCTTTGCCGGAAATCGCAAAGGTCGTCGCATGAGGCGGGTGACAATGGATCACGCAACGAATATCGGGACGGTTCTTGAGAATCAAGAGATGAACGAGAATTTCGGAGGTTTTGTTCCGTTTTCCCGCCAGTTGATTGCCGTTGATGTCGAGAATGACCATGTCCTCGGGCTTCATCATTCCTTTGCTGATCATCGTCGGCGTGGCGAGGATGCGCCCGTCGGATAGGCGATACGACATGTTTCCGCCGTTAGCCTCGACGTATTGACGTTGCCAAAGCCAGCGTCCCACCTCGCAGAGTTGCTCGCGGGCTTCCCACTCGGAAAGTTGGGGTTCGTCAAGGGGAGTGCCGTAGGTCATGGCTGAAAACGCAGGCCAATGAAAGACCGCGCCGCGAAATTATTTCTCCTGCGCCGGGGCCGCCGGAGGCGAAGCGGGCGCGGGCTGAGCCGGAGCAGGCGGCGGAGCGGATACGGTTGCCGGAGCATTCGCGCCTTGTTGCGGGGGATTCGCGGGAGGCGCGGGTGCTGGCGGCGCTTGAACCGGAATTTCATCCCCGGTTTGATTGGCCGGGGGGACAGCGGGAGCCGTCGCGCCCGGAGCGTTCGGCTTGGTCGGAGAAGGCTCGCCCAATAATTTCGACGCCGAATGTCCCTGTTTATTGCAACTTGTGGCGATGGAAAGAAAAATCGCCAACACCATGAAACTGACCGCGATGAAGGAGGTGATCTTGTTGAGCGTTCTTTCCGCTCCCGTCGCGCCCAGCGCGTCCGAAATTCCGCCCGTGGACTGCGCCAGACTCGACAATCCTCCCCCTTTGCCCGATTGGATCAGAATGACGCCGATTAAAAGAAGACAGACAAAAAAATAGACGAGCAGAATTAAAATCAGCCACCAATACAGCATGGTTCCATTACCCTCGGAGTTCTCTCCGCCTCGACCTTACGATCTTCCGCCAAGGCTCAAACGGAAGATTGTGCGCCAAAGCGGTCTTAGAATCAAGCGGGGAATGGAAATTGGGAACGGCTAAACGGTTTTCAGGCTTCAGTTTGCCTTCAACGCCGCTTCGAGATGGGGACGGAAATCCTCCAAGCCGGGAGTTGTCATGCCAACCATTTTCGCCTCGTCATCCCAGCGGCGCAGACGGACGGCGTCGCGCGCGAACGGCAAGGCGTTGAACTCCGCAACCTCTCCGGCGGACATCACGCCCCCTTGAAGCCGCAAACTCACGCGCGATGGTTCGCTCAACTGGGATTCGTATGAGGAATCGGTCGCGCAAAGGAACCGTTTGGCCGCGACGTGCAATCGGACCGGTTCGGTGACGGCGGGTCCGAAGTGCCGCTCCAGCCAGCGTTGGCCCAGGATTTCGTGCCGATCATCTATGCCCTCGTCGGGGGCGTCGTCGTGAAGATCGTGGAGCAGATGCCCGACGTCGTGCAACAGCGCGGCGGCGACAAGCTCATGGCTCGCGTTTTCGCACAACGCGAACGCGGCTGTTTGAAGCGCGTGCTCCAGTTGCGTCACCGGCTCGTGTCCGTAATTGGATCCGCCGCGCTCGCGCCAGAGCTTGATGATTTCGCTTACTACCGTCATGGTTTTATCCCCATCATTTCATCATCTCCGCCAACGAATTGGTCGTGAAATTGCCGGAAAGGAATTTTTCGTTGCGCAACATGGCGCGGTGGAAGGGAAGGGTCGTCTTGATCCCTTCGATCACGAATTCATCGAGGGCGCGTTCGGCGCGGCGCAGAACCTCCTCACGCGAGGGGGCCGAGATGATGAGCTTGGCGATCATCGAATCGTAATAGGGGGGAATGACGTATTCGTCATAAACGTGCGAATCCACGCGAACGCCGCGACCGCCGGGAACGTGATAGGCGGTGATTTTGCCCGGGCACGGGGCAAAATTGCGGTCGGGATCCTCGGCGTTGATGCGGAACTCCATCGCGTGGCCGCGCAGATTGACGTGCTTCTGGCTGATCGTCAATCGCTCTCCGGCGGCGATTCGGATTTGCTCCTGAATCAAATCCATGCCCATCACCTCCTCAGTGACGGGATGCTCGACCTGAATGCGCGTGTTCATTTCCATGAAGTAATAGTCGCGTCCGTCCACGAGGAACTCGACGGTCCCGGCGCCAATGTAGCCGACGGCCTTGGCGGCCTTGATCGCCGCGTCGCCGATGGTCCGGCGAAGTTTTTCGTCCACCGCCGGGCTGGGGGATTCCTCGATCAATTTTTGGTGGCGGCGTTGCGTCGAGCAATCGCGCTCGCCGAGATGAACGATGTTTCCCTTCGCGTCGCCGAGAATCTGAAATTCTACGTGGCGCGGATTCATCAGATATTTCTCAATGTAAACGTCGCCGTTGCCGAACGCGGCTTCGGCTTCGGTCTGCGCCGCCTGAAACGCAGTCGGAAGCGCGACGTCGGTGTGCGCGACCCTCATGCCGCGCCCGCCTCCACCGGCCGCCGCCTTGATGATAATGGGATAACCGATTTTGTTGGCAACGACGCGCGCCTCGTCGGCGGTTTTCAAGACGCCGTCGCTCCCCGGGAGAACGGGAACCTTGACGTCCATCATCGTCTTGCGCGCCATCGCTTTGTCCCCCATCTTGCGGATGGAGTCGGCTTTGGGACCGATGAAGGTGATCTTGCACTGACTGCAAAGCTGGGCGAAATCGGCGTTTTCGGCGAGAAATCCGTAGCCGGGATGGATCGCCTCGGAGTCGGTGATTTCAGCCGCCGAAAGAATCTGCGCCATGTTCAGGTAGCTTTGCTGGCTGGGCGGAGGACCGATGCAGACTTCTTGATCGGCGAAGCGGACGTGAAGCGAATCGCGGTCGGCGGAGGAATAGACGGCGACCGTGGCGATACCCATTTCCCTGCACGTTCGAATGATTCGGAGGGCGATTTCGCCCCGATTGGCGATGAGGATTTTTTGGAACATGCAGACCGGAATTCCGTGGACCGAAGATCAATGACCCCGAAGAAACCTAAAACGCGGGATTCACGCGGAACAGGGGCTAGCCGAATTCGACCGGATGTCCGTTCGCGCAGAAGACTTCGAGAATCTTCCCCTTGATCTCGGCCTTGATTTCGTTCATCACCTTCATCGCCTCGACGATCCCCAAAACTGATTCCTCCTCAATTTCGTCGCCTACGCTGACGAAGGGAGCGCTTTCCGGCGAGGGGGAACGGTAGAACGTCCCGACGATCGGGCTGTTGATCGTGGTCGTCGGAACCTTGGGAGCGTCGGAGGCGGGAGCCGGAGCCACGGAACCGAGAACCGGCCCGATCGGTTCGGGCGACGCGGCGATAGCAGTAATCGGTTGCGGATGATACGATTGCGCCTGAGCCGAAACGAGGCGAATACGCTTGCCTTCCTCCTCCAGATCAATTTCCGTAATCTGGTTCTCGCGCATCAATTGGATCAGTTCGCGGATTTCCTCAAGTTTCATGGGGGCAACCTCGCCAGCCTAATGCGCCGTATCATGCGGTCAATTTACATGGGGTGTCAATAATTTCCCGCTCGCGTGAGTCTTCTCATCATTGTCGCGTTCCGGCCGTTTTTGAAACAAACCCGGCGAATTTCTTCTGGATTAAGAGCAGATGCAAGAGTAAGAGCAAGAGCAAGAAAAGGGCATGGAGCAAGGAAAAATTGCGGATCGCGTTGGCACAAATCAACACCACGGTTGGAGCCGTTCAGGAGAACAAACGGAAAATCCTCGACGCGATGGATCGCGCGGGAAAGCAAGGCGCGGAAATTGTCGTGTTTCCCGAACTTACGCTCACCGGTTATCCGCCCAAGGATTTGCTTGAGCATCCTTCGTTCATTGACGCCAATCGCCGCGCGCTGGAGGAATTGGCGGAGGCGACGCGGGGAGAAGGCAAACCGGGCGCAATCATCGGTTACGTCGAGCGGCGAGCCGAAGGAGATGGAAAAGGACTTTACAACGCCGCCGCCGTGTTGGATCGGGGAAAAATCGTATCGCGTCATTTCAAAACACTTCTTCCGACCTATGACGTTTTCGACGAGGCGCGGCATTTTCAACCGGCTCCATCGGTTCAAATCGCCGAGTTTCGCGGGCTTCACATCGCGCTGACGATCTGCGAGGATTTCTGGAACGACCGACTCTATTGGCGCAATCGCATTTACCCCGTTGATCCGGTGCAAACGCTCGCCGAACAAAAGCCGGATTTGATGATCAACATTTCGGCTTCGCCCTATTGTCTTGGCAAACCGAAAATCCGCGCGGAAATGTATTCGCTGGCGACGACCCGCTACAAAATTCCGCTAGTGTTCGTCAATCTGGTCGGCGGAAACGACAATCTGATTTTTGACGGGCGGAGCGAGGCGTGGGGCATAGAGGGCAAGGTCCTTCATCAATCTCCCTCTTTTCAGGAAGACCTGAGCGTCGTGGGGATAGATTCCAATTCGGTCGGACATGGGACGTTTGCGGAAATAGACTCGAACGAAGAAATTTACAGGGCATTGACGCTCGGTGTGCGCGATTACGTCGGGAAATGCGGTTTCAAGAAGGTCGTGATCGGACTTTCCGGCGGGATTGATTCGGCGCTGACGGCGGTGATCGCCGCCGACGCCTTGGGACCGGAAAACGTCTGCGGCGTCGCCATGCCGTCGCAGTTCAGTTCGGAGCACAGCCGCACCGATGCGAAACAACTGGCGAAGAATTTGGGAATCGAATTTCATCTCTTGCCGATTCAATCCGTCTTTGAGTCGGCGTTGAAATCGCTGAATGAAATTTTCAAGGGCGCGCCGTTCGGACTCGCCGAAGAAAATTTGCAGGCGCGGATCCGCGGCAATTTCCTCATGACGATCTCCAACAAATTTGGCTGGCTGGTGCTGACCACAGGAAACAAATCGGAATTGGCAACGGGCTACTGCACACTCTACGGCGACATGAGCGGTGGGCTGGCGGTTCTCTCGGACGTCTTGAAGACGCGGGTTTATTCGCTCTCGCGTTGGGTCAACCGCGAGAAAGAGCGCATCCCGAAAAACAGTATCGAGAAACCCCCGTCGGCAGAATTGCGTCCCAACCAACTCGATACCGATTCGCTTCCCCCCTACGACCTCCTCGATCCGATCATCGCGGATTACGTGGAGCAACGTGTCAGCCTCCAAGAGATCGTTGCCCGCCGAGGCAACAAGGAGCTTGTCCAGCGGGTGGTCCGAATGATTGACCGCAACGAATACAAGCGCCAGCAAATGCCGACCGGACTGAAGGTCACCGGCAAGGCGTTCGGCTATGGGCGGCACATGCCGATCGCGCGGGGAAGCTGGTGATTCGGCGGGAGAAGATTAAACACAAAGACACAAAGAAGGCACGAAGGACACGAAGGAATAACATCCGCCTCTGATTTTCATTCGCGGAATCCCTTCATTCTTTGTGACCTTTGCGCCTTCTTTGTGTCTTTGTGTTTAATCCCTCTGCCAACTCCCTTGCGGATTTCAGAGATTTTCTGCACGATTCCAGAGCAATTAAAGCGTGAGAGAGGGATGGTGTCCATGAATCGTTGGAAAATTCTGCAAATTGCCATGGGGATATTCACTTCGGGAATTTTATCCGTTGCAGTCTCGGAGGGAACTGAAACGGAAATCCGATGCGATAAATCCGGTTTTGCGACGACTTCGGTGGGATCGCGCCAATACGCGCCGGATCGCCAGATTGAAATTCGTCATTTCATTCTCGATGTGACGCCGGATTTCAAGACGCGGAGCGTCTCTGGCAAAACGACGATCCGCTTCGCGCCGATCGCCAAATCGTTGCGCGAGTTGCGGTTGAACGCCGTTGATCTGACGATTTCTTCGGTTGAATCCACCGCAAAAATCGGCGGCTGGCAGGTGACGAACGAGGAAGTGATCGTGACGTTCGCCGAGCCGATCACGCCGGGCGCGGAGACGACGGTCACGTTCGCCCATCGCGCCGAGCCGAAGGAGGGTCTTTATTTCCGCACGCCCGAGATGGGCTACAAGGAAGAGGACGTTCACTGCTGGACGCAAGGAGAAACACAGGAGGCGCGGCATTGGTTTCCTTGTCCGGATTATCCGAACCAAAAATTCACCTCCGAGGTGATCGGCCACGTCCCGCCGACGATGACGGTCCTCTCCAATGGAAAAATGATTTCCGAAACTTCCGAGCCCGAGACGGGACTCAAGGTTGTCCGATGGTCACAGGACAAGCCCCACGCCAATTATCTGATCGCGCTCGCGGCAGGTAATTTTGAGAAGGTTGAGGGAAAATACAAAGATGTTCCGATTGCGTTCTACACGCCGAGGTCGCAAATCGCGCAAGCCCAAAATTCTTTCCGCGACACCGCCGACATGCTCGCGTTTTATGAGAGCGAAATCGGCGTTTCGTATCCTTGGACGAAGTATTATCAGGTTGTCGTGGACGACTTCAATCACGGCGGGATGGAAAACACAACGCTGACGGTCCTGACCGACCGGACCCTTTTCACCGACGCGACCGAGAACATCCGTTCCAGCACGAACCTCGTCGCACACGAACTCGCCCATCAGTGGTTCGGCGATTACGTCACTTGCAAGGACTGGAGCCACATCTGGCTCAACGAGGGTTTCGCCACGTTTTACGCGCATCTTTACGAAGGGCATCAGGACGGAAACGACGCGATGCTCTATGGATTTTGGAACGACGCGAAGCAGGTGTTGGGAGCAGGGGAAGACTCGCCGAAGCCGATTGTCTATCGGGAATACAAGGATTCGATGGAGCAGTTCGACTTTCGCGCCTATCCCAAGGGGGGATGGATTTTGAGAATGCTTCGGGTTCAGTTGGGCGAACAGTTATATCGCCGGTGCATCAAGACGTATCTCGAACGCCACGCCTTGGGGAACGTCGTGACCGAAGACCTTCGCGCCGTCGTCGAGGAATTGTCGGGACGTTCGTACGATTCGTTCTTCGATCAGTGGGTATATCATGCGCGATACCCGGAATTGGAAGTGAGTTACAGTTGGAGCGAAACGGAGAAATTGGCGAAAGTTAGCGTCAAGCAAACGCAGTCGGTCTCCGACAAGGTTTTTCTATTTGATCTCCCGACCAAGGTGCGGTTCAAAACCAAATCGGGCGCGGTGGATCGGGAAATCGAGATCAAGGAGAAAGAGCAGGATTTTTATTTTCCGATGAGCGAAGCGCCGGCGACGGTTCGGTTTGATCCCGAATACGGCATCCTCGGCAAAATTGCGTTTAATCCTCCGGCGCAGATGTTGAACGCCCAGCTGGAGGATAAATCCGATGTGATGGGACGGATTGTGGCAATTGAATTGCTCAAGGCCAAGAAGGATCAGGAGACCGTCGGGCGATTGAAAGCCGTTTTGAATAACGATCCGTTTTACGGTGTTCGAGTTGAGGCGTCGAAAGCCCTGCGGGAAATCCACACGCAGGAGGCATTCGAGGCGCTGGCAACTTCGACGGCTCAATCCGACGCGAGGGTTCGACGACAAGTGGCTTTGGATTTGGGGCAGTTTTATTCGGACGCAAGCCTTGCGGCGGCGAAAAAGACGCTTGATTCGGAAAAGAATCCCGACATTCTTGCGGCGGCGATTGAAAATTTGGGGCGGTATCAGGATGAAGGCGCGCGACAATTGATTCTTCAATTCCTCAAATCAAGTTCCTATAAAAACGCGCTCGCCGACGCTTCGATCCGAGCGATTCGTACACTCGATGATCCATCGCTTATTGATCCGCTGAGGACAGTTCTCGCCGAGCGCGAAAAAGAATTCACCTCTTGGGGATTCGGACGCGGGCTGGACACTCTCGCCTACATCGCGCGTAACGAGGAAAAAAAGGACGCGGTGCGCGAATTTTTATCAGCGCGGGTGGACCACAAAAAGCGCGCCGTGCAAATCGCGGCGATTTCCGCGCTGGGAACCCTGAAGGACCCAAAAGCAATTTCCGTCGTGGAGACCTTCGCTTCGGCGGGAGAGAAAGACCCGGCCGGGCGCGCGGCGATTGAAGCGATGAAGTCCCTGCGCGATGTAAAGAAGGTTCCCGTCGAATTGGGCGACCTCCGATCCGAAGTGATGGACCTCAAAAAAGAGAATGAAAAGATGAAGAAGGATTTGGAGGATGTGAAGAAGAAACTCGATGCGGAAAACGGCAACGCAAAGAAGCCCGCCTCTGACAAGAAACGGAAAAAAATCCTTGGAATCTTCTGAAGACAAATCGGAACGCGCTTATCCCCTCTGGGTTTCGCGTCTGTTGGTCATAGTTCTCCTTCTGTGGATCTCGGGGTTTGGCGTCTTGGCGCTCATCAAAGCCCTCTCGGTTCCCGCGACGGCGCAATCGGTCGCTTCTCCCTTCAAGGCATGGGATGGAGTTTGGGAGGGAGAGCTCGCCACCTACAAATTCACCGGCGAGCCGGTCTCCAAGGTCAAAGTCCGACAGGATTATCGCCACGTCCTCGCCGACAAGGAATTTCAGCAGGAGGGGCATTTCGAGATCACCGATCCCAAGACCGGCAAGACGGTACGCGAGAGCGCGCTCTACAGCGCGGACTTCGAACTGAAAACGATCCGGTGCAAGATCATCCGCAAAAACGGCGGCGAGGTGATTTTTCGCACTGGGAAGATCGAAGGGAATTATTTGTTCTGGTCCCGCTCCGCGCCGAGCGTTCTTGAGTCGTTCCGCGAGTGGGTGGAGGGGGATGCGCATTGCGTTGAGGGGAGCGGTATTTACGGTGATAAGGCGACCGCGGAACCGGTGGTGTTTGTGGGGAGGTATCGAAAAGTAAAAGATGATTCACCACAGAGGCAAGGAGACACAGAGAAGAAGTGAAAAGCGTCCAAGTATTTCTCTGTACCTCTGCGTCTCTGTGGTGAATAAGAAGGGAATAAACATGAAGATCAACATATGCCTGTTAAGCCTGTCGCTCATGGGCCGCTTCGCGCTCGCTCAAACCATCGCCGTCATTCCCAAAGGCACGACGCACGAATTTTGGAAATCAGTCCATGCCGGAGCGGAAAAGGCCGCGCGCGATCTGAACGTGAAGATCATTTGGAAGGGACCCCAGCGCGAAGACGACCGCGAGCAACAGATTCAGGTCGTCGAGGATTTTATCAGCCGAAAAGTGAACGGCATTGTCTTGGCTCCGCTCGACGATAAGGC
Organism: uncultured Candidatus Sumerlaeota bacterium; assembly: GCA_964598765.1. Lineage (GTDB taxonomy): Bacteria > Sumerlaeota > Sumerlaeia > MVZB01 > JAJFLK01 > CAZRCZ01. Next base: position 396,072 of record CAZRCZ010000001.1, on the reverse strand, counting down.
GCTGGTCCATCCCGTGCGCGACGCGAAAAAGGCCGGAATCCCGACCGTCGTGATTGATTCCGATTTGCAGGGGGACGAGCATGTCAGTTTTGTCGCGACCGACAATTCTCGCGGCGGCGAATTGGCGGCCGAGCGGCTCGGCAAATTGTTGAACGGTCAGGGGAAGGTCGTCCTTCTCCGTTACGTCGAAGGCTCGGCGAGCAACACGAATCGGGAGGAAGGATTTCTCGCGGGGATCAAAAAACAATTCCCGAAAATCGAAATCATCTCCTCCAATCAATTTGCCGGAGCGACGGTCGAAGGGGCGCAACAGAAGGGAGAGGATTTGCTCAATCGCTTTCCGCAAATTGACGGCGTCTTTTGCCCCAACGCGCCGGTGACCTATGGAATGCTTTTGGCTTTGCGCGGAGCCGGTCGCGCGGGCAAAATCAGGTTCGTCGGCTTCGACGCAACCGACCGCCTGATCGAAGCCCTGCGCAAGGATGAGATTCAGGGTCTGGTCGTTCAGGACCCCGTCAACATCGGCGAGCAAGGGGTCCGGGCGATGGTCGCGCAGTTGCGCGGACAAAAAGTCGAGAAGACGATCCGCACGCGATTGGAATTGGTGACGAAGGAAAATCTGGAGACGCCGGAGATCAAGGAATTGATCTCGCCCGATTTGTCGAAGTATTTGAAGGATTGAACAATGAAGAAAAACCACAGAGTCACAGAGACACAGAGAAGAAAGCGGGCGACTCAACGGGTCGCCCCTACTCTGTGCCTCTGCGCCTCTGTGGTGATTTTATTTTCCCTTTTTACCTTCGCCTTTGCCGAAGACCCCGCCTATCATCCCCAAATCAACCCCGCCTCCGACGAAGGGGAAAAGGCGATCAAGAAATTCAAAATCGCCGACGGATTCAAGATCGAGCTTTTCGCCGCCGAGCCGATGCTCGCCAATCCGGTCTGTTTCTGCTTGGACAACAAGGGGCGGTTTTACGTCGGCGAGACGTTCCGCCTCTATGACGGCGTGCTTGACATGCGGACGCACCGCCTCTGGCTCGACGACGATCTGGCGAGCCGGACCGTCGCGGATCGGCTCGCCGCGATGAAGAAAAACCTCGGCGAGTCGTTCGCGGACTACGACAAACAGCACGAGCGCATCCGTCTGCTCGAAGACACCGACGGCGACGGCAAAGCCGACCGCGCCGTCGTTTATGCCGACGGATTCAACCACGCGGAGGACGGCGTCGGCGCGGGATTACTCGCCGATCAAGGGGACATTTACTACACCTGCATCCCGGATCTCTGGAAACTGCGCGACACCGACGGCGATGGCAAGGCCGACGAACGCAAATCGCTCAGCACGGGCTACGGCGTCCACTTTAATTTTCTCGGCCACGATCTCCACGGTCTGCGCAAAGGCCCCGACGGCAAACTTTATTTCAGCATCGGCGACCGCGGCGCGCATATCGAAACCGAAGGGCGCGTCATTGACCTTCCCGACACCGGCGCGGTCTTCCGTTGCAATCCCGACGGCTCGCAATTGGAGCCGTTCTGCACCGGACTCCGCAACCCGCAGGAACTCGTCTTTGACGACTACGGCAATCTCTTCACCGGCGACAACAACTCCGACGCCGGCGACAAGGCGCGGCTCGTCTATTGCGTCGAGGGGGGCGACAGCGGCTGGCGGATCGGCTACCAGTGGATCGAAAAGCCGGTCCAGCGCGGTCCGTGGAACGGCGAAAAAATCTGGCACCTCCCGTGGAAGGGACAGGCCGCGTATATCGTGCCTCCCGTCGCGCACGTCGCCGCCGGACCGGCGGGGTTCGCGTTTTATCCCGGCACGGGAATGCCGGAACGATACAAGGATCATTTTTTTCTGTGCGATTTTCGCGGCGGAGCGGGGATAAGCCTGATTCACACCTTCAAGGTCCAACCCAAGGGGGCCTCGTTCGAGATGACCGACCGCGAGGATTTCCTCAAGGGGTCCCTCGTGACCGACGTGGATTTCGGCGCTGAGGGGGGCATTTATTGGACCGATTGGACCGAAGGTTGGGATCAGCCGCACAAGGGACGCCTCTATCACGCCTTCGATCCCGCGGTGAAAAACGATCCGCTCGTCAAGGAGGCAAAGGAAATCCTCGCGGGGAATCTGGATCGCTACAGCGATTATGAGTTGGGGGAACTGCTCGCGCACCAGGATCAAAGAGTGCGGTTCGAGGCGCAGTATGAGTTGGCACGGAGGGATTTGAGAAGGCTCCAGACTGGGCGTGATTCGGATTTTATGCTATTTGGAACGCTGGGCACGATTGCATTCATAAGTCCGCAAACCTACTCCGAGGAGTTCAAAAATTCTTGGACATCGGGAGAATACCCGGATGCTCAAGCACGGGCGCTTTTACAATTGGCTGAGAAATGCTCTCGAAGCCCATGGGCACGGCTCCACGCAATTTGGGGAATCGGAGAAGTTCTGAGCAAACTCGGACCTAAGGTCGAGCCGAAATCCGAAGCCGTAGCCCAATCTCCCCAAGATAAAGAGAAAGAGTTCCAATTCATTTTTTCTCTTGTCGTCTCTACTTTAATTTCCGGAAACGATCTTAAGTTAGGACCAGAAGGGGAAAAAGCGGCAGGCGAACTGTTGGGCAAAGGACTTGGAGAATTTTTGTCTGATCCGCGCAATCGCGGAGAGGCCGTCTTGGTTGAGTGCTTGAAAGACGAAAACGCCGAAATTCGTGCCCAAGCAATCAAGGTCTTGAGCGACATACATTCGGTAATATTAAATTCAAATGAGTCACATTTGACGGAATTATTGGATCTACTCAAAGATGCAAGTCTTCGCGTCCGTTTTTTTACGGCGATGAGTCTTGGCAAGATCGTCAATCCCGGCGTTCCGGCGATGCCTCCATCGGAAGAAATTAAAACCAGATACATCTCCGCGCTGGCGGAAATGCTTCGCGAAAATAACGACGCCGATCCGTATCTGCGCCATGCCGGAGTGATGGGATTGGTCGGGATTGGCGACGCGGAGGCGTTGCTGAAACACGCCGATGACGAATCGTCGGCGGTGCGGATGGGAATTTTGCTCGCCTTGCGTCGAATGCAAAAACCGGAAATTGCGCGATTCCTCAAGGACCGCGATCCGGCGCTCGTCAGCGAGGCGGCTCATGCGATCAACGACGTTCCGATTGCCGACGCCCTACCCGAACTGGCGGGGATGATCGGCCAGAGCGAAAACATTCTGAAAATGGCCGACGCCGACGTGGTCGGCAAGCCGGTGATGTTGAGGATTCTCAACGCGAATTTCCGATTGGGCGGCGCGGAGAACGCCAAAGCCATCGCCGAATTCGCGTCGCGCTCGGAGCCGCCCGAGGTCGTGAGGCTCGAAGCGCTCGGCGAGTTAAAAGATTGGGCGTCTCCGTCGGGGCGCGACCGCGTGATCGGCGTCTGGCGTCCTCTGCCCAAGCGCGATCCCGAAACCGCGGCTCGCGCCTTGAGGCCGATCCTGCCCGAACTTCTCCGCTCCGCGCCGAACAAAATTTTGCAGGCCTGCGCGCAACTCGCCGGACAGTATCAAGTCGCTGAGGCGGGCGCGCCCCTCTTTGCGTTGCTCTCCGACGCGAAAAAGCCAACCGAGGCGCGAGTTGAGGCGCTGAGGGCGCTCGGCGAATTCGAGGACCCCAACCTCGCCAAGGCGGTGAACCTCGCCCGCGCCGACGCCGCCGACGCGCTACGCAACGAGGGGAACGCTCAACTCGCCAAACTCGATCCCGCCGGAGCGGCGAGCGTCTTGGCGACGGCGCTCAACGGGGGAAGCATCCTCGAAAAGCAAGGGGCGCTGGCGACGCTCGCCGATTTGGAGGGAGCGCAATTCGATCAACTGCTCTCGACGTGGCTCGATTCGCTGGCGGCGAAAAAAGTCCCCGCCGAAATTCAACTCGATCTGCTCGAAGCGGCCCAGAAGCATCCGAACGATGAGATCAAAATGAAGTTGGCGCGGTATCAATCCGCGATTTCCACGGATGATCCGCTCGGCGGATTCCGCGAGTCGCTCTTCGGCGGCAACGCCGAGCGGGGAGAGAAAATTTTCTTCGAGAAAACTGAAGTCACCTGCCAGAAATGCCATACGGTTAAAAGCAAAGTGGGAGGCGAAGTCGGGCCGGAGCTACCGAGCGTCGGCACACGCAAGGGGCGCGAATACATCCTCGAATCCATTCTTCATCCCAACGCGCAAATCGCCGAGGGATTTGAGAACGTCACGCTGACGATGAAAGACGGCAAGGAATACGCCGGACGGGTTCTGGAAGAAGAAGGAAACCAGATTCTACTGGAGATTCCAGTCCAAGAAGAAGGGGAGGAATTTGTCGAGGAGGAGGATGCGCCGAAGGGGACGGAAGCAAAAAAGGACGAAAAGGAGGATGAGAAGGAGAAGGATAAGAACGAAAAGTGGGAGTCGGAAGCCACTAAAGGCCCGCGAGTGACGAAGATGACGCTCCCCAAGGATCAAATCGTCTCCCGCCAGCACAATCTCTCCTCGATGCCCGAAGACATTTCTGAAAATCTCGCCAAATCCGAATTGCGCGATTTGGTGGAGTTCATCTCGACGCTGAAGTGAACGCGGATTTTTTATGAATTCCCTCGCGCTTGGAGAGGAACTTTCCCCGTATCGATTGATTTCGCGGAACTACGCGCCCGATTCGGAAAATAAAATCCACGGCGACGAGGTCGCGCGCCTGCATGGTTTTTCCGGCGGGTTGGTTCCGGGGATTGCGGTCTATGCGTATATGACCAAACCGGTCGTCGAGGCGCTGGGGCACGATTGGCTCGCGCGGGGGACGATGAAGGCGAAATCTCTGAAACCGGTTTACGAAGGCGAGGCGGTGACGGTTCGCGCGAGAGTCGCCGAAATTGATCCAATGAGAATCGAGATTCAAGTTTTGGATTCAATGGAAATTCTTCGCGCGGTCGGAGAAGCCGCGTTCCTGCGATCCACCGATCCTCCGAAACCGGATGATTATCCGGACCGTCCCGCTCCGCCGTTGGATCAGCGTCTGCACCCTTCGATCTCAGTATTGCGCCCGGGAAGCATTCTCGGTTCATTCCATTTCAGATGGGATTCATCGGAAGTCGAACGAACCTTCGTCCGCGACGTGCACGATCCGCTTCCGATTTATCGCGGTCCCGACGCCGCATGCCATCCCGCCTTTCTTCTGGCGCAGGCGAATTTCATTCTTCGCGACAATGTTGATCTCGGTCCGTGGATTCACACGGCAAGCGAAGTCCGCCATTTCGCCGAACCGCGCGATGGGGAGCCGCTTTCCCTGCGCGGCAAAATTGCGGATGCGTTCGAGAAGCGCGGAAATGAATTCGTCGTTTGCGATTTGGCGATCTTCGGCGAGGAAGAACGGGCGATTCAGACGATCAAACATTCGGCGATTGTGCGGTTAAGGTGAATCATCTTGGCGGTAAAATATTTGAAAGGGACAATCAACGCAGAGGCGCAGAGAACGCGGAGAAACGCAGAGTATTTCAAATTGAGACAAGACCTTCATTCAATCTCTGCGTCCTCCGCGCCTCTGCGTTAAATCACGTTGCATGAAGCCACGCCGCTCTGAGTTGCTCGCTCCCGCATGAAACCCCGCGTCCTCCAGCTCTGCGCCGTGGATTTCACGGCTTATCATTTTCTCCTGCCCCTGATGCGCGCGCAGAGGGAATGGGGATTTGAAGTCGAGTTGGCCTGCGCGCCCGGGGTTTTTGTTCCGGCGATTCAGGCCGAGGGATTCCCCGTCCGCGCCGTGCCGATCTCCCGGAGCAAAAATCCGCTGAAACTAATCCAAGGTTATCGCGGGCTTCGCAAGTTGTTCAAGACGGCGGATTACACGGTCGTTCACGTTCACACGCCGGTCGCGGCGTTGCTGGGGCGTCCGGCGGCGCGACGCTCCGGCGTCCCGCTCGTCCTTTACACTGCGCACGGATTTTATTTTCATGACCGGATGAGTCCGCTCGTCCGCGCGGTTTACATCGCGCTGGAGCGTTGGGCGCAACGCAAAGCCGACTTTCTTTTTTCGCAGAGCGAGGAAGACCTGCAAACCGCCGTCGCCTGCAAGATCGCGCCGCTCGACCGCGCCATGACCATCGGCAACGGGGTTGACCTCCAAAAATTCCGTCCCGATCTTTTGCGCGTGGACGAGCGCGCCGAGGTTCGCGCCGGATTGGGAATCAAACCCGGCGAAGGTCCCGTCGTGACGATGATGGGGCGGCTCGTGCGGGAGAAGGGGTATCTGGAATTTTTGAAGGCGTGGGCAAAAATTCGAGAACGCTTCCCCAACGCGCGCGCCGTCGTCATAGGCGAGGCATTGCCGAGCGAACATGACCGTTCGGCTGAAGAAATCCACGCCAAGGTCAACGAATTCCATCTGGCCGATTGCGTCATTTTCGCGGGATTGCGCCGTGACGTTCCGCGTCTGCTGGCCGCAAGCGACCTGTTCGTTCTTCCCTCTTGGCGCGAGGGTATGCCGCGCTCGATTCTGGAGGCGATGGCCAGCGGATTGCCGGTGATCGCGTCCGACATTCGCGGTTGCCGGGAGGAGGTCGTGGACAGCCGGACCGGACGGCTCATCCCGCCGCGCGACGCCGACGCGCTGGCCGACGCCTTGGCCGAGCTTCTCGCCTCCCCCGATCTGAGAAAAAAAGTGGGCGAAGCCGGAAGACGCCGCGCCGAGGAATTTTTCAGCGAGGAAATGGTGATCGAGAAGCAAAAAAAAGTCTATCGGCGATTATTCGCCGATAAGAACATCCCTTGGCCGGAATGAGTTCACCACGCAGACACAGAGAAGTAGAAAAGTGCGAGTCCGCATTTTTTCACCCTCTCTGTGTCTCTGTGGTGAATTTTAATTACGCCGCCAATACCGGATCGGCAATCGGACGCGCCGGAGGGGTGAACGGCTGGTAAAAGAAATTGCGCTGGCGGAGTTCAAAGCCGAGTTCCTCGGCCATCGCCTTGAGGTCGGTTTTGGTCAGCATAAAGTTGGTTCCTGCGGCGCGGACGACGTTTTCCTCCAGCATGAGCGATCCCAAGTCGTTGACGCCGAACAGAAGCGAAAGCTGGGCGATTTTCTCCCCCTGCGTCACCCAACTCGCCTGAAGATTCTCGAAGTTGTCGAGATAGAGCCGCGCAATGGCGACGGTTTTCAGATACTCGAACGCGCCGCAGAAGCGGTCCTTGTAGGGGGTGTTTTTTGGCTGGAACGTCCAAGCGATGAACGCGGTGAAGCCTCCCGTTTCGTCCTGCAGATCGCGCAGTCTCCGCAGGTGCTCGACGCGGTCGGCGTAAGATTCAATGATGCCGAACATCATCGTTGCGCTGGTGCGCAGACCGAGCCGATGCGCGACGCGCATGACCTCCAGCCAATCGTCGGCGGAGGTTTTTTCGGGGGAGATTTTGTCGCGGATGCGGTCGCTCAAAATTTCAGCCCCGCCGCCGGGGATCGAATGAAGCCCCGCCTTCATCAGCCGCGAAATGATCTCCTCAAGCGAGAGACCAAATTTGTCGCGGAAAAACGAAATCTCCGTCGGCGAAAAGCAATGGAGATGGATCATCGGAAATTCGGTTCGCAACCAGCGCAGAAGATCCTCATACCACTCGAACGGCAGATCGGGATGCAATCCCCCCTGCATGAGGATTTGATTTCCTCCCGCCTCGATCAATTCGTGGATCTTTTGGCGGAATTGCTCGCGCGTCAGAACGTAGGCGTCGCTGTTTCCCTCTTTGCGATAGAATGCGCAAAACGAGCAATCAATTTCACAGATGTTCGTGTAATTGATGTTGCGGTCAACGTTAAAGGTGACGACCGGTTCGGGATGCTTATGCATCCGGACGGCGTGTGCCGCGCGACCGATTGCCAAGAGATCATGGCTCTCAAAAAGCCGCTCGGCCTCGGCGTCGCAGAGACGCCTGCCCGCAACCGCACGTTTGAGGAGCGGATCAATTTCAGGATCGCGGATGGAACCGAGAGCGAGTTCTTGCAAGGATCCCTTCATTAAGGCGATTTTACCGTCAACGGCTAGAACAAGCCTACCAATTTTCGCGAGGCATAGAAGAAGATCAGAGACAGACAAATCACTACCATTGTCGGCAACGTGATTCCGATCACGAGAGTAGACAACAAAAGCAATAGCTGTAGAGCGGCTTTCTTCGCCCAATTCGTTTTCTCGCCGGGTTTCCCCGGTCCGAGCCACCGGATTATTTTGAGTGAAAGCGTTTCATAGACCATCAACAGCCACAAAGACACGACGCAAAAGATGGATATAACGAGCAAAAGGGAAGACCACGCCGGATCGAACGGCAATTTGATGGGTCCAAGTAAGAAGGCCAGAATGCAAAGGAGGTAAGAAACCCAGAACAGAGCACGGATTCCTTTTTTGCGAGTGGAAATCCAACTCATGTTCTCGCGACACCCACGATATCTCCGCGTCGAGGCATCAATTCGGCGATCCCCTTATAGTTCCACGCAACACCTCCACAGCAAATCCCAAAATAATAATAGCGATCAACCCGACAATGAGCATCAGTGCGGCGGCCATCGCGCCTTGCATCATCTTGACCAGCAGAATTACTCCGCCCCTAAATTTTCCGGAGCCGAACTTCGATATAAGAATTTCTGCGGGTCGGTTTAGCAAGAGGCAACCCCCAACTACAAGGCACAAGAACGGGTAAACCATGACCGAGAAACCGACAATCCATCCGATTTTCAACGGTTCCGCTCCCAAAGCCAAGAGGATTTTGGGGGTCAGCATGGAAATGACCACGCTTCCGTAGAGAAAACCGCGAATCGCCTTTTTATCTGTCGTAATCCAACTCATCTCTATCGCCGTAAAGTCATCGAAGGGATTTACCCCAAATAAATCCTCAAGTGCGCAGGAAGCGACCTCCAACCTAATTCCCGATGCCTTCAACTCGAACTCCAATCCTTCCACTGGGCTTTCTTCCGTTCGGAGCGTTTCCCATCGTCCGCCGAATTGACGCCTGCTGTTCCAGCAATCGCGCCGTTCCCTGCGACCGATAGACCAACTCTTCGTTCTGGTTCATTCCTCTGATCGCGCGGCGAATCTTGTCTGCGCCTTGACAATTCATCCCTACGCAGTCGAATCTCTTGGACCTGTTTGGCATCAGTTACAACCTCCAAAGGAGAAAACATTGGACCGTCCAAATATCCCCTCAGGATGTTGACGGCATTATACGTCGGAATTTACCTAAAATTCACAATGTGTTTGAAATTCCAACTTACGATCACAGCGCAATCGGAAGCGGTCGACAGCGCGACGTGATGCGCGTCCTGTTTGGAAACAGGTTCGAGAACGCCCACCACCGCAAATTGGTCCTTCAGAGGCTCGGATTGGACGTCGGCGAGAACCCGCTCTTGACATTCTTCGGACAACGCGTTGAAAACGGATTTCACTTCCACAGGCGCTCTGGCAAGTGCCTCCGGCTAAAGGTCAGAAGCCACCAAGTTCGCCTCCCCGGCTTTGGCGTTTTCGAGTAACGCGCGGCCTTCCTCGGCGAACTCCTCGTCGGACCCCCCGATGATTGAAGTATCCATGCAAATACTGAGAACTTTCATGCCTTGTCTTGCGAGCTTCTCGAAATCATATTGGCGTTTTCCCGGTTTCAGTTCAACTCTTGAACAGGTTGTAGAGAGTGAGGCAGGCGCTTCGGTCAAAGGCCCGCTTTCAACGCCATGATTACTCCCGCGATATCGCCGTTCGTTCCTTCTCGCTTGACCGCGATTCGGCGCGACGGGCATGATGGAAGTGTGTGCCTAGGGGGAAGGAGCTTTTGGCAGACCCGCTTCTCCCTTGGCCGCGATCGTATCATGAATCTTAATCCAACCAAACCCGTTCTCACCCCGCGCGAGCGGTTGCTCAACGCACTGCGGCGAAAACCGGTGGATCGCGTTCCCGTTTGGTTGATGCGGCAAGCGGGACGTTATTTGCCGCAATATCAGAAGGTCCGAAAGGAATACGATTTCCTGACGCTTTGCAAGACGCCTCGCGCGGCGACGGAGGTTTCGATCCAACCCGTCGAAGCGCTCGATGCGGACGCGATCATCATTTTCAACGACATCCTCATTCCGCTGGAGTCGGCGGGAGCGAAGATCAAATTCGACGACCGCGGTCCGCAGATTCTCAACCCGATTCGTTCCGAAGAAGATTTGCGGAATCTTCGCGGACGCGCATTGGACGCCGAGGAACCGGTCGCGCGGACGATCCAAACCGTCCGCGAACGCGCGGGACGCGATTTCCCCATTCTCGGATTCGTCGGCGCGCCGTGGACGCTCGCGGCCTATTGGATCGAAGGGGTCATGTCGCGCAATTTTGAATCCATCCTCCGCTTGCGTTGGGAAAAACCAAATCTGCTCGATTCAATTCTGGAGCGCATTACCCAAGTCGCGGCGCAGTATCTTCGGATTCAGATCGAGGCCGGAGCCGACGCCGTTCAGATTTTCGACACGTGGGGTTCGGCCCTGCGGCAGTCGGATTACGAGCGATTTTCCGGAAAGTGGATTCGCCGGATCATCGAATCGGTCCGAGGACTGGGCGCGCCGGTAATCGTTTACGTCAACGGTTGCGCGCCTTACCTCCCGTCGCTCGCCCGCATCGGAGCCGATTGCCTCAGCATTGATTGGCGACTTGATCTCGCCTCTGCGCGCGCGATTGTCAATGATGAGGAACGCAATCTGGAAAGCCAGCGCCCCAACGGAGGCGCGTCGCTTCAAGGCAATCTCGACCCTTTGGTTCTCTACACCAATCCCGACACGGTCGAACTGGCGGTCCGTGATTTGTTCGCGCAGTTCCCTCCGGCCACCGGACACGTTTTCAATCTCGGTCATGGCGTTCTTCCCCAAACGCCCGTGGAAAATGCGTGCAGGCTCGTCGAGGCGGTGAAACGCTATGGCGTCTGTTAACGAAACGCGCCGCCTGCGCGATCTCGATCGGGAATTTCTCCGCCGATACGATTTGGCCGGACCGCGCTACACGTCCTATCCGACCGCACCGGAGTGGAACGAATCGGTCGGCCACGAGGAATTCGCGCGGCATCTGGATCGGGTCAAGGCCGATTGGGAGGGACGCCCCCTTTCCATCTACCTGCATATTCCCTTCTGCGAGGAGCACTGCACGTTTTGCGCGTGCAACGTGATCATCAGCGCGAAGGGACGCGAGGTCTCCGATCCATACTTGGAAAAGCTGGAGCGCGAGATTGAGTTGCACGCGCGTCACAATGATCCGTCGCGGCCGGTCGTCCAATTTCATTGGGGAGGCGGAACGCCGACTTATTTGGATTGCGACCAGATTCGGCGGACCCACGCCATGATCGCGGACCGGTTTCATCTCGCCTCCGACTGCGAAAATTCCATCGAGATTCATCCGCCGATCACAACCGACGAGCAAATTCGGACGCTGGCGCAACTTGGATTCAACCGCCTTTCGATGGGAGTTCAGGATTTCAACGAACGGACGCAACGCGCTGTCCATCGGCTCCAAAGTTACGAGCGAACGGACGCAATCACGCGGCTCGCCCGTGAGGTCGGATTCTCCGGAATCAACTACGATTTGATTTACGGCTTGCCCTATCAAACGGAGGAAACTTTTTCCGAGACGCTCGAAAAAGTTTTGACCTCGCGCCCCGACCGAATCGCGCTTTACAACTTTGCTTTTTTGCCGCAACGACTCGCGCATCAGCGGACGCTCGATCCGGCCTCCTTGCCGGATGGCGAGGCGAAGTTGAGAATTTTTCTCGCCGCGCACGACCGATTTACCGAGGCGGGTTATCGTTATATCGGCATGGATCACTTCGCTCTCCCCGACGACGAGCTTGCGCGGGCGTTCAATGGAGGAACCCTGCATCGCAATTTCATGGGTTTCACCACGCGCGCAGGAACCGATCTGATCGCGATGGGCGTTTCTTCGATCAGTTCGGTCCGCGAGATGTTCGCGCAGAACGTCAAGAAGCTGACCGCCTATTCGGAATCTTTGGACTCGGGGCGATTTCCAATCGAGCGCGGCCTGATCTTGAACGAAGACGATCAAATTCGCCGTCGCGTTATCGGCGATTTGATGTGCAAGGACCGCATTGACAAACTCCGCATCAGCGAGGATTTTCATATTGATTTCAATCGCTACTTCGAGGACGAACTTCAGTCGCTCGCGCCGATGATCGCCGATGAATTGCTCGTCAATGAGCGCGATTCGATCCGTCTTTCGTTCATGGGGCGGCTTTTCGTCCGCAACGTCGCGATGCTCTTTGACGCGCATCTAAAACGGCAACAAGCGGCGAGCAAACGGCCGCTTTATTCCCGGACGCTCTGAGGACTCAAACGTGGCGACGGCGATGGCAACCTCTTCTTCTTCGCAAAGACCCCGGCCTGAAGATTCCGCGCCGGCGAATGAACCCGTCATGATCGTCGGCGGCGGAATTTCCGGTCTGTCTCTCGCCGCATGGCTGAAGAAATCGGGCATGGCCGTCTTGGTTCTCGAAAAATCCGATCACCCGGGCGGGGTCATCGGTTCGATTGAAGCGGACGGATTTCTCTTTGAGCGGGGCCCCAATACGATTCTGGACAAATCCGCGGCGTTTAACGAACTGCTCAACTTGGCCGGGATGGAAGATCAAACGGTTCGCGCGCCTCTGAAATCGCAGAACCGCTACATTTGGCGCGACAACCGTCTTCACATTGTTCCGACGGGTCCACTGAGTTTGATCCGCTCCTCCTTGCTTTCGTTTGGAGCAAAGTGTCGCCTCGCCCGCGAAGCTTGGATTTCCCCCGTGGACGCCGATGAAACGCTCAAGGATTTCGTCGTGCGCCGGTTGGGAAAGGAAATTTATCATCGAGCATTCCTGCCGATGGTTCAGGGGATTTGGGCAGGCGATCCGGCGCAGATGAGCGCGCGCGCTTCGTTCCCAACCTTGAAGGAATTTGAGGCTGATCACCGAAGCGTGATCCGGGGTTTCTTTAGTCGAATGAAGACGCAACGCGCTACCTCGAAAGACGGCGCCTCATCCAAGGAAACTCATCTCGTTTCATTCCAAAAGGGTATTGCGCAATTGACCGACTCCCTTGCGGATTTTCTCGGAGACTCCTACCGACCGGAAGCGGAGGTTTGCGAAATCATGGCCGGATCGGATTCCGGTGGTTTTCAAATCACGGGCCGACTGCGGGGAAAAGAAACAGTGTTTCGGGCGAAGCTAGTCATCCTTAGCTCCGAAACGCAATCGGCCGGGAAGCTGATCGAACATTTCGAGCCGGAATTGGCGTCGCGATTAAAGGCCATTCCCTATTGCCCCCTGATTTGCGTCGGCCTTGGCGTTGAGGTCGGCGATCTGAAAATTCCCTCCGGATTCGGATTTCTTGTCGCCCGCGATCAGGGATTGCGGATTCTGGGAACGATTTTCAATTCCAACATCTTTCCCGGACGCGCGCCCGCCGGTTGCGCCGCGCTGACGGTCATGCTCGGCGGCGATCTCGATCCTTCCGCGATCAACCTCAGCGACGAAGAAATACTCAAGGTGGTCCGTCATGATCTCGGATTCGCGCTCGACTGGAACGGCAAGGCAAAGGCGATCCACATCGAGCGATGGAACCGGGCCATTCCGCGATATGGAATGGATTATTTCGAGGTGGAAGCGTTGATCGAAGGCGTGGAGCGCCGCCATCCGGGGCTTCATTTTTTCGGCAACTGGCGGCAAGGCGTCTCGATCAACGACCGCATCGAATTAGCGCGGACGCAGGCGCAAAAAATCAGCGTTGTGGCGGGCAGACCTTCATGAGATCCCGACCGACTCAACATTCCGCGAAGTCCATACAGCCGGGCGAGGGAGAGGATTTGCGCGTGAAGGATCGAGAGACACACTCCGTCCCGACCACATCCACCTCGACCCTTTTTGTGTGCGGCGTGAACCAAGATCGCGCGGCCATCGGCGTCCGCGAGAAATTCGCGCTCGCGCCGGAACGATGCCTACAAACGCTGGAACGCCTGCGGAACGAGGGACTCGCCGGGGAGGCCTTGGTTCTTTCGACCTGCAATCGAACCGAAATTTACGTCTATAGTCCGCTGGAGGAAAATTTCATCGAAACCTTGCGCGAATTTTTTCTCTCGCTCGCTGGAGGGAAATTGGAGCCGGATCACGTTCCGCCGCTCTACAATTATGAAGACCTCGAAGCCGTCCGCCATTTCTTCGCGGTCGAGGCCGGATTGGATTCGATGATCCTCGGCGAAAACGAGATCAAATCGCAGGTCGGGCAGGCGTATGAAATGAGCAAACAGACGGGCATGGCCGGAGCAAACTTGCATCGTCTCATCGAAGCGGCCAACCGATGCTCCAAACGCATCCGGACCGAAACCGATTTGAACGTCGGCACGCTTTCCGTCGCCAAGGCCGCGACGCTCCGCGCCGAGCAAATTCTTGGATCATTCGAGGGAAAAGTTTGCGTCGTCATCGGCGCGGGGAAAGTCGGGCGCGTCGCCGCCGAAGCCATCGCCGAGCGTCGTCCCGCCAAGTTGCTGATCGTGAACCGCACGGTGGAAAAGGCTCAGGAGGTCGCGCGCGGACTGAACGCCGAAATCGTGCCGATTCCGCAAATGGCTCCCGCGATCCGTCAGGCCGATCTGATTCTCGGCGCGGCTTTCGCGCCGAATTTTCTTGTCACGCGCGCGATGTTCGAGAGCCTTCGCGGTCCCGGGTCCGAAAATCGCCGGGTCTGCCTCATTGACGCGGCGGTCCCGCGCATTCTGGACCACGCCATCGGATCCATCCCCGGCGTCACGCTCTTGGACATCAGCCATCTCGAAGGAATCATCGCCGAGAATCGAGCCAAACGGACCGCCGCCGCGCAGAAAGCGTGGGAGTTAATCGAGCAGGAGATCGAAAAATTTCGATCCAAGCTTCAGGCGGTTTCGCTCGCCCCGGCGCTGGAGCGTTTGAAAAAACATTTCGACGAGGTTTTTGACGAAATCCAAACGGACATGGAACGCGATCTGTCCGAATCGTCCCGCGAAAAAATCCGCGCCGCGCAACACCGCCTCAAACAACGGCTCCTTCATCTTTCGATGCAGGAATTGAAAAATCATCATCGCGGGGATTAATGAAACCACAACCGAGCCGCGACCGTGCGGTCACTGCTCGGTTGTGGCTCCGAATTTTGATACCCATCCCAGCAGAAAAAAAACGCTATCCCCCCTTGACTCCCGCAATCAAAGCTGGTTGAATCAAGGGTTTGGAATTCCCTTGGAGAACAAAACCGGGGGAATCCAGCCAACAGAGAGAGGTTCGATGCCGACGATCAATCAACTAATTCGCAAGGGACGGGTTCCCATTCGCAAGAAAAACAAGGTTCCCGCCCTCGCCGCCTGTCCGCAAAAACGGGGGGTATGCCTGAGAGTTTACACTCAGACGCCGAAGAAGCCGAATTCGGCCCTGCGCAAGGTGGCTCGCGTGAGGCTGACCAACGGCCACGAGGTCACGGCCTATATTCCGGGGGAGGGGCACAACCTTCAAGAGCACTCGATCGTGCTGATTCGCGGAGGGCGCGTCAAGGATCTGCCCGGCATCCGCTACCACATCCTGCGGGGCGTTTTGGACACCCAAGGAGTGGCCAACCGAAAGAAAAGCCGGTCCAAATACGGCGCGAAGAAGCCCAAAGCTTGAGCAATGAGGGAATGATCGTATGAGTCGGAAAGAACGAAAAACCAAAAAGCGGGAAATCATCCCCGACGCCAGATGCGGGAGCGCGCTGGCCTCCAAGTTCATCAATTGCATCATGTATGAGGGGAAGAAGTCGCTGGCCCAGCGGATTTTCTACACCGCGCTGGATCGGATCGGCGAGAAAGTCGCCGACGTCAAGCCGATTGAGGTTTTTAATCAGGCCATTGAAAACGTCAAACCGACCGTCGAAGTGAAATCGCGGCGCGTCGGCGGGGCTAACTATCAGATTCCGGTCGAAGTCTCGCCACCGAGACGGGAGGCGCTTTCGTTCCGGTGGTTACGTGAGGCCGCCCGCGAACGGGGCGAGAAGACGATGGCCGAGCGTCTGGCCGGAGAACTCCTCGACGCCTACAACAAAACCGGCGGGGCGATCAAAAAGCGCGAGGATACCCACCGCATGGCCGAGGCCAACAAGGCCTTCGCGCACTACGGATGGTAAAATAATGGTATAATGTTTTTGAATGGAGCACGCCCGCGCGACGCGGAGAAGTAAATTCGCGTTGTGTCGTAGCGCGCCGGCATCCGTTTGGGTCGCGCCCCATTTGGAGCCAAAGTTAGAATTGCGCGAAAAATGAAAGAGTGGAAAGAAACATGGGACGCCAAACAGCCCTATCGAAAACCCGAAACATCGGCATCATGGCCCACATTGACGCGGGCAAGACGACGACGACCGAGCGAATTTTGTTTTATTCGGGGCGGACGCACAAGATCGGCGAAGTCCACGAAGGCTCGACCGAAATGGACTGGATGGAGCAGGAGCGCGAGCGCGGCATCACGATCACGTCCGCCGCGACGCAGTGCCATTGGAAGGACCATCTCATCAACATCATTGACACGCCCGGCCACGTGGATTTCACGGTCGAGGTCGAGCGGTCGGTGCGCGTGTTGGACGGAGCGGTCGCGCTGTTTTGCGCGGTCGGCGGCGTCGAGCCGCAGAGCGAAACCGTTTGGCGTCAGGCCGAAAAATACGGCGTTCCGCGCATCGCGTTCGTCAACAAGATGGACCGCATCGGCGCCGATTTCTTCGGCACGGTGAAGATGATGAAGGAGCGTCTGGCGTGCCATCCGGTTCCGATTCAAATTCCCATCGGCGCGGAGGAAAAATTCCGGGGCATTATTGATTTGGTTGAGATGCGCGCGCAAATTTGGCCGGAAATCGCCGATGAGCAAGATCAAGGGCGCAAATTCGAAGACACCGAAATCCCCGCCGAATACAAGACGCAGGCCGAACAATGGCATGAGAAGCTTCTCGAAGCCCTAGCCGAGTATGACGATGAATTCGCCGAACGCTATTTGGAGGAACACAAATTTTCACCTGAAGAATTGCGTAAACATCTGCGTCACGCGACGATCACCTCGAAGATCACGCCGGTCCTTTGCGGGACCGCCTTCAAGAACAAAGGGGTTCAGCTTTTGCTCGACGCCGTCGTCAATTATCTCCCCGCGCCGACCGACATCCCGGCGGTCAAGGGGGTTGATCCCGAATCCGAGCAGGAGATCGAACGCCTCTCCGAGGATGACCAGCCTTTCTCCGCCCTTGCATTCAAAATTATGAGCGATCCGCACGTCGGAAAATTGACCTACGTTCGCATTTATTCGGGCGTTTTGAAGTCCGGCTCCTACACTTACAATTCGTCCAAGGATCAGAACGAGCGGATCGGGCGGCTTCTGCTGATGCACGCCAACGACCGCGAGCAGATCGAGGAACTCCGCACCGGTGACATCGGCGCGGTGATCGGACTCAAGTGCACCCGCACCGGCGACACGCTTTGCGATCCCGATCATCCGATCGTGCTCGAAGCGCTTCATCCGCCCGAGCCGGTCGTTTCCATCGCCATCGAGCCGAAAACGAAGGCGGATCAGGAGAAGCTTTCCACGTCGCTCCAACGGCTTGTCGAGGAAGACCCAACCTTCCGCGTCAACGTGGACAAGGAAACCAATCAGACGATCATCTCCGGCATGGGAGAATTGCATCTGGAAATCCTGGTGGACCGGATGAAGCGGGAATTCCGCGTCGAGGCTAACGTCGGCCAACCGCAGGTCGCCTACCGCGAGACCCTCACCAAGACCATCGAACAGGAGGGGAAATTCATCCGCCAGAGCGGCGGACGCGGTCAATACGGTCATTGCGTTTTGAAGATCGAGCCGGCGCAACCGGGTGAGGGCTTTGAGTTCCTCAATGAAATCGTCGGCGGCGTCATTCCGCGCGAATATATTCCGTCGGTTGAGAAAGGCGTCATCGAGGCGATGTCCGCCGGACCGCTGGCGGGTTATCCGGTCGTGGACGTGAAGGTCACGCTACTGGACGGCTCGTTCCACCAAGTTGACTCCTCCGACATGGCGTTCCACATCGCCGGAAGCATCGGATTCAAGGAAGGGGCGTCCAAGGCGGGTCCGGTTCTTTTGGAGCCGATCATGAAGGTGGAAGTGACGACGCCGGATCAGTATTTGGGGGACGTGATCGGCAACCTGCAACAACGCCGCGCCAAGATCGCCGAGATGAATCCGCACAAGAACACGCACGTCATTCAGGCGCAGGCGCCGCTGGCCGAGATGTTCGGCTATGCCACGTCGTTGCGCTCGCTGACGCAGGGACGCGCCAATTACCACATGGAATTTTCACACTATGAGCGCGTGCCCAAGGGCGTGATGGAACAACTGACCAGTTCCAAGCTGGTCACGGCGAACGCCTGACGGAGCGGCTCCGACCCACGAATTTGATCCGCGTCCGTGACTGACGATGAATGGCGACCGAGCGTGATCGGCAGAAGCGGATAATTGAATTCGTCATGGCTTTCAGCACATTCAATTGATAGGCTCAGCTCATGGCCAACCGGATTGACCAACTCTACAGAGAAGCGTCGAATCTTCCTCCGAGCGAAAGGATTGCGCTCACCGGCTTGTTGGTGGACGCACTCGAAGGCTCGACCGAGGCGGACGTCGAAAAGGAGTGGCGACGGGAAGTGGCGAAGCGAATGAACGAACTGGATCAAGGCGTCGCGCGGACGATCCCTTGGCGGCAGGTTCGCGCGAAGTTGCGCAGGATCGTTGACGCAAAATAAACTCGAATTCCACATGGGGGCCGAACGGGAACTTTTTTACGGGGCCGAGTGGTATCGCGCGCGTAGCGTTTCCGCCGCGCAAAATTTCCAGATCGAGATCGAATCCAAAATCAAGTTGATCCTCGAAGCTCCGGAGCGATGGCCGATCTTTGAAGCCGGCTCGCGGCGAATCGTGCTGAACAAGTTTCCTTACAGCATCGTGTATCGGATCGCAGGTGGCGTGATCCATGTTCTTGCCGTGATGCATAATCGGCGCAAGCCGGGATATTGGATCGAACGGACCAAATCGAAACGTCGCCGATGAATCAACAAGACAAAAATCCTCATCTCGGTCCACGGCTTTGGTCAATCGCGCGTTGCTGAATTCTGCGGGCGCGCTTTTTATCCAGTTTCTTGGATTCGGATTCACTCAGCGATTTGCCCGACGACTCCCCTTCCATCTTTGTTTTTTCTTCGAGCGCGCGGAGGCGTTCGCGTTCCCGTAGCGCCTGATCCTTGGACCCGCCGGCAATTTCGGCGTCCACTTTGGCCGCCAGTTCCTTCAGCGGACCAAGCAGATCATCGGGCGGATCGAGCGCCAGCGCCTTGTCGAGGATGTCCTTGGCTTCTTGAAGTTGGAAATTCTCGTAAAAGCGCGCCGCATCGTCCAAGGCGGTCGCCAAGAACGCCTTACGGTCGGATTCCCATTTGGCCTGAAGCTTCTCCGAGACCCCCATTTCCGCTTGAATCCCGAGCAGGATTGGCGATTGCGGATCGGCTTTTTTCAAACGATCCAAATGGAACGAGCGAAACTCGCTCGCGATCCCCCCTTGCCCGCGATGAATCCGAAATTCCGCCAGCGCGGCGTCGCCGAGCAGGTCGGGATCGTCGGGATGATCCTTGAGCGTTTGCCTCGCCAGATCGAGCGCGTCGTGAAGTTGATTGCGGTCCAGTAATTCCTCGAATTTTTTCTCGAATTCCGCCAATTCTTTTTTCTGCGACGCTTTTATCAGGCGATTCAATTCGTTCAGCCGCCTCATCAGCTCCCCTTCCAGCGCGGCTCCTCCCTCCATCCCGGCGCTCCGCGTCAATAATCGCACGGCTTCATCGAGCTTTCCCTTCTCCGCCATCTGGCGCGATTGAAAAAGCACGCCTTCCGCCGGCGAAAGCGCACGGGCGGTTTGGATTCGATCCAACGGAAGGACAAACGCGGACCCCTCGTAGGGCTGGAAGCGAAATTTTTCCCCTTCGACGGCCAGAATTTCCCCTTGGGCGGTCTTGCCGTTCTTGAACGTGATTTCGTGATGCCCGGGATGGAGCGCGATTTCAGCGGCGCGAGCAAAGAAAAAGAAGAACTGCAACATCAGAGCCGCGACCGTGAGGGAGCGCCCGAAAACAAGAATTTCGCGGGCTGGGCGCTCCCTCACGGTCGCGGCTCGGGTGGATTTTTGCCCATGCAAACCCTCTCCCTTTCCGAGAGAGAGGGCAGGGTAAGGGTTGAGTTTCATTCGTCAATCACTCCCGCGGCTTCGTGCTCCGCACCATCCAAGTCCCCAACTGGCCGAATTGCTCGGGTTCCAGTTTGATGAAGAGACCGGAGCTTTCCGCATAAATCAGATCGTCCAGGCCGATCAATTGGCCCCGGACGAAAACCTTCCGCCCATTCACTTTTTCCAGCCATGCCTCGACCTTGACGACCGTGCCGAGCGGGAGTTTCTTGCGGAAATTGACTTCGATCTTCGCGGCGAGGACGAGATGGCCGGAAATCCACGAGGCCGTGCCCATCGCCTCGTCCAAGAGCGCGGCCATGCTTCCGCCGTGCGCATGGCCGGGAGGACCCTCGGTTCCCGGACCGAACCACGCCTTGCCGACCAGCGCCATGTCCGACTCGCGGTAATAATAGCGGATGCGGAGCCGGTTGCCGTCCGGATCGCCGGAGACATAATTGGGCCGCTCCAGCCAAGCGGTGTGGTTGAAGGGTTTCCAGCCGGTCTCGGCGTCGAGAGATGGGGCGGTGGGGGCGTTGCTCATGGAAGGTTCCTTTGCGTGCTTTCAGGTTTCATGATCTTCACCGGAGAATATAGGTTACAAGGCCGATGCCGATCACCACGGTTGCGATTATTGCAACGGAACGTAGTCGCGGCGATAAAGGCGCGGAGTGAGGGGCAAAAAGTTCAAGATTCAACATCACGAATAAGACGATCACGCCTGTTAGTTTGAGCGTCATTGCCAAAAACAGAAGATAGATGGTCGGGGTCCAAAGGATGATGGCGGGAATACTGAAAGGAAGCAAAGCAAACGATCTCACAATCGGACTTCCTCCTATTCGCTGGGATTGGAGGACAAATCCTATTCCGAGCGCGGCAAAGATGAGCGGCCAAGTGAAGAGATAGCTGGCTCCGGGAAGGAAAAAGACCGTCAGGAGGGTCAGAATAACCCACCAGAATACTCCGGCAATCGTCTTCTCCACGACCGAACCCCCCTTCCATGCCAAATAGTACCCGAAAAAGGGAGCAAGCGCCGCCAAAACAAATCCCAAGAGCGCGTAGGGATTGGTCGTGAAAGCAAATCCAGATGGGTCCTTCTTGGAAATGGAGTTGATATGACCCACCAGTGAGAGGAGATGGAGCAAGAGCGGCCAAAGAATAAATGTGGCCAGCGACAGACCCAATCGTAATAATCCCAGCCGCCACGAAAACTCGCCAAGTTTTATCGCCGTCATTGTAATCACCAGATAAAACAGAACCGCGAATATCGCCAACGGAATCGCCCAATGTTCAGAATATCGAATGACAAACGCGCCGAGGACGTCGAAATAGACGTCGTTCGTTTTTTTGATTTCCCGCAGATCGAGATTGCCGAAACATCGCGCCATGGCCAGCGCGTTCTCGCCGTGGTGCTGGAGGCTCCGCTTGTCCAGATTTTCGACCGTGTCGTTGGCCGTGTGATAAAATTTGACGTTCTTGATGAACGCGAAATTCAATCCCGCGAATCCCCGTTTCTTGAACACCGTCAGATCGGTGTCGTTCGGCATTCGCTTATAGACTTCGTAGCTGAGCGAACTGGCGGAGGGATGAACGGCGGAGCGGGCGTATTGGGAGATCAGCCAACCGTTCTCGGCGCTGGTCTCGAACATGATGGAAGGTCCGGCGGTCCCACGCGCCTCGAAATTCACGACCAATCCGACGTCCTTCGCCCAAGGATGATTCTCCGCGAACGCCCGCGCTCCGCAGAGGCAGACCTCCTCGCCGTCGGTGAAAAGAAAGATCAGATCGTTCTTGGGCGGCGCGCCGGATTTTAAGGCGCGGATCGTTTCCAGAACCGCCACGACGCCCGCTCCGTCGTCGCTCGCGCCGGGTCCCATCGCCACGCTGTCGTAGTGACAGGCGATCAAGAGAGCGCGGGAATTGTCCGTTCCCTTCCATCGCGCCATGATGTTGGTGAACGTCATGCCGGGGGCGGAATGGCCGCCTGATTTCTCGTCCGAAACCGATTGTTGGATTTCCGGCTCCAGACCCAATTTTTTTAATTCGCCGATGACGTATTCCCGGACGCGGCGGTGTTCCTCGGAGCCGGAGGGATGCGGCGCTTTGGCGATCTGGTGCAGATGGATCAGCGCACGCTCAGCGGAAAATTCCGAGGCGGGCGCGTCGGCGGGTTTCGGTTTGGGGGGCGTGATCCGCATTAACGCGAACGCCGCGCAGAGCGCCAAGACGAGAATCGGCACGAAAGCGAGAAGGTCGCGTAATGAAAATCGCTTGTCGGTGTTGGTTGGTTCCATATCGTTCTCATTCTCATACTCCTACTCCTCCTCATTCTCAACACCTTGCGGTTTATGCTTTTCTCAGGAGAAGGAGAATGAGTAAGAGTAGGAGCAATGATGGGAAGAGGGTGGCAAAAAATCAAATCAACGTTCCGCGTAAAATATCCTCTGGAAAAGGGGTTTGCCTCATGGTTAGGATTTGGGGTTGGGTTTGAACCGCGAATGCGGTTCAGTTAAAGATTCCGCCATAAACGGCGGACGAGGACACGATACCGACACCATGGCGCAAGTCAAACAGGGCGACACCGTCAAGATTCACTACATGGGGACGCTGAACGACGGCGCGGTCTTCGACAGCACCGAAGGGCGTGAGCCGTTGCAGTTCACGCTCGGTCAGGGAAAATTTCTTCCGGCATTCGAACACGCCATCGTCGGCATGGCGAAGGGGCAATCCAAGAAATTCAAGATTTCCTCCGATCAGGCGTTCGGTCCGCATCGGCAGGAGTGGATTCTCGCCGCCGAGCCGCATGAAATTCCCGAAGGGCTTCCGGTCGAAGTCGGGCAACGCTTTCAAATCCGCCTGCTCAACGGCGCGTTCATGCCTGTCATCATCGCGCACGTCGGCAAGGACCGGATCGTTCTGGACGCCAACCATCCGATGGCGGGAGAAGATTTGAATTTTACGGTAAGGGTTGTCGAGATTTTGAATTCCAAGGCTTAGGTTGGAAATTTGGACACAGTTGCACGCGGAGAAGCACGGATTGATCATGACCAAAACCGGTAGCGACTCCATGACAAGATGAACGGTCGGCACCAGCATCGCGCCGACAGTGGTCCTTGCAGATTTAATATTTAAGACATCTCACTTTCACATCCGTTCCTAGAATGGTAATGTGCCTTCCTCTCTCCTTTGAGCGGAGACCGATTCCCCATGTCCCATCCATCCATGCCGCACGAACGCAAGCCGCAGGCCCTTTGGGGTTTAATGCTCGGCGCATTGGGCGTCGTGTATGGCGACATCGGGACCTCGGTGCTTTACGCTATGAAGGCGACGTTTTTCGGTTCGCGCTTCCAGCTCGAACGGACAACGGAGAACGTTCAAGGCGCGTTGTCGCTTTTCTTTTGGAGTTTGATCGTCGTGGTCACGATCAAATACGTCCTTCTCATCATGCGCGCGGACAACGAGGGGGAAGGGGGCATCTTCGCCCTGCTGGCCTTGATCCGCATGAAACGCTCCTCGATCCCGAGGCAAATTTTTCTCGGCGCGGGGATCGCAATTTTGCTCGGCGCGGCGTTGCTCTACGGCGACGGCGTCATTACGCCCGCCATCTCCGTCCTTTCGGCGGTCGAGGGATTGGAAGTGACCGCCCCCGCGCTCCAAGTCGCCGTCGTTCCGTTAACCATCGCGATTCTGACGGTTCTCTTTCTTTTTCAATCGAGCGGGACGCACAAAATCGGCGGATTGTTCGGACCGATTGTCATCGTCTGGCTCGTGTGCAACGCCTTGATCGGATTGCCTTGGATTTGGAGGCATCCGGTCGTCTTGGGAGGACTAAATCCTCTTTGCGGATTGGAATTTTTGATCCGTCAGGACGGGCGGTCGCTTCCGATTCTTGGAGCCGTCGTGCTTTGCGTGACGGGGGCCGAGGCGCTTTACGCCGACATGGGGCATTTCGGGCCGCGCGCGATCCGGCTTTCGTGGCTGACCATCGTTTTGCCGTGCCTGATTATCAATTACTTCGGCCAAGGAGCGCGCCTGCTCTCTCCCGGAGAGATTCCGAACGACAATCTTTTCTATTCGCTGGTTCCCGGCTGGGCGATTTATCCGATGATCGCCTTGGCGACGGCGGCGACGATCATCGCGTCGCAGGCTTTGATTTCCGGCGCATTTTCGCTCACTCAGCAAGCCATCGCGCTCGGAGTTTTCCCCCGACTCCGGATCGTTCACACCAACCCCAACGTCGAGGGACAAATTTTCATTCCTTGGATCAATTGGGCGCTCTTCGCGGGATGCGTCACGCTGGTCGTCGGGTTCCGCACGTCCGACGCGCTGGCTTCGGCCTATGGAATCGCCGTCACCGGAACGATGGCAATCACGACGGCGGCCTTTTACGTCGTGGCGCGATACCACTGGAAATGGAAGGGATGGATCATCGGGCCGGCTTGCGCCGCGCTGATCGCGGTGGATTTGACTTTCTTCAGCGCCAACGCCCTAAAATTCCTCCAAGGGGGCTACGTTCCCGTCCTGATCGCGGTCAGCTTTTTCGTGACGATGCAGACGTGGGAATGGGGACGCAAACTGGTCGCGGAGCGGTATCAGGCCAAGGGAAAAATGACCATGGGGGAATTGGCCCGAATGAAGGCCGATCCGGCGATGGGACACATCGAGACGCCTCTGGTCGTCCTGTCGTCGCGCCCTGTTTCGGCCGAGACAGATTTGGTTCCGCCTCCGTTGGAAAGCAGATTGGGGCATTTGAAAGGCGTCGTCTATCGCCACCTCGTCATGGTGACGGTCATCTCCCATCGTTCGCCATACATGAACATCCATAAACCCGAGGAGCGGTATTTGGTCCTGACGCTTCAGGACAGCGAACTGGGGACGCTTTACACCGTTCAAGCGATGTATGGTTACATGGAATCTCCAAATTTGAATGTCGCGTTGCGCGAGTTGAACGATTCCGGAATATTGAAAATTCAGATTCCCCTGCGACAGTGGTCCATTTTGGTGGGAACCGAAAATATCTCGCTCGTCGGTTTGTCCGGTCTGGATCGTTTGCGGCTCAAATTTTTCCGGCGAATGCTCGCCAATGTCCCCTCAGCCGCCGTCTATTTCGGCCTCACCGATGACGGACGCCTGACGACCGAAACGGTCCAGCTTGACGTGATTCCCGCCGTGATGAATGAGGCGAAAGCGTAGCTTCTTGGGCGACCCTGCGGGTCGCCCCTACAATGATTGATTGAAATTCTGAAGACAACGCGAGATCGCCGCGTTCTTCGTTCCATTTTCCTTGCCGGAAGTAAGGAGGATGCGCGGTTCGGATCGGATCCAGTTCTGGAGCGATAAATCGCCGGACGCGGTCAAGCGGAGGCGCAAATCTTCGGCGAGGCTTTGGTGATAAATCGCATGAAACGGCTCGGGACCTTTGGCTCCGCGAAGACAAATTCCGCGAAACTGAGTCGGCATCTCGCGCGCTTGGAAGCTCAAACCTTGGATGAGCGATTGAGCGATCTCCATGTCAGGGAACGGCATATCGCACGCCAGAACGAAAACCCAAGGAGTGGGGGAAAGCGACAGAGCCGAGTAAAGTCCCCTCATGCCGCAACGCAAATCGCCCAATCCGGGCAGAGGAGGATCGGCCATGCAAATCAGATTGTAGCCTTCAAAATCGGCGGAGCGGTCGGTGAGAATGAAGATTCCATCGTGGAAGGAGGGACGGAGACGGTGAATTTGTTGGTCGAGAATCGGTTCTCCCTCGGCGATCAGGAATGACTTGTTCTTCCCTTCGGCCCGGCGGGCAGACCCACCGGAAAGAATAAAACAGGAAACGGTTCGACCGAGCGAGGGAGGCTCATCGGAAGTCGGATTGAGGTCGTTCATTCAGATTGCCCCAAATCGGAGGCCAAAAATGAAAAAAGCGCCGGCGGAAATCCGCGCGGCGCTTTGAAGTCGGTCCGGCTCGCCGTTTAGCGTCGGCGTCCGGGTTGGGGAGTTTCGTCGAATTTGCGTTGAATCTTCATCAGCCGCCGACGGAGTTTTCGGCGGGCGGCTTCCATCTTCCGTTTTTTGCGGACGCTCGGCTTTTCGTAATACTCCCGGCGGCGTAATTCCGCCAGAATACCCGATTTTTGACATTCCTTCTTGAATCGCCTCAACGCCCGGTCAATCGGTTCGTCTGAGTCAACGTGGACCAAACTCACAAAGTTTCCTCCCTTTGCCGGGTCGCGCCCCGGTCTTCTTGCCATGCGCGAGATGAAATTTCGGGCGGAAGCATTCAAGCCGTCGCCTAAGTAGGACGCGACCTTGAACTCTTCCCCCCTCCCGCCAAGCCCACTATCATCCCCAATCCGAGGGTCGCCGTCAATAAATCTTCTCATCCAATTCCCAACCGTGCTAATTTGCGGGTGATTCTGGCGATTCCGTATTTGGAAGGAAGCTTCGATGCTCAATATCCCCGCCCTGCGATGGGGCAAACCGTATCAATCCCTCGAAACCGACACCGTCGCGCATTTCATCACCGGCGAGCCGATCGCCAAGGTGAGTCAAGCCAACGGCGGGATCGTCCAGCGCGACATGCGCAAGGCGCAAGCGGCGCGCGACGCCCTGCGCGAAATCCCCTGCGCCGAATTGATCGCCCGCGTGAAGAAGGCGGCGGACCTCTATTTCAGTGCGACGCTACCCCTCGGCGACGGAACTCAAACTCCCGACGAATTCGCCCACGCCCAATCGGCCTCGACGGGGCTTCCTGAGCACATGTGCAAGGCAAACATGCAGAAGAATCATTTTGTTCTCTCGCGCATGGGGGAGATGTTGGACGCCTTGACGCGCGGGCTTGAGCTTGAGGTTTTGAGCCGGGGCTACGGCGTCGAAAAACGCTCGGCGGGAGAAGTCATCGTCAGCTTTCAGGCGCAATCGCCCGTCGTCGGCCTCGTCCTCCCTTCCAATTCCCCCGGAGTGCATACGCTCTGGCTTCCGATTATTCCAATGCAGGTCGGATTGGTCCTGAAACCGGGACCGCAGGAGCCGTGGACCCCCTATCGGATGGCATCGGCGTTTTTTGAGGCGGGGATTCCGCGCGAGGCGATTTCGATTTATCCCGGCGGCGGCGAGGTCGGCGCGGCGGTGCTGTCTGCGTGCGACCGAAGCTTGATTTTCGGCGGATCGCAAACGGTGGAAATGTATAAGGGCAATCCCCGCGTTCAGGCGCATGGGCCCGGCTTCAGCAAGATCATCCTTGGCGACGATGCCGCGGATCATTGGGAAAAATACCTCGACGTGATGGCCGGCAGCGTTTATCTGAACAGCGGGCGCGGGTGCATCAATTGTTCGGGCGTTTGGGCGTCGCGCCACACGCGCGAAATCGCCAGCGCGCTCGCCGAGCGGCTCGGACCGGTTGACGTCAAGCCCCCCGAAGACCCGGCCGCGGGACTCGCCGCGTTCACCGTTCCGGGACAGGCGCAGGCGGTTTGGAAGATGATTGACGCCGATTTGAGAGAGAACGGCGTCGAGCACTCGACGGAAAAATTCGGTCCGCGCCTCGTGGAGCAAGAACGATGCGCGTATCTGCGCCCCGTCGTCGCTCATTGCGATTCGCCCGAAGCCTCCATCGCCAAGAAAGAATATATGTTTCCGTTTGTCTCGATCGTTCAATGCCCGCAAGAGAAGATGATTGAAGCAATGGGACCGACGCTGGTTTGCTCTGCGATCACCGCTGATGCGAAGTTTCGGCGCGAATTGACCGATGCCGTTCACATTGACCGTCTCAACCTCGGTCCGATCCCGACGATCAAACTCGACTGGATGCAACCGCACGAGGGGAACATCGTGGAATTTTTGTTTCGCGCGAGGGCGTTTCAAATGGAGCCGCGAGTGAAGTAAAATGCGAGCCATCGGAGCTTTCATGGCGGCATGGGGTTTTCTGATCATCTTTATTATCGGATTTTTGGCAAGAGGCGCAGAAGCTGGCCGGAAGGACAAAACCCAGAACATCCCTACGGTATGGGCATGGGAATATGATGTTTGCGTCATCTGGCGATACCTCCGCGAAAATCGAACAGCCGCGCGGTTCATGTGTCTCGGATGGGCGTTTCTCATCGGGGGCATTGTATTGTTTTATTGCGCGTAGTGAATTATCCTTCCGCGCGGACCGCGCGGATTGATTCTTGATCCGCGCAATGCGTGTTCATCCGCGTTCAATTTCCCTTGGATAATTTCCCGTTGCCAACGTCATCGTCGAACCGTAACATCAAATTGAGACCAAGGTCCGCTCGGTGACTATCAGCTTGGAGGAGGATTCCATGTCCGAAGACGCAATGCTTCAACGCCGCGATTTTCTGAAAACTTCCGCCGCCGTCGCCTTGACCGCCGCTTCCGCCGGCCAAGCCGCCATGAGCGCGGAGGAAAAACCAAAGGCTCCGGCGTTCATCAAAAAAATGCAACCGAGCGACACAGTCAATCTCGGATACGTCGGCGTCGGCGTGCGCGGCAAACAACACATGCGCTACACCGGATTCAGCAATCCCAAGGATCCTTCTCCGAAGGACGAGCCGAAGGAAGACCCGACCGCGAATCTCCCCCGCCCGCTGAACGTCCGCGCCCATGCGATGAGCGATTGCTACAAAGGAAATCAGGAATGGGCCAAAGGGGCCGTGCCGGACATCAAGGTTTATCCCAATTTCGAGGATCTGCTCGCCGATAAAAACGTGGACGCGATTTTCATCGGAACTTCGGACCACAATCATTCGCTCGTCGGGATCGCCGCCGCGCAGGCCGGAAAACACATTTATTCCGAGAAAAGTTTCGCCAACTCCATCGAGGCCGCCATTGAATATCGCGCCGCCGTGAAACAAGCGGGGGTTGTTTTCCAACTCGGCCACCAGACCCGAAGCGGCACGACGATGGCCAAGGCCAAGAAAGCCATCGGCTCCATCGGTCCCGAGGGCGCGCTCGGCAAAATCACCCTCATCGAAACCTACACCAACCGCAACAACGCCAACGGAGCTTGGATTTACAAAATTCCCGTCGGCGCCGGGCCGGACAACATTGATTGGGCGCGCTTCACGGGCAAAGGTCCCAAGCGCGATTTCAACTTGGACCGCTTTTTCCGTTTCCGCAAATACTGGGACTACGGCACGGGGCAATGCGGCGATCTGCTCACGCACGAAATGGACGCGATTCAGCAAATCACCGGTCTCGGCATCCCGAGCACGGCGGTCGCGTCGGGCGGCATTTATTATCACAAGGACGGACGCGAAACGCCCGACGTTCTCCAAATCACGTTCAACTATGAAAAAGAAGAGATCATGGTCACCTACACCGGAACGCTCGCCAACAGCCAGACGCGCGAGCGGGCGCTCTTCGGCCACGACGCCACGCTCGACATGACCCACGGGATGCAGTTGATCTTCGACAAAGACTCGGACCGTCCCGATTATTTGGACAACCTTGAAAAGAAAAAGTGGTTCGTGGACATCGGGAGCGCGGAGGATTTGAAGAGTCTGGAGGAGATCAAGGCCAAGAGCAGTCGCTCTTTGGATTGGATGTTCGGCAAGGCGATTTACATCGAGATCGTCAACGGCAAGAAGATCAACGTCACGGCGCTTCACGCGCTCAATTTCGTCGAGTGCGTCCGGAGCGGAAACGTGAAAACGAATTGCAACATTGACATGGCCTTCGATGAAGCCGTCATCGCGCACATGGCGAATCAAGCCTATCTGCGCGGCAGACGGGTCCGTTGGGATTCGAAACAGGAAAAAATTGTAAACGACGCTTGAAGATTATACACAAAGACACGAAGGAGTCACAAAGAATACAAGGGATTAGGAAGACACACGGCCTCACCATTCTTTGTGCCTTCTTTGTGTCTTTGTGTTTAAGTATTCATAGAATTTAGGGAGATATAAGACATGACATTCAAATCACCTGATCGCCGCGATTTTTTGAAGCAACTTGGCATGGTCGGCATCGGATCGTCCGTTTTCTCGCTGGGAATCCCGAAAGGAAGCTGGGCGGCGTCGGTCGCCGACAAGGATTGCCGCAAGGCATGGCAGGCGATGGGAACCGTCGTTCACCTCGTCGTCATCGGCGAGAAGGAGAACAAGGCGCGCGAGGCCGTTCTCGACGCCATCGCGGAAATCCAACTCGTCGAGGATTTGATGAGCATTCATCGGCGGTTCACACCCCTCTCGCGCGTCAATCGCGTCGCGGGGAGCGAAATGTTGGAAGTGGATCCCCGCATCATCGAGGTCGTTCGATCGGGATTGCGCTGGGCGAAACAATCCGGCGCGCTGTTCGACATCACCGCGCTTCCCTTGCTCAAGGCTGGCGGATTGCATCCCGAGGCCGACGACATTCCGGACACGATCGCCGAGGCGCGCGAACTCGTGGATTACCGCCAAATTCGGATCGAGGGGCGTCAGTTGGGATTGCAACGCAAGGGAATGGGTTTTGATCTTGGCGGCATCGCCAAAGGCTACGCCGTGGATCGCGCCATCGCCGTCCTGCGCGACAAATGGGGAATCGCCAACGCCATCGTCGAGGCCGGCGGCGACCTCTACGTGCATGGCTGTCCGACCGACGCGCCCGGTTGGAAAGTCGGTTTGCAGGACCCGACCCGCGCGGGAGTCTGCGCGATTTTTGAGCTGGCCAATCAGGCCATCGCCACGTCGGGCAACTATGATTTCTCCGACTTCAAAATCAGGCCGGAACGGATGGACAAGTTCAACCCGCAATCAGGCGAACGATCTAACACGTATCTCAGTTCGTCGGCCTTCGCCGCGACCTGCATGGAAGCCGACGCGGCCTCGACCGCGCTGTTTGTCGCCGGACGCGACGCATCGCCCGATCTTCTTCCGGCGGGCGTCTCCGGCCTCAACCTCGATCTCGACGCCAACGGCGGATTGAAGTTTGTTCAGGTGGGAGAGTTTCCATCCTATCGAAGAGTGTGAGCGTCGTTTGAGTGGCGCGATACTGCCGCTTCCTTATATCATTAGCGAAGACGAAGGGAGTCTCTCAATGCATCGCGAATTTACCGTCATCATTGAAAAGGGAAAGAACTTTTACATCGGCTACTGCCCGGAAGTTCCCGGCGCGAATGGCCAAGGCGAATCCATTGCGGAATGCCGCGACAGCGTCCGCGTGGCCATCAGTCTCATTCTTGACGACCGACTCGAGGATTCATCTTTTTCGACCTGACTCGAATTGTTCGCCTTAATCCTCGAAGTTTTTCTTCTACTGAGGGTGAGCGAATTTCATGCTCCCAAAAGCGCCATACCGTCCACCCGCCACGCCTGAGAGCCGCACGGATATTTCTGTCTCGCCGCATGTTTTTGGCAATTTTGTTCGTCCAATAAGCCCGTCGCGTAGTGGGCAATCTGCAATGGGTGGGACATCCATGCCAGAAGCATCCATCCACGAAAACGGCAACGCGAGCGCGACGAAATACAAAATCCGGTTTGCCAAGTAGCTTGGATTTTCTCCTCCAACCCTTGATTGCGTGGTTACGGAACTGCTTTGCCAGACGCCCCTCGGTTGATTCATTCCCGGCCGATTTTATCTGAGCCATTATCCATGAGCGTTTTTTCGCGCTGACCGTGTCCACTTTTAGGATTTGAGTATCTCCACCCAAGAACTGTCAAACTGCAATTCATTCAGTAGTTTGGAACGATCGATCTTTGGGGGAGGTTTCTTGAGACGGATCGCAAGTCTGTCCTGCGGCACATATTCAATGATCGTGAATTGCGAACCATGTGGCTGCCAAGTGAACTTGTGCCGTTCATCACTGACATCGTCTCTCGTCCTGAAATCTCAATCGCCGATGGTGGTCCTCCTGTTGCGCGATATATATTTTCGCGTGATTCAATTTGGATTGGCTCACCGAAAATACGGCGTATCCCGATTGCCATGCAAAATCGGCGTATTGGCGTCCGCGTTTCTTAAGCCAGATGCTCGACACCCGCTTCAATTCTTTCACCCATTCAGCCTGAGTCACCGTCCGTCCGAACCGCGCCAACAAGTGAACGTGATCCTCGACGCCTCCCACAATGAGGACAGGACAATCCAATTGATTGGAAATGCCGGCCAAGTAGGCGTGTAACCTTTCGCGCAGGGTGTGGTCGCGAAGAAGAGGGCGCCGGTCTTTCGTGGAGAAAACCAAATGAAGATAAACGGCGGAAAGTGACTGCGGCATCGGAGAAAATCATGCCGCAACCTCGTTGAGGTTGCAATCGTGGCTTTTGGGGACCCAAGGTAGCCTCGCTACGCTCGGCGACCTTGGGCTTTGTTCCGGAACGCCTCTTGGCGTTCCCCGCAGATTTTCCGCATCTCGAGACACAAGCGTCTTCGGAACCCGACGAGTTATGAAGGCGGGCAATTCAAGCGTATCCCGATTTGACGCTCGCGGCTGTGACCCGCAATTGACGCTTCCCCCTCCGGCGTGATAATTTCAACCGCTCGCATTTTGAACGCCAAACCGCATCGCAGGGAGAACCGCTCGCATGGAACAGGCCGCCTTGTCCAAATTGGAAGTCGCCCCGACATATCAAGCCATCGCCGAAACCGCCTCGGCGCGACGGCAGGATCTTCTGCGCCAACGCTCGCGCCTGAGCGCGGACATGCCCCTGCGATACTGGAACCAGCAGGCGCATTTCACGACTCCGGCCAGCGGGACGCCCGAAAAGGCGATTCAGGGTCTGAGCGCGGTCGCAAAAATTTTGGAGCGGTTTCACATCACGCCCCACGAAATCGCCGACGCGACCGGCGCGCCGCTGGCCACGGTTCTTGAAATTCTCCACGGCGAAAACAAAAATTCTCCTTTCGTCATGGTGGACGCCGAGGACGCCGTCGCGCTGACGGAGGACACGATTCACAAGGCGCGCCAAGGGGCAATCCGCGTTTTCACTCAGGAAAACTGGGGCACGACACTTCCCTTTTTCCGTCCGGCGGGATTGCGTCTTGATTCCTGCGTCGAGGACATTCTGATCGTCCTGACCGAAGTCGCCAAGGGACGCGCCCCCGAAAATTATCCCATCGCCGGAATCGTCTGGCCCAAGGCCGAGCATCCCGAAGAGATCGCGTGGGTTTGCGACATCCTCGGCAAAGTCGAAAAGCAACTCGGCCTTGCCGAAAATCAGATCAAGTTGGAGTTCCTCGTCGAGTCCGGTTACGCGCTTAATCGGATTGACGAACTTGCGCGGACCTCGGCGCATCGGCTCGCCGGGATCATCTGGGGCATCGCCGATTACAGCGCCGACGCCAATCTCCCCAAAATCAAGAACGACCATCCGGTCTGCGACTGGGCGCGATATGAAATTGTCAACGTTGCCGGCGCGCTCAACGTCCCGGCGATTGATTGCATGACGCTCAACTACCCGACGCCGATCTACCGCGACAAAAACCTCACGCCCGAGCAAACGCAGGCCAACAAAGATAAAATCCTCGGCGCGCTCAAGGAAGTTTACGACGACGCCATGCACGGCATCGCGCTCGGCATGAGCGGCAAATGGGTCGGCCATCCGGCGCAGTTGCTGATGGTCATGGCCGCCTATCGCAACGCGATTCCCGCCAAACAAGTCGAGAGCGACCTCAAGGAGATCGAAGCCTACAGCGCGAGCGTCGCCTCCGGCTCCGGCGCGACAATGCTCGGCGAAGGGAAGGCCGCCTACATGGCCGACCGCGCCACCGACCGCCACCTCCGCGCCCGACTCCGCCGCGCGACGTCATGGGGCATCCTGCGGGCGGAAAAAGCGTTGGAGTTGGGGATTATCAGTTCCGCCGAACGGTCGGGATTGGCGTGATTTGTTGTAGCGCGCTTTTGTTGAAGCATTCCCAATCATTATGCAATTGAAATTCGCCCGATGCGTGCTCAAGAATGTTTGCATCGGATTCTTCCGGGAATTTTTTCTGCATGGCTCTGGCATCACCCGCTCTCCCTTCGACCCGTCCGGTCCCCCAAAACTTGGAGGCCGAACGCGCGCTCCTGAGCGGCATGTTGTTCGACAACCGCAAAATTGACGAAGTCATCACCCTCATTCCCCAGCAAGCTCAGCGCTCTTCCGGCGGCGTGAGAACCATCGGCGGAACCCCGATCCCCTCGACCGACGAACCCCTGTTTTCCCATCCCGCCAATCAGGAAATCTTCGAGACCATCCTCGATCTCTACGCCCGCGAGCGCGCGGTGGATTTGACCACGCTCGGCGCGGAACTGGACCGCTTGGGACGCTTCGAGGCCGTCGGCGGCGCGCCTTATCTCGGGTGGCTGGAGGAGGAGATGGTCACGACGATCTATCTTCCCGAATACGCCCGCATCGTCGTGGAGAAATGGCGTCTGCGCTCCCTCCTGCGCGTCGCCGAGTCCATCGCCGACGAGGTTCGCCGCTCTGAGGATGAGGTGGATCAGATTCTTGATCGCTCGGAGCAGAAAATCTTCGATCTCTCGCAACAAATGGAGTCGCGGGATTTTGTTCACGTCGAGGAAATCGCCCCGCGCGTGATGATGAACATCGAGGCTCGCGCGAAGCAGGGAGCAACCGAGGTGACCGGCTTGGCGACCGGGTTCAAGGATTTGGACAACCTGACAACCGGATTGCATCCCTCCAATTTGATTATCTTGGCGGCGCGCCCTTCGATGGGCAAATCGGCCCTAGCCATGAACATCGCGACCAACGTCGCGGTCCGTCACGGAAAACCCGTCGGCATTTTCTCCCTTGAAATGTCGCGCGAGGAACTGAATCAGCGTCTCCTCTGCACGCTGGCGCGGGTCTCGATGCGAAGGGTCCGGGAAAATCGGCTGTCCCACTCCGAGATCGGCTTGTTGCACGACCAAACAATCCGGCTCGGCAACTCCCCGCTTTACCTCGACGATTCCTCCAACCTTTCAATTCTGGAATTAAGATCGCGCTCGCGTCGGCTGAAGAAGAAAGTGCCCCAGCTTTCGCTGATCATCGTGGATTACTTGCAACTCATGAGCGGGCCGAATTCCCGAACCGAAAATCGCCAGCAGGAAGTTTCCGCCGTCTCCCGCGCCCTCAAGGGGTTGGCGCGCGATTTGGAGATTCCCGTTCTCGCCCTCTCGCAACTTTCCCGTCAAATCGAACAGCGCGGCGGAAGAACGCTCAAGGATCAGAAGCCCAAACTCTCCGATCTGCGCGAATCGGGCGCCATCGAGCAGGACGCCGACGTCGTGATGTTCATTCAACGCGACTTTAATAAAACCAATGAAAAAGGAAGCGGCGGACCCGCCGCCAAGCCGGAAGCCGAACTCGCCCGCGTTTACATCGGCAAACAGCGCAACGGCCCGACCGGTGAATTCGATCTTCTCTTCTTCGGCGACCGCACCGAATTCGTGGACGTCGTTCATTCCGGTTCCGCCGGCGGACGCGGCTGATTTCATAAACTGGAAGATGCTCCGAGGACGCCAACGGCGTCCCGAATCGAAGCCCAAGGTTGCCGAGCCATGCGAAGCTACCTTGGGTTGGCGCGATGCCCATTCAACCCCGAAGGGGTTGCGGAATACCCGCAAGGATTAATACGCGCCCTGATTCAGGGGAGGAACGCCTCATCCTCTTTTGATGAAATCGCGCTAACCCAATTTCGTCCCGATCTTCAAGGGATGCCCATGGAGAAACGCATCGGCTTCGGTTGCCTGTTTTCCTTCGAGTTGAAGTTGGCGAATTAGCAAATGCCCGTCTCCCGTCCGGATGGCGAATCCGAATTCCTTCAAGAATCCCGAAACTGATCCCGGCGCGAGGGCATCATCCGCTCCAATCTTCTCCGCTTCATCTTCGGACATCGGCTCGGCTTGGTGAACGCGCAGTCGTTTGCCGTCGAGCGTGGTGAATAGTCCCGGCCATGGCGAGAGCGCTCGAAGACGAAACATGATCTCATGCGAAGTCGCTTTCCACGGAATCTCCCCGTCGCTTTTGGAAATCATCGCCGCATAAGTCGCTTCGGTTTCGTCTTGCGCTTCCCCTTCAATGACCCCTTCCCGTTCGATGTCGTCCAACACGCGGAGAAGCAAATCGGCTCCGACGACGCTCAACACGTTGGCGAGCGAAAGCGCGTCGTCGTCGTCGTGAATTTCGACCCGCTCTTGCGCGATGATGGGTCCGGCGTCCAATTGCGGAACGACCTTCATGATCGTCACGCCGGTCTCCATTTGTCCGTCCATCAAGGCGCGCTGGATCGGCGCGGCTCCTCGATATTTCGGAAGGAGCGAAGCGTGAATGTTGAGACATCCCAATCGCGGCGCGTTCAAGAGCGATTCGGGCAAAATTTTTCCGTAGGCCACGATGACGATGGCGTCAATGCCGGATTCCTTGATTTTGTCCTCCAACGGTTCCTTCTTGAGACTCACGGGTTGAAGGACTGGAATCCCGCGCCCGCCGGCGAGAGTCTTGATCGGCGGATCGGCGATCTTACGTCCCCTCCCTTTCGGTTTGCTCGGTTGCGTGACGACGAGACAAACCTCGTGGCGGCTTGCCAGCAACCGATCCAAAGCCGGCACCGCGAAGTCGGGCGTTCCCATGAAACAAATTTTCATCTTAAACTTTAATTTTAGATCCGAGTTTTGAGGTTGGAAACTTAAGATTCCGATTCCGCTTCTCTTGCTCTTACTCTTACTCTTACTCTTGCTCTTGCTCTTGCTCTTGCTCCTAATCTTAATTTTAATCTCATTTCACTCCGCCTTCTTCCCGCTCATCCAAAATCCTTTCAACTCTTCCCCTTCAATGTCGGCCTGATTTGCAATTTCGTCGCCATGACATTATCCGGAGATTTCAGAAGATAAACAATGGTCCGGGCAATTTCTTCGGGTTGAATTTTCCATGAGGCTCCCTCGCCCCCTTTACCCTCGAACCTCGTGTTGACCGATCCGGGTCCGAGAATCGTCACCTTGATCCCGTCGCGCCGGACTTCCTGCATGAGACAATCGGACAGTCCCTGCAATCCGAATTTGCTCGCGCAATAGGCTCCCCCTCCGGCGAATCCCACTTCGCCGGCGATCGAGGAAACGTTGATGATGTGCCCTCCCCCCTGTTTGCGCATCGGACCGATCACCGAGCGGATCAGGCGAAACGGCGCGGTCAGGTTGGTCCGGATTACCCGCGCCCAGTCTTCGTCGGCGAGTTGCTCAACCGGTTTCATGATTCCGATTCCCGCGTTGTTGATGAGCGCGTCAATTCTTCCCCAACGGTCCAAAATCGCCTGAATCCATTTTTCGCAACTTCCCTCTTCGGTCAAATCGGTCGCATGATAAAAAACATCCACCGCTCCGCGCTTTCGTAATTCAACATCGAGCTCGCTCAAGGCTTCCGTCGAGCGCGCCATGATCGCAAGCCGCGTTCCTTCCTCCGCGAGCGCCAACGCCGTCGCCCGGCCGATTCCCCTCGAGGCCCCCGTGATCGCGATAACTTTATCTGCGCTCAGTTCCATGTTCGTTCCCCAAATTTCCATTCGCGTCCAGAAGCTGATCTATTTCATCTTCCGGTGGCTTCGACGATTGAAGCAATCTTCGGCTCAACTCCAAATTCGCCCTCGTCTGTTGTCGTTCCGCGGAGGGATCGTTCCGGCTCAGGCTGTCCAAAATTCGTGGACCGAAGAACAAACCTATACATACTAACCCAGCCCAAAATCCCACCATCCCCAATGCCCCGAAGATGATGTTACGGCTGGTCTTTGAAATGTTCATGGGTCTGCCTTTCGCTTTCAGAAATCTACACCAAATCTTTCCGTCCTTATAGAGATTTCACGGATCGGCGGCAATGTGCGATTTTTCGCACAGCAGGCGGCGTAGCACTCAAAAAAGCACAAATTATGTGCGAAGACTATTTCCCCATCACCAAAATCTTCGGACCGAAATTGGTCTTAAATTGTTGTGAATTATAGCTTTATATCGTCATACAAAGCTAATGCCAACTAAGGCCGCCGATGGTATCCAACTTGCTTTACAGACTCAGTGAGGTTTTTCAAGAATGTCCGAAACGGTCACCAGCCTTCAGTTTTATTTGAGCGAGGTCAGCCAAAACCGGGTCCTAACGCGGGAGGAAGAGGTCTCCCTTTTCAAGCGAATGGCCGATGGAATCGCCGACGCGCGCGAAGAACTAGTCAAGTGCAATCTTAAGTTCGTTGTCCAAATTTGCCAGCGCTTTCGCTCCAAGGGTCTTCCCTTGGAGGATCTGATCCAAGAGGGAAACGTCGGCCTGCTGGAAGCGATTGAAAAATTCGATTACAAACTTGGCTATCGTTTCTCCACCTACGCCGCCTACTGGATTCGCCAAGCCATTCAATTGGCGATCCGCCAACGCGGTTCGCTGATCCGCATCCCCATCCGCAAGGCGCGGCAACTCGGATTCATGAGTGAATTCATTCAGGAGTCATGGGCAATCAAGGGGCGCCCGCCGACCGAACGGGAATTGGCCGAGCGGTTGAAAATCACCCAGCCACAGGCGCGCGAATTGGCTCGTTTGGGCGACACGGTCCTTTCGCTCGACGCGCCGATAGACGAGGAGGGCACGCCTCTGCTGGAGTTTATCCCCGACAATCGGAACCGCCCGACCCAAAACGAAAGTCTGGAGCACGAGCGGTCGGCCAAAATTATATCCATCATTCAAAACTTGAACGAACGCGAATCGGCCGTCATTAGCGAGCGATTTGGGTTGAACAACGGCAAGGGGCGCAGTCTGCGCAAGGTCAGCGCCCGGCTGGGCATGAGTCAGGAGGGAATCCGTCGCGTCGAACAACGCGCCCTCGCCAAGCTCCGCCGGCCTTCGATTCGGGAGGCCGTCGTCGGACTGCTCTGAGCGTCTGCGCGGCAAAGGACGCGCGGCCATCAACCGGCGGGGAGATCGAAGTCCAAGCTTCGGTCTCCCCGCTTTTTCTTTCAAGTCGCGGATTTCGCGGATTACACAGATATTGCCTTGGACTTTTCGAAACATAATCTGTTTAATCCGCAAAATCCGTGACAAAAAAAAGATTTGAGCCTTGCGCGGGATCGTTCCAAGCTGGGGGGATGAAAGAGCCGCGTCCTCCCATCTTTTGCGCCGGAGTCGGTCCCCTGCCGCCGGAAAATCCGGACCGGCTCTTCGCGCCCGGATTGCGGATTTGGGGAATCGCCCGGCAGTTGCTGGCGCGGGGACATCGCCTTCGTTTGGCCACGGTTCAATTTTGGGGAGCGCCGCTCGAAAAAGTTTTTGTGTTCGATTTGTCTCCGGGTTGCGATTTCCCTAAACCTCGCGTCCTTGATCTCCAACGGCGCAAGCTCGCCGAAGTTTTTGCCAATGAAGCCCGTGAATTCGGCGCGGTTGCCGCCATCGGCTCGACCGATCTGGTCAACCGCGAACTCGCGCAAATGGAAACCGATATCCCTCTCTGGTGCGATTACTTCGGCGATCCGATGGCCGAGCGGCAAATGCTCGCCCGTCTGCACGAGAGCGACGACGGATTAGCGGATCAATGGAAAACCCTCGCTCCGGCGCTCCGCCGGGCCGACCGAGTTTCGGGATGTTCGACGTTTCAGGTAGGGGCGCTCTTGGGGGAAATGGCGACGCTGGGGCGGCTCAATCGGCACACCGCCGCCGAACGACTCGCCAATCTCGTTCCGCCTTGGCTTGAGCCGATTCCTCCCGCGTCGGAGCCGGGTCCTTTTTTGAGGGGCGTTGCGGCGCCCGCCGATTCCTTCCTCGTCTTTCAATCCGGAGGCTTCAACACTTGGCTCGACGTGGAGACGTTGTTCGCCGCGCTGGAAATAGCAATGCGGCGCCTTCCCAAATTGCGGTTCGCCTGCACCGGCGGCGCGATCCCCGGCCACAACGAAAAATCGTTCGCGCGGTTTCAGTCCCTCGTCGCCTCATCGCCGAATAAAGATCGCTATCATCTGCTCGGTTGGATTCCGCTGGGTCGCGTTCCCCGAATCATTCAGGAGTGTGATCTCGGACTGAACGTGGACCTCCCCTCGGCGGAAGGTTGGCTCGGCACGCGAAATCGCATCATGGATTGGATCATGGGGCGATTGCCCGTGGTCTCGACCATCGGTTGCGAGCTGACGCTGGATTTGGCCGAGATAGATTACGTTGTCGGCGTTGAACAAGCAGACGCCGAGGCAGTCGCATCCGCCATCGTTCAAATCGCGGAACGCCCCGAAAAGTTCCGAGCGCAAACGCTCGGCGCGCAAAAATATCTTCGGGAGGAATACTCGCCGGAAAAATGTCTCAGTCCCCTCATGCGCTGGGCTTCCAATCCGCAATCCGCTGGAGATCTGCGCGAATGGCGGCGAGTCGGAGGCGCGACGCCCTCCGAGCTTTGGCGCCGCGGCAATGAAGAATCCTCGCTGATGGCCGAAAATCAGGAACTGGTCGCCGGACTCGCGCGGCTGGAAAAGGAAATGAAAACACTTAAAGGATCGTCTCTGGTCCGCGCCGCGATGAAACTCCGAAAAGGATTCGGGCGTAGTTGAGAGGGCGTCTTCTTGAATTCAGGCATGGTAGAGCCAACCGAGACGCGAGCGTTTCCTCTTGGACCAAACCGATCTTATCCAACAATATTACCCAGTAAAATTACCCGGCAAGCAAGATGTCCAGCAAACCGCCGAGGAAGATCACGATGCTGACCACGCCGTTGAGCGTGAAGAACGCCTGACCCACCCGCGAGAGGTCATCCGGCGAGATGATTTCCTGCTCATACGCCAGCAACCACCCGCAAGCCGCGAGCGCGAAAAGAAACCATCCACCGAGAGGAACCAACCACCAAAAGGCGAGAAACGACCCAAGCGCGAGAACGTGACACATCGCCGAAATCGCCAATGCGCGTCTTAACCCCCACCTAGACGGAAGCGAAAAGAGGCCAAGTTTGCGGTCTATTTCGGCGTCCTGACAGGAATAGATGATGTCGAAGCCGGAGGTCCACAGAAGAACCCCCAACGCCAGAACCACCGGAGCCAAGGCGAACGATCCCCGGATCGCAATCCACGCTCCGACCGGCGCGATGGCCAGCGCAAGCCCCAGAAAAAAATGGCTGGCCGCCGTGAATCGCTTGGTGACGGAATATCCGAGAAGAATGGCGAGCGCGACGGGGGACAGCAATAACGCCAGCGTGTTCAGCATCGCGGCGGAGAGGACGAATCCGCCGACGCAGATGAAAAGAAAGACGAGAACGAAACGATGGGAGAGTTTGCCGGACGGCAACGCCCAATTTTTTGTTCGGGGGTTTTGCCGGTCGAAAGGCTCGTCATGGAGGCGGTTGAACGCCATCGCCGCCGACCGGGCGAAGACGCACGCCGCGACGATCCAGAAAAATTCGCGCCCGATCGGCCATCCTCCGGCGGCGACGATCATGGAGAGAAGGGCGAACGGGAGGGCGAAAATCGTGTGAGGAAATTTGATCATGTCGAGCGTGAGACCGACACGCTTGAACAGTTCGCGCACTTTTGTTTCCTCGCCCTCCTGCAATTTCATGACTTCCGATTCCAAGACAATGATCCGATTTAACCCCAAACTTGCATATGGCGGCCAATGTCTTTATTTTTTAGCAGGATTAGCCTTGAGAATTCAACGTCTTGGAATCGAACCCATGCGGCTAAAAGTTTCTGGTTTTCCCATACGGCTTCCTCTTGGTTGTTTATTCTTGGCGTATGGCTCGCTCGCTCAATTTATTCCCTTGCGCGCGTGGACGGATCCTGTTTCGTCTTCGTCAATCAATGAATCTCAATTTGCCGGCTTGATTCTTGAAGGAGCAAGACGGGAGGCGGCCAAAGCCACGCCTTACATCATGGAATATCAAACGATAAAATATCCCGGCGGCGACGTGCCCGGAGACACCGGAGTTTGCACCGACTTGATCATTCGCGCATTTCGTAATGCGGGCGTTGACCTTCAAAAACTGTTGCATGAAGACCGGCGGGAACATCCCGAAGCCTATCCAATCCAAATCTGGGATTACAAACAACCCGATCCCAATATAGATCATCGCCGATGCCAAAACCTTGTCGTTTGGTTCAATCGCCACGCCAAATCTCTCGCAACTGCCATGGACTCTTCGTCGTTGGGAGAGTGGAAAGCGGGAGACGTTGTTTTTTACATCCAACCCAAAGCCAGCCATCCTTGGCACGTCGCAATTGTTTCGGATAAACACGACCGCGACGGAGTGCCGTTCGTTATTGATTCCTATCCGCCGCGCACAAGCGAATCCCATCGCCTCGACGAATGGGCGCCGATTCAACGCCATTTTCGGTATTGCCCGGCGGACACCAAGAACGCGAGAGAAAAGCGGCTGGCAAAATGAACTCGATGCAACAAGGCTCACAGACCGGCCGAACGTCGTTGCTAATTTTTATGGCCGCTTTTTGCTTTGCGTCGGCGGTTTCGGCAAAGGAAGAACACGTTCAAGTTTCGCTGATCGCCGATACCGACGCCATCGAGCCGGGGAAACCGTTCCGGCTCGGCGCGTTGTTCAAGATAGACCCACAGTGGCACATCTATTGGCACACGCCGGGAGAAATCGGCCTGCCGACCGAAATCCATTGGGAACTCCCCGAGGGATTCACCGCCGGACCCTTGCAATGGCCGGAGCCGAAAAGAATCGAAACCGCCGGGATCGTCAATATCGGCTACGAGAGTGAGGTTTTGATTTTCGCCTCCGTGACGCCGACGACGAATTTGGAGTCCGACAAGAAATATAAGCTTTCCGCCAAGACGAACTGGCTCGTCTGCAAGCTGGACGGCCAATGTATTCCGGGAGAAATGGAAATTGAACTTTCGCTTTCCGCCGGCAAAGCGGCCGCTTCGGCTTTCTCCTCTTTGTTCGATCACTACGCGGAGACTGTTCCACGCGAGACTCCGATCTCCACCCCTGTCGCGACGACGGCGACTCCGCCAAAAGAGCAAGGGATCAAGGCGACGGAGCAGGGACAGGTATTTTCTTTTTTGAAGGAGAAAAAGGAATCGAAAGCGGAGAAATCAACGATCGGTTTCTTGGTCTTCGCGTTTTTGGGCGGGCTGTTGCTGAACATCATGCCCTGCGTTTTGCCCGTCCTTTCGATCAAAATTTTGAGTTTTGTCCGACAATCGGGCGAAGAACCGAAGCGTGTTTTCCGGCTCGGTCTTGTTTTTGCCTTGGGAGTTTTCGCATCCTTCGCCGCCTTGGCGTCGGTGGTCGTTGCGGTTCAAGGCGCGGGAACGCAAATCGGGTGGGGATTTCAATTCCAAGAACCGCGCTTCGTGATTCTCATGTGCGCGATTGTCTTCGCGTTCGGGTTGAGCCTCTTCGGAGTCT
Organism: uncultured Candidatus Sumerlaeota bacterium; assembly: GCA_964598765.1. Lineage (GTDB taxonomy): Bacteria > Sumerlaeota > Sumerlaeia > MVZB01 > JAJFLK01 > CAZRCZ01. The sequence goes on along the minus strand of CAZRCZ010000001.1, from coordinate 352,555 downwards.
TCACCGTCGAACTGCCCGGGACGGCCATCGAAGGGGTGGAAGGATTGCAAAGACGTGAGGGGGCGGCTGGGGCGTTTTTCAACGGCGTACTAGCCACGGCTTTAGCGACGCCCTGCACGGCTCCCCTACTGGCTCCCGCCTTGGGATTTGCCTTCGCGCAACCGCCGCTCGTCATTTATCTTTTTTTTCTCGCCATTGCCGGCGGGCTAGCCTCGCCTTACGTTTTGCTGACCGCCAAACCGGGCTGGCTCAAATTCATGCCCAAACCGGGCGCGTGGATGGACGTCTTCAAACAGATAATGGGATTTCTTTTGATGGCGACTGTGGTGTGGTTGTTGTCGGTCGTGGGAGGACAAATCGGTTCGGAGGGTATCATTCAAACGCTGGCTTTTTTGACGGTGGTAGGATTGGCTTGCTGGTTGCTCGGTCTCGGATTTGATCTGCGAGCAACAAATAAGAAGCGGCTCACCTTCGCCGCTTCAGCATCGGCGTTGATTCTTGTGTCCTATCTTTATTTTCCCGAAAGATTTCTGAGAGTAAAGGAAAAACCCGGAATTGACGCGCGCCAAACAGTTTCAATCGCCGATGGCAAAATCCAATGGCAATCGTTCAGCGTGGATTTGGTCGAAAAGCTGGCGGCGGAAAATAAAACCGTCTTCGTGGATTTCACCGCCGATTGGTGCTTGACATGCAAGGTGAATGAAAAAGCCGTTCTCGCCACTCAGGCGATTCAAGACGCTCTTGCGAAATACAATGTAATTACGCTCAAGGCGGATTACACAAACCGCTCGCCGGAAATCACCCGAGTCCTGCATCAGTTCGGCAGGAGCGGCGTGCCGCTCTATGTGGTTTTTCCCGCTGGACGCCCGGGCGAGCCAATCGTGCTACCGGATGGATTGCTTACCGTCTCGATGGTTGTTAATCGGCTTGCGGAAGCGTCCGAGAAGAAACCGACTTCGTCCAAGCCGTAATTCAAATTCAATTTTCGCATCCTTCGCGTCTTTCGCAGGCCAATTCTTACGTCGGATCGCGCGGACCGAAGTCCTCTTCCTCCATTTTTCGCACGAGGCGTTTGACTTGTTGGTATCGGACCAGACCCCACCATGTAATCAAAATCCCCAGACCCAAAAACGCCCAACCAATGACAATAACCAGCACGGTGGCGAATAATTTGATGAGAGAGATGCCGACGATCACCGCCGTCAGCGCCGTCCGAATGTAAGCGAGCAGGGTGCGCTCATTGGATAACAACGTGCGGTCCATCGAGAGGCGATCCGGCAGATTGGATGGGTGATTGAGGGTTTTGGGTGGGGGAGTTTTGTTCATGGTTGAGTTTGCGGTTTGATCGGAGCGTCTGTTTTCCCCTTTCGCCAATCGCGGATCAAGCAAAAGATCATGACGATTGCCGTCGCAAGGCTCGTCAGTTCGGCCCATTCAAATCCCGACGGCGGATAATATTCGAACTCCACAAGACTTTTTCCGGCGGGGACCGCGACCGCCAAAAACGTGCCGCACACGACGGAAAGCGGTGCGTAAGCGCCGTTGACCTTGACGCTCCAGCCGGGATACGCGCTTTGCGCGAAAAGCAACGGGGCGGCGTCGGGGAAATCGGTTTGATAGGCAAAACGATTCGGACCCTCCTCAACGGCGCGGACGCCGAAAGGATGAGGGATGAAGGATGAAGGATGAAAATTGAGAGAATCGAAGACTACGGCTTTGAGAGGATCGGTCGGATTCGAAAGAGCGGCGCGTTGGGAGAGGGATTGAGCCTTCGCGCGATCATCAAGTTCCACGTTTGTTTCCGAGGAATCGGAGGGAACCGCAAAGGCAAGGCCGCGATAATTTTTGTTTGTCCAAATCCCCAACGGTCCTTCGGGAAAATCAACGCGGTCCGCAAGTTGAAGTTCAGGCAGGGATGACAAGTCTTCATAGCTCAGAATCGTTTCGACTCCCATCAACGTCAGCCACGGGGGTAGCGCGATTTTCGGGACGCGCATATAGCCTCTCGGATTATTTTCCGGCGGCAGGCCCGCGAGACGATTGAACCACGTCCCGATCCACCACGCGTTGACCGGATCGTATCCGCGCGCGTCGGTCATCCCTTGCATGATGAGGGTATTGGTGACGACTTCGGGCGTGTTTTGATCCAGATGCCAGTCGAGGAGTCCGTCGGTCCAGAGAACTCTGCCTCCGGCTGACATCTCCTTCAACTTTTTCACCAGAGGGGTTTGAGAATAGAAGGTCGAATAAAACTTGTCGGCGCGGACGGCGGCTTGATTCGGCCATGCGACAAGCGCGAGGTCCAATGTCGCCAATAGCGGAATAAGAAATTGGAGAAGATTGTACGTCGGCCTTTCAAGGCGACCATTCGCCTGGCTACAAGCCCGACCTACGTGGACAGGGAAAAAAGCGAATAACCACACCGAGAATATTGCTACAAGGATGGGAATGGAGAGTTTGAAAATCGGAGCAAAGGTCTCAACGCCGCGCGCTGAATTCGATTGCCGGACACCAAGGCGGACAGCCGCAAGGCCGGCAAGAGACAAACCAACCACAATTAAAAGGGTCCACTTTGATTTTTCCGTCAAAGGGCGCGCGCGGAGAAGTTCGTCGAAAACCGCTCCGGAGGCGACGGAGACGGCGACGTTGAATCCGAACATCCATCGCGCGGGAACGCGGAAAAGATCGAATCCGGGAACATGATCGAAGAAGAAACGGAAAATCGGCGAATAATGTCCCATCGCCATCAAAACTGAAAAAATTGCAAGGAGGAGCGAACAAATAAATATTCGGCGCGCCCGAGTGGAAAGAGAACGCCACATCAACTCTCCCAGCGGAAGCAAGAGTCCCCACGCGAGCCAAGGGAGATAAGCGCACGCCTCGGAGAAGCCCGTTTCCGGTCCGGCGTATTGCATCTCGTCATTTCCCGGACCGAACCAATCGGGATCGAGGATCAAGGACATCAAATCAGGACGCAAAGAGCCTTCCGTCATCGTCTCCCAGCGTTTCGATATCCCGACGTTCAATCCCCGATCAAATGAAACGCTCGTCATTTGATAGGTCTGATAGGTTTGGATCAGCGTCAACGCAACCGCCAAGCCAAACGCCCCCGCGACGCCACAGAGAAATTTTCCTTTCGCTCCGATTATCGCCTTTTGCTCCTCGCCTTCCACCCTTTTCCCTCCCAACGTCAATCCCACCGCCAATCCCCCAACCAGAAGCCACGAATAAAACGCGATCTGCGGCGCGCCGGCCAACAACGACATGGCAAGAGCGAGCCCCAGAACAATCGCGCTCCGTAGCGACGGAGCGCGATACAACGCCGTCAAGGCGAGCACGGACCACGGAAGCCACGACGCCGCGTAGTGAAACAAAATGATTCCGGTCTGAAGTTTGACCGAGAGAAATCCACAGAAAGTGTAAAGAACCGCCGTGAGGCAAGAAGCCGGAGAACTGAAATTCCAAGTCTTCCCCAACCGAAAGCAACCCCAAAGCGACCAAGCCGTGTGCGCGAGAAAAAGAATCGCAAACGAAACGGGGAGCGGAAGAACCCAGTGGAGCCAATTCGGAGGATAGAGAACGCCGACCTGAATGTCGGCCATGAGCGGACGCCCGCAAAACGTCGCCGGATTCCAAAGCGGCCATTGGCCGCGCCAAATCGCCTGCCGGACCAATTGCTGATATGGGAGATATTGAAGAACGATGTCGCGTCCGGCGGGAGCGAAGCCGATGAAAAATCGCCCATACACCAAAATCAACGCCGATCCCAAGCAAAACAGCGGAAGTCCGCGTTCACGGGCGATGAGAGATTTCATCAAAGCCGGGCGGAGATGCGGCGCGATCGTCCGCGAATGCGAATCGGTTTGAGCATCGGAATTTCGGGAAGCGCGGGTTTTTCCTCCGGCTGCTTTTTCGCTTCCTGCGGCGCAAAGGCGACGGCGATCACCTCGTCAATCGTCTTGACCGGAACAAACCGAAACGCCTCGCGTGTTGCCTTGCCGATTTCCGCCAGTTCGGGCTCGTTGTCGGCGGGGATGATCACGGTTTCCAGATGGGCGCGATGCGCGGCGACCAATTTCTCCTTCAATCCGCCGATTTTAAGAACCCGGCCGCGAAGGGTAATTTCGCCCGTCATGGCGACGTCCCGGCGAACGGGACGGCGCGTCAACGCGGAGAGCATCGAAACCGCCATCGTGATTCCCGCCGAAGGGCCGTCTTTGGGAATCGCCCCTTCGGGGACGTGAACGTGAATGTCGAGCTTCTTGTAAAAGTCCTTGTCCACGCCAAACTCGGCGGAGTGCGCGCGAATGTAGGAGAGCGCCGCCTTGGCCGATTCCTGCATGACCTCGCCCAACTTTCCGGTCAGGAGCAAGACTCCCTTGCCCGCCATGAGCGTCGTTTCGACGGGAAGAATTTCTCCGCCGACTTCGGTCCAAGCCAATCCGGTGGCGACGCCGATTTCCTGAACGGCGTGTAATTCCATGTCTTGGAATCGAATCGGTCCCAGATAATCCTTCGCCAGTTGGGGCGTAACGGTGATTTGGTGAATCGCCGGATTGTTGACGACGTCGCGCGCGGCTTTTCGGCAAATCGCGGCGATCTCGCGCTCCAGATTCCGCACGCCCGCTTCATGCGTGTAAGAGCGAATGATCGTGTCAATCGCCTCCGGCTGGAACGCAATTTGACGACGGGAAAGCCCGTGCGCCTTGGTTTGTTTGCCGATCAGGTGTTGGAGCGCGATCATCCGTTTTTCGTCCTCGGTGTAGCCGGGAACGTGAATGATCTCCATGCGGTCGAGCAACGGAAACGGAATACCCGCCGTGGTGTTGGCCGTCGTGATGAACATGACGTGCGACAGATCGAAGTCAACTTCGATGTAATGATCGTTGAAGGCTTTGTTCTGTTCGGGATCGAGAACCTCAAGCAGAGCCGAAGCGGGATCGCCGCGAAAATCGGCGCTCATCTTGTCCACTTCGTCCAAAAGAAAAACCGGATTCATCGAGCCGGCCTTCTTCATCCACTGCATGATTTTGCCGGGAAGGGAACCGATGTAGGTTCGCCGATGTCCGCGGATTTCGGCTTCGTCGCGGATGCCCCCCAGAGAAATGCGGACGAATTTTCTGCGGAGCGACCGCGCGATGGATCGGGCCAGCGAAGTTTTCCCGACGCCCGGCGGACCAACGAAGCAGAGAATCGGACCCCGCATTTTTTCGACGAGCCGATGCACGGCCAGATATTCGATGATCCGCTCCTTCGGTTTTTCCAATCCGAAGTGGTCCTCGTCCAGAATTTCCTGCGCCCGCTTGAGGTCAATTTGATCCTTCGTGAATTTGCCCCACGGCAGTTCGGTCAGCCATTCGATATAAGTCCGGCAGACCGTCGCTTCGGGGCTGAGCGGAGCCATTTTCGACAGACGGTTCAATTCCCGATACGCCTTTTCCTTGCCCGCTTCCCCCATGCGCGCCTTCTTGATTTTGTCCTGTAGCTCGTCCAGCTCGATGTCTTCCTCGTTGGCAAGCCCCAGTTCCTTCTCGATCACCTTGAGTTGCTCGTTGAGGAAATACTCCTTCTGGCTTTTTCCAATTTTGTTTTTGACCTGCGACAAAATGTTGTTTTCGATTTTTAGAAGTTCGTTGTCGGCGGCGAGAAGTTGGGATAGAAGCTGAAGCTTCTCCGCGACGTCCTGCGCTTCAAGGACCCTCTGCTTGTCCTCGGTTCGGAAACGGCAATAGTTCGCGATCGCGTTGGCGAGTTGAAGCGGGTCTTCGAGAGCTTTGATCGAGAGGGCAAGGTCCTCGGGCAATTTGTCGGAGAGCTGGGCGTATTGCTCGAACAAACCGAGCAATCCCCGTTTCAACGCCTGAAGTTCCTTGGAATCCTCGACGAAAAAGTCGAGCCGCCGAATCTCGCCGCGCAAATACTCGTAATCCTTGGAGAATGTTTCGATGCGCCCGACCCAATTTCCCTCGACCAACACCTTGGCCGAGCCGTCCGGCAGGCGCAAAACTTGAATGACGTCCGCCGCCGTGCCGACGCGATAGAGGTCCTTGGGACCGGGATGATCCTCGGCGGGGGAACGTTGCGCGACCAGAAAGACCGTCTTGTTGATCGCCAATCCCGCTTCGAGCGAAGCCAAATCCTTGTGCCGCATGATGAAAAGGGGCATGACGCTGTTGGGAAAGACCACGAGGTCCTTCTGCGGGATGACCGGCAGACCGACAAGACCGGTGGTTGGAGGCGCGGGAGATGCGGGGGGCGTCAGGGGTTCCATTTGGATATTCACGGGAGCGGGAGCATGGGACCGTTGACCGGATTCCTTTTCATTCCGGTCCGAATCCCTTTTTCAAGATACGCCGATCAGCGGCGGATGTAAATTCCAGAGTGAATGAAATGAAGGATTGATTTGAGGGGGGTTATTTTGCAGAATGGGCGCGATCCGAAGGTTCATCGAGCGACGCGGTCATTGAGGGAGACCTCCATTAGCTCCGAAGAAACAATCCGTCCGACTCCCATCGCCATCGTCGGGATGAGTTGCCTTTTTCCCAAGGCGCAGAGCCTTGGCGGGTATTGGTCCAACATCAAGCGCGGCGTGGATGCGGTCTCCGACGTTCCTCCTTCGCATTGGAACGCCGACGATTACTATGACGCCGATCCCAAAAAACCGGACCACACCTATTGCCGTCGCGGCGGATTTCTTTCGCCGGTGGATTTCGATCCAACCGAATTCGGCATTTCTCCCCACACGCTTGAGGCTACCGATTCCTCGCAAATTTTGAGTTTGATCGTCGCGCAGGGCGCACTGGCCGACGCGGGATACGGCGCGGACCGCCAATTCAACCGCGAGCGCGTCGGCGTGATCCTCGGCGTCACCGGAACGCTTCAGCTTTCCATCGCTCTCGGCGGACGGCTCGGCCATCCGATCTGGCGCCGCGCGCTCGAGGACCACGGAATTAAAGGCAAGCCCGCAGACGAGATCGTCAAGAGCATCGGCGATCAATATGTCGTATGGCAGGAAGGTTCGTTCCCCGGTTTGCTCGGCAACGTCGTCGCGGGGCGGATTGCCAATCGTCTCGATCTCGGCGGGACGAATTGCGTCGTGGACGCCGCGTGCGCCAGTTCGATCAGCGCCGCGCATCTGGCCACGCTCGAACTCGCATCGGGGCGATCCGACATGGTCGTCACCGGCGGCGCGGACACGTTCAACGACGTTTTCATGTTCATGTGTTTCAGCAAGACCCCCGCGCTTTCGCCGACCGGCGACATCCGTCCGTTCGACGCCGACGCCGACGGAACGATGCTCGGCGAAGGAATCGGAATGGTGGTCTTGAAACGTTTGAAGGACGCCGAGCGCGACGGCGACAAAATTTACGCCGTCATCAAGGGGATCGGCACTTCGTCCGACGGACGGGGCAAGGCAATTTACGCTCCGAGCGCGGAAGGGCAGGTCCGCGCCTTGGAGCAGGCGTATCGTCTGTCCGGAGTTTCTCCCGCGACGGTTGAATTGGTCGAGGCGCACGGAACGGGAACCAAAGCGGGAGACGCCGCCGAGGTCTCCGCGCTGAAAAAAGTTTACCGCTCCGCGAGGGAATCGGGCGTTTGGTGCGCGCTCGGCTCGGTCAAATCGCAAATCGGCCACACCAAGGCGGCGGCCGGCGTTGCGGGACTCATCAAGATCGCTCTTGCGTTGCATCACAAGATTCTTCCGCCGACGATCAAGGTTTCCAAACCCGCTCCGGCGCTGGTGGACAAGGAAACTCCTTTTTACGTGAGCACGGAAAAGCGGCCGTGGCTCGCGCGCAAGGGGCATCCGCGCAGAGCCGCGGTCAGCGCGTTCGGATTCGGGGGAAGCAATTTCCACGCGGTGTTGGAGGAATTTCGCTCCGAAAAAAGCGGGGCCGATTGGGATGGGCGGGTTCAAATTGCCGCGCTGTCCGCCGAATCACTGGACGATTTGAAAACTGAAATCGCCCGATGGTCGGCGATGGATTCGTGGGATTCGGCCTGCCGAATGGCCGCCGCGTCGCGCCGCGAATTTTCGAGTCTTCATCCTTATCGCCTTGTCGTGGTCTTGGAAAAAGACAAGGCGGATTTCAAAAAACTTTTTGGGGGCGCGCTTGATCGGTTGGTGCGCGAGAAGGAAAAAGTTTCGTGGTCGCTTCCCGAGGGAGCTTATTTCGGACGCTCGCGCAAACCGGGCAAGCTGGCGTTTCTTTTCCCCGGCCAAGGCTCGCAATACGTCGGCATGGCTCGCGATTTGATTTGTCTTTTCCCTAAAATGCAGGAGGCGCTCACGCAAGCCGATCTCGCTTACGGCGACGTCGCCGATTTGGCCTGCCAATTGAGCGATTTCATTTTACCCCACGCCACGTTCAGCGAGGAAGCCAAGAAACTTAACGAGCTTGCGCTCCGCGCCACGCATGTCGCCCAGCCCGCCATCGGCGCGATCAGCATGGGGATGGTTTGTCTTCTGACGATGTTCGGCGCGCATCCGGCCATGGCGGCGGGACACAGCTTCGGAGAATTGATGGCGCTATTTACCGGCGGTCGCATTGACGCCAAGACCCTCTTGCATCTGGCCAAGGTTCGCGGCGAGTTGATGGCCAAGGCTTCGGACAACAAGGGTTCGATGATCGCCGTTCAAGCGTCGCTTGAAGAGGCGGTACGGGTGATCGAGGAGGAGCGGCTTGGATTGACGGTCGCCAATCTCAATGCTCCGAGGCAGATTGTTTTATCCGGTCCGACGCCGAAGGTCGAGCGAGCGGCTGAAATTTTCCGCAAGCGAAAACTGACTTGCGCGACGCTACCCGTTGGGGCGGCGTTTCACAGCGCACTGGTCGCCTCGGCGCAAGCGCCCTTCCGCGAAGCCCTGCGCGAAGCCGAGATTTCACCCGGAAAAATTCCGGTTTATTCCAACACCACAAATGAGACATACCCGGATGACGCCGATCAAGCGCGGGATCTACTCGGGACGCAACTCGCCAATCCCGTCAATTTCCGTTCGGAAATCGAGCGAATGTATGAAGATGGAGCGCGAACGTTCGTCGAAGTGGGTCCGGGCGCGAAACTGACCGGATTGGTCAAGGCAATTCTCGGCGAGCGGGAATATCACGCCATTGCCGCGGACGCGAGTTCGGGTCGCGGCGACGGCATCGCCGATTTCGCTCGCGCGCTGGCACAACTGGCCGCTCTAGGGCATCCGGTTGACCTCCGGCTCTGGGAACCGGAATCGTCCCAATCCGACGCTCAACCCAAAAAACATTCACGCATGACCGTTTCAATTTGCGGAGCGCAGTATCGCGCCGCTTCGCCAAAGAAAATTTCATCCGCCGAGAAGAACGGCAACGGCGCTCCGGCCATTGTCGAATCAAGGGAGGAAATCCAAACCACGATGTCGCCCCAACCCGCGAAAATCGAATTCTCGCCGCAGGAAGCGCCCAAGCGCCATACTCCCGCGCCTCCTCCGAAAACCTTTCCCGCCGCGCCTGCTTCGCCTTCCGTTTCAACGTCTCCCCTTCCATCCTTTTCCGACTCCACCGCCAATCCAATCCTTCTCGAAGCCCTCAGGACCGCTCAGGAAAATCTTGTCGCGGTTCAAAGGCTCCAAGAGCAAACCACGCAAATTCATCGCAGATTTCTCGAAGGACAAGAGTCTTCTCTTCGCGCCTTGCAAGAACTGATGACCCGCCAGCAGGGACTCTATGAGCAGGCGTTGGGAATGAAGCCCGCTATCAACACAAATGGCGCAGGCGTCCCGTCTGCGATCGCTCCGGGAACAAATCCTTCAATTCATGCACAAGACGCCCGTGACTCAATGTTGGAAGTTGTCAAGCCCACAGCCGAAGAGCGCTATGGCACAACGTCCGATTCAATTCCCTCAACGGATTTCGCCACGCTTCTCTTGGAAATCGTCGGCGAAAAAACCGGTTATCCGGTCGAAACGCTGAACCTCTCCATGGATTTGGAATCCGACCTCGGCATTGACTCCATCAAGCGGGTCGAGATCCTTTCCGCCGTTCAGGAAAAACTTCCCGACGCTCCCGCGATTCAGCCCGACCAAATGGGCAAGCTCCGCACGCTCGATCAGATCATCGCGTTTCTGTCTCAGAATTCGACCTCGCATCGAAATCCCGTTTCAATCCGACAGGCCGAAGGTCTGGTTCATGGTAGCCGAGGGCAACGCCCTCGGTTAGGGAAACTTGACCATGACGAACGCCCTGAACGGGCATCCCAAAAATTGGATCAAACTCATGATTTGATGAAATTCCAAATGCTCCTGCTCGAAGTCGTCAGCGAAAAAACCGGTTACCCAATGGAGACGCTCAATCTCGACATGGACATGGAATCGGACTTGGGCATTGATTCGATCAAACGGGTGGAAATTTTGTCGGTGCTTCAAGAGCGGATTCCCGACGCGCCGACGGTGAAGCCCGAAGAAATGGGCAAATTGCGGACGCTCGGACAAATCATCGCGCATCTAAATTCCGCATCCGGTTCGGAATCGAGCGGCGAAAAGATCGTCCCATCGCAAAACTGGCATCACAAGCCTTCGGTCGCAAATAAAATTTTCGAGTTTCCGGCAGGAGGCATCGAACGGCGCGGGTTAAAGGCCGTTCCTTTCGATGCGACGAGTCCGCGCAAGACGCTCGCGCTTCCAAGCGGATCTGAAATTTGGATTGCCGACGACGGAGCAGAATTGGGCGACCAACTTGCGAAATTACTTGAAAGTCGCGGACTCAAGACGCGAATTGTCAACCTTGAACAAATCGAATCGCTCGCGACACCAATTGCCTTGGCCGGATTAATCATCCTCGCATCTGAACAACGCTTGGCCGAATCGGGCGCTTGGGATGTGAAGTCCGAGGAATTTCTCAAGAATGCGTTCCGTCTGACCAAACTCGCAGGACCCGCGCTCCGGAAAGGCGGTTCGGGCACCGGCGCGATTTTTGTCACTGTTTCCCGCATGGACGGATCGTTCGGTCTCAATTCCATTCCCGCCGACGCCGATCCCATCCAAGGCGGCCTTGCGGGTTTGACCAAGACGGTCCGATGGGAATGGCCGGAAGTATTTTGCAAGGCGCTCGATGCCGGACGCGATTGGGAGAACGCCGATTCGTTGGTAGAAGTCATCGCCGATGAAATGTTCAAGACCGATGCATTGGAAGTGGGATTGAGCCCGACTGGCCACGTCGTGCTGGCAGAAGTCGCATTACCGGAATCGGAAAGGAATGGAACGACGAATGGTCATTTCCGTTGGAGTTCGAAGGACGTCATCGTCATCAGCGGCGGAGCGCGGGGCGTGACGGCGGAGACCGCCGTTGCCTTGGCCGAAGACTTTCAACCGACCTTGGTTCTGATCGGACGCTCGTCCGAGCCGAAAGAGGAACCGGAATGGTTGCAAGCCTTATACAACGAAGGTGAGATCAAGAGGGCAATCGCCTCGAGGAACGGCGGAGCGACGATCACTCCCAAAACTCTGGAAACGGAATATCGGCGGATCGTCGCCAACAGGGAAATCAGCGAAACCATCCGGCGAATCGAAGCCGTCGGTTCGATGGTTGTTTATCGTTCGGCGAACATCCGCGACGCCGAAGCGGTCAGAAAAATATTGGATGAGACGCGCCGGCAACTTGGTCCGATTCGCGGTTTGATCCACGGAGCGGGAGTCTTGCAGGATCGCTTGATCGGGGACAAAACCGATGAACAATTCAGCGAAGTCTTCGACACGAAGATCAAAGGGCTAACGTCCCTGCTTGCCGCCACGCGAGACGACGATCTAAAGGCCTTGATTCTATTCTCCTCGATCAGCGGACGATATGGACGCAAGGGGCAGGCTGATTACGCGATGGCCAATGAGGCGCTGAACAAGATCGCGCGTCAGCAGGCCGCATTGCGTCCCTCCTGCCGGGTTGTTTCGTTCAATTGGGGCCCGTGGGATGGCGGAATGGTGAACGCGGGACTGAAGAAGGTTTTTGAATCCGAGGGAATCCCGCTCATTCCCCTTCGGGAAGGAGCGCGATGCGTGGCGGATGAACTCCATTCTCATTCCCCTTCGCCGGTTGAAATTCTCGTCGCGGGTATGACGGAAACGCGGACCCTACCCGATTCCACGGGAAATGGAGTCAACGGACATTCGAACGGTCGAAACGGACACGGGCGCGATCAAAAAATGCGCGTCGCGTTCGAGCGCGTCGTTGATCTTGAGGGGCATCCATTTCTTCAATCCCACGTCATCAATGGTCAGCCCGTCTTGCCGGTGGCGGTGATCATCGAGTGGCTCGCGCACGGGGCGTTGCATGAAAATCCCGGGCTCGTCTTTCATGGCTTCAACGATCTGCGGGTTTGCAAAGGAGTTATCTTGGAGAATGGCGGCGCGCGAAAAGTCGCGGTGATGATCGGCGAGATCGGACGGCAAAATGGATTTCACGCCGTCGAGGTCGAACTTCGCGGAACCGAAGACACGAATGACGTTTCATTTCCCATTCTCCACGCCCGCGCTGAAATTCTTTTGGCGGAGCGCCTGCCTGAATCCGACACGGACGATATTCCGGTATCGCGGCTCGAATCTTCTCCTCACGATGCCCGGAAAATTTATGAGGACGTTCTCTTTCACGGCGAACATTTTCAAGGCATACGCGCGGTGGAAGGTTGCTCCCGTGAGGCGATTTCGGCCTCTCTCGTATCCGCGCCGCGTCCTTCGGATTGGATCCGCGAACCGTTGCGGAGTTCATGGCTTGCCGATCCGCTCGCGCTCGACGCCAGTTTTCAGCTGATGGTCCTTTGGGGGCATCAGCGCGAGGGGGTCGTTTCGTTGCCTTGTCACGTCGCCGCCTATCGGCAATTCCGCGGACAATTTCCCAAGGACGGCGTCCGGGCGGTTGTGAAGGCGGAGAAAAATGGCTCCAACATCGCCAAGGCCGAGATCGTGTATCTCGACGCGGATGGGAACGTCGTGGCGCGGATGCGCGGCTATGAATGCGTCATGGACCCGTCGCTGAACGAGGCATTCCGACGCAATCGTCTTGCGAGCGCGGCGGTTTCCTGACCGAGGAAGCATCCATGGCCTCGGGCGCGCAACCCATCGCCATTGTCGGAATCGGCGGCGTTCTTCCCGCCGCTCCGAATCCCGAATTATTTTGGGCGAATATTCTCAACAAAGTTGACGCTTCGCGCGAAGTTCCGGAGGGGCGCTGGCGGATTTCGCCTTCGTTCGCCTTCGATCCCCGCGTCGGTCGGTTGGACAAGGTCTATTCCACTCGCGGATGTTTTCTCGATCCTCTTCCGCCGTTGGATTGCTCCCCTCTCTCCATTGATCCGCATTTGCTCGATGATCTTGATCCTCTTTTCCTGCTCGCGCTTCACGCGGGAGCGCAGGCGTTTAACAATGCGATCACAGGCAATTTGAACCGTAGCCGCGTCGGCGTCATCATGGCCAACATTGTTCTTCCGACCGTCGGCGCGACCGAATGGAGCGATGAAGTTTTTGGACGCATCCTAGAGGAAAAGTTGTTCGGCAACCGAGAGAAAAATGGATTTGCTCATCCTGTTAATCTTGTCAATCCTGTCCAATCCGTCCACCCGCTCAATCGCTTTTCCTCCGGTCTGCCCGCCGCGTTGCTCGCCCAAAGTCTGAGTCTCGGCGGGACCTGCTACACCCTCGACGCCGCGTGCGCGTCGTCTCTCTATGCGCTGAAAGTGGCCTGCGACGAACTGCGCGAGGGACGCGCCGACGCCATGCTGGCCGGCGGCGTGTCACGCCCCGATTGCTTGTTCACGCAAATGGGGTTCAGCCAACTTCGCGCCCTCTCGCCGAGCGGACATTCGTATCCCTTCGACTCCCGCGCCGACGGGTTGGTCGTCGGCGAAGGAGGCGCGATGTTTTTGTTGAAGCGGCTTGGAGACGCGCTCCGGGACGGCGATCACGTCCACGCCTTGATCCGAGGCGTCGGGCTTTCCAATGATCGAGGCGGAAGCTTGCTCGCGCCCGATTCGGAGGGACAACTCCGTGCGATGCGCGACGCCTATCGGCAGGCCGAATGGAATCCCTCGGCAGTGGATCTGATCGAATGTCACGCGACAGGAACTCCCATCGGCGACGCGACGGAATTTCACAGTTTGCGCGCGCTCTGGAAGGAAGAAAAGTTCAGCGCCGGACAATGCGCCATCGGATCAGCGAAGTCCAATGTCGGCCATCTCTTGACCGCCGCCGGAGCCGCCGGACTTTTGAAAGTTCTTTTTGCTCTGCGCGAAAGGACACTTCCACCCTCCGCAAATTTTGAGCGAACGAGCGATAAGATTAATTTTGAGGGAAGTCCGTTCCGAATTCAGACTCAGGCGGAGAGTTGGTCAATCCGCGATGAAGCATCGCCGCGTCGCGCCGCCGTCAGCGCGTTCGGTTTCGGCGGAATCAACGCGCATCTGCTTGTCGAGGAATGGAACCCCGACGCAATCCCGAATGGAAAAACTCAGATCGGATTCAGCGGGGGAAAGGGTTCGTCGGAAACGACCGACATTCCTCATTCAGGCGTCGTCATTGTGGGAATGGAAATTTATTCCGCCGACTCTCAATCACCGCGAGAATTCGCGGTTTCCCTCGACCGTTTTCGCATTCCCCCTAATGAATTCAACGAGATGCTTCCGCAACAGGCGTTGATGCTGGAAGTCGTGAGCCGCGCCGTGGACGACGCCGATGGGTTGGTGGAGGAAAAACTGAAACGAACAGGTGTGTTTATCGGCATCGGATTGGACATGAATACCGCCAATTACGATCTGCGATGGACAATGGCGGACAAAGTTCGGCGATGGAACGACGAGCGCGGTCTAGGCTTGAGCGTTGCAGAGCAACGATCTTGGATTGAATCGCTGTTGGATTCGGTGGGACCTCCGCTGACGGCTAATCGAACCATCGGCGGGCTGGGCGGCATGGTGGCCAGCCGAATCGCGCGTGAATTGCGCGTCGGCGGACCTTCCTTCACTCTTTCCAGCGAGGACACTTCCGGATTGCACGCTTTGGAGATCGCCTGCCGCGCCTTGCAACGGGGCGAACTCGATCAGGCGGTTGTCGGCGCGGTGGAATTGGGAAGCGACATTCGTAGCGGGCGCGCAAACGACTTGGCGCGCGAAAACATTAGCAGTCAGAAAATCGTTCCGTCCGATTCGGCGGTCGCGTTGGTTCTCAAACCGCTTGAGGCGGCCCAGCGGGACGGCAACCAAATTTATGGAATCATTCGCGAAGTTGAAACCTCGAACGAGGGAATGGATCGGAGCAAGGGCGCCACAAATGGATCCTCCGGCGGAAATCAGAACGGACATTCAGGCGAGAATCCCATCGGCGCGGCGGACGGATTGGTTGCCGTAACTAAAATCTTTCGTTCGATTCATTCGGAAGAAACATATGGGAAAGAGCCAAGGCGTATCGAAGTGAATTGCAAAAGCATCGGAGGCAACCGCGCGCGTGTGGTTGTCGAAACGTTTGAATCCAACCCGTTCCCGCGCAAATCAGAGCGTCCGTCAAGGGAGGGGCGTTCTCTGCGAATCTCCGTCGGCCATGAGATCGGGATTCTTCCCGCCCCCATTCGTGACGCGGGCGTCCCGCCCGTGAACATAACAAGATCGGATCATGGACGGGACGTCCACGCCGCACGGGAACCTCGGCTCACTCCCCCGTCTCCCCCCGTGGCCGCCACACTCGTTGCAACGAGGCAATCTGTCGCGGAAGCCCAAGAATCCTTTTTACGATTTTCGGAATCGGCGATTCAAACGCAAATGAATGTCTTGGAATTTCAACAATCGCTCATGGCGCGATTGGGAGGCGAAATGGTTCCAGCCAAACAAATCGCTCCGACCCGTCGCATGGCCGAACCCGACGCGGCTTTCTCCCGCGATCAATGTTTGGAGTTCGCGCGAGGCTCCATCGGAAAAGTATTGGGCGGGCGGTTCGCCTCGGTGGATCGGCATCCGACCCGCGTGCGGCTTCCCGATGAACCATTAATGTTCGTGGATCGCATCGTGTCGGTCGAGGGAAAGATCGGAGAAATCGGGCCGGGACGGATCGTCACTGAGCACGACGTTTTGCCCGGCGCGTGGTATTTGAACGCGGATCGGATTCCGACCGGATTTGCCATTGAAGCGGGACAGGCTGATCTTTTCCTTTCCGCCTATCTGGGGATGGATTTCAAGACCTTGGGTCGGGCGAAATATCGCCTCCTCGACGCCGCCGTGACGTTCCACGGCGGGCTTCCCCGGCCGGGACAAACGATCCGCTACGACATCCGAATTGAGCGTTTCATCAAGCAAGGGGACACTCATCTTTTCTTTTTTCACTTCGACGGCTCGGTTGACGGCGTTCCGGTATTGAGCATGAGGAACGGATGCGCGGGATTCTTCACCGACGCTCAACTGCGCGACGGCAAAGGCGTCATTCTCAGCGAACAAGAACGAAGGACGAGCAAGGGAAAGAGACCGGGAAATTGGCGCGAATTCGTTCCGGTTGCTCCCGCATCCTACGATGAAAAAGCCTTGAACGCTTTGCGCGAAGGGGATTTGGTCGGATGCTTCGGGCCGCAATTTGAAACATTGAATCTGGCCCGACCGCTCACGATTCCCGGCGGTAAAATGAAATTGATCGACCGCGTGACCGATCTCAATCCCCACGGCGGGCGGTATGGTTTGGGAATGATCCGCGCCGAAAGTGACATCCATCCGGACGATTGGTTTTTGACCTGTCATTTCGCCGATGATCCGGTCATGCCCGGGACATTGATGTATGAGAGTTGCCTTCACGCGCTCCGTGTTTATCTGATGCGACTCGGTTGGATCGGAGGAGAAGAAGAGTGCGCCTTTGAACCGGTGCCCGGCGTACGAAGCAAGATGCGATGTCGAGGACAAGTTATCCCATCCACAAAAAAGGCGACTTACGAGATTCACCTTAAAGAATTGGGCTATGGTCCGGAGCCGTTCGCGCTGGCCGACGCGATGATGTTCGCCGACGGTCATCCGATCGTTTGGATTTCCGACATGTCGCTTAAACTGAGCGGGATGACAAAGGAACGGTTGGAGCAAATTTGGAGTGAAGTAGGTCGGGACTCCAGTTCCGACGTCGGCTCTGGAGAGCCGATCTACAATCCTCGGCTGGATCGGAATGGTAATGCGAAACCCGCGATTTTCAACAGGGACAAATTGGTGGCTTTCGCACGAGGCAAACCTTCCGAAGCCTACGGTGAACCTTACACAATTTTCGACCAAGGTCGTTTCATCGCGCGCCTTCCTTCTCCTCCCTATCTTTTTTTGGATCGCGTGACCGAGATTTGCGCCGAAGCATGGAACGTAAAAAACGGCGCGTCGGTCGAAACGCAATACGACGTTCGTCCTGACGATTGGTATTTCCGCGCCAACCGCCAGTCGGCGATGCCGTTTTCGGTTGTGCTGGAGGTCGCGCTTCAATCCTGTGGATGGTTGGCCGCTTACATGGGATCGGCGTTGCGGAGCAAAGAGGAATTGCATTTCCGCAATCTCGGCGGAAACGCGATCCTGCGCGAAGACCTGATGCGCGACGCGGGAATGTTGACAACCCGCGCCAAGCTCATCAACGCCTCTCAATCGGGCGACATGATGATTCAAGAATACGAATTCGCATTGTCGCGTGGAAGCAGAGTTATCTATGAAGGAACGACCTCGTTCGGCTTTTTCACCCGCGCCACAATGGCGCAACAAATCGGTCTGCGCGCCGCCAACCCTTATGTGCCGACGCCCGATGAAATCGCGCGGGGTCGCCGGATCGAACTTCCCGAATTTGCGCCGCTCACTCCCGACGATCCGAATTTTGATTCCGGCGAAGGCTTGGCGCTCCCGGCAAAAGCGTATCGAATGCTCGACTGGATCGAACTTTACATTCCCGACGGCGGTCCGAACAGCTTGGGATTTATTCGCGGCGTGAAGGGAGTGGATCCGGACGAATGGTTTTTCACGGCGCATTTTTATCAGGACCCCGTTTGTCCCGGTTCGCTCGGCCTCGAGGCTTTCCTGCAACTTTTGAAAACGGTCGCGCTCGAACGCTGGGGGGATTCGTTGGCGAGAACGCATCGTTTTACTTCCGTCGCGCCGAGTGTTCGCCACTCTTGGTCCTATCGCGGTCAGATTATCCCGACGAACAAGCGAGTTGAAGTCGAGGCCGTTATCACGTCAATCTCGGATGATGCGCTTCGAATTCAGGCCGACGGTTTTTTGCGCGTGGATGATCTGGCAATTTACGAAATCAAAAATTTTGCCGTCCAATTGGAGCCTACATCGGAAAACCTAAAATGATTCACGCGTCCGTTTTGGACTGAACGAATGAAATTTCTTAATGGCTATTTCACTATCAAGGCACAAAGACACCAAGCATCCCTGTTGCTCGGTGGTCGGACCCTTTTCGCCCGCCTTGGTGTCTTGGTGGTGAGGTAAAAGCCATGAAATACTCCCGCGTCCATCTCGAATCGCTGGCTTATGAACTTCCTCCCAACGTGATGACCTCGGAGTCGCTGGAAGAGCGGTTGGTTCCTCTATACCGGGCGCTTAATCTTCATCCCGGACAATTGGAGGCGTTAACCGGAATCCGCGAACGACGATGGTGGAACGCGGGTCAGCTTCCCTCGGAAGGGGCGATCAAGGCCGCGCGAAAGGCATTGGCGGCGTCGACGGTCCCGCCCGATCAAATCGGCGTTCTTCTTTACGGCGGAGTTTGCCGCGATAATTTCGAGCCTGCCACGGCCTGCGCGGTCGCCTCGGCGCTTGGATTCCCGCGCGAGATGGAAATTTGCGATGTTTCCAACGCCTGCCTCGGATTTCTCAACGGAATGATTTCGGTCGCGAACAAAATTGAATTGGGGCAAATCAAGGCCGGTATGGTGGTTTCTTGCGAAACCTCGCGCGAAATCATCAACATCATGATCGAGCAAATGCTTGCCCAGCCGACGATGGAGATGTTCAAGCTTTCATTGGCGACGCTGACCGGCGGTTCGGGAGCCGTCGCCGCGATTTTGAGCGACGGATCTTTCGGCGACTCCAAGCCTCGATTGCGGGGCGGCGTCATCCGCGCCGCACCCGAATTTCATGCCCTGTGCCGATGGGGAAACGACCGTCGCGCAAATCCCACGGCTTCGCAATTTACTGAAACCGACGCTCCCCTCGTTCTAAAAAACGGCGTCGCGCTGGGTGTCGAAACGTGGAACGGTTTCCTCCGTGAAATGGATTGGAAACGTGGCGACGTTGATCGCGTGATCTGTCATCAGGTCGGCGGGAACCACCGCGACGCGATTCTTGGGGCGTTAGAGATTCCCGGTGAAAAAGATTTTTCCACATTTGAGTATCTGGGCAACATGGGGACGGCTTCGCTTCCCCTGACCGCCGCGTTGGCCGTCGAGCGCGGGTTTATCCATCGCGGCGATCGCGTCGGATTTCTGGGAATCGGAAGCGGATTGAATTGCCTCATGCTCGGTTGGGAATGGTGATTCGTGACCTTCGACCTCGCGCCGTTTCGTCATCTTTATCCTTTCGAAAGCCATTATTTGGATCGCGGCGGCATCGCGTATCACTACTTGGACGAAGGAAAGGGAGAACCGTTGGTTTTGCTTCACGGAAATCCGACGTGGTCGTTGTACTTTCGTGAATTGATCTTGGCTCTCCGGGATTCCTACCGAGTCATCGTTCCCGATCACATCGGTTGCGGACTATCCGACAAACCGGACGATTCCCGTTATCGCTATACGCTCAAGAGCCGCGTGGATGATTTGGAGGCGTTGCTCGAGCACTTGAAGATTAACGAAAACATCACGCTGATCCTCCATGATTGGGGAGGCGGAATCGGAATGGGCTACGCTTCGCGTTACCCGGAACGCATTGCGCGGTTGGTGGTGATGAACACCGCCGCGTTTCTGTTGCCGAAGACCAAAACCTTTCCTTGGACGTTATCGATTGCGCGCGATCTGAAAATCGGCGCGTTTCTTGTCCGCGCGTTCAATGCGTTTTCCTTCGTCGCAACTTATGTCGCGGCGAAAAGACCCCTGAGTCGCGAGGTCCGGCTTGCCTATCGCGCACCTTACAACTCTTGGCGAAATCGAATCGCCACGCTCCGATTCGTTCAGGATATTCCGGTTAAACCGAACGATCCCGCCTATCCGATCATGAAGGAAATTGAAGAGGGACTTGAAAGATTTCGCTCCGTGCCGATGCTGATTTGCTGGGGGGAAAAAGATTTTGTTTTCGACCGGCATTTCTTGGCCCGTTGGTGCGAATTTTTCCCCGAAGCCGAAGTCCACCCCTATCCCGACGCGGGGCATTACGTCCTTGAGGACGCGCATGAGCAGATCGTTCCCCTCGTGCGGAATTTTCTCCTCGCCCATCCGTTGAACAAGAAATCCGTATGAAAACCGCTTCCGCAATCTCCAACGTCGCTCTCCATCTCCCGCTGATCGCCGAACTTCGTCCGGACGATTCGGCTGTGATTTGTCAAGAAAGCGGGAGTTATCGGCGGTGGACGTTCCGACAACTTAACGAGGAAGGCGACCGCTATGCGCATGGTTTGGGGCGCATCGGCATCCGACGCGGAACGCGATGCGTCCTCATGGTCACGCCGAGTCTCGACTTTTTCGCGCTCACGTTTGCCCTCTTCAAAATCGGCGCGGTGATCGTCATGGTGGATCCCGGCATGGGGGTCAAGAATTTGGGCAAGTGTTTGGAGGAAGCGGAACCCGAAGCGTTCATTGGAATTCCCAAGGCGCAGGTCGCGCGCGTCCTATTTGGTTGGGCGAAAAGAACGCTCAAGATCATCATCACGGCCGGTCCGCGCTGGTTTTGGAAGGGGCATCGTCTTCAAGACCTTCGCGCCGATCGGTATCGGCCATATGAAATCGTTGATGCAAAGGCCGATGAAACTGCGGCGATTCTATTTACGAGCGGAAGCACCGGCCCTCCCAAGGGCGCGGTTTATACGCACGGGATATTTTGCGCGCAGGTCGCTTATTTACGCGATCAATTCGGAATTCGTCCGGGCGAAATTGATCTGGCGACGTTTCCTCTCTTCGCGCTTTTCGACCCGGCGCTGGGGGTGACCTCCGTGATTCCCGAAATGGATTTCACGCGCCCCGCCGACGCCGATCCGCGCAAAATCATTTCCGCGATCCGCGACACCGGCGCGACCAACGCCTTTGCCTCCCCCGCGTTGCTGGATCGCGTTGGGTGTTACGCCGAGCAGAATAAAATCCAACTTCCGACGCTCCGGCGGGTTTTTTCGGCGGGGGCGCCCGTCGCGCCGAGCGTTCTGGAGCGCTTCCGAACTTTGCTCGATTCGAGCGCGGACATTTTTACCCCCTACGGTGCGACCGAGGCCTTGCCCGTGGCCGTGATCGAGAGCCGCGAGGTCTTGTGCGAAACGCGAGATGAAACCGAGCGAGGCGGCGGAATTTGCGTCGGCAGGGCGGTAGAGGGAATTGAAGTTTCCATCATAAAAATCAGCGACACACCGATTGACGCTTGGTCTCCCGATTTGCTTGTCCGCGCAGGCGAGATTGGAGAGATCGTTGTTCGCGGTCCCGTCGTCACGGAATCGTATTATAATCGCCCCGATCTGACCGCATTGGCCAAGATCAATCCGACCGACGGAGGGAGAATTTATCATCGCATGGGAGACGTCGGACGGATGGACGAGCGGGGAAGGCTTTGGTTTTGCGGACGAAAAAACCAACGTGTCGAGACCGCGAACGGAACGCTTTTCACGATTCCGTGCGAGGCGATTTTCAATCGGCACCCCAAGGTTTTTCGCTCCGCGCTGGTTGGCATTGGAGCAAATGGAAATCAGACGCCCGTCCTTTGTGTGGAGGCGGAAAAGGGCGTTCAGTCCGCCGAACACGAATCACTAATTGAAGAACTGACGCGCACGGGTCAAGAGTTTGCCCACACCCGATCCATTAAGAATTTTCTCTTTCGTCCCCGCTTTCCCGTGGACGTTCGGCACAATGCGAAAATCGGGCGCGAAAAGCTGGCGATTTGGGCGAAAGAGACAATTAAGAAATGAAGGCATTGGTCACCGGCGGCGGGGGATTTTTGGGAAGCGCCATAGTCAGGATGCTGGCGGCGCGAGGGGATCACGTTCGGATTTTCGCGCGAGGCGATTACCTCGAATTGCGCGCGCTCGGAGTGGAGACGATGCGCGGCGACATCAGCGATGAAATGGCCGTCGTCCAAGCCGCGCAGGGATGCGACGCCATTTTTCATGTCGCCGCCAAGCCGGGTGTGTGGGGTTCGGCGAAAGAATTTCATCTCACCAACGTTGTCGGAACGCAAAACGTCCTCACCGCTTGCGAAAAGAACCAGATTCCCAAACTCATCCATACCAGCTCTGCAAGCGTTGTCTTCGATGGCAGGGATATGATAGGCGTGGATGAAACCGTCGGTTATCCGGATCATTATGAAGCGCGCTATCCGGAAACGAAAGCCATCGCCGAGAAGATGGTCCTGCAGGCCAATGACGACAGACTGGCGACGGTTGCCCTGCGGCCCCATTTGATTTGGGGGCCGGGCGACCCGCATTTGATTCCCCGCATCCTTGCCCGCGCCCGGTCGCTCCGAATCGTCGGGGATGGAAAAAATCTTGTGGACACGGTCCATGTTGAAAACGCCGCCGAGGCGCATTTGCTCGCCGCCGATCGTCTCGCGCCCGGTTCGCCCGTCGCCGGCAAAGCGTATTTCATCACGCAAGAGGAGCCGAAACCGCTTTGGGAAATCATCAACCGAATATTGGACGCGGACGGGTTGCCGCCGGTGACTAAAACGATTTCCCCTCGACTCGCCGTCGCCGCCGGATGGATGATGGAAATGACCTACGGACTCTTGGGCATCGCCCAAGAGCCGAAAATGACGCGGTTCGTGGCGCGCGAGCTTTCGACCTCGCATTGGTTCGACATCTCCGCCGCGCGGCGCGATTTGTGCTACGCGCCCCGCGTTTCGTTCGAGGAAGGAATGGAGCGCCTCCGTCAATGGCTCCGATCACGCAAACACAATCGCTCGTAAAGTTGGAGGACGCCACGGCGTTTGATCTTGATTCGCTCGCCGATTCAGCGCGAATGTATTGCGCCCGTCCGGAAGAACTCGCAAATCCGGAAGTCTTTCAATCGTGGCTTCCAATCCTAAGCGAAGAGGAACGAACCAGACTCGACCGATTTTATTTCGATCATTCCAAACGGGAATTTCTCGCGGGCAAAATTCTTACGCGAACCATTCTGGGTTCATTGCTTTCTGTGCCTCCCGCGTCCTTGGATTTCGACGCAGAGGAAAACGGCAAACCCTCGCTCAAAAGCATCAACGACCTAAATCTAACCTTTAATCTCAGTCACACGAAAGATTTGGTCGCCTTGATCGTTTGCCGAGATTTGAGGGTTGGAATTGACGTTGAAACGATGGACCCAAACCACGATTGCGCGGGAGTGGCGGAGCGGTTTTTTTCGGGGGAGGAAAACGCCTTCCTCCGGCAATTTTCAGGCGAAGGGCTGATCCGAAGTTTCTTCCGCGTCTGGACGCTCAAGGAGGCGTTCATCAAGGCCAAGGGAACGGGCATGACGCTTTCGCTTCAGGAATTTTCCGTCAAGACCGATAAGGAAGCATTGGGCGCGACGATTTCATTTGCTTCCGCGCTCCATGGGAAACCGGAGGATTGGCAACTGGGCGTCATGGAATTGGAAGGGCGTCACTCCTTGGCTTGGGCCATTGAGCGCCCCGCGCGACCCGATTTGGTCGTGCGGCTCAGCCAAGTTTGCCTTCAACCAGAAGGAAAAATAACCGGATGAGAGACCTTCTTCATCGCCTCGGATTGAGCGAATTCACCAATAGCGGCGTTTATGCGGGAGGATGGATTGAGAAGCCGTCGGGCGGCGAAATAGTTTCCGGCAATCCGGCGACGGAAAAACCGATCGCGTCCATTCAGTCCGCCTCCAACGAGAATTACGAGCAAGTTGTCGAGCGCGCCCGAACCGCCTTCGAGCGTTGGCGCATGGTTCCCGCTCCGCGCCGCGGCGAGGTCGTTCGCCGATTCGGCGTAAAACTCCGTGAGCACAAAAAGGATTTGGGTCTTCTCGTCACGCTCGAAAGCGGAAAAATTCTCGCGGAGGGAGAAGGCGAAGTTCAGGAGATGATTGACATGTGCGATTTCGCCGTCGGTCTCTCGCGCCAGCTTCACGGACTCACGATTGCCAGCGAGCGCCCGCATCATCGAATGATCGAACAGTGGCATCCGCTCGGTCCCGTCGGTGTCATCACCGCCTTCAATTTTCCCGTCGCCGTCTGGGCGTGGAACGCCATGCTCGGCGCGGTCTGCGGCGACACGATGATCTGGAAACCTTCGTCGCAAACGCCGCTGACCGCAGTCGCCGTTCATCATCTCCTTCACTCGATTAAGGCCGACGAAGATATTACCGGCGTGTTCAATCTTTGCGTCGGCGATTCCAAGATCGTCGGAGAGGCGATGGCGCGAGATCGGCGTCTGCCGCTGATCTCCGCCACGGGAAGTTGCGCGATGGGGAGGAAGCTCGCGCCCGTGGTATCCGCGCGGATGGGAAGGACGATTTTTGAACTCGGAGGCAACAACGGCGTCATCATCGCCCCCACCGCAAATTTGGACCTCGCGCTCCGCGCCGTGCTTTTCGCCGCCGTCGGAACGGCGGGACAACGATGCACGACGCTTCGGCGTCTCATCCTTCACGAATCCATCGCCGAATCATTTCTCGAACGTCTCAAGAAAGCTTACGCGGGCGTTCGCATCGGCAATCCGTGGGAACATGGTATCCTCATGGGTCCGCTCATCACCGAGGAAGCAGTGGATAGGATGATGGCGGCGTTGGCGACAGTCCGCGCTCAAGGAGGCGAAATCCTTTGCGGCGGCAAGCGCGTCGGCAACCACGGACGCTTTGTCGAGCCGACGATTGTCCGCGCCCCCCCCGACATGCCCATCGTCCGCGAGGAAACCTTCGCCCCGATCCTCTACGTCATGACCTGCCGCGATTTGGACGAGGCGATCCATATTCACAATGACGTGACGCAGGGACTTTCCTCGGCGATTTTCACCCGCGACGTGATTGAGGCCGAGACGTTTCTTTCGGCGCGCGGAAGCGATTGCGGGATCGCCAACGTCAACATCGGCACGTCGGGGGCGGAGATCGGCGGCGCGTTCGGCGGCGAGAAAGAAACCGGCGGCGGACGCGAATCGGGCTCCGACGCGTGGAAAGCCTACATGCGCCGTCAAACTTGCACGATCAACTGGGGAAGCGGACTCCCTCTCGCGCAGGGAATCAAGTTCGAATTGGACGGCTGAGTTTTCGGACAATTTGATTTTGCCCGCGTTTGTGCTTAAATAGCGCGATGAAGAAACGCATTTCCTCCAAGGCGGCGGGGTTCACCGAGTCGGTCATCCGCGAGATGACCCGGCTGGCAATGAAACACGGCGCGTTGAATTTGGGTCAGGGATTTCCCGATTTCCCCACCCCGGCGGAATTGAAAAATGCCGCCAGCGAGGCGATTCACAACGACGTCAACCAATACGCTATCACTTGGGGAGCCAAGGCATTCCGCGACGCGCTCAGCGCGAAGACCAAGCGCCACCTCGGTTTGGAGATTGATCCCGAACGCCACGTCACTGTTTGTTGCGGCTCGACCGAGGCGATGATCTCCGCAATGCTTGCCGTCATTGATCCGAGGGAAGAAGTCGTCATCTTCGAGCCGTATTACGAGAACTACGGCCCCGATGCCATTCTTTCGGACGCCGTGCCGCGCTACGTCCGGCTTCGTCCTCCCGATTGGTCGTTCGACGAGGAAGAATTGGCGCGCGCCTTCAATAATAAAACCAAGGCAATCATCATCAACACGCCGAACAATCCGACGGGAAAGGTTTTCAGCCGCGAGGAGCTTTCCTTCATCGCCTCGCTCTGTCAAAAATGGAATGTCCTCGCCATCACGGATGAAATTTATGAGCACATCACTTACGACGGCGCTGAGCACGTCGCCATGTCCACGCTTCCCGGCATGTGGGATCGCACGATCACGGTCAATGGCATGTCGAAGACCTACAGCGTCACCGGTTGGCGCGTCGGCTACGCCATCGCCCCGGACGATTTGACTTCGGCGATCCGCAAGGTCCACGATTTTCTGACCGTCGGCGCGGCGGCTCCGTTGCAGGAGGCCGGCGTCGTCGCCATGAACCTCCCCGAATCCTATTACCGCCAAATGCGGGAGGATTACGCGGCTCGGCGAAAGGTCATGCTCAACATTTTGGACGGCGCGGGATTTGAATATCACGCGCCGCGCGGAGCGTATTACGTCATGGCCGACATCGGAGCCTTCGGTTTTGACGATGACCTCGCGTTCACGAAGCATCTCATACAGGAGATCGGCGTCGCCGTCGTTCCCGGTTCCAGCTTTTACGCCGATCCCGCCGACGGGAGAACGCAGGTGCGATTCTGCTTTTGCAAAAAGGAGGAAACGCTTCGCGCCGCCGCCGCAAGGTTGCAAAAATTAAAACCCGCGGCTCTCAGCGTCGCGTCGCGCGATTGACACGGCTTCGGTTTTCCTTTGATTTTGCAATTTTCGGCCTGCTCGTTTAATTTGATCCTGTCGGGTGATTAGCTCAGTTGGTTAGAGCGCTGGCCTCACATGCCAGAGGTCGCAGGTTCGAATCCCGCATCACCCACCATCATTCCTTCATCCCGCAATTTTCTGAGAAGCAGAAACGGGTCGAAGTTCAATCCAGCGCCTCGGCGGTCGAGGCTTTCCGCCTTCCCTTCGAGCGGATGAATGGGAGACGAAGATGAGGAGCTTTCGGTGTGTCCTCCTCGATCCTGCGATGATAGGCCGACAAGATGTCGCTCCGGGTAATAATGCCCACCAGACAAGTTGGATTGGCGCGGGACAACACGGGCAACCGGCCGATGCCGTGGTTGACCATGTGATCCACCGCCTCGCGCAACGTGCAATCGTCGTAAACCGCGCTGGGGAACCGCCGAATCAGACTTTCCATTTGCGCATCGTCGGCAAGGTTCGGATCCAACACCTCCCGCCGCGTGACCACGCCGACAAGATGTCCCGAATCATTCACAATCGGGAAACCTTGATGATCGAAACCCGTATCGGACGCGAGGAGCTTGGAGCGGGCAAAGCTCACCCTATCATTTGCCTTGAACGTGGCCGGATCGGACGTCGCGACGTTTCGGACGAGAATCCGCTCCAACGGATCGGCGTGGTATTCCTGCGGAACGAGAACGCCGCGCCGCGCGATCTTCTCGGTCATGATCGTCTGCCGCATCATCAGACAGGAAACCAAATAGGATGCCGAGCATCCGCCGATAAGGGGCAAAAGCCCCAGAGGCTGGCGGGTCGTTTCGAATGCGAAGATCACCGAAGCAAGCAAGGCGCGGGACGCTCCGGCAAAAATCGCCGCCATTCCCACCAAGGCGGCAAGGCGGGGATCAATACCGCACCATGGAGCCATCCTCGCGGCGCCAAATCCCAGTAGCGCGCCCATCGCGCCACCGACGGTGAAGAGAGGGGCGAGGGTCCCTCCAGACGTTCCGCTTCCGAGCGACACGGACCACGAGATCAATTTCATCAAACAGAGGACCGCGATTGCATGAGCGGCAAGTTGCCCCGACAGGATGTCCGTGATGTTGGTGTATCCGACCCCCAATGTTCGGGGAAAAAAATATCCGACCGCGCCGACCGCCACGGCTCCCAGCGCGGGCCACCACATCCAATGGATCGACAGTCTTCCGAACCAATCCTCGATCAAGTAAACGAGCCGCGTGATCCAAACCGACGCGACTCCGACGATCGCGCCGATGGCGACATACGCGACAAGCGCGGTGCCGGGAACGGATTCCAAATCGGGCATTCCAAAAATGGGATCCGATCCCTCCAAAACTCGCCTCATGCCGCTGGCGGTGGTGGCGGCAAGCGCGACCGGAATGATCGAACGGGGATTAAATTCGAAGAGCAACAATTCAATCGCGAGAAGAAGCGCGGAAACTGGACTGCCGAACGTGGCCGCCATTCCGGCGGCCGCTCCGGCGGCAAGGAGCGTTTTCCGCTCCGCCGCGCTGACGCGCATGATTTGTCCGACAAACGAACCCAACGCTCCGCCGGTGGAAATAATTGGGCCCTCGGCTCCGAAGGGTCCCCCCGTTCCTATGGAGATCGCCGCCGAAAGCGGCTTGAGCCAGATCAGGCGCGCCGGAATCCGGCTTTCATTGATGAGAACTTGCTCCATCGCTTCCGGAATGCCGTGCCCGCGAATCCCTTTCGACCCGTAGCGGGCCATCAGACCGACGATGAGTCCGCCGATGATGGGAACAACCAGAACGCCCAAACCGAGATGGTGGTTCGCGGGCGAAACGAACTCGACCGAGAGCCTTCCGAAGAATGCCAAATTCGTGCAAAAGCCGATCAAATACTTCAGGAGTTGAGCCGTGAGTCCTCCCATGAAACCAATCCCAACGGCGACCGTCGTTAGAAACACAACCCTGCGGTCAACGGAAATGCGCCGGGAAGGAAGGAACGGCCCTTGAGAATGTGAATTGGCTGTATCTTTGGTCGCGTGAACGGAATTCGAAGGCGGGGATGAATTTGGTTCTGGGTCAGGGTCTGGCATTTCGGTTTGATGTCCTTACCGGCTTGTTATGCTCCAAGGCCGGGCTTTCATGTTACTCCCATCCACGGGCATTCGCAATGGAATGGCCAAAAATCGGGGAATGTTTTCGGAAGGCAAGAGATGAGAGGACGAAGATGATATGGGGGAAATTCAGCCTTGCCCCCGACGCCCCGCCGCGCCGATAATCGAAAGCACGAACTAATCAGCCATGGCCGAGGGATGGGTATGAAAAAAACGCAATTCACTCTGGGAATCATCCTAACCCTGCTTTTATTCGATCGGATGCTTGGGGGAGACGAACCCGTCAAGCCGAAGATCGAATCCAAACCGGGGTTGTTCACACCCTTGACCGAGCCTCCCTGCTCCTATTGCTCGAACCAGCAACGAAAGGGGCTGATTCAATACGACGACAGGGTAATCGCATGGTTGCGAGGACAGCACAATGGCGGAGCGATTCCGCTCCGTTACTTTATCTCCGCGCCGAGGGTCATCAACGACACCTACGGTCTCTTTTTCTACGATCCCGACGGCGGCTACGTCGCGGCCTACAAGAAAGATTACGGTTATTCGTTTGAAGGTTGGCGCGGCGGCGTGATGATCGTCAAAGGGCGCGACGGATCGCTTTGGTCGGCGCTGACCGGTATTGCCTTCGAGGGGCCGATGAAAGGCCAACGTCTCGAACGGATTCCCAGCACGGTGACCAATTGGGGGTATTGGCTCATGCTTCATCCCGAATCCACCACCTACGACCTTTTCGACGGCAAAAAATATCCCGTCGCCCCGCTTCCGACGGAACTGACCAAGGAAGCGCAAGCCTCGATGGGACAAGTTGACGGCAGGCTGAAAGCCATGGCGAACGTGCTTGGCGTGGAAATCGGAGCGGAAACCAAAGCTTATCCGCTGGAAGGCGTGGGAGAGCGCGCCTGTTGGAACGACGTAGTCGGCGGCGAACCGATTGCCGTCTTCTGGTATGGACCGACCGCGAGCGCCACGGCGTTCGGCGCCGCGCTGGAAGGCCGCAACCTCACTCTCTACGCCGACGAGATTTCACCGGAAACCGCTCCCTTCAAGGACAAGGAAACCGGAACGCGCTGGAGCTTGGCCGGACGCGGAATTGATGGGCCGCTTCGCGGTAAGGAACTCCGTTGGATCAACAGTATCCAATGCCGCTGGCATGCGTGGTCCGCCGAATATCCGAAGACGCTAATTTACGAAATTCCCAAGTAGGCAAGGCAATGGCTGGTATCACTTCCCGGATTTCTTCGCCTTCGCCGCCTCGTCAATTTTGCCCATGTATTTGATCGGGTCCTTCTCAAAATCCTTAAGGCATCCCTTGCAACAAAACCGCGCGAGCCGCCCGGCGAAAACATAATCCACAGGCTTCCCCATTTTCCCCAGTTTTTCACCGCTCACCGGACACGTCTCCAGCGGATACTCCTTCCCTTGCTTGGCGATCGTTGCTTCATCCAGCTTCGCCAACGCCTTCGCCGGGTCCTTGACGAGATCGGCGACGCAATCCCGGCAACAAAGCGTGAGGTAACGGTTGTTGAAGACGTAATCAATCGGTTTGCCCATCTCGCCGCCGAATTTATCGCCGGAGACGACGCAGGTGTCGGTCGGAAAAATCGGCTTTTGCTGGGCGATGATCGCGTCGTCAATTTTCTTGAGATATGTTTTGGCGTCGGCGTCGAATTTCTTCTCGCATCCGGCGCAACAAAACCGGATTTCGCGCCCTTCGCGCTGAACGACGTCCGGCTCTCCCATCTCGCCAAGCTTCTTGCAGCTGACGATGCAGAAATCGAGCGGATACATCGCGCCGACGCCTGCCGCCTCGGCCGGTTTGGCTTTTTCCTTTTCTTCGGCGTAAGAAAACGCAACCAATGAGATGGAAGCGATGAGCAATGATCCCGTTACACGAATGAGCCTGATGCAATTTTTCATGTTAATCTCCCTTTGCGGATAGTAGTTGGAATCGAAAAGCCCCCCGGGGATGAATCGCAAAGACGCAGGGGCGCAAGGAGGTTGGAGAAATTCTTCATTGCGTCCTCGCGACTTTGCGTCCTTGCGTTTATTTCTTAATCAAGACCGCGCGAGCCATGCGCAAGTCTTACGCCATATTCGTCGTAAACTGATCCAGCATTCCCAATCCCTTGTGCTCGAACGCGAGGCTGGCCGGACTTTTCACGCCGATCCCCAGCTTGCGCGCGTAATGGATCATCGGATTTTTCCACGGCGAGGTTTCCTGAAGCCGTTTCTCCGTTCCGAGCGTCCGCAGAAGCGCGACGCCCGCCACATCGGCGGCGATCCGGTCGCGGCTGGCGATGATGACGTTGGCCTCCTGCGAGTCGCCGTTGGAGGGACCGCCGTAAACGATCGGCCGCGTTCCGTCAATGATGTTCAGGCGCGGCGCGAAACCAAGATTCAACTCCACCAGACGATTTGTGAACGGCGTCACGTCGGGTTGGACCTCCGCCTTGCCCGACGAGCGTTGATCGCGCAGGTCGTTCGTCGTCGAGAAACGATGGAAGTATTTTCGCGCGTCGGGGTGGCTCATGCCGACGAACGATTTCATCGCCATCGTGAACCACGCCTGAAAATGGGTCTTGGCCGTCGGGACGCTGATGACGTGATCCATTTGAAATAAAATTTCCGCCAACCTGAATCCCGTGTCGTTACCCGACTCGTCGGTGTAATGTTTCGCCAACGGATGATTGATCTGCCGCCAGACGTCGGGCGTGCCGGGCTTAAGATAGGGCATGGCTTGATCGAACGGCACGACGGTCACTTTGACCTTGCCGCCGAGGTCTTTCTCCGCCTGTTTGGCCGCGTCGTAGTGGCCGACGAATTTCAGGACCCCCATGACGTCATTGATGAAAAAGAAACTTCGGTCGCCGACGTAGATGTCCTCGCACCCCGCATCGCCGACCATCTTGATCACCTCGTAAAGCACTTCGGGATTCGTGCAACAGGGATGCTTCACGCCGCCGGTGGCGTTGGGCTTGATAAGGACGCGCTGGCCGGGCTTGATGAAATCCAACCCACCCGACATGTTGACCGCGTCGCGCACCGCCTCGCGGATCGTCGAGTTTTGCACGACGGCGACTTTGGCGGCGACGACCTCCTCGGCCTTGGCTTCCTCGCCCGCCCACGCGCGGCGTCCGGCCCATCCCGCGCCGACCGTCGCGATCCCCGCGGCCTTCAAAAAATTCCGCCGGCTTTGCGAACAATGCGTTCCGTTGTGCTTCATGATTTTCTCCTTATTTCGATTGCGCCATAAAGGCGTCCACGTCCTTTTTCAATTGATTCGTCTTGGCAATCACCGACTTGACCTCCGCCGCGTCCGGTTGCTTGGGAACGGTGTGAATCAGCCGCATCGTTGCTTTGCTGGTCTCCGCGATGGCGTCGTCCAATTTGGGCGGCATCTTCTCGCGGTCCTTCCGCAAAATCGTCAGCGAATCCCAAAGCGCGTCGTTGGCGCGGACGAGTTCGCCGTAACCGGGATATTTGGCCTCGAAATCCGTGCCCCCCGCAAGATTGAATTTCGCGAACGGCTCGACGACCCCTTCCCCCAGCGAATCGCCCCCCTCTTCCGCGCTTATAATATAGTAGAGTTCCTTGTTCAACTTAATTGCCTCGATCACTCCCTCGGCGGTCGAGGTCGGCTTCCCTTGCGCGTCGGTCGCCAGATGAACGGCGATGTCGGTCGCCGCTTCCGTTTTCTTGTATTCGACCGAAAGTTTCTGATTTGCGCCCCCCACAAGCGCGACGGAAATCCGATTGCCGTGCGCCCCTTCGGTCCGCGCCTTCCAAAGAATCTGCGATTCCCCCTTGCCCGTCGTCGCCGCCGCCTTGGCTCCGTGGCAACTCGTGCAGGCGTTGGCCAACCGGAAATCCCCCTTGCCGACCGAATGATTGTCGTGGCAGGTCGAGCAGATCGGATGGTCGTATTTGATTTCGGGCAGGAAATGCCTGCTCGCGTTGAACGCCTGCGTTTCGGGTTTGTGGCAATCGGCGCATTTTTCCATCAGCTTGCTTTTCGCGCCGGAAATGAAATCCCCCTCGTGCGCCTTCTCATCGCTCTTGACGTCGCCTCCGTGGCAGGAAACACAACTCAGTTGCTCGTGGTCGTGGGTGCTTTGCGCGAAATTATAGACCGCCGCCGTCAGCGCGCCCCCTTTGTCAACGTGGCATCGGACGCAGTTCGGCTTAAGATTCGGAAGCGGATGCCCCTCCGGCCAATCCTTGGGAAGCGAAAATTCCTTCCCGTCGTCATCCACTGCGGTCTTGGTCGCGGCCTTGGCAATCCGTCCACTCGCCGCGACGCAGATGAGAGCGAGGATAATCCCCCAGTTTGAAATGAATCGGCGATGCTCCACAATCGGTCCCATAGGTCAGACCCCTCCATTTTTATGAATGTTTGGTCTGAACCAACCATGCGAACCCTGTTGATCGCATCCCTTTCGTTTTGTTTTTCCCATTGAAGCCGCTCCGCCGAACGAGTATAAATCTAAAACTGCTCGGCGCATAACCGTTGTCTATTATGATTCGATTTCCGGGTTTCCACTTTCGTTCTTCCCTTTTTCTGTCGGGGATTGCGGCGCTCCTGTTGGCCTCCTCCTGTAACCGCGACAAAGAAATCATCGAGATCAACCCCCGCTATTCCTACAACGTCGCCAAGGTCCCCTCGTGGTTTCCCTCAAAAAAACACCCCCTCACCACGCCCGAACGAGAGGTATTTCAGCGATACGGCAAACCCGATTTCATCCATTTCTGGTGGAAAACGGACGGAACGTTCATCACAAGTTCCGACCTCGCCGGCAAGCGGGATGAAATTCCGACCATGGTGAACGAGGCCCGCAAAACATGGGTGTATATGGAGCGGAAAATCGAAGTCGAATTCAAAGGTCCGAACGGCTACGTGGAACACCCCGCGACCGAGAAGACGTTGCTGATTTGCCAATATGGCGACCCCACGCGAAAAAGTGACGTTAAAACGGATAATCAGGGACGTTCGAGGGAAACTTGGATATGGATGGACCAAGGAGTCAAGATTGACTTTGTGGACAACCTTGAAATCAAAAGATACAACTTTCAGGGCGCGGGACAAGGAACCGATCTTATCAAGTAGCCGGTTTTATCCGATCCGTGGTCTTAGAATGATGAATGAACGAACAAATGGCCTGACGGCTGATTTCCCCAAGGATGCGTCGCTTCAGTCCGATCTGGAGCGCGTTCTCCTCAATCAGGATCAGATTACCGAAAAGGTGGAGGAACTGGGGGAGAGAATTTCCCATGATTATGCGGGTAAGGACCTTGTCCTGATCGGCGTTCTCAAAGGGGTTCTGATGTTCCTCGCCGACCTCTCGCGCGAGATTAAAATTCCCCATCAACTCGATCTCGTCGGCGCGCAAAGTTATCGGGAAGGAAACCGTCCGGCCTCCCAAGTCGTTTTGACCAAGGACGTCGAGTTCGACCTTCACGGCCGCGACGTGCTCATCATCGAGGACATCTATGACACGGGGCACACCCTTGGCGTTCTGCACGAAATGATCAAAATGCACCGTCCCGCGTCCTTGGAAATCTGCGCCTTGCTCCACAAGACCAAACAGCGGGACCGCGCTCCCCTCCCCTGCAAATACGTCGGCTTTGAAATCCCCGACGTTTTTGTCGTCGGCTACGGGCTGGACTACAAGGAACGCTACCGCAACTTGAAATGCGTCGGGGTCCTCAATCCCGATCTGTATCAATAAGACAAAGCAAGAATCCGGCGATAGACCGCGAGCGTTCCGGCGACCATCTGGCCTGCGGAAAAACGCTCCTCCACGTTCGCCTTGGCCGCCTCAACGAGGCGTTGTCGTTCGATGAGAGGCAGATTCAAAACCCGAACCACTTCGGTCGCGAGGGCCGAAGAATCTCGCGCCGGAACTAGCCAACCGGTTTTCCCATGCCTGACGACGTCGGTCACACCGCCGGCGGAAGCCGCGACGACCGGCAATCCGGCCAGCATCGCGTCCAAGATCGCCGTTCCCAGTCCCTCCAAATGCGAGGATGAAACGTAAAGATCGAATCCAGCGAGCTTGAGCCTAGCGTCGGGGACGTGACCGTGAAGACGGACAAAATCCTTCATCCCAAGCCGCGCGATGAGGCTTTCCAGTTCGCCGCGCAGTTCCCCTTCCCCCAAAATATGAATCCTCGCCGAGGGAAAAGCGGCGACGATTTGAGGCGCGGCCCCGATCAACCAGCGATGCCCTTTGTGATCGGTCAACGCGCCGACCGCGACAATGGCGATCTCGTTATCCTTGATCCCAAAATTTTTCCGCGCCGTTTCCGGGTCCCACGCTTGGTCGGCGGGAATCGGCGGAACCCCGCTCGGAACCAGATCAATCCGGTTCGCCTCAACGCCCCCTTTAATCAACTCGTTCCTCACCGCCTCGGAGATGGCGATGTAATGTTGATGGGAATAAAGATATTTTCGGCGCGAAAAGAATCCTCGCGCCACCGGAAAGTCCACCCTGCGCGTCGTGACGATGCGCGTCTTGTCTCCCTTTCCTTCCCGCGCGAGCCGCTTGTGGGCGCGGATCGCCAAGGCGTGGGCGTGGGCCGTGTGGGCGTGAAAAATTTGGGCTTGGATTTTCTCGGAGAGATCGGCAATGAACTTCGGCGCGCGCCAATCCCATTCGCCGCGAAAATCATAGGGGACGACCTCCGCGCCGCTTTTGGCGACCGCCAGCGCAAGCGGACTCCCGGGCGGCGCGACCAAGGTTTGACCGACGCCCGACCGCGCCAAGCCCCCGATGAGAAGCGCGACCTGATGTTGCCCTCCGCGCCATGCCCTCCCGTCGTCCAGATGAATCACTTTCAAGTCCGGCGCCAAAGTTCTTTGCTTTTCCTGTTCCGTGTTCCCGTGTTTTCGGACATGTTCTCATTCTTCCGCCCCACCCGCCATTCTTTTCCCCCCAATTCGGACCCGACCGGAACCTACCGGATCATCACCGGCGAACGGCGCTGGCTGGCAATGCGCCGGGTGCATCTCACTTTGGTGTTGGCGAGGGAAATTTGAAGAGCGAATTGCCGTCACGCTCACCTTTATGGTAAACGAAGCTTCATTCTCTTAAATTAAGAATCCTGTCCCCTTATCTTGCAAATCGGCAAATCGAATTACCTCTGCTGTCAACGTCCGCCATCGTCCAGCGGCATCTTGAATGGAATTAAGTATCCTGTCCCCGGATTCCCCCGTTGCGCCCGGACGAATTTTTTTTGGAGGGACAGTTGCCGTTCCCCGATTCGGGACGCCGGACCATTATGTTGATCTTCGCATTCACTCAATTATCTTTATGGTTCACATCCCACGGTTTCCGCCCCGATTCCTCCCGATTTCAAACGTCCTCGATTTCCAAGTTCATTCACAGACTATCGACTGTCCTCATCATTTCCCCTCTCGTTCGTAACCAGACAAGTAAAAGTGCGAAACCGAACGCCAAAGCGCTAGCCACA
This sequence comes from uncultured Candidatus Sumerlaeota bacterium, assembly GCA_964598765.1. Lineage (GTDB taxonomy): Bacteria > Sumerlaeota > Sumerlaeia > MVZB01 > JAJFLK01 > CAZRCZ01. The sequence goes on along the minus strand of CAZRCZ010000001.1, from coordinate 316,404 downwards.
ATCACTTGCATTGTTGGAGTAAAGAACTTACCTCTATAATACGGCCCGAGTTCTGGAGAGATCCTAATGGTTACACCTGTGCCAAAAAATGCAAGAAAGCCAAGCCCGAACGCTATAACAAGCGAGGTGTCCACAGCGCCTCCAGCCACACCTAAAGATATTGTGCAAAACAACCAGTCGAATAAGTATGATGCACCATATTTTCTATTAACCGTCACATCTGACGGATACTCCACTGTGGTATTCTCGATCTCGCCTTTAAGACAATGAAAGGCCACCAAATAGCCCGAAAGCGGAGCAATCGACACAACTATCAGGAGTAATGCTAGTTTGCCGTATTGCTCGCCGATAGACAAACTCTGAACCGTCGACCCCCTTAGTATTAGTAACAATAAGCAACCGATTGCGGCAAGGAACCCACGCACAAAATAGATACGCCTTTTTTTTGCCTGCATAGCAACCATTGCTATAATTCTTCCTTTTAATTCCCGCGTTGCAATTTCGCTTCTTCCACCTCTAGAGTTCGAACGCATCACTCAGTGGCAATGCCCTTGGGGGATAAGAGGACAGGATACTTAATTCCGTTGGACGTCGTCATTTTGGGTCCCTAAACTTGCGGAATTATGGCGCGATTGGCGCAAGTTGTCCAGATTTGGAATCCTCTATGGGGATATTTTTGTGGGGCAGACACAGCAAAGCACAGCCGGAGGCGGATGTGCCACATGAACACGCGCGAGCCGGACCCTGAATTCTCCCAGAGTAAAACCGGCCGCATAAATGAAATTCGTGGGACAGGCACGCGGACGAACCCCCGCGAGCCAGTCCCCGAACTTCCGAAGAGGACCAAACCCGTTCACGCCGTCGTCCCTTTCACGCCGTCCCCTTCAGTCTTGTCTTAATCTGAGGCGCGAGTTCGGCGAAGGCGCGAACAACGTCCTCGACTTCGATCCCCGTCATGCAGGGATGCGCGATGGGACAGGTCCGCAACATGCAGGGGGAACACTCGACCGGATGCCGCACGATTTTGGAGCGACTGGTAAAAGGGGCGGTTGTCCGCCAATCGGTTGGGCCGAAAATCGCGATGGTCGGAACCTCCAGCGCCGCGGCGACGTGCATCGCCCCCGAATCGTTGCCGATGAAGGCGTGAAGACGATCCATGAAGGCGATAAACTGCGCGAGGTTAAATTGCGCGGCCAAATTGTGAACGCCCGGTTTGCATTGCGCGGCGATGTCGTCAAGAACGTCCTTTTCCGCCGAACTGCCGATCAAGAAAATTTCCGCCCCCACGTCGGCCTTGATGCGGTCAATCAACGCCACGAAGCGGTCCGGAAGCCACCGCTTGGCCATGCTGTTGATCGAACCCGGAGCGACGCCGACGCGCAAACGCGACGGGTCGCAGTCCATGTCGCGCAGTTGTCCGGTCACCCATTCCCGTTGCGCCGGATCGGGAACCAGCGTCATCTTCGGCGGCTCGGGGGGCAGATTGCTCATCCATTCGATCAGGTGGAGATAATAGTAAACCTGATGCTCCTCCAGAAGTTTGGGTTCGACCTCGACTTTGCGCGTGAGAAGAAAAGAGCGTCCGCCTCGGGCGTAACCGACGCGGTGGCGAATTTGCCCCAAGGCCATTAACGCGGCGGATCGAAAAGAATTGGGAAACGCGATCCCCATGTCGAATTGTCCCTTGCGGACGCGGTTGACGGCGGAAAAAAAAGCCCGCGTCGAAGTGGAATCGTCCTGAACCCAAAGTTCGTTGATGTCGGGGTTATGCTCGTAAATCGCCGCGACCCACGGACGAACCATCAACGTGATGTGGGATTCCGGAAAGGATCGCCTTAATTTACCAATGGCGGGGGTCGCCATGATCGCGTCGCCGACCCAATTCGGCCCGCGCAGAAACACGCGTCGGCGGATGTCAAACGGGATCGTCACGATGCCTTTTCCCCCCATTTGCCCGTTCGCGCATTTCCCAAAGCTTGGCGTATTTCAAAAAAACGCTGTAGGCGGAGAGCGCGCTGATGGTGAATCCCGCCTTGCCGTCGAGAAAACCGAGTTTGAGAAAGTATTGTTTCAGAAATCTTCCCGTCGGACGGATCGTCAAGTGATGCCACCGCACCTTGGACGTTTTCTTCGCGCGATCCTCGGCGGCCCAAGTGGTGTAGCGATTGAATTTCCGCATGTATTGATCCCAATTCTCGAACGTGTTGTGAATCAGTTTGTTTTTTAGTCTGCCGACTTTGCCCTCCACGATGACGTCGGCGTGGACGTGGCGGTCCTGATAACGTCCCTTTTCGCGCCGGAAGAGCCGAAGGCATTTGTCGTTTTGCCAACCGCTAAATCGGATTTTTTTTCCCATGAAATAATTCATCCGGCCAACGTCATAGCCGTCCGCGTCGGGGGATTCCAAGATTTTCAAAATCTCGTCGCGCAGATCGGGCGTCACGCGCTCGTCGGCGTCCACGATCAAGACCCACGGATGTGTTGCCTGCGGAATCGCCCAGTTCTTCTGCGTCGCCGAATTGACGTATTCATGCTGAACGACGCGCGCTCCCGTTTCGCGGGCGATCTCCGGCGTCCGATCCGAGCTGAAGGAATCCACGACCAAAATTTCATCCGCCCAGCGAACGCCCTTAAGACAATCGCCGATGTTCCGCTCTTCGTTGAACGCCGGAATGATGGCCGTGATTTTGTCCCTTGTCGCCATTGAGGATTGATCCCCTGCCACTTTCACGAGTGTATAATGAACGCGACTCAGAAGACAGAGGGACTATGGTCCGATGTTTCCCATCTTGCCGGATTGGAAGTCCTCAATGGCCCGCAGAATTTCCTCGCGTGTGTTCATCACGAACGGACCCATGCCCGCGACCGGCTCGTTGATCGGTTCGCCGTTCAGGACAAGCAAGGTGGAATCCTCGGTCGCTTCGATCTGAATGTCTTCTCCTTCGCGCGAGAAAACGGCCAGTTCCCCCGCCTTCGCCTTCTTGCCCTCCAGATTAACGGCTCCGCGCAGGATGAGCAACGCCGTCGTGTGGCCATTCGGGAGAGGCAATGTCATCTTGCCTCCCGCCGTGGCTCGGACATCCCCCAAATTGACCGGAGTGAAGGTCTTTGCCGGACCTCTTGTCCCTCTGAATTCTCCGGCGATGACGCGAATCGTTCCGGCATGGTCAACCTCAACGACCGGAATGTCTTTATCCAGAATCGCCTGATACCCGGGCGGCGCCTTTTTGTGTTTCGCGGGGAGATTCACCCAAAGCTGAACCATTTCCATCGTCCCCCCTTCGCGCGTGAATTCGGGAGAATGAAATTCCTCATGCACCAGCCCGGCTCCGGCCGTCATCCATTGAACGTCGCCGGGACCGATTTGTCCGCCCCCGCCGCTGGAATCGCGATGCGCCAGCGAGCCTTGATAGACAATTGTGACGGTTTCAAATCCGCGATGGGGATGAACGCCGACGCCGCGAGGCTGTTCAGACGGAGAAAAATAGGCCGGTTCGGCGTAATCCAAGAGAAGAAACGGACTCAGCTCCCGCCCCCATCCGTCATAGCTGAAAATGGAGCGGACGTGAAATCCGTCGCCGACCCAGTGACGCGGCGGACCGGGATGAATGGCGGCGAGTTTTTTCATGTTAAGTGATGTTCGTTTCGTTCCGCAAAATTCCTTGATTTTGACCAATATGCCTCATCTCTTTCAGTTTCAGTCCCAAGATTGCTCCAAAAGGCTTTTCCGATGTGCGGGTATTTGCCTCCGAACACGTATTCAAAATGCCATGCGAAAAGATACTTGGCGTATTCTTCCTCCACTTCCGATTCTTCGGCGAACAGGGCTATTTCCTCCAGCAGACCCAAAAGCCTCAGCTTCTGTTGTGATGGATACCGGGAAAGATCGTCGATCTTCGACTCATCGCCGTTGGCAATTTGATCGCAGATGTCAAAGAGTTCCACCAGTTCGGATGTGTGAATGAATTTCTGGAAGATGGCGCTCAGATTTTGGAGCCGTCTAAACCGCCACTGGCGGTAGTATTGATACAATCCAAAGGCGGCGCCGAACGCAACAAGGAGGAAACTGAACAAGGGAAGTACATTGTTTATCTCGCTCATGGCCATCCATTATATTTCATCTTCGCTCGGATGCCAAGAATGGATCGCCATAGTGGAATGTGGGCGATCCCGAAATTTGAGATGCGCCGAAGGGGGCGCGTTTGGTAGGATGCCTCAACGCCGGAATTCGAAATCGGCAGGAGGGAAACGAATCCATGGACCTCTCCCAGCAATTTCAGCTTTTGCAAACGCGACGCCAATTTTTGGGGCGCGGAGTCAATGCCGTCGGCGCGCTCGCGCTCGGTTCCTTCTTGAATCCGGTCATGCGGCTCCAAGCCGCGACCGCCCCCGCCTTGCGCGGAGCCGTCAATCCGCTTCACTTCGCCCCCAAAGCCAAGCGCGTCATTTATCTTTACCAAGCCGGCGGTCCGTCCCATTTGGAGACCTTCGACTACAAGCCGGAACTCACCCGGCTCGGCGGACAACCGATGCCCGAATCGTTCACGAAGGGTCAGCCCATCGCGCAATTGCAGGCCGCCGTGCTCCGCGTCATGCCGCCGAATTACGCCTTCAACAAATGCGGCGCGTCGGGTCAGGAAATCAGCGAGGCGTTCCCGAACATGGCCAAGCTCGCCGACGACATCTGCATCATCCGCTCGATGGTCACCGAGCAGATCAACCACGATCCGGCGCACACGTTTATGAACACCGGAACCTCCATCTCCGGCAGACCCAGCATCGGGTCGTGGTTTCTCTACGGTTTGGGAAGCGAATCGGAAAATCTGCCCGGCTTCATCGTGCTGATTTCCTCCAGCGGAAGCACGGAGCAACCGGTCTCGATGCGGCAATGGCACAGCGGATTTCTGCCGAGCGAATTTCAGGGCGTTCAATTCAACTCCAAAGGGGAGCCGGTTTATTACGTTAATAATCCGAACGGCGTGACGCCGGAGCGCCAGAGGGACGTCGTGGACGCGGTCGAGAAATTGAACCGCCTGCGCGCCGAAACGATCTCCGACCCCGAAATCGCCACGCGCATCGCGCAATACGAAATGGCGTTCAAGATGCAAACGAGCGTTCCCGGCCTCGCCGATATTTCCGACGAGCCGAAAAACATCCTCGACATGTATGGGATTGAAAAACTGGACGGAACCTACGCCGCGAATTGCCTCTTGGCGCGGCGGCTTGCCGAGCGCGGCGTCCGGTTCATTCAGCTTTATCATCGCGGTTGGGATCATCATCTCGCCATCAAGGGGGGCATCCGCAACGCCGCCAAACTCACCGATCAGGCGACCTACGCGCTCCTGACCGACCTCAAACAGCGCGGCATGTTGAACGACACGCTCATCGTTTGGGGAGGGGAATTCGGTCGGACGCCGATGGCGCAGGGGGACGGGCGGGATCACCACATCAAGGGATTCTCGATCTGGATGGCCGGCGGTGGAATCAAACCCGGCATCACCTACGGGGCGACCGACGAACTGGGCTACAACTCCGTCGAGAACGTCGTCAGCGTTCACGACCTCCACGCGACGATGCTCCATCTCTTCGGCGTGGACCACAAACGCTTCACCTACCGTTTCCAAGGCCGCGACTTCCGCCTGACCGACGTTTCGGGGAACGTTGTTGAGAAAATCTTGGCCTGAGCTGATTCGGGCTGTGGATTGTGAAATGAAGAAGGAAAGAGGACGAATTATCAATGAAGTAAACGTCCCCATTGCCCCAATAAGGTCACAGTAGGTTGCCTAATTAACGGGTTGAACAGTTGCCACGGCGACACTCAGTGTATTGCGGAGATTAATCGTTTGATTCAGTTTTACGACATTGATGTTATGCGAGAGAAATACCATTGCTTCCCTTAAGTAATTACGCTAGGTATCTCACGTTGCCAACTGTATCGCTTCTATATTCATGTCGCGACAATAGTGAACAGTACGTTAGGCAGAGGAGCGGGCATAGAAACGAAATCCGCGAAAGGGCCAACGTAGATAAAGAGAGGGCTGTTGCGATTACTGCCATTGCGCAGGCGGAGGTGAAGCGCAGAGGATGGCAAAACTCTGAGGTGAGTAATATAACATTTAATAGCGGTCGATGGAGTGTCTACCTTCTTCGTCGCCCCGCTATGCCAGAAGGCAGTGCTATTGTCGACATAGACGAGGATGGACATGTAGTTCAGTATTTTGGCGGTGTGGCACCGCCTCCTCCCCTTGTCCCTCCGAAAAAATCGGTCCGCGACTGAAATCCGTAAAATTGGACGCTGGGTAGACCAACGGGGACGTTTACGTTAAAAGTAATTCATTTTTCCGCCTTCGGCAATATCGTCCCCGTCATCGCTCGACGCGATGCGATTCGCCTCATCCGGAAGTGCTCCGGTTGTCGCCGAGCGGAATTCGATCGGCCGCCAACGGCGTCCTCACCCGAACGCGGTTCAGTTCCTAGATTCGACCGCGAGAAGGGCAACCGAGCCGCGAGAGCGAGCGAGAATCCAAATGCACGGATGACGCGCGCTGTACGCCCCCTCACGGTCGCGGCTCGGATGAGGCTCCAATTTCTGGGTCCAACGGGGACGTTCACGACATTCCTAATTCAATACGAGATTGGAGGGATTCTTTTCATTCCATCTCGCCGCTCAGGACAACGCCTCCCACCCTGAATAACCAACAGTCAATCTTTCATTCTGTAAATCTTGCCTAACCTGTCCAACAATCCTCCGCGTTCCCCGCGCCTCCGCATGAAATTCATTTTCCCGATTCGTGTTTTTTTGCGCCCTTCGCGGGCACAACTCTGATGGTCGCGACTCGGCGGTGATTCAGTATTTTTTGATGCTACACCCGGGCAGGGTTTTTTGGAGGTCTTGAAGCGGCTTGTCACCGATTTGCTTGGGCAGATAGAGGAATTGGAGCGTCTTCAAACCCGTCAGCCGTTCCAATCCGGCGTCGGTGATTTTCGTGTCGAAGAGAATCAATGTCGTCAACGAGGTCAACGGTTTCAGGCCGATCAATCCCGTGTCCGTGGTTTGAGGCGGAAGGTAAAGTTCCTTCAATCCCGTCAGCCCCTTGAGATGAATGAGCTGGTCGTCCTTGAACGAAGCCAGAAGCAGATCGAGCGTGTGAAGATCGGCGGGACCGAAGGAATCGAGCGCGCGCAGGTCGGTCGCCGTTTCGTTGACGATCAGCTTCAGTTCCTTGCCCGAAGGAACCGGCGTTTTGCCTTGCGCTTCCGCGACGTTGCGCCACGCTTCAGTATCGGTCGAACCCCAATCGCGCGCGGCCAGATTGCCGATGGAATGATCCGAAGGAAAATTGAGGTAGCGTTGACCCGATGGCGAATCAGCCGGACTTCCGGCGGTGGGCGCGAATGAGGAAACGGTCGTCGGAGGAAATTGAAACGCGGGCAGGAAAAGCGCGGCGCCGGACCCGATCACGATGAGGGTCAGCACCACCACGCCGGAAATGAGATAAAGCTTCGTCTTGGCCCACTTCGATTTTTCGGCCTCGTCCATCACTTGAACGAGCCACTCGCCGCAGAAGCGGCATTTGATCGCGTCGGCCAAAATCGTCTCGGCGCAGAAGGGACATTGGATTTGTTCGATGGCCGGAGTCGGAGCGGGACGATAGCTCGAAGTTTCGATCACCGACGGGATCGCCGGTTGCGGGGCTGGAACGGGAGTCGCCGCGCCCGGTTCAGTGGTGTCGCCGGAGGCCGGCAGAGGAGCGGGCCGTTTGAGCGGATTGAACTCGACGGGCCAAATCGCCGTCTCGCCCTGTTTGATCCGCGCAAAATTGACGCCGAAGAGATTGGCGTTGAAGAAATCGGTGTCGCGCACGGTCGCGCCGGAGAGGTTGGCCTCGCGCAGATTGGCGCGGGTCAGCACCGCCTTGGTGAGATCGGCGTCCTCAAGACTCGTTCCCTTCATCATGGCTCCGCTCATCTCCGCGCCGGTGAGATTGGCGTGGCGGAGATTAGCCCCGCTCAGGTTGGCGTCCAGCAGGATCGCGCCCTCGAGATTCGCTCCGCGCAGGGCGGCGCGACTGAGGTCCACGCCGCGCAGGATGGCCTTGCGGAGATTGACGTTGACCAAATTCGCTCCCGACAATTTGGCTCCGCTCAGGTCCGCGCCCTCCAACGTTTGCGCTTGAACCTGTCGAAGAACTTCGCCTCCCGGGCCAAGAATCTTGATTCCCTGCGAATCTTTTTCCGTCGCCTTGTTGAGCCAATTGCCGCAGTAGCGGCACTTCAAGGCGTCCTGATGGATTTCCTTTCCACAGGAGGGACAAGGCGTTTTTTCCGCCTTCGGCATTCCGCCGACGGTGTCGTCCAGTTTGACCAATTTCGCTCCATGCTTGAGCGGGTCCATGCCGGCGGGCCACTGCGTTTCGTAGTCGTAAACCGCGTGAGTGAGCAGGGCGCCAAAGAGAATCGCTCCTTGAAGATTGGCCCCGCGCAAGTCGGCGCGGAACAGCGAAGCCCCTTCCAAATTTGCCGATTGCAGATTGGCCGACTGAAGCTTGGCTCGGCGCAGATTGGCCAAAAGGAGATTGGCTCCGTGCAAGTTGGCTTCTTCGAGATTGCAGTCGTTCATTTCGGCGGCGCGCAAGGCGGCTCCGCTTAGATCGGCGCGACGGAGGTTGGTTTCGACCAAATCGGCGCCGCGCAAATTGGCTTCCCGCAATTGCGCGCCTTCAAGCGATTCGGCTTGGAGGTTGAGCAGGAGTTCGCCGGTAAAAGCTCGGCGGATTTCGATCATTCCGGTTTTTTCCCTTTCGGGTGTAAGGGGCGGAGAGGCATTGGACATTTTGAATAATTCAGATCGGATCGGGGCGATGCTGGGCGCGGGCAAAATTCATGAGCGCTCAAGTTTCATTGCGGGGCAAACCCCGCGTCGGCATTGGCGTCGCTGGAAACTTCATACCGGGCGGTTCCATCCAATTGCGTCCCGCTCAAGTTGGCCTCGTCGAGATTGGCCATGTTCAAATTGGCTCCGTGAAGGTCGGCGTCGGTGAGGTCGGCTCCCTCCAAAATGGCTCCTTCCAAATTCGCCTCGCGCAAATTGGCTCCGTCGAGCTTTGCTCCGGTGAGATTGGCGCGAGTGAGATTGGCTCCCTTAAGATTCACGTCCACCAAGATCGCGCCGGTCAAATCGGCGCCGGTGAGATTGGCATGTCCCAAATTCGCTCCGCTCAAATTGGCTTCGACCAAATTTCCCTTCTTGAGGTCCGCCTCCTCAAGATCGGATTCGCGCAAAATGGCGTGATTCAGATTGACTCCGATCATTCGGCTCCCGAGCATGTTCGCTCCTTCGAGATTGCAATCGCGCAGATCGGCGCGGGTCAAATCGGCTCGCTCCAGATGCGCTTCGAGGAGAATGGCTCCTTGAAGCGTCGCGCCGCGAAGCTTGGCTTCAGCTAGTGTCGCTTCGGTCAGGTCGGCGTTGCTCAAGTTGGCATCCTCGAGATTGGCGGCGGCGAGATCGGCTCCGGCCATCATGGCTCCGGTGAAATTGGCTCCTTCCAAATCGCTCCCCGCGAAATGGACTCCGCGGAGATTTGATTCCATGAGAGTCGCGTCGGTCATGTTGGCGTTGAGGATCGTCGCGCCCGTGAGATCGGCCTCGACCAACAGCGCGGCGGAGAGATTAGCCTCGGAGAAATTCAACCCCTTGAGGTCGGCGTCAATCAGATTGACGCGCGCCAAATCCAATCCCAGAAGGGACGACACCGGAAATTCGTGGAGAGTCTTGCCGGTCAATTTATGGCGAATTTGAATGCCACGCGCCGAGGGTTGAACGGTTGCTCGGACCGGAGGGTGCGATTTGGGGGACAACGGAGTTGGCTCGGAAATCGGCGGGGGTTTGGTTGCAGGTTGATGCTCGGGTTGCGCCCGTCGCCCCGATTCAAACCTCCCTTCGCTTAATGACTGAGTCAGAGGATTGGGGGGACGCGCCTCGGCCTTGGCCGCGTCGGCCTTCACGATTGCTCCCGCGCGTTTGGGATTGAACCCCTTGGGCCAGCGGGTCGTCTCATCATAAATGGCGCCGGTAAAGATGGCTCCATCGAGATTGGCGTCCGCGAGATCGGCGTATTCCAGCCTCGCGCCGCTCAGGTTCGTCCAGCGCAGACTCATGCCGCGCAGGTCGGATCCGGCCAGATTGGCGTTCGTCAGATTGGCCGCTTCCAGCGAATCATCGTAGAGCGTGTGCAGAACCTGACGGGAATCGCGGTGTTTAATTTCAATCATCGGCGGCGGGGAATGTCACGCAAACCTAATACCCTGCGTCACTGAGCGACGCGCTTTTTAATGAGATCATTTTACCGCTCTCCCATTCAAAAGCAAGCCCAAGCGTCGAAAAATGATTTTTTTACGGGTTGACCTCCGCGACTTTTCGCTGTCCGGCGGATAGGGTTCTGTGTCAGGATCGGACGCAATTTTTGAAGCGGAGACGGAGAGAAAAGCTTGTTCCGCTCAATCCGATTGTTGAAGATTTGAATCATGTCAGGCGATTTATCCGGCGTCAGTTGTGTCATCCCTGTATTCAATGAGGCTGAGTCGGTGGCCGCAACTTTGAAAGGGGTCGAGCAAGCCTTGAGCGCCGGTGGTCGCCCTTTCGAGATCATCGTGGTTGATGACGGCTCGACCGATGCCTTCATTCAAGCCACGCAAAAGACCACGGCAAGCTTTCAACTTGTCCGGCATGAGAGCAATCGCGGCTATGGCGCCGCGATCAAGAACGGTTGCCGACGCGCCGCGCATCCGTGGATTCTCATCATTGACGCCGACGGCTCCTATCCTCCGGAGGAAATCGGAAAGCTATTAAATGCGTTGGGAGAGGATGAGAACGCGGACATGATCGTCGGATGCCGGGCGCAAACCGCGCAAACCGACGGCTTGGTCAGACGCGGGGCAAAAAGGATTTTGACCGCGTTGGCGAATTTTCTTTCAGGTCAAAAGATTCCCGATCTCAACTCCGGTTTGCGGCTCATGCGTAAATCGCTGGTGGATCGCTATCGTCCGCTGTTGCCCGAAGGTTTCAGCCTGACGACCTCGATGACGCTTGCGTTGCTTTGTTCGGGCGCGGCGGTCCGCCACATTCCGATTGAATATCGAAGAAGACAAGGGAAAAGCAAAATCCGTCCGGTGCGCGACACTTGGAATTTCGTCGCGTTGATTTTGCGCACGATCACTTATTTCAATCCGCTGAAGGTGTTCGTGCCGCTCGCCGTCGTTTTCGTTTTCGCCGCGTGCGCGACGGTCATCCTCAGCAAATTGCTGACGGGTCAAGTTATGGACGTGACCTCGCTGTTCCTTTTCATCGGGGGAATGCAGATGCTTTTGATCGGCGTGATCGCGGATTTGGTTCTCAAATTGACCGGAATGCGCGACAAATAATCCGACGCGTGTCATGGAAACGAATCCCGATCAGCTTCCACCGCTTTCCCCCGGGCTTGAGACATTGCGGCGGCGCTACAGCGACTTGGCGCTGGCTTCGATTCCGAAATTGCTTCTGCTCGCGGATCGCAACCGATACAGCCCGACCTACGGAAGTTTTGATCGGGCTTATTGGCATTACCGCACGATGGATTTTCCGTGCGGAATGGCACAGGAATTTGTTCTGCCGCTGGCGTTGGTCTATCGGTATCCGTTCGCGGATAATCCATATTTTCAGAGGGAGCGCATGAAGGAATTCGCGTTGGCCGGAATTGATTTTGCGCGTAAATCGTCGCACAAGGATGGAAGTTGCGACGATTACTTTCCGTTTGAGCGCGCGCTCGGCGCGGCGGTTTTTTCGCTCCACGCCTGCACCGAAAGCTCGTTGGTGTTGGGCGAAAAGCGAACCGAACATCTTGAATTCTTCGTTCGACGCGGCGAGTGGCTTCTCAAACACAACGAATCGGGACGCTTGACCAACCATCAGGCTCTGGCGGCGCTGGGGCTTCACAATGTTTTTCTCCTAACGGGCGAGGATAAATTCGCGCGCGGACGAGACCGTTATCTCGACATCGTTAAAAGTTGGCAGTCGGAGGAAGGATGGTTTCAGGAATACGAGGGGGCCGATCCGGGATACCACTCATGCACGATTTCTTATCTGGCGAAGCTTCTGAGAAAGTTAACCGTGACATCCGTGAATTCCGCGCCCAATTCATCTCTCTCCGAGCGTCTCCTCGCGATGCTTCGCCCCGCCGTGCAGTTCGCGTGGTATTTCATGCACCCGGACGGAGGTTACGCCGGAGAATATGGAAGCCGGAATACCTATCATTTCTTTCCGCACGGATTTGAAGTAATGGCTCCGCACGAGCCGAAAGCGGCGCAGATCGCGGATCAGTTTTTGAAGGTGGCCGTTGCCAAAGGAACGCGATATTTCAACGACGACGACCGGATGTGCGCCCATTACGTTTATGATTGGCTTCAAGCCTGTCTCGATTTTTCTCCCCAGCGCGCCGACCCGTTGAACGACCGTCCGAACTTCACGCGATATTTTCCGAAGGCGAAAATGTTGGTGAAGAAGACGAATCGCTACTATGCCGTTGCCGGTCTGGCGAAAGGAGGAGTCGTCAAAATCACCGATCCCCAAGGGACAATTTATAGCGACACCGGTCTGATTGGCAAATTGCGCGACGGGCGGACGGTTGTCACGCACTTGGTGGATGATTATCAGGTCAAGGTCGAGGAGCGGACCGCGCTCGAATCGGTCGAAGCAACCGTTGGCGGATTTTTCTGCGAGCGGCGGGTCAAACTCGCCTCCCCTTTCAAGCAGATTCTTTTCCGATGCCTGAATCTGACGTTGGGGCGATTCGCTTCGGATTTCCTTCGCCGCGTCCTGCAAAAAATCTTGATCACGGGAAAGCCGCGTACCCCGTATCGTTTCACACGACGGTTGGTTTTCAGCGACGATCAAGTCCAGATCGAGGACGAAATCATCAAGCCACCCGAGACCAGCGAGTTTGTTTCGCTTCACGCGGGATCGGACGCGACTTCGATTTACGTCGCCAACAGCAACGTCTATCAGTCGAGTGTTTTGTTGCCTTGGCGCGATTTGACGGACAGAGTTCCGGAACTCAACGCCGCCGGTCGTATCGCGCAAAAACATTCCGCGATTCCCAAGTGAAACGGATCATTCCCTTCATCGTCACGTTCGGGATCATCGGGCTGATTTTGGCCCGGGTGGACCGCCATGTTCTTTGGATCAATATGCTCGCCACCAAGCCAGTTCCATTTGTCGTCGCCCTGCTTCTTTTCATTCCGCAAAATTTCATCATCATTTACCGCTGGAAGGAAATGGCGTCGCCGTTTGTTAAAATGGGATGGGGGGAAGCGGCGCGATTGATTTTGGCAAGCCAGTCCATGAACGTCGTGCTTCCCTCGAAGATGGGGGATTTGACGAAGGCTTATTTTTTGAAGCGGTCCGGAAGCCTCGATCTTTCTCGCGCCGTCAATTTGGTCGTCTTCGAGAAAATGCTCGATCTCGCGTCGCTCTGTCTTCTGGCATTCGTCGGTGTGATGGTCACCTGCTCGAGTAGATTCGAAGTTGAAGATCCGGCCCGCTTCGTAGCGCTTGCGGCCTTCTGCTCCGCGATCAGCGGAGCCGTGATTGTGATCGTCGGCGCGCTCTATTTCATTCCTATCCGACACATCCCCTTTTACGGACGCATGGTGAATTTTCTCTCCGCCGATCCGAAGACGGCGCGGCTGGGCAAACTGCTGGCGATGAGCCACGAGGTCATGTCGCTCCTTCAAGCCAAGCGCGCCCGGCGGGAATGGCTCTGCGCGATTTCCGTCGCGCTTTGGATCCTGCACCTCGCACAAATCTACTTTTTCTTCCTCTGCCTAAACGCCCCCATCCCGGTGTTGCCGTTCGCGTTGTTGATGCCGCTGGCGATTTTCGTCGGGCTGTTGCCCCTTTCGCTTTTCGGCATGGGAACCCGCGACGCGGCGATCATTTTTCTTTTTGCTCCCTATTATCCTCCCGCGATTTTGGCCGGGGTCGGCTTCTATGTCAGTTTGCGCTATCTGGTTCCCGCGCTGACGGGGTTGCCGTTGTTGCATGGGTATCTTGGTTCGGGGGGGAAAGATTAATTGGGGAAGCGAGATGGATTCTTTCGGATTTTCACCACCAAGACTCGAAGACACCAAGCTCTTTCGGATCTTGCAACTTGGTGTCTCCGTGCCTTGGTGGTGAGAAATAAAACCCCGATCAAATTTTCCGCAGATACCCCTCGACGCACATGTCCTCATCGAACGCCGTCCACTTGGAATCCTTCAGAACAACGGCCTGATCCATCGTCATCAAGCCGAGACCTTCGAGAGGGTTGCGAAGTTCCGTTCCGCCGATGATTTTGGGAGAAACGAAGGCCACGACTTTATCCACCAGCCCCTGTTTCATCAGCGCGGTTTGGATTTGGCGTCCTCCTTCGGCGAGAACGGAAATGATTTGCTCCCCGGCCAGAAAATCGAGCAGTTGCCGAATGTCAATGAGACGGCGTTTGCCGGGCAAAACGACGACGCGATGGCCGTCCTTTTCCAAGGCGGTTCGCGCCTCCTTCGAAGCGTAGGGAGTCGTGACCAAAATCACCGGCCCGGCGTTCCGCTCGCGCAACATTTTGGCGCGCCGCGGGATCGAGAGGTCGCCGTCCACGACGATCCGCGAGGGTTGCGGACCGGTGTAGTTTTCCAGCCGGACGTTCAGCATCGGATCATCGGCAAGGATCGTCCCAATGCCGATCAGAATCGCATCGTGGAGCGAGCGAAGCTGATGGACGTAACGGCGCGAGGCTTCGTTGCTGATCCAGCGCGAGTGATTGGAGTCCGTGCCCGTTCTTCCGTCCAGCGTCATCGCCCACTTGACGGTGACGAACGGACGGGCCAATTCGTGAAAGACGACGAAGAATTCATTCAGGCGACGGGCTTCCTCGGCGAGACAACCGACTTCGACCTCGATTCCGGCTTCGCGAAGTTCCGTCGCTCCCTTGCCGTTCACTTTTTTGTTGGGATCGAGAATCGGAACGACGACGCGCTTGACGCCCGCCTCGATAATCGCGCGGGTGCAAGGAGGCGTTCTGCCGTAGTGACAACATGGCTCAAGGGAACAATAGAGAGTCGCGCCGAGGCTTTCCTCGCCCGCTTCGGTCAGCGCGACGATTTCGGCGTGCGCCTCTCCCGCGCGCGCGTGGTGACCGCGCCCGACGATCTTCCCTTCCTTGACGACGACGGCTCCCACCATGGGGTTGGGAGATGTCCGCCCCCGGCCCCTCAAGGCCAGCGTGAGGGCGTTGCGCATGAAGTTTTGATCGGCTTGGCTGATCGCCACGTCGTTCCCCCTTAAGGCGAAGAACGGCCGTTAGACATGTCCCTTGGGAGCCGCCGGAAGAGGATGGGTTTTGGCGTAAAGGTCCAACGTGTGCGCCACCTCGTCCAATTCTTGACGGGTCATTCCGGGGAAAACCGGAATGGACAAGACCTGTTTGGAGGCAAGCTCGCTGACGGGGAAATGCCCCTCGCGGTAACCGAGCGACTCAAAGCAGGGTTGAAGATGAAGCGGAAGGGCATAGTAAATCCTCGACTGAATCTGCCGCTCGTCGAGGAAGGTTTTCAAGTGGTCGCGCTGGGGATGGCGGATCGTGTAGCAATTATAGACGTGCGATCCGTCGTTGCGGAACGGCGGTAGCGTGAAAACGTCCTTGCTTAGCCGCTCGTGATAGAAGGAGGCGTTGGCGAGACGGTCGGCGTTGTCTTCGTCGAGCGAATCCAATTTGAGATTGAGCAAGGCGGCTTGGATGGAATCGAGGCGGCTGTTGTAGCCGATTTCGAGGAAGCGCATTTCGTTCTCGCGCCCGTGGTCCCGCAAAAGCCGGACGCGGGCGTTTAATTCCTCGCTGTCGGTGAGGATCATCCCGCCGTCGCCGAGACCGCCGAGGTTTTTGGTCGGATAAAAACTGAAGCATCCGGCGATTCCGAAGGAGCCGAGCGTGCGTTGTGCGATTTCCCCGCCGCACGCCTGCGCGACGTCCTCGACCAAAAAGACGCCGTAATCGGAAGCGATTTGCGCGAGGTTTTCGACATCGGCGGCCAGACCGAAAAGATGAACGGCGATGATCGCCTTGGTTTTTTCGGTCAGCGCGAGCCGAACGGCTTCGGGATCGAGCGTGTAATCTTCCTTGATGTCCACAAAGACGACGGTGGCTCCCGTTCGGACGATCACGTCGGCGGTGGCCACGAATCCGAAGGCGGGGCAGATGACCTCGTCGCCGGGACCGACGCCGATGGCGTGAAGCGTCAACAGAAGCGCGTCGGTTCCCGACGCGACGCCGACCGCGTGTTTGGCCTTGAGCGCCTTCGCAAAATTGGTTTCGAAAGTTTTAAGTTGCGGACCGAGGATGAAGTCGCTGGTGGCGATGCACTCGCCGACGAGCTTGAGCATGTCCTCTTTCAAGGGTTTGTGAAGCCGCGCAAGATCAACAAAGGAGACGCTCATGTTTGACTTTCCTAACTTTCCGTTCCGCCGTAATCTGGGGTTATCCCGTTGGTTCCGCAACCTTCGGCCTCCCGCCGTTTCCGGCGCGGCCTTCGAGTTTTGCGTCCATCGGGCAAATCCCGTTTGATCCTACCCGTCCGCGCGCGCTTGCGCAACCAAAAATCCCAAGCGAAAATTCCATCCTATACAACCCCAAGCGTTCCGGCTAAATTGTCCGGAAATTTGTTCGGAACGAACAAGCCAAGCGATTCGAGGAAGGCAAAGAATCGGATCGAGGAGGAACGAATTGTGAAGAGACGGAATTTCTTACTGATGACCGGCGGGGCTTTGCTTCTATTCCCTCACCTGACGTTTTCTGCGGCGGATGAATTCAAATCCCTTTTCAACGGAAGGGATTTGACCGGATGGGTCAACGTCGGGACGAAAGAGGGGGCATGGAAGGTTGAAGGGGGCAATCTGGTCGTGGATCGTGCCGAAGGGGGATGGTTGCGAACCGACCGCGAATACAAGAATTTCGTGATTCGGCTCGATTTCAAATTAAGCCCGTCGGGAAACAGCGGTGTTTTTCTTCGCGCGCCAATCCAAGGCAACTCCGCCTATGAAGGGCTGGAAATCCAGATTTTGGATCACTTCCATCCCGACTACCACAAGCCCGGCGCGGAAATTCGGCCCGAGCAATACACGGGTTCGGTTTATGATCTTGTCGCGGCGAGCGACACGAAGGTTTTGAAACCCGTCGGCGAGTGGAACTCCTACGAGATCACCCACGACGGCGATCACATCGTCGTCGTGCTGAACGGCAAAAAAATCGTGGACACCGACTTGAGCAAACTTCATTCGCATATTGACAAGCATCCCGGCTTGGGACGCAAGCAGGGTTACGTCGGTCTTCAGGCGCACAACGGACGGATCGAATTTCGGAATCTGGCGATTCGGGAATTGAAGTAAGGAAGCAACGATGAAGGCGATTCGGGCGCACGAATGGTGCGAGCCGCAAGGATTGCGGCTTGATGAGGTTCCGATTCCAGAGCCGAGGGAAGGGGAGGCGCTCGTCAAGGTCGGAGCCGCGTCCTTGAATTTTCCCGATATGCTGATGATCAAGGGAACGTATCAGGTCAAACCCGATCTTCCCTTTATTCCCGGCATGGAAGTTTCGGGGACGATTGAGAAACTGGGTCCGGGGGTGAACGGATTTCGGATCGGGGATCGGATCGCTTCGTGGACCGGACGGGGCGCGTTCGCCGAATACGCGGTCGTTCAACCTTCCGCGCTTCATGCCGTTCCCAAGGGAATGACCGACGAGGAAGCGGCGGGATTTCCGCTCGTCTATCAGACTTCCTATTTCGGTATCGCCTATCGCGGGCAAATGAGAAAAGGGGAAACGGTCCTTGTCCATTCGGCGGCGGGAGGCGTCGGTTTGGCGGCGGTGCAAATCGCGCGGGGATTGGGCGCGGGAAAAATCATCGCCACCGTCGGATCCGACGAGAAAAAAGAATTGGTTCTCAAACACGGCGCCGATCTCGTCATCAATTATGAAAAAGAGGATTTCGTCGAGATCGTCAAACGTGAGACGAAAGACCTTGGCGCGGACGTGATTTACGATCCGGTCGGCGGCGAGATCGGCGAGCGCAACACCAAATGCGTCGCCTTCGACGGGCGGATCGTCATCGTCGGATTCACGAGCGGCAAATTCTCCAAGTTCATGTCCAATCATATCCTCGTGAAGAATTACAGCGTCGTCGGGCTTCATTGGGGAAATTACCGCAAATTCAAGCCGGAAATGGTCGAACAGGGATGGCGGGAATTGATGAAGCTCTATGACGCCGGCTCGCTCAGGCCGGTGATCGCGGCGGTTTATCCGATGGAAAAAGTCGCCGACGCGATGGGATTTTTGGCGTCGAGAAAAGCGGTGGGGAAGATTGTGTTGAAGTGGACCTTGGAGAAAGAGAAGGAGTAGGAGAAAGAGAAGGATCAATGCGGGAAGGACAACCCGACGGGTCGTCCGAAATGAAGGCGAGCGTAGAGAGGGCCCGGTGGGCCGTCTAATATGAACGCGAGCGTCCGTTCTTCCTCCATGATGCGATCATGGTTCTTCCTCGATCCCGATGGGATCGAACGATCGTAGCCCCGGGTGGAGCCGCAGGCGGAACCCGGGGTGCAATGTTTCCTCCATTGAGGCAACCCCGAAGGGGTCGAATATGAATAGCCGGGGGTGACGCAAACGAAGTGAGCGAAACCCCCGGATCAAGTTCCTCAAAATGGATTGAACGCTGAAGGGGTTCAACGAGAGATTACGACTAAGAGTAAGAGTAAGAAATATGGAAGTAATGAACGCTATCAAACCGATTCGGGGAAAAGAATTCCCCCGCGATTTCACCGCCGGAGTGAAGGATTTCGGCGATTGGTCTCAAATCGAACCGCTTTTTGAAGACTTGGCGCAAGAGGGCGAGGGAACCTCGTCGCGCGAAAGTCTGGAACTCTGGCTCCTGAATCAAAGCGAACTCGCCGCCGCGCTCGACGAGGAATACACGCGCCGCTACATCGCGATGACCTGCCACACCGACGATTCGAATCTGGAAAAAGCCTACCTCGATTACATCGAAAACATCCTGCCCAAAACCAAGCCGTGGTGGGACAAGCTCCACCGGCTTTATCTTCAAAATCCCAACCGCAAGGAAATGGACCGCGCGCGATACGGCGTGCTGGATCGGGATTTGGAGAACGACGTCAAACTTTTCCGCGAGGAAAACATTCCGCTCGAAACCGAAAATTCCAAGCTGAGCCAGCAATACCAAAAAATTTGCGGCGCGATGATGGTGCAATTCAAGGGGGAGGAAAAAACGCTCCAGCAAATGGCCCCCTATTTGGAGGAGCCGGATCGGAATTTGCGCGAGGAGGCATGGCGCTTGGTCGCCGCGCGGCGGCTCAAGGACCGCGACGCGATTGACGGACTCTTCGACAAGATGATCGAAATTCGGACGAAGATGGCGAAAAACGCGGGCTATGAAAATTACCGCGATTATCAGCATCAGGCGTATGCGCGGTTCGATTACACGCCCAAGGATTGCATCGCGTTTCAGGATTCCATCGCGACGGAATTCGTCCCCTTGCTCGCCAAACTCCGCAAGCGGGACAAGGCCGATTTGAAAGTTCCCACCCTCCGTCCGTGGGATTTGGCCGTTGACCCCAAGGGACAACCGGCGCTCAAGCCGTTCACGACGACGGGAGAGTTGGAAGAGCGTTGCGAGAGGATTTTCGGTTCGGTCAACGGAGAATTGGGAAAACAATTTTCGCAAATGCGCGAGTTGGGTTTGCTTGATCTGGATAGCCGCAAGGGAAAAGCTCCGGGCGGCTATCAATCCTCGCTGGAAGAAGTCCGCTATCCGTTTATTTTCATGAACTCTGCGGGAACCGACCGCGATCTTTACACGCTCCTGCACGAGGGAGGCCACGCTTTTCACGCCTTCGCCGCGCGCAACGAACCGCTTCTATTTTATCGCCACGCGCCGATTGAATTTTGCGAGGTCGCCTCGATGACGATGGAGCTTTTCGCTTACGGTCATCTCGGCGCGTTTTACTCCCCCGACGATTCCGCGCGCTCGCGCACGCAACATCTGGAAAAGATCGTCGAGCTTTTCCCGTGGATCGCCACGATTGACGCCTTCCAGCATTGGATTTATCTGAACCCCAAACATAGCCGCGAGGAGCGCAACGCGAAATGGCTGGAGATTGAAAAGCGGTTTGATCCGGAGGTGGATTGGAGCGGTCTGGACGCCGAACATCGCTCGCTCTGGCATCGCCAGCTTCACATTTTCCAGTGTCCGTTTTATTACGTCGAATATGGAATCGCCCAGCTCGGCGCGTTGCAGATTTGGCTCAAGTCCCGCGAGAATTTCGGCTCCGCCGTCGAGGGATACCGGCGCGGCTTGGCTTTGGGAGGCGCGCGCCCCTTGCCGGAACTCTTTCAATCCGCCGGCGCGAAATTCGATTTCTCCTCCGCGACCATCAAACCGATCGTGCGAGCCATCGAGGACGCCCTGCACGGTAATTAAACGTCACGGGTGGCGCAGGCATTGCAGGAGGCGCAGGCGTCACGGATGGCACGGGCTGTCCCGCCTGAGAAAACTTTTGACCCATACCCGCAGGCAAGATGCCTGCGCCACGTCCCATCGCTCCTCGCCCCGAGATCGTCCCTTCGCTTCTTTAATCCGTCTCATCCGCGCCCCTGAAACTCCTCTCCCTTTTTAAGGGAGAGGGTCAGGGTGAGGGTTGAACGACCCCATTCCATGCTCGTTCCAACGCGCCTACTTTGGAATTCCGAATCCTCTATGCTAGAAACAAATCCGATCGGAGATGAAAGATCGGATGCAAAATGAATTACTTTTGCAGTAAACGTCCCGCTCTCCCGTCTATATCCTCGGCGTTCGGGTTGAGCGTCATGGCCAAGGATTGGGGCGGCGGCTTCTGCAATCCATCTTCGATCTCGCCGATCCAACCGGTCATCCCGTCTATCTGGAAACGCAAACCGAATCCAATTTGAAATTTTACGGCCATCTCGGTTTCGAGGTGACGGAACGAATTCAGGTTCCGGGAACCGGTCCGCCGACGTGGGGGCTTCTCCGACGCCGGGTTTCATCATCCATCTCCAACCCCGCGTTCGCGCGCTGAAGGAGCATCCCAACGATGAACGTCCCAACAGGCTGCTACGCTCAACGCCCCGTTTCACCCAACGTCCCGTTTCGTCCAAATGAGCCGCGTCAGCGGCGGAACAATCCTAGCCCCGCTCGGAAGAGCGGGGTAAAGGCCGTTCGCCATATTCCCTCAAGCCCCGTCGGGGCGGCATAAATTCCCCTCGCTCTCCAACAACGATGATCTGCGCCCACCGAAATCAAGCACGATCCCGGAATCGGTCTTGAAAAGTGAAATTAGCTTCGACCGCACCGTGAAATCCTTGATCCTCTTTTTCCAAAATGAATGGAAATCGAATTACTTTTGTAGTAAACGTCCCATATGTCTAAGCCTAGCTTGCCTTCCTTGAGGTTATCTTTGTTTCGGCTTTAGGAAGCGTAGGAGACTTTGCTCCGATCTGAGCCATCCGGGCTTGAAAAGAAGTCCACCACGAAACTTCCGGAATCTGTCCCTGTTTCTTGAGATGCTCCACAACAAGATAAGGATTCAATAGCAGGATGTAACCGATTTCTCGGTTGCCCTTGGGCGCCACCTTGATGAAACCCAGCTTTTGAAGCTGCTTCACATGTTCCTTCCAAGTCCGTAGAGCACGATTGCCCGTGTATCCTGAAGAGAACGCGAATTCTTGCTCGTCATTGACCTCGATAACGCCTTCGTCGAAAGCCCTGCACCAGAAATCCCAGTATACTCCCGATGGATTCCCGTGCGTGGAAAGCTGAGCGATAAGCAATGCGATCCAAGGAATAGTTCGAGGAACGGAGCAATAGCCAGCGTTCAGTTGCCTTGTCCAGACTAGATTCGCCGCATCAGGAAAGAATTGATCTCTCAATGCGACTCGCCTTTGCTGAATCTTCAGTGATCTTGGACTTGCCATCGTGTCGTACCTCTATTTCTAATGACCGAATCAGGGCGCCTCTTGCCCCATTGACTCTGAAGACATTCCCATTGGCATTGGGCATCCTCTCGGTTTCCAATTGAACAAGAGGCGTCCCCGATTCGTCCACGCCCCATTGGAAGTGGGGTCGCGATTGGGACATTATCTCGTGAATCCATTTGGAGACCAAGGACTCAAGATTGCCTAGCTCGCAACGCACTTGATATCATCAACTGTCTGTTTGGGCGAATCCAAGCGATCCATCGCCCTGACGATCAATGAAGATGCGATTTTTCGCAATAAAAATCCGCCTAAGGCTTTATTCTACAATGTTGGAGGCTAAAATTTGTATTCTCATAGGTGTCCTTACATCTCATAAAGTCCTCGTGTGCTCACTATGTGCTCGCGTTCTCAGCCAGAGAGCAATCAGATTACATCGTAGTAATCGGGGACGTTGACCACAAAAGGAATTCGGTCCGACCCTCGCATCCTCACGCTCTCCACGCTCCCCCGTCAATTTTTCCTTCTCCCTTTTCCCGACGCCGAAATCCGAACTTCTTCTTCACGCTCCTTTGCGTTCTTTGCGGCTAAAAATTCCTCACATTTCGATCCAATAAGCGCCAAGACGTTCCCCTACGGGAATCGCCCCCCAACGCCTTCTCCCCTAAAATCTCCCCCGGCCGATGGACCGCCCAATGCCGACCCAGATGCCTTCAATGCTTCTACTCCGCCCAAAAATCTCCCTCTCCCCTTGGTGCCTTCGTGCCTTGGTGGTGAAAATCAGAACCACACCCTCCCTCCAACTTCAATTTCCTCAATTCCCTTCCGCCCAAATTGGCTTCGTTTGGCAAAAAAAAAGTTTGGCCCGGAAATCCCGTTCATCCTGCCCATCCCTGTTCAAATTGGCTTCGTTTCGCAAAATTTTATTTTCGCCGCGCGCTCCGCCGAAGCCGGATCGCCGGATTTGATGGAAAAACATCCCCCCGGACGGTATAAAGGACGGAGACGAATTTTTGCAGAGGAGATTCACGCATGACCGTCGCGACGATTGAGAAACGAAAAACCAAGCCCGCCCCCGCTTACAAGGTGAGCGACTTGGCGCTGGCCGATTGGGGACGGAAGGAAATCCAGATCGCCGAGAGCGAGATGCCCGGCCTCATGGCGTTGCGCGCGGAATACAAGGGGAAGAAGCCTCTGGCCGGAGCGCGGATCACCGGATCGCTTCACATGACGATCCAGACCGCCGTCCTGATCGAGACGCCCGTGGATTTGGGGGCCAAAGTCCGTTGGGCTTCGTGCAATATTTTTTCCACGCAGGATCACGCGGCGTCGGCCATCGCCAAAGCGGGGATTCCGGTCTTTGCGTGGAAGGGGGAGACGCTGGAGGAATACTGGTGGTGCACGAAATTGGCGCTGGCTCACGAAGGCGGTCCGAATCTAATCGTGGACGACGGCGGCGATGCGACGCTTCTCATTCATCGCGGCGCGGAGCGCGAAATCCAATTCGAGCGAACCGGCAAGAAGCCCGCGATCTCGACCGACAACGAGGAAATCACGATCATTGACACGCTCCTGAACGAGACGCTCGACGAGGACCCGAATCATTGGCGCAACACGGCCAAGGGGCTGATCGGCGTGAGCGAGGAAACGACCACCGGCGTCCATCGCCTCTACAAAATGGAGAAGGAAGGGGAACTTCTTTTTCCGGCGATCAACGTCAACGATTCGGTGACGAAATCGAAGTTCGACAATCTTTACGGCTGTCGCGAGTCGCTCGTGGACGGGATCAAGCGCGCGACCGACGTGATGATCGCAGGAAAAAAATGCGTCGTGCTCGGTTACGGCGACGTCGGCAAGGGATGCGTGCAGGCGTTCAAGGGACTGGGCGCGACGATGTATATCGTCGAGATTGACCCGATCATCGCCCTGCAGGGGGCGATGGAAGGGTATCAAGTCGTGACGATGGACGAGGCGTGCAAGTTCGGCGACATTTTCGTCACCTGCACCGGCAACGTCGGCGTGATCACGCGCGAGCACATGGACCAGATGAAGAATGAAGCGATAGTTTGCAACATCGGGCATTTCGATTCGGAGATTGAGATTGCGCGGCTCAAGGATTTGCGTTGGGAGGAAATCAAGCCGCAGGTGGATCACGTCGGTTGGCCGGACGGCAAGCGGATCATCATTCTGGCCAAGGGGCGGCTGGTGAATCTCGGTTGCGCGACGGGGCATCCGAGTTTCGTGATGAGCGCGAGTTTTACCAATCAGTGCATCGCGCAGATTGATCTTTGGGAAAACCGCAAGAGCGGCAAATACGAGAAGAAGGTTTACGTCCTGCCGAAGATTCTGGACGAAAAAGTCGCGCGGCTCCATCTGGAAAAACTCGGCGCGAAGCTGACGAAGCTGACTCCGAAGCAAGCCGAATACATTGACGTGCCGATCGAGGGGCCGTATAAACCGGAGTGGTATCGGTATTAGAAGAAGAATCGGTAGTCGCAAGAGAATGCAGAGACCACAAAATCAGCAAAGCGGATTAGGATTCTCTATTTTTGAGTTCTTTGTGTTCTTTCGCGGCGAGAATTCAAGCGTTTACCAGCGATGCACCCTACCGGACATTTCATTTCCACTGCAATCCTGAGCGGCGGCGTTTACGCGGCGACGCAGTCCGTTCCCCTCACCGCAGGATGCTTTGTCGGCGGGTTTTTGATTGACCTCGACCACTACTTCGATTACGTCGTCATCAATCGGCAAAGCGATCTTCGCCCCAAAACATTTCTCGACTACTACATGAAGAACCGATTCGACTGGATCGTGCTTCCGCTCCACGCCTATGAATTATTCGCCGTGCTCGCGGTAGTTGCGTATTGGTGGAGAAACCCATGGCTGATCGGCTACTTGATCGGCGCGACGATGCACATGGGACTGGACCTGATTTTCAACGCGCCCGTGGCGTTTGCGATCATTCCGTTTTATTCTTTCATCTATCGCGCGTGGCACGGATTCGCCAAGGAAAAATTCTTCCGGCTCAATCGGGACGCGGCCGCGTCAGAGAAAAAATCGTCGGGCTGAAAATTTAATCGGTAGCCGGAGGCTTGTCGGTGGTTGCTGAGGAAGCGGCTTCGGCGGGTTTCGCGTCGCTTTTTTCTTCATTTTTCTCTTCGCGGGGCGCTCGTGCGGCGGCTTCGATTTCCAACTCCTGTTGAAATTCCTTATTCGTGAATTTTTCGGCGGGTTGTTCCTCGCCGGCGGGCGGCGCGAGCGAAGATTCGGCTTCACGCTTGGAAGATTCTTCTCCCGCCATTTCGGCCTCGGAAAGCTTTTTGCCTTCCAGCCGCTTGAGCGTCATCGCCATTTCGTTCTTGTTATAGAGACGTTCGACTTGCTTTTGCAGAATCGCGAGTTTTTCCTTGAGTCCCTTATTCTCGCGTCCGAGATCCGAATTCTGAATCAGCAGGCGATCAATTTCCGATTGTGCTTCGCTTAATTCCTCGGCCAGCGAGATTTTTCCCTCGGCGGGCGCGGGAGTCGCCTCAGGTTTCACCTCGGGCGCCGGAGCCGACGGCGCGCCGACGAGTTTCTGAATGGCGACGAGCATCTTGGAGGCTTCCAGCCCTTTGCCGATCACGCACGAACAGCCGTAGTGGAGTTCGCATTTCTCCGCCTCGCTTCCTCCGGCGTCGAGTTGCGAAAAGAAATTCAGCAGGCTTTCCGCAGTTTCCTTGTTCTTCTTACCCATGGCTTTTCTTCCGACCTCCAAGAATTTAATTCGCTTTTTCGCGGGAATCAACATCTAAAGGGATTAACCTTGAAATTGACAATCCGCGCGCAAGTTGGAATCGTGACGCAGATTCGCGCGAAGGAAATTTCGCTTTGCCTTTCACCACCACCAAGACCGTCCTCTATCTGACTCCCAGCACGCGGTTGCTCGGCGCGCGCCGGAGCTTGCTCAGTCTGGCGGTCAATCTGGATCGGGAGCGATGGAATCCGGTCGTCTGCGGACAAGACCGCGGCGATCTGGATACGGCGTTGAAGGAAGTCAACATACCCTATGACGTGGTCAAGACGGGATGGTGGCGGAAGGGAAAATACTTTTTGTGGCGCCCGTTTGCCATTTCGCGCTTGGCCGAGTTGATCCGCCGGTTCAACGTGGACCTTGTTCACTGCAATGAGATTTATCCGAATCCCTACGCCGTTCGCGCCGCCGTGCAGGCGGGAAACAAGTTGGGACGCCCGATCCCCGTTGTCACGCACATGCGCCTTTCCGTCACGCCGCGCATGATCCGCAATTACAATCTGGAAAAGGCCGATTTGATCTTGGTTCCGTCCGATGCGGCGTCGCAAGATTTCAACGTCTGGCCCGACAAGTATGAATCGGTCAAGGTCGTTCCCAACGGGGTGGATTTGACCGAATTCCGCCGGACGCGGTCGCGGAGCGAAGCCCGGCGGCAAATCGGCGTCCCTCCGGAGGGTCCGCTTCTGGCCGCTATAGGTCAGGTGAGTCCGCGCAAGGGAGGGGACGTCGTCGTCAAGGCGCTCAAGCGGATCGTGACCGAGTTTCCCGACGTGAAGCTGATGTTCGTCGGCAATCCGCACCGCGGTCAGGAAGCGTTCGCCGACCAACTCCGAGCGTTCGTCGCGTCGTCCGCCGACCTCAAGGATCGCGTTTTCTTTTTTCCCTACACCATGCAAATTCTGCCTTATTACGAGGCGTGCGACGTGAATCTGCTGATTTCGCGTGAGGAAAGTTTCGGTCGGACGATCATCGAGGCCGGAGCGTTGGGCGTTCCAAGCGTGGGCGCGCGCGTCGGCGGCATTCCCGAACTGATTGCCGACGGCCAAACCGGAATGCTGATCGAAGCGGAGAACGACGTCCAATTGGCTGATGCTCTCCGGCGGCTGCTTGCCGATGAAAATCTCCGCAACACGCTCGGCGAATCGGCCTTCCGTCACGCCGCACAAAATTTTTCCATCACGAGCCACGCCGTGCGAATCATGGACCTTTACGATCAAGTTTTGTCCTATCGGCTGACAAACGGCTGATCTTCAATTGTTCGGTTTCAGTTGCCGTAATCCCCCGACGTGATATAAAAAGGTTAGGGGTAGTTTGTCCCCGTCGAGAGGTCGCATATCATGACCAAATTTCGTTGTTCCTTCTGCGGCAAAGATCAGCACGCCGTCAAGACGCTGTTCAAGGGGCTGACGCAACGCGAAAGCCTGATGTCGGTTTATATTTGCGACGAGTGCGTTCGACAATGCAACGAGCGGCTTCAACGCGAAAAATCAGGGCCGGGAGATGAACCTTCCGGCGACTCGCTCAAGCGTCTTCCGTCGCCCGCGGAGATTAAGGCAACGCTCGACGATTACGTCATCAGTCAAGAGCGGACGAAGAAGGTCGTCTCGGTCGCCGTTCACAATCACTACAAGCGTCTCATTCACAATTTGAATTCCAAGGAAATCGAGTTGGAGAAGAGCAATATCCTGATGATCGGCCCGACCGGATCGGGCAAAACGCTCATCGCGCAAACGCTTGCCCGACTGCTCGACGTTCCCTTCGCCATCGCCGACGCGACGACGCTGACGCAGGCCGGATACGTCGGCGAGGACGTGGAGAACATTCTTCTCCGCCTGCTTCAAAACGCCAACGGCGACAAGGAAAAAGCGGAGCGCGGGATTATCTACATTGACGAAATAGACAAAATCGCCAAGACCTCCAACAACGTTTCGATCACCCGCGACGTTTCGGGCGAGGGAGTTCAGCAGGCGCTTCTGAAAATTTTGGAGGGAACAACCGCCAACGTTCCTCCGACCGGCGGACGCAAGCATCCGCATCAGGAATATATCCAAATGAACACGACGAATGTCCTGTTCATCTGCGGCGGCGCGTTCAGCGGGCTGGAAAAAATCATTGATCGGCGCGTCTCCAATCGCGTGATGGGTTTCGGCGCGGAAATCAAGAGCAAGGAAGCGGCGTCGCGCGTCGGCGAGTTGCTTCAGCAAGTCAATTTCTACGATCTCTACCAATTCGGCCTGATTCCGGAATTCATCGGGCGATTTCCCGTCGTGGCGACGATGGAGCCGCTCAGCGAGGATCAATTGGTCGAAATTCTCACGCGCCCCAAGAACGCGCTCATTCAGCAATACCGGAAACTTTTCGAGTTGGAGGGGGTCGAGCTGACCTTCAGCGACGAGGCGCTCAAGTCCATCGCGCGGCTGGCGATGAAGCGCGAGACCGGCGCGCGCGGACTCCGCGCCATAATGGAATCGTTCATGCTCGACATCATGTATCACCTGCCGGAAAAAGCCGGAGCCTTCTCGACGGCCTCCGCCAACAGCGTCTGCCACATTGACGTTGACGTGGTCGAAGGAGGCAAGGAACCCGAATACATCGCCGCGCCGAAGGAGGAGTCGGCGTAGGGGATGGGATTCAAATAGTCTCCCGCCCAATCCTTCTCATCCTCCTACTCCTTCTCAACGACTGAGCACCGTCGCTGTCGGAAATAGGAGAAGGAGAATGAGCTGGAGAATGAGAAAGATTCTGGATGAGAACGGAGGAAGATTGTGTTTGATTTCCTATTGAAAATCTTCCTTCATGGCTTAGGATCTTGGCTCGAGTCTCGATTCGGATCTAAACAATATCACTTGAAACCGCGTCCGATTGTCATCTACATCATTTGGATCGCCTTCATACAGGCGGGGCTTATCTATGCCGCTTTAACCTTTTTCTTCCCATTTCCTCAGCCGTCAAACCACACGCCCCACTCAAATTCTATCGTCCAACTCCTGAGCCTGATGAGCGTTCCTCTCGCCATCGGAGGGATCATCACGGGCTTTGTCATGCGCCCGCGGACCGAAAATTTGCCCGATGCTTTGATCCGCTGGATTCGCCAGCGCATGATCGTTCAAGCCGCGTTCTTTGAGGCGGTGGCAATCATGGGCTTGGTCGGCCGGATTCTGGGACGCGACAAAACCGTCAGCCTCGTTTACTGCGCCGTCGGACTGGTCTTGTTGCTGTCGCTCCTCCCGGGGTTGGTGATGAACATGGAGAAGCATCGCAAGTTGGAAGCGGAAACCAAAGGGAATGCCGCGCAAACCTAAGAGCGGTCTCATTACTTTTGAACGATTGTTGAACCCCTTCAGGGTTCTCGTTTTGTTAGCGACCTCGTTCTGCGGGCTCCGCTTCGCTTCACCCACGGCTATTCACATTCTATCCCTTCGGGGTTGTAATGGGATTCGTTTCCATGTTACGGAGAAAATAGAGGTCCGTTCAGAAACCGATTACTTCTCTGTGCCTCTGTGGTGAATCTTCATGGCGAGGACAAATGAATCACCGTCGCGCCTCGCCTTGATCCTGATAGACCACGGTAGCCGATTGGCCGAAGCGAATCGGGTCGTGGAAAAATTAACGGATTATCTGAAGAAAGGCGCAAGGCGTGGCTTCAGCCTCGCCGTTCACGCGCACATGGAACTCGCCGAGCCGACGCTTAAGACCGCTTTTGCCCGTTGCGTGGAACATGGAGCGACGCAGATCGTCGTCGTTCCTTATTTCCTCGCCGAGGGGGCGCACGTCACCGAAGACATTCCCCGCCTTGCCGCCGAGGCCGCCGAGCCGTATCCGCAGGTCCAATGGGTTCTCGCCCCGCCGCTGGGATTCGACGCGCGATTGGCCGGGATCGTGCTGAGTCGCGCGCTGGCGGCGTTGGCTTCCGCCGAGAAAAGAACCTGACTCCGGCGCGAACGATTACCCCGAAGTGATTCAGATCCACAATTACGGCAACCCGCCCTTGTGGAATTTGCTCGGATCATGGAAAATGACGCCTCGCATGGCTTTGTCAACCGACGATATTCTCAACGCGCTCCGGCCGATCCAAGACCCCGATTTGCGGCGGAGCATTGTTGATCTAGGATTCATCAAGAACGTCAAGATCGGCGGCGGGAACGTCGGCTTCGATCTCGAACTGACGACGCCGGCCTGTCCCGTGAAGGACCAACTCAAACAAATGTGCGCGGAGGCGGTGCGGAAGTTGCCCGGCGTCGCGCACGTTTCAGTCAACATGACCGCGCAGACGCGAGGGGCGCAGACCGCCGGACGCAAAATCCTGACGACGGTAAAAAATCTCGTCGCCGTCGCTTCAGGCAAAGGAGGCGTCGGCAAATCCACGACGGCGGTCAATCTGGCCGTCGCGCTGGCCGAAACCGGAGCAAAGGTTGGCGTTCTGGACGCCGACATTTACGGTCCCTCCGTCCCCACGATGATTCACATTGACACCCCGCCTCGACCCGCCGGAGGGCAGAAAATCATTCCCGCCGAAGGGCTGGGCTTGAAGGTGATCTCGATGGCGTTCTTCATGCCGAAGGAGCAGGCGGCGATCCTGCGCGGACCGATGGTCTCCGGCTACGTTTCGCAATTTCTCGCAAACGTCGAATGGGGCGATTTGGATTATCTCATCATTGATTACCCTCCGGGGACGGGAGACATCCAGCTCACGCTTTCACAACAGGCTCCGCTGACCGGCGCGCTCGTCACCACGACGCCGCAGGAGATTTCGCTCGTGGACGTGAGGCGCGCGATTGCGATGTTCGAAACGACTCGCGTGCCGGTGCTCGGAGTCAGTGAGACGATGAGCTTTTTTGTTTGCGACCAGTGCGGCAAGAGGCATGACATTTTCCGCTCGGGCGGCGGGGAGCGAATCGCCAAACAAACGGGCGTGCCGTTTTTGGGAGGCATTCCGATTGATCCGCGCGTCACCGAGGGCGGGGACACCGGGCTTCCGATCGTCAAAGGGTATCCCGATTCTCCCGCCGCGCAGGCGTATCGGGAATTAGCCGGGTCGGTCGCCGCGCAACTTTCGATTCTCAACGTCGAGCGCGGGAATTATCTCGAAACTTTTTCTCTGCAATGGAGCGCGTGACGATGGCCGCCGACCGCCCGTTGCTGGTTCGCAAAATCGAGCAACTCGACAAACACATCTTGGGAATCGAGTGGACCGACGGACACCGGAGCCGCTGGCGGTTGGCGCATTTGCGGCGGCATTGTCCCTGCGCGAGTTGCATTGACGAATGGACGGGCAAACCGATTTTGAAGCCGGAGGAGGTGGATGACAATTTGTCGGCGACGGTTGTGGAATCGGTCGGGCGATACGCGCTGACAATCCGATTCGCCGACGGCCACAACACGGGGATTTATTCGTTTCCGCTCTTGCGCGAACTTTGTCAGTGCGATCAATGCGCGGCTGTCGGCAAGAAAATAACTTAAGAAATTAACGCGGAGGCGCAAAGACGCAAGGACGCAAAGAAGCAATTTGGAAATAAAAATGTCCAATCACCTCCTTGCGCGTCTGCGTTTTTGCGTTTATTTTCCGAAATCTTATTTACCCAAGCTTGGATCGGCATTCGCAACATTGGTCATTCTTTTGATGACGGGCGGTTGCGCTGTCTTCCGTCAGGAAACTTCATTGTCCGTTCCGCCGAATTTGGACGCCGCGCCGGGCGTCGCGGAATTTGGCGCGGGGAAAAACAGAACCGAGGCTCTCAAGCAAATGTACCCGCCGATTCATCGCTTTTCGACTCACGCCCGCGTCACTGCTCGCCGTCGCGTTTTGCTTTTCTTCCACGCCGAGAAGACGCTCGACATCAACTTGATCGCCGACGAGCAGAAGAAAGTCCGCTTGCAAGGCAATCTCATTGGGACGCAAAAGACGCTCTTCGACTTGATCGCCGACGGAAATCGAATGAGCGTGTCCATTCCGCCGCGAATTTTTCTTCAAGGCGATTTTTCCTCCAAAGGATCGCCGTTCGGAAAAAATCTTGGGGTCGAACCGTGGGATTTGGCCGAGGTTCTGACGGCGGGGCCGCAAATCGCGGCCACGAATTCCGTTTGGCAGGTGGGCGGCAACACAATCCGGCTCCGCTTCGAAGAAGAAGCCTCAAATCCCAATGGATTACAATCCGCCGAGATTGACGCGGCGACGGGTCTGCCGCGCAAGGCCGAATGGAAACGAGGCCGCTCGACGTGGACCGCGCAATTTCTCGAATGGACCGTCCATCGCAATACGGCAGACGATGATCAAGCGTGGCTCATTCCATCGCGATTTATCATTTTCAGCAAAAAGCCGCGCGTTAGTCTTGAAGTGGCCTTGAGAAAAGAAAACGATCATTGCGCGCTGAACGTTAATCCTGAGGTCTTATATGCCGGAACATTCAGGCTCGTTCCGCGTCCGGGCGCGACGGTTCATCCGCTCGACGCCTTGGAGCAAGTTTTCAGAGGATTATGAAAGGATCAAACATGAGCGCGGAATCCAAAATCATCGGCGAATTGAACATGCCGGTCCGGCTCCTCATGGGACCGGGACCGAGCGACGTGCATCCCCGCGTCTTGCGCGCGATGGCGACGCCGCTGGTTGGCCACCTCGATCCGGAATTTCTAAACTTGATGGATGAAATCCGGTCGCTCCTGCAAACCGTGATGAAAACGACGAACGAAATGACGCTGGCGATTTCCGGAACCGGAAGCGCGGGGATGGAAACGTGCGTCGCCAACCTGATTGAGCCGGGAGATGAAATCGTGATCGGCGTGAACGGCGTCTTCGGCGGGAGAATGTGCGACGTCGCCAAGCGCGCCGGAGCCAAGGTCCGACGGATTGACGCGCCGTGGGGAAAGATCATCGAGCCTGCGCAAATCGCCGAGGCATTAAAGCAGGGGGCGCCGAAAGTCGTGGCCGTGGTTCACGCCGAAACTTCCACCGGCGTTCGCCAGCCGCTGGAGGAAATCGGGGAAATGGCGCGCGAAGCCGGAGCGCTTTTTCTCGTGGACGCCGTGACCTCGCTCGGCGGAACAGATCTGCGCGTGGATGAATGGGGCATTGACGCCGTTTACGGCGGCACGCAGAAATGTCTTTCCTGTCCGCCCGGTCTTTCGCCGGTTTCGTTCAGCCCGCACGCAATCGAAGCGATCAAGAAGCGCAAGACGCCCTGCCAAAGTTGGTATCTTGACGTGGCAATGCTCGGCTCATATTGGGGAACCGAGCGCGTTTATCACCACACCGCGCCGATCACGATGCTCTACGCTTTGCGCGAGTCGTTGCGCCTTGTTGTTGAGGAGGGCTTGGAGGCGCGTTTTGCGCGACACCGCGCCAATTACGAACTTTTGCGAGACGGATTGGAAGCGATGGGTTTCAAGTATTTGGTGGAGCCGGAATATCGCCTTCCGGAATTGAACGCGGTTTACGTTCCGTCCGGAGTCAATGAGGCACAAGTCAGGAAACGACTTCTCGACGAATACAACATCGAGATCGGCGGCGGGCTGGGCGATCTAAAGGGGAAAATCTGGCGGATCGGTTTGATGGGAGAAAGTTCCAATCCCAACCATGTTCATGCGCTTTTGTCGGCCTTGCGTAAGTTGATTTCCCAGTAGCAAGGATTTCTTAAACACGAAGGCACGAAGAAGGCACAAAGAAAGAACCGCGAAAGATTCTCTTTGTGAACTTCGTGTCCCCTTTGTGTCTTTGTGTTTAAGCGCGCCTTTAATGCCCCGCGCCGTCCTTTGCCTGTCTCAACGCGGCGTCGTAGGATTCCGGCAATTTGACCGGTTTGCCTTCGGGCGACCACCATCGCGGCGTCTCGCTGTAAATCCAAACATATTCGTCGGCGACCTTCAGCGCCTCGCGGACGAGGTCCCGAAATTTATCGGGAGGATGAATATTTTTGGAAACGTCGTCGGCGTTCCAAGGGGTTTTGTGCCAATCGGCGTCCAACCAAATTCCGAATGAAAAGGAAAAGACGCGGGCGTATTTGTCGTCGTCGGTGACGATGGGAAGAACGCCGCGCTTCATTGTCTCATAGGCGGCAACGAATTTGGCGGGGTCGCGGATGCCGTAGGCGTTTTCGTGGCCGTCAATCAACCGCGCCGGACCATGGCATGCCTCGACCATGCCGTCCAGAAACGGCGAGAGCAGTCCGTATTTGCATTCCAGCAACGGTTTTTTTCCATTGTCTGTTTCGGACCACGGAAGGGAAAAACCGAACGTGAGAAAAACCACTGCGTCGGGGAAATTCTCCTCGAACGCGGCCATCACCTCCGCGCCGCGGCGATGCGCCTGCGCGGCGTATTCCTCCCAACGTTTGCTTTTCGCGTCGCGTTGCTCATGGTAGTTAAAGACCGGCTTCTCGTATTGCTCGATGTCGAAAAGAATACCCCGGCAGTGTCCCTCCTTGGCGACACGCCCGGCCAGCCGCGCGTTTTGCAGAATGGCGGAAAAGTCGTCGAACCAATCCAGATCGCCCGGCGTGACGTTGAACCGGAGGAAATTATGCTTGAACCGTGAAAACGGCGTCGCCTTCAAGTCCTCCACCGCGCCCCGAAGTTCGGCCTCGATGAACGCGCGCTTGCCCCAACATTCCCAAGTGAACGGACCTTGCTTTCCGTCGGCCTGAAGGTAATTGACGTGAAATACGCACCCGTCGAACGAGGATTTTTCCATCTCCGCGAAATGTTGCCGCATGAACGCCGTGTCGGGTTCATCCCAACCGAATTCGATCAGTTTTTTTTCCGTATGCGGCGGAGCTTGGGCCGTGAGGAAAGTGGGCGTCACCCAGAGCAAGAACGAAACTAAAGCGGCGCGATTCATCGTGATCTCCATTCCATCCGAACGATGCCCCCTTCAGATTGAATCCATCATTTCCCTTTTTTTAACGTGATTCAAGAAGCAAACCAAATGGCTTGACGCTCCCGCGAACTCCGGCCAAAATGCCGATTAGTCAGAGTTGTTAGGGTATGAATTCACCACAGAGGCACAGAGACGAACTTGCAACGCGAAACCATTGTCGCGAACTCTTCTGTGTCTCTGTGGTGAATTCTTTGGTCTGAACCCAAAGTCTTGCTCGTTATTTGGGCCACTTTGAATACGTGATGGAGAAGAAACGATGAAATCAATTCGAGGCATATCGTCTTTCCTGCAAGTTCTCACGGCGCTTGCCGTGTTCGTTCATTCCGCCATCGCCGAGGATGCAAAACCTACGGCGGCTCCGCAAAAACCGCTCGTCGAACGGCTCGGCTTTCCGCCCGGAACCAAGGTCGCCATTCTCAATGGCGACGATTTCGGAATGAACCACGCCGACACCGAGGCGACCATCGCCGCGCTCAAGTCGGGCGGATTGACCTCTTCGACGATCATGGTTCCTTGCCCGTGGTTTCCCGAGGTTGTTCAATTCGCAAAGGCAACGCCGCAAGCCAACATGGGGATTCACACGACCCTGACGAGCGAATGGAAGCGATACAAATGGGGACCGGTTCTGGGACGGACTGCCGTGCCGACGCTTGTGGACGAGCTGGGATATTTCTATCCCGACATCATGCCCGTTTATTCGCACGCGAAGATCGATGAGGTGGAGAAGGAAGTCCGCGCCCAGATCGACCGCGCCCTCAAGGCGGGCATTGATGTCACGCACATTGACTCCCACATGGGAACGCTTCAATACAAGAAGGAATATCACGAGCTGTATCTGAAAATCGCCAAGGATTACAACCTTCCCTGCCGGATCGCCGGGATGAACCTGATGGGACCGCAAGGGGGCGCGTATCTGATCAAGATGGCCGACGACATGGGGATTCTGCATCCCGATTGGCTTTACATGGACAGTCCGCCGAAGCCGGAACAGACGGAGGAATTTTGGATCAAGCGGATCAAGGAGCTTCAACCGGGGATGGTGAGCGAGATTTACATTCATTGCGGCGAGTTGACGCCGGAGATGGAGGCGACGTGCGGCTCATGGAAAACCCGCGCCGCCGACGCCGCGTTCTTCACGAGCGCGAAATGGCGCGAGGCGCTCAAGGCGGAGAAGATCGGGCTGACCAGCTACCGCGAACTGCGCGAACTCCAGCGCACCGGCAAACCCGCCCCGATACGGGAATTTTACGGGTGGTGAGGAAAAACTTGGAATAAAACGCAAGGGCGCAAAGGCGCATAGCCGCAATGAGGTTTCTGGAAAGTTTTCTTTGCGCCTTTGCGTTAAATTCCGGGAGTTGACGCGATTCTGAAACCCATTCGTTTCACATCCCACGCAAAAAATAAATTTGACATCCTTGCCGAACACGAGTGTCCGATTCCCCCGGGTTTGGTCGAGCAAATCCTGAGAGAGCCTTTGGGTGTATTTGAAGGATACCGAGGACGGAAAGTCGCGCAAGGAACTCTCGACGCGGATCACGTTCTTCGTGTAGTCTTTGAAGAGGATGAAACGGAAATCCGGATCGTCACGTTTTATCCCGGTAGGCGGACGCGCTATGAAAGTTCAATATAATCGAAACGACGACGTTCTTCTGCTCCAGCTTTCCGACGGCAAAATTGATCACGCCGAAGAAAACGACGGCGTGATCGTTCATTTCTCGCCTCAGGATCATCCTGTCCTGATCGAAATTCTGGAGGCGAGCGATTTTGTTTCCCGTCTGACCAAGATCACGGCCACGGTTCCTTCCGGGCAATTCATCCCCCTGTGAGAAAGTTTTTAAAAATTCTCGCTTGCGTTCTTGCGTCTTCGCGCCTTTGCGTTAATTTTATCGGATGATGAATCCCAAGACGCTCGGAGAACTGATCAATATCGCCGCCGAGGAATTCGGCGACCGCGAGTTTCTTTGTTTCCAAGGCAAGCGCGAAACATTTGCCGAAACACACCAGCAAATTGACCGCCTTGCGCGAGGGCTGATCGGCTTGGGGATCCAGCCGGGCGAAAAGGTTTCGTTCTGGATGACCAACCGCCTTGAGTGGATTCACGCCTTGTTCGCGCTGGCGAAAATCGGCGCGGTGATGGTTCCGATCAACACGCGATTCCGCACCAGCGATCTCGAATACGTCGTCCGCCAATCCGATTCCACCACGCTCATTACGATGGAGCAATCGGGTCCGATCCGCTATCTGGACATGATGCTGGAACTTTGTCCCGAATTGAGAACGCAGGACCAAGCTAAGATTTCCTGCCCGGCGTTTCCGGAACTCCGGCGCGTCATTAGTCTCGGCGCGCAACATCCGAACGGCGTTTATTCATGGGAGGAATTACTCGCCGCCGGGGGGAAAATCTCCTCCGATCAACTGGGTGAACGCGAAGCCAAAGTCAAACCGGACGACACGCTTTTCATCATGTATACCTCCGGCACGACCGGATTTCCCAAGGGCGTGATGCATTGCCACAATGTCCTGCGCAACGCGGAAGTGACGGCGCAACGGATTCAAATGACGCCCGACGATTGCACGATCATGTTTCTGCCCCTCTTCCACGCCTTCGGGTATTACGAGGGGGCGTTGGTCTGTTCGATTTCCGGAAGCAGGATGGTGTTGACCGAGACCTTCGATGCGGCGGAAGTCCTCGCGCTGATTGAATCGGAAAAGGGAACCGTCATTCACGGATTCGACACGCATTGGCAGGATTTGTTCGATCATCCCGATTTCGCGCGGCGAAACTTGAAGACGATGCGAACCGGAATTTTGGCGGCGGGATTGCCCAGCACCGTTCCCATCGCCGAACGCGCCAACGCGAAATTCTGTCCGACCGTCACCGGCTACGGCATGACCGAAATCATGCCCGGCGCATTGATCGGGCGATTCGGCGACACGCTCGATCACAGTTGCCGTGCCTCCGGCGCGCCGTCGGACGGATACGAATTCAAAGCGATCGAAGGACGCACGGGCGAGACCCTACCGCCGAACAAACCGGGCGAACTTTGCGTCCGAGGTTACGCCGTCATGAAAGGCTATTACAAAAAACCGGAAGAAACGGCCAAGACAATTGACGCCGACGGCTGGCTTCACACCGGCGACATGGGCGTCGCGCTGGAGGATGGCTATTTTCGTTTTCTTGGGCGTTACAAAGAAATGCTCAAGGTCGGCGGAGAAAACGTTGATCCGGTTGAGATCGAGGCGTTTTATCTGAAACATCCGGCGATCAGCAAAATCCAAATCGTCGGTGTCGCGGACGAGCGGCTCAGCGAAATTCCGGTGGCATTCGTGGTTCTGCAACCGGGCAAATCCGCGACGGAAGAGGAATTGATGGCGTTCGCCAAGGGCAAAGTTGCCAGCTTCAAAATCCCCAAGCGTTTTTTCATTGTGTCCGATTATCCGATGACTTCCACGGGCAAGGTCAAGCGATTCGAATTGCGCGATTTGGCGCGGGAGAAATTGGGCGATTCATTACGCGCCTCTCCCCCGAAGGCGATGTCAAAAGCATAGCCGACCCGCACCCGGACGGGAACGCCCGGCACGGCTGTTCATAAATTCTTGCGTCCTTGTTGACACCTTTTCAATTGCGTCATATATTTCACCGTTGGGTTATGACGGAGGCTCGGGGACGGTTGGGAACCATGAATCGAGCCGGAAATATCCTCTTGAAAATGCCCTCGCGGGCAGAGGGATGGCTTTTGGCCTTGGTCTTCTGCGCAACGTTTGGATCGGCGGTCGGCGGGGCGCAAACCCCTACTCCCAGCCCTTCGGTCACGCGGACGGCGACCTTCTCCCCCACGCGGACATCCTCCATCACACGAACGAGATCCTCGACCGAGTCGCCGACGCGAACGGCGACGCGGACCGGAACCAGAACGGCGACGCGCACTCCGACGCGCACGGCAACGTTGACGGAAACCGGGACCGTCACCCCTTCGCCAACGCCAAGCCCCAGTCCAACCTCCACTCGCACCGGAACTCCTTCGCCAACCCGGACCACAACCGGGTCGGGAACAAGCACGGCGACCCCGACGCCCACAAGCACACCAACCCCCAGCCCCACGAACACGGCAACGCCTACTGCCACGCCCATCTCAGATGCAATCTGGGTGGCGACGACGGGGAATGACTCAACCGGAGATGGAAGCCTCGCCAATCCTTATCTGACCATTCAGAAAGGAATTTCGGTCGCGGTCAGCGGCGTCTCGACCGTCATCGTCCGGGATGGAACCTACACGGGCGCGTCCAACTGCAACCAAAGCTTTTTAGGCAAGGCGATCACGCTCAAATCCGAACACGGCGCGGCGTCAACGGTGATTTCGTGCGCGGGAGTCTCCGGTCCGGCATTCGTCTTTAATTCAGGAGAGCCGGCTGGAGCAGTTTTGGACGGATTCACTCTGACCAATGGAACGGGGCGACTTGGAGAATACGGCGGAGCAATTTATTGCATTAGTTCTTCTCCCACCATCCA
Source organism: uncultured Candidatus Sumerlaeota bacterium (assembly GCA_964598765.1). Classification (GTDB taxonomy): domain Bacteria; phylum Sumerlaeota; class Sumerlaeia; order MVZB01; family JAJFLK01; genus CAZRCZ01. Next base: position 277,165 of record CAZRCZ010000001.1, on the reverse strand, counting down.
GAACTGCGTTGTGACGAATAATTCCACCGGCGGCTCAGTCGGAGGTGGCGGGGGGCTGTATTTTGAAGCATCGTCATCACATCTTGAGAACTGCGTGATTTCGCATAATCGGGTTTTCGCAGAGAATGCCCAAGGAGGAGGCGTCTATGCCAAAACGTCCTATCTGACGTTAACGAATTGCTCGATCGTGGGAAACTCATCGAAGGGATCGGCAGGCACGCCGGGCAGAGGTGGGGGTTTTGAAGCATTTTATTCCAATTCCACCATATTCCAGAATTGCCTGATCCAAGGAAACACGGCCCAAGGATCAACTCATTGCGCTCCCCTTGGTTGCTGGCTGGACTCTTCGGAGGGAGGCGGCGTTGACGCGATTTGGAGTTTCATCGCGTTTATTGACACCGACGTGATCGGCAATATCGCCAACGGTATCTACAGTAGCTCGATCGAAGGTCAGGCTCATGGCGGCGCGATGAACCTTGTCAGCTCCTATATTTGGATGCATCGGTGCAACGTCGTCTCCAACTCCGCTGTGGGAACCGAGACCGCAGGTGGAGCGATTCGCGCCCTCTACACCGACGCGACAGCCAATAGATCGGATTTTGTGGAATGTCTACTGGCCAATAACTCTTCCGGAGCCGGAGGTAGCGGGTGCATTTACGTTGAGCATAGCACGGTCCCGTCGCCCACGACATTGACCAACTGCACCTTTTCGGGCAACACCGCCGCCGGACCGGCGGGCGCAATCTCCAACGACGGAAGTTTATTCACCGTTCTCAATTGCACTTTTGCCTCAAACAAGGGCACGTCGGGAGCGGGTGGGATTGTTAATAAATCGGGCGTGTTCCATCTTCAAAACACGCTCCTTTCAGGCAACACCGGCGGCAACTTATCTGGAAGCTTCGTCTCCGACGGATACAATCTGACGAGCGACGCCTCGGTCATTCTTGCGGGTCCGGGGGATTTGAATAACGTCGCGGCGCAAATCGCGCCATTGGCAAACAACGGGGGACGAACCCAGACGCACGCGCTTCTGCCTTGTAGTTCGGCCATAGACGCCGGAGGCGGAGCCAATGCTCCCGCGATTGATCAGCGCGGCGTCGCCCGTCCGATTGACGGCAATGAGGACGGTTCCGCCGCGCCCGACATCGGCGCCTACGAATTCGATTTGGCCAACACCGCCTTCACGCAAGTCGCCGGCGCGTTGCCGATGGACATTGACTTGAGCGCGGCGCCGGGAACGGAAAACACCGCCGTTTTGGGCGTCCTTGGAAAAAATGCCGGAGATCAATTGGGGGTTCCCTATCCCAAAGGAATTGCGACGGGTGATATCAACGGCGACGGCTACGACGATCTGATCGTCGGCGCTTCGTCGGCAAGCCCCGACGGTCGGATTGGAGCAGGACAAGTTTACGTGATTTACGGACGCGCGAATTTCCCCGCGACGTTGGATCTCAACACGCTGGCCGATCTCTCGCAGATTACGATCATCAAGGGGGCCAATGCCTCCGATGGAGCCGGGCTTGCCGTTGCAACCGGCGACGTCAACGGCGACGGATTCGACGACGTCATCATCGGGGCGCATGGCTTTGCCGCTCCGGCAGGCCCGAGCGCCGGAGCGACCTATGTCATCTATGGTAGCGCCTCCCGTCCCGGCACGGCGATTGATCTGGCCGACGCTCCCGCGACTTACGGGGGAACGCTCATCTTGGGAGGGAGCGGCTCGGAATGGTCCGGCCTTTCCGTCGCGTCGGGGGACATGAACGCCGACGGTTTCGATGACGTGGTCATCGGCGCGCCTGACGATCTCACGGTCAACGGGGGCCAAAAGGGCGAAGTCTATGTCATCTACGGCGGCTCCGGCTTGAGCGGTCAAACCTTGGACTTGCTCAATCCGGCGGGAACCTACGGCGAAACGCGGATCATCAGCGACATCTTCAACGATCATAGCGGAATTTCCGTCGCGGTGGGAGACGTGAACGGCGACGGTTACGACGACGTCATTTTCGGGCGATATCATGCTTCCCCCGGCGGACGAACCAATGCCGGAGAAACGGACACCATCTTCGGCGGTCCGGCCCTTCCGGGAGCCATGGTGGACCTAGGCGCTCCTCCCGGCCCCAATTTGGGGGCGCGAATCTTGGGAGACGACGCGGGAGATCAGTCGGGTTTCTCGGTGGCTTGCGGCGACGTTGATGGGGACGGCTACAAGGATGTGGTCATCGGCGCGTTGACGGCATCCCCCTCCGGTGAAGCTTATGTCATCTACGGGTCTTCGAGTTTCGCGGGCAAGACGGTGGATCTGAACTTAGCCGTTGGAGCCAACAACGAGACACGAATTCTAGGATACGGCGCGGGCGCCACGGGGGCGTCCGTCGCGGCGGGGGACCTCGACGGCGACGGCCTCGATGACGTGGTTGTGGGGAATTACCTTGGCGATCCGGCGGGTCGCGCGAATGCGGGCGAAGCCTACGTCATTTACGGCTCGGCGTGGCTTCCCGGAACCGTTCGCAATTTGAGCGTTCACGGCGATGATGTCCGAATTTTGGGAGGCAAGGCGTCCGATCAACTGGGATTCGGCGTCCAAAGCGGAGGCGATTTGAATCGCGATGGATTTGCGGATTTGTTGGCTTCGGCTCCGCTGGCCGACAATGCCTCGATTGACGCGGGGGACAATCAGGCGGGATCGGCGGTCGCCGTATTCGGCAAGGGAGTCGGATTGAACGCCACGTCGGTCGAGCGATTCAAACCCGGTTTCGCCCCCCGGCGGGGATTGGGGGGGCGGCTTGCGCCGGTTCTCCGGCTTCGAGCCGGATTCGACGACGGCGACAACGGAGAGAGAGGAGCCAGCGCGCTGACTTGCGCGCTGACTCACACGGACAAAAACATCCTCAATCTCGGCAACGGATCTCACAACGACGTGGCCGACGTCGTCTGGCATTTGACGACGGATCGGACGGGATGGAATTCCGCCGCGCTGACGTTCCAATACGCCGATTTCGAAGTCGGCGGTTTGATCGAATCGAGTCTGCGGCTTTATCAAGCTTCCGATCTCGCCGGCCCGTGGACGCTGGTTCCGGGACAAACGATAAACACCACGAAAAACCAAATCAGCGCCACTGCTTCCGAACTCGGCTATTTTGCGATTGCGGGCGCGCTGAGTCCGTTCGCCACGCCGACTCCATCGGTGACTTGCACGCCGACGCCTTCGCCCAGTCCCTCCGCCACGCGGACGGCCTCCCCCAGCGCGACGCGCAGTTCGACGCCGACGCCGACGCGAAGCGCCACGCCGACTCCGTCCCGCACCTCCACCCCAAGCCCGACCCCCTGCACGGAAGCTCAACTTCCTCCCTATGACGTGGACACGGTGGGAGTGGCGAACGTAAGTGTCGGACCGTCGTTCCAACTCGCGTTCAGCGTGATTTGTCCGGCCAATCCCTGCGGAGCCTGCGCGACGACGAGCTTCAGCGCGACGTTCGATCCGCCGATTGTCGTGATGGTCGGCACTCCGACAACTTCCTCTCCCCTCACCCTGCAAGCCATTGCTCCGGGGGTCTGCGCGGTTACCATTCAAGGATGCAAGATTTCCGATCCCGGAACGTGCGGAGCGTCCGCCGTGGGTTACGTTTCGATTTCGCCCGCGGGCGTCACGTCAACGGCCACGCCGACGATCACGCGATCCTCGACGCCGACCCCGTCGCGAACCGCCACGCGAACCCGGACGCGGTCCGCGACGTTGACCCCGACTCCGACGCCCAGCCGCTCGGCAACCGCGACCGCTTCCTCCACTGAGACATTCACGCCCACACAATCTTCGACGCCGACCATGACTCGAACGGCCTCTGTTACGCCGACCGCGACGCGCAGTTCTACCTCCTCGCCAACGCGAAGCTCGACACTGACCTCGACACGAACAGCCACCTTCACGCCGAGTTCGACGCGAACGGCCTCCCGAACGCGGACGAGCACCGCGACCCCATCGGCCACTCGAACGTCCACGCTCACGCCGACGCCGACGCGCTCGGCGACCCCCAGCCCATCGTCAAGCGCGACGCGAACCGCCACGAGCACCCCGAGCGGAACAACGACTCCCTCGCCAACCGTCACCCCATCGCCGACGCCCTCCCCCACGCCGTTCAACGCCGCCGGACTCAACTACAGTTACATTCCGCTCGAAATGCAGGCCGGACAGAACCTGACCAGCGGCCTCCGGATTCTCAACATGGGGAACACGACTTGGAGCGCGGCGGACGGATTCACTCTGGCGGTGATTTCCGATCCGCAGGGCATCCTCGGCGTTTCGGAATTGAAAATCGCGGACGGCGTATCGGTGGCTCCGTGGGAAATTTATATTTTCTCCGCCGTTTTGCAGGCTCCCTCGACTCCCGGCCCGTGCGCGATCAAATTGCAGATGGTTCAAAATCCGGGGCAATGGTTCGGACCGGAGCTAGATTTTTCAATTGACGTCGTCGCGGCCACTCCCACGCCCAACGCCGCCCGCGATTGGGAGCTTTACGAGTAAACGAATTTTCTGCGGATTTACGCGATATAACGGTCGCTCTTCTCCATTAAGCCCATGTTCTTTCGGACCGATGTAATATACTGTGATCATAGTCATGAAGACGCCCAAGGGCAAATTCAACCTTACCGTCCCATTTCTGTTTGGGATGTTGGCCTGCGTTGAGACGGTCGTTCAGGCGCAGACGGTCACGCGCGGGCCGTATTTGCAGAGCGGAACGCCAACGAGCGTGATCGTCCGATGGCGGACGGATGTCGGGTGCAACGGGCGGGTGAATTACGGGACCTCCATTGGAAGTCTGACCTCATACGCCGATGATCCGACGACCGCGACCGAGCACACGGTCGCGGTTTCGGGTTTGTCCGCCGACACGACCTATTATTATTCCATCGGAACGACCAGCCTCGTCTTGGAAGGGGACGACGCGAATCATTTTTTTGTCACGCCGCCGAACGCCGGAGTTTCCAAGCCGACGCGGATTTGGGTGTTGGGGGATTCGGGCACGGCTGACGCCAACGCCTCGGCGGTGCGCGACGCCTATTACGCCTACACCGCCGCGAGGCACACCGATCTTTGGCTCATGCTGGGAGACAACGCCTACTCCAGCGGGACGGACGCGGAGTATCAGGCGGCGGTTTTCAATATGTATCCGGCGATGCTCCGCAAATCGGTTCTCTGGCCGACCTTCGGCAATCACGACGCCGGAAGCGCGACTTCAGGACCTCCCACATCCGGCGTTTATTACGACATCTTCAATTTGCCGACGGCGGGAGAGGCGGGAGGATTGGCTTCGGGAACCGAAGCGTATTACGCCTTTGATTACGGCAACATCCATTTTATCTGTCTCGATTCGCAAGGCTCGGATCGTTCGACCGGCGGCGCGATGCTGACGTGGCTTCAGGCCGATCTGGCCTCGACGACTCAGGATTGGATCATCGCCTTTTGGCATCATCCTCCCTATACCAAGGGATCGCACGATTCCGATAACATCGCCGACAGCGGCGGAAGAATGACCGACATGCGGCAGAACGCCCTGCCGATTTTGGAGGCCGGAGGCGTGGACTTGGTTTTGACCGGACACAGCCATTCCTACGAGCGCTCGTTCCTCCTTGACGGACATTACGGCAATTCGACGACGTTCAACGTTTCGATGGAGGTTGATGGCGGGGACGGGCGGCTGGATGGGACCGGAGCGTATGGGAAACCTTCGGGGGGACCAGCCGCGCACAAGGGAGCCGTCTATGCCGTTGCGGGTTCTTCGGGGCAATCGAGCGGCGGCGTGCTGAATTACCCGGCGATGTTCATTTCCATCGGCATCCCGACGCTCGGCTCGATGGTTCTGGATGTCAATGGCGATCAGTTGGACGCGATGTTTCTGGATAGCCTCGGCGCTCGACAGGATTATTTCACGATTCTCAAGAGTCCTCCTCCGACGCCGACTCCGACTGGAACTCCGACGCCAAGCCCGACGATGACGGCGACCTTGACGCCCAGCGCGACGCAAACTCCGAGTCCGACTCAAACAACCACCGCAAGCGCGACGCAGACCCCTACGGCCACCCCAACCGACAGCGCCACGCCAACGCCCAACGCCGCTCGGCATTGGGAAATTTACGAATAAATTGCTCAAGCGAACCCCGCAAAATGCCGATAACTTGAGTGTCGGCAATTGATCATCGGCGTGGGCAAATCCTTGTCGGTTTCGGCAAGGGATGGCCGATGGAAAGGAGCATTTTGGGCATGGCTCAAAACGAACAAAAAATCAGCGAGGATTTCCGGAAATACGCCGTGCAATGCGGCGGCGGATTCGCGGATTGGTATATCGGAATTTGCGAAAATCCCGATTTCCGTCTCTTCAACAATCACGGCGTGGATCGAACCAACGATAGCTGGATTTACGCCTTTGCCGTGAACACCGAAGCCGCCAAGAAAATCGCGGCGGAATTCATGAAAACCTGCCGAGCGACCGGCGCCGAACAGGAACAAATCAAGGGGCGGGGCGTTTACGCCTATCGGCGGAACCAGCACACCAAGCCTTAGTCTGATTTCCCTCTTTACGACCTCGCCACCCTTGTGAGATAATTCCCTTGTAGAAGAAAAGTAGCGAAGAACGCCGAGGGGTCAGGCATTCCCATGCGGAATGCGCGAATCGCCGCGCGTTCGGAAACTTCGCTTGCGAGGAGGGAATCATGAATCGTCGGTATTTGCCGGTTTGGGTCGTTTTGGCGGCGGCCTTGATTCTTTGGACCGGGCGCATGGTCGCGCAGGAAACCAAGGTCAAAAACAACAAGCTGAGTTTTAGCCTTCCCGATTTGAACGGGAAAACCGTCTCTTCGAGCGATGAGAAGTTCAAAGGGAAGGTCGTGCTCGTGGATATTTGGGGAACATGGTGTCCTCCCTGCAGGGAAGAGATTCCGGAATTGGTCAAGATGTATAAGAAATACAAGGAGAAGGGATTGGAGGTCGTCGGGATCGCCTTTGAGTCCCCCAAGACCAAGGAGAAACAAATTGCCGGATTAAAGGAATTCGTGGAGAAAAACGCCGTCAATTACACCATCCTCCTCGGCGGATCGCAGGGGGAGACGGAAAAGGTTCTGCCCGATCTTCAAGATTTTCGCGGCTATCCGACGGGTATTTTTATCGGGAAGGATGGCAAAGTGGATAGCGTCGAGATTGGCTATAATTCGGCGGATGCCGGTGAGATGGAAAAAATGATCGTGAGGCTTTTGGGGAAGTGAAGTCCTCTGCGGTCTCCGCGGCTCTGCGTGAGAATGAAGGAAAAATCTCACGCGGAGGCGCAGAGATCGCGGGTAAGAATTGGTTTTGCAGAATTATCCGAATTGAGTCGGAGCGAGGATCGAACGCGCCAGAAAAACCAACGTCAGTATCCAAAGCGCGAGCGATGGCCAAGCGAGAAATTCCCAAAAGACTGTCCTCCATGTTCGGCGGGCGCGGGTGAGTTCGGCGACGAGTCCGAGCGCCGCGCCGCCGAGCGCGCCCCCCAGATGCGCCGCGTTGTGCGCGCCGACCATCATGCCGAAGACGAATCCGTAAGCCGCCCATCGCAGAAGAAAATTTCGGATTTCCCATTTTCCGTAGCGATGGAAATAGACGACGCCGAAGCCGATCAAACCGAAAATCCAGCCCGAAGCGCCGACACCCGGTTTCCGCGATAGCTCCATGGCCAGCGCGGTGGAGATCTGCGTCACCGTGATGAGGACCAACATGCGCCGCGCGCCGAGTTCGGATTCAAGGAAGGGACCGATTTGGATCAGCGACATCGTATTGAATCCCAAGTGGATCAAGCCGATGTGCATGAGACCGCAGGCGAGCCATCGCCACGATTCGCTCCAAGTGGAAGAGTCCGGAATGAACAACCCGAACTGATAGAGCGTCTGACCGCTGGGATTCAGAATGGAACCAAGGTCCGTTTTAAGGATTGAAATCATATATATCATGCACATCACGCCGAGAAAGATCATGGCCGTCGGCGCGGATCCCTCCGGAAACGCCAGCCCCACGGTCCGCATGATCTTGTAGAGAAACATCGGTTGGAGTTTCGCTCCGCAGGATGGGCAAATTTGTTCGTCCTTAGCCGCCAACGAGCGGCATTGCGGACAAAACTTGTGGGTATAGCGCATCCATTGAAGCCAAGATGGAATTGCAATCAACGGGCGCTTTTGGGCGCGGCGTTTTTCCCATTCATGCAGACGCCATTGAAGCCGGGTCGTGTTGACGCCGAGTTTTTCGAGGAGTTTTTTGAGGTCGGGGGAAAGTTCCATGATCGGGCTTGCTCTCGATGATCGGACACTTTAGTCCACGAAACGGAATTTGGCATCTGATTTAGGCGAAACTTTCGCGGTTATTCTCCTCCATGTTTACGAGCCAATCGCCAACGGACCAACGACACCAACAATCACAGATTGGTAATTGCGAATTCTCCAATTGGGTTGACCGTTAGACAAAAAAATGGTTATCCCATCCGCAAAATCAGTGTAATCTGTGGATTCGACTTGGCGTCTCGGCGGATTTTAATCTTCAATGGCTTCTGTCCTTCCATCCAATCTTCCTCCCCGCCGGCACGCCGAGCGCCTGACCGAACAGCGCAATCCGCGAACAACGAAGATTGACCGGGTGAGTATTGCCGAAGCGTTGGCGATGTTGAACTCGGAAGACCGGCTTTGTTGCGAGGCGGTCGAGGCGGTCGCGCCGCAGGTTGCGCGCGTTGTTGAAATGGTCGAACAGGCTTTCCGCGCGGGCGGGCGTTTGATCTACATCGGAGCCGGAACGTCGGGACGGCTCGGCGTCTTGGACGCGAGCGAGCAACCGCCGACCTTCGGCGTACCGCCCGAGCTGGTCCAAGGGATAATCGCCGGAGGGCGCGACGCGCTCGTGCGGAGTGTCGAGGGGGCGGAGGACCATCCAGGATCGGGAGCGCAAGCCATGGACGAGGCGTGTGTCGGGACGCATGATGTCGTCGTCGGCATCACAACGGGGGGGCGGGCGCCCTACGTTCTTGGCGCGTTGGCTCGCGCGCGGCAACTTGGCGCGAAAACCGTTTTGCTATCTTGCACGCCGCCGCTCGAAGGAGAAGCAAATCTGGCCGATTGCCAGATTCACGTCTTGGTCGGTCCCGAACCGGTTACCGGCTCGACGCGCATGAAAGCCGGAACCGCGACCAAGCTGATCCTGAATCAAATCACGACGCTCGCCATGATTCGAATCGGCAAGGTCTATGAAAATCTGATGGTGGACCTCAAACCAACCAATTCCAAATTGCGCGACCGCGCCGCGCGGATTTTGACCGAAGTGACGGGAAAAAAAAGGGACGAAGCCGAACAAATTCTCGATCAATCCGGAAACGACCTCAAAGTGGCCATCGTCATGGCGCTGGGCAATTGCGGCAAAGAAAAAGCGCGGCGGACCCTTGACGCCCATCAGGGTCACGCCGCGCAGGCCATCCGATCTTTGATTGGGAAGTAGGACGGACTGTTTAGCCGCAGATTGCACGGATTACGCAGATTGAATTCATCTGTGAAATCTGTGCAATCTGTGGCTAAAAAACAAATCCATCAGCCAAACTTAAGGATTCCTATGTGCGGTCATCTTATGGTAGGATGCCGTCAAATCAAATGCGGAAACCGGACCTAACCCCTTCCCATTCAGGGATAAGCCTGAAGCGTGTGGCGATGCCAAGACAACATCGCAAGCTAATCTTGGTCGTTTTTCTCTGCGTATCGCTCGTGGGATGCTTCGGCAATTGGGCAAAGCGATTGGCCGACAAAGAGGTTTATCCCATCCTCGCGCAAAAGCAGATTCAGGCGTTGGGTCAATCGCGGGACATGACGCTGGAGGAAAAGTCCGACGACCTGACTCGCAAGGTCCTGACCGACGCCGGCAAAGCCTCGGATGAATTCACGACCGAGGGATTGCGAATCACGCTCGCCGACACGCTCGCGTTGTCCGTTCACAACGGCCGCGATTATCAATCGCAAAAGGAAAGTCTCTATCTATCCGCGCTTGATTTGACGCTGGCGCGTCATCAATTTTCGCCGATTTTCACCGGACTCGTCACGAGCGCATACAGCGCGGACCCCGTCATTGACGCGACAAACCATGTTGCGGACGCGACGCGGGCAGGATCGCTCGCCACCAATCTGAGCGTCTCGCAAATCGTCGCGGCCACCGGCGCGCGGATCACGGTCGGTTTCGCCAACTCCTTCTCCCGCTTCTTCTCCGCTCCCGCCGATCCGGTTTCGACCGGAGTCGCCTCGGCGAGCGTCGTCCAGCCGCTCTTGCGGGGCGCGGGTATGCGGGTTGCCACTGAAAATCTCAAGCAGACCGAGCGGGACGTGATTTATCAGGTGCGCGATTTTTCGCGCTTCGAGAAGAAATTCATCGTGGATCACATTGAAGAATTTTACCGCCTCCTGCAACGGCTGGACACGGTCGTCAACGAGAAGGCATCGTATGACCGGCTGAAAGCGGGAAGGGAACGAAACGAAGCGCTTTCTCAAGCCGGGAGAATAGACATTTTCCAAGTGGATCAATCGCGTCAAGAGGAGCTGACCGCGCGCAACCGCTGGGTCGCGGCGCAAACGACGTTCGTCCAGCAATTGGATCAACTCAAATTCAATCTCGGACTTCCAACCGATCTGAAAATATTCCCCGACCAGAGGGAACTGGAATCTTTGAGCCAGAAAGGACTGGAACCCATTGAACTCAAGGGAGAGGAAGCGGTCGGAGCGGCGCTGAAACGCCGGCTGGATTACCTTACGGTTCAGCAACGGGTCGAGGATCAAGAGCGCAAACTCCACGTTTTCGAGAACAGTCTGCTCCCCGACCTCAATCTGACGGCGGACATCAGCATTCCGGATGAGGGACGGAATCATCCGTTGGACTTGGACTGGAAGAGACGGAGTTACGACCTCGGCGCGGATTTAAAACTCCCGCTGGATCGAAAAAAAGAGCGCAACGCCTATCGCGCCGCGCTCATCGAATTGGACCGTCGGAAACGGACGCTCCATCAGACCCGCGATTCCATCGTCCGCGAAGTCCGCACGTCATTTCAGAATCTCGACCTTTCCCGCGCCTCTTATGAAATTCAGAAGAAGAGCTTGGAGGTTGCGCAACGCCGGGTGGACAGCGCGACAATGCTTCTTGAAGCCGGACGAAAGACCGTCCGCGACGTGCTTGAATCAGAGGACGCCTTGCGCAATGCGCGCAACGCGCTGACTGGCGCGCTGGTGGATTACGTCGTCGCCCGATTGCGCTTTTTGGTGGCGATTGAGGGGCTGGAAGTTGAAAATCAAGGCGAGTGGAAGGAATCTCCCAAGGGGAACTCCATTGTTAATGCTAAGTCTTAAACCCACAAAAGCCACTCTTGCGAACGGACGCGCGGGTCGCCGAGGCGGATTAACCCTCAAATTAGGGGTTTCCGTCCTCGTGCTCGGTGGCGCGTCGCTTGGTTTGATAAAATTTCGCGGCGGAAACAAGCCGTCCGAATCCGCAGGCAAAGACTCCGGCGCGGAAACCATCCGCTTCACGGTGAAGCGGGATCATCTGACCCTCTCCGCGCTCTCCAGCGGAACGCTCAAAACCAAAACCACCACGCAGGTTATCAATGAAGTCGAGCGCCAGCTGAAGATCATTTGGGTCATTGACGAGGGAACGCAGGTCAAAAAGGGAGACAAGCTCGTCGAATTGGACGCCTCCGATCTGAACGACCAGTTGCTCAAGCAAAAAGTCCGGATGGCCGACGTCCTCCAAAACGTGCAGAAGGCGGAGGACGATCTGGCCATCGCGGAAAGCAAAACGAAGACCGACCGGATCGCGGCGGAAAATACGCTAAAAATCGCCCAACTTGATCTGAACAAATACAAGGAGGGGGATTACCTTCAAACCAAACGGCAGTTGGAGTCGTCCGTCGCACTGGCGGAGGAGGACCTCAAGCGGGCCAAGGACCGGTTGAATTGGACGCAAAAGCTGGCAGGGAAGGGCTACGTCACGCAGGAGGATTTGGAAGCCGATCAATTCGCGGTGAAGAAAACCGCGATTCAATTGGATTCCGCGAAGGAGAACCTGAATTTGCTCCAGAAATTCACGTTTGACCGCGAAACGACGCGTCTTTCAACTTCACTCGCTCAGGCTCAGGGGGATTTTGAGCGGATTGTCCTCAGCGATCAACGCGAGCTTTCCAGCCGAAAGAGCGCGGTCGAGGCCGCCAAGACCACCGCCGCCTTCGAGGAAATCAATACCCACAACATCGAGGACCAAATCGCCAAGGCCGTCATTCGCGCGCCGCAGGACGGGATGGTTGTCTATTTCAAGGAACGCTGGCGCGGTCAAGAACAGGTTCTTCAAGTTGGGACCACGGTCAGCTCCCGCCAACGCCTGATTGACCTCCCCGATTTTTCATCGTGGATCGTCGAAGCGCGCATCCACGAATCCATGATTCAACAGATTCGCGCGGGGCTTCCCGCTTTTGTCACGCTGGACGCTTTCCCCGACGCTCTGTTGCAAGGCAAGGTCGGGCGCATTGCGGTTCTGCCCGACAATACCCAGTGGTATCGCGACGCGCAGGAATACATCGTCGAAATTGACCTCGACGCAAATCAAAGCAACTTCAAGCCGGGCATGAGCGCCAAATCCGAGATTATTCTCGGCGAGCGTGAAAATGTTCTCGTCGTGCCCCTTCAGGCGGTCAACTACAAGGACGGCAAGACCGTCGTTCGAGTCGAAGGAGAAGCCGGAATTCAAGAACAAGAGGTTGAGGTGGGCGCCAACAACGAGAGGTTCGTGGAAATTGCGAGCGGGCTTTCCGAGGGACAAGTCGTCAAGCTCGACCAAACCGCGGGACAGGGATCGGGGTTGGGACCGCGGCCATCGGAAAAAGCCTCCGACGAAGAGCGGCAGGCGGCCGGAGACGAGGCGACCAAGCCCGAGAAAAATTCCAAGAAACCCGGAAAATCCAAGGGCAAAGGGCACACTCAAGCGGAATCCGCCGCCGAAGCCGGAAAGAAAAAGGAATCTTCAGCGGAGGCCAAAACGGCCGCTCCGGGCACGAGTCAGGCCAATTCGACTCCGCAGGATCAGGCTAAAGGCTCTTCGGAAGATAAGCGGCGGATGCGGGAAAAAATCGAGAAGCTGACGCAGGAAAAACGCGAAGCGGTGGAAAACCGAGGTCAGAACGCCAAGCCTCAGCCCGCTTCCAAACCATAAACATTCGGCCCAACTCATGCTGTCGTCCCTGATCATCGGCGCTCGCACGTTCGATTTGGGTTTGCAAAATCTCAAATCGCACAAGTTGCGTTCCGGCCTGACGGTGCTTGGCATCGTCTTTGGCGTCTGCTCGGTGATCAGCATGTTGTCCATCGGCGAGGGAGCCAGCCGCGCCGCGCAGGATCAAATCCGCAGATTGGGAAGCCAAAACATCATCGTTCGCGCCGTCAAACCGCCGAACGATCCGGCCAGCGCAAGTCCCAAACAAGTCCAGCGGGGTCCGAATTGGCTCGATTACGGTTTGCGTTACGCAGACGCGGAGCGGCTCGCCGATACGCTCCCCTCGGTCAACGTCATCGTTCCGATCAAGGCGCGGACCGACCCCGCGCGCTTTCAGACCCGGGAGGAACAAGCGACGGTCTTGGGAACCGTTCCGTGGTATGTAAAATCGGCGAACGTCAATTTGGAAAAGGGACGATTCATCACCGCACTGGACATGCACCAGTCGGCCAACGTCTGCGTGATCGGCAAAAAGTTGGCACGCCAGATTTTTCTATTCCGGGACCCCATAGGACAAAGCTTGAAGGTCGGACGCAACGCCTACCGTGTTGTCGGCGTGATGACGCAATCCGGCGAGGGAGGCGAGAAATCGCAGGACCTTCCGAGCCAAAACGCCGACATTTTGGTTCCCTTGACCACGATGAAATCGTTCGACGGCGATCTTTTTTTTCAAATGACATCGGGAAGCTCCCAATCGGAATACGTCGAACTGCATGAGTTGATCTTGTCCGTCAACGACGTCAAACAGGTTCTTCCCACCGCCGCGTTGGTGGAGGATTCGCTAAAACGCCATCACGACAGCCCCGATTACGAATTGATCGTTCCGCTCCGCTTGCTCGAAGCGGCAAAACGGACGCAGGCGATTTTCTCCATCGTACTCGGCTCCATCGCGGCGATATCGCTCTTGGTGGGAGGAATCGGCATCATGAACATCATGCTCGCCTCGGTCAGCGAGAGGACGCGCGAGATCGGCATCCGGCGCGCCGTCGGCGCGCGTCGACGCGACATCATGCTTCAATTCCTCATCGAGTGCGTGATTCTTTCCATCGGCGGCGGCTTGCTCGGCATGGGACTCGGCGCGGTGATCCCTTGGCTTGTCACGCGGTTCAGCGGCATGGCGACCGTCCTGACGCCGGGCGCGTTTGTCCTCGCGTTCGCCGTGTCAGTGTTCATTGGCGTCGTCTTCGGTCTCTATCCCGCCCGCCGGGCGGCGATCATGGACCCGATTGACGCGTTGCGGCACGAATAAGAGGGATTCACCACAGAGGCGCAGAGAGGAAATCGGTCGAATTGAACGTGTTCGAGAAAATAGAACGTCATCCGGGATGAACAATCGTTTTACCAATCATTATTATAACAGTGCGAATTCTCGACTGTGAAATTCCATTCATAATTCAAGAATGCCAATCGCGTGCCGGATACCTCTCTGTGCCTCTGTGGTGAATTCCGCGGTTTGAATTCGGCATTGATGCGTTTTATTAACCCGAACTACCGCACATAAATCGGATTGGAATAAATCCAAATGCGCTGTTCGCCGTCCACGGTGAACCAACCCTCGACGCGATAAACGCCGGGGCCGTCGGGGTGAAGCTCAAAGTGTTCGGGAATCGTGGGTGATCCCGATGATATCCGGCGGATTTTATAGGGGGCACGCTCGCCGTTTCTAATGAGATGAACTTCGCACGAATGAGAGGTTTCCGAAATTGGAAATTCGGCGATCAACATCAGGTTGTCGCCGTATTTTACTTCATCCCCCATGATGCCGACGTGCTTGCCGTCCGATTCGGCGACGAAGGCGAATCCGGTCGGGTCGCAAAGCCAATCGTGGCTGACATAGGCATGGCCCGCCTTGAGCGCGGCGCGGATCGCCGCTTCCGTTAGTTCCGGCGCGAGGATGTGCGTGCTGACGTTCAGAAACGATCGGGCGTAAGGATCGAGATCAAGCTTGACCAATATGTCGCCCGGCTTTTTCCCGTTGCTCAACTCGCGGATCCCCGGTTTCATGTCGGCTTTCATCAGGCGCATGTCGGCTTCTTTGTCCACGATGGTTCCGACCCGCACCGTTTCCTCATCCACCATTTTCACGATGTAAACTTGATTGTGGTGGCAATCGTTGGCCGCGACGCCGGTGGCGCGTTGGGTCTGCGTGTCGGCGTCCCATTTTCGCAGGTAAAGTTCGGGATAATCCACGATGGCGGCGAACATTTCCGCAGGGAAGACCTTTGCGCCTTCCTGCAATTCGGCGACTTTTTGCGGATCGGTCATCGCGCCGATCAAGCCCAACATCGCCGCCGCGTCATCCTTCGCGTCAAAGTGATTGTTGTAAATTTCCGTCCCGGTCAGGCCGGTCATCGGATGGGCAAGTCGCTCTTCAAGGTGCGAAAGAAAGATCAGCCCCTCCCCTTCGGTGATCGTCTTGATCATCGCGCTCCGTTCCTGATCCATTTTGCCCATAATCGAGTGATCGGGATAGATGAGGAATCCGCCCCATTCCGATCCGGGAATAAACAGAACGCCGTCATGCAGGCCGCGCCAGCTTTCGTTAATGAAATCATGCGGCGGACGATAATGATCGGTCAGCATGATGCAATTCACGCCGACCTTCTTGGCGTCCTCGAGCATTTCGGGGCGTGTGCCGCCGGTGTGGGCGGAATCCTCGGCGTGCGAGTGAAGAATCGAGCGGTAATCGTTCAACCCCGTCTTCAGACCCACCTCTCGCCGCTCCTTCTTGATCTTTTCCACGTCCTCGTGCAACGCCTTGAGGTGGGGCAATGTCATCCGCTCGAGGGTCGTGTATTTTCGCCCGGGCGAGGTTCCGGGATTTCCCGCCAAGACAGGAACGCTGAGCGCTCCGACCATGCAAGCCATCGGCAAAAAAAGCCATTGATGGATGATTCCAATTCGCTTCTTCATGTGTGGTTATCTTTCTCCAGCGTCATATAATTGGGTATCCGGACAAGCGGGGAATTCCATGCCACGCTCGCCATGATTGACGGTTTCCTCCGACCGTCCTTCATGGTCAAGCCGTCGGAACCCGCTGTCAATGCAGAACCCGCATCTTCGGCTCGCTTTCCTGAGCCGCAATGCTCCCTTGCCCCATCGGCGATTTCGTCCGTGAACGTCGAAACACCAAAGCGCCGATCAAGATAGTTTCGGGCGTTTGGATTTCCAAGGCCGCGCCGACTCGAATCCCGCGCAAACTTGCATGACCAACAAATCCTCGAATCGCCTTCCCACAATTTGCAGGCCGACGGGCAATCCTTCCTCCGTGAATCCGCATGGAATCGTCGCGGCGGGTTGTTGGGTCAAGTTGAAGGGGAACGTAAAGGGTTGCCAACCCGTCGAGCTGACTTCGACGCCGTTGACCGTGTGGGGATACTCGCTCATGTCCTTGGGATGCTTGAACGGTGGAATCGCCAAAGTGGGAGATAGAAGAATGTCCACGTCCTTCATGTAATCGGCGACACGCGCGTAAAGGGCGTGGCGCTTGTCCAGCGCGCCAAGATAATCGCGGGCCAGAATGTCTTTCCGCTTCCATATAAATTTCGTCAGGTCGGGATTCATGAGCGAAGTTCCATCGGGGTGGATGTGGCGGAAATCGCTCCCGACCGCCTCGGCAAACATGACCCCCTTAAAGATTTCGCGCGTCTCACGCATGTCGGGGCATCCTTGGCGCAATTCGCATCCCAATTCCTCGAACGCGGGAATCGTCGCCTCAAAAAGTTTTCGCACGCGCGGATCCACTTCCAGAAATCCCCAATCCGTGCTCCACGCGACGCGAACGCCTTTCAGGTTGCGTTTCAAGTTTTTCTGGAATTTTTGCGGCGGGAGAGCGACGGACATCATATCGCGCGGATCGTATCCGGTCATCACGTCCAGCGCGAGCGCCGCGTCGGCGACGGTTCGCGTCATCGGACCGTGATGCGAAAGTGTCGGCCAGCCGTCCACCCCCGGATGGCGCGGGATTAAGCCGAAAGTCGGCTTGAAACCAAAAATCCCGCAAAACGACGCCGGATGCCGAATCGAGCCGCCGCCGTCGGAACCGTGCGAGATCGGCGCGAGACCGGCGGCGGTCGCCGCGCCGGCTCCGCCGCTTGATCCCGACGTGGTATATTCCAAATTCCACGGATTGTTCGCGCGTCCGAAAATTTCATTGTCGGTGACGGCGACCCAACCGAACTCCGGCGTGTTGGTCTTGCCGAGGTTGATCGCTCCCGCGCCAAGCAACCGTTGCACGACCGGCGAATCTTCCTCGGGGACACGATGCTCGAAAACCTTGGAGCCGGACGTCGTGCGGACGCCTTTGGTCCAAGTGAGGTCTTTGATCGAGATCGGCAAGCCATGTAAAAGCCCCAATCCTTCTCCGTCGCCGCTCCTCGTCAATTCCGACTCCGCCCACTTCGCCTTCTCCCGAGCTTGCTCGTGAAGAATCGTGACGTAGGCGTTGAGTTTGGGGTTGATCTGGTCAATGCGGGAGAGAAATGCCTCGACCACCTCGACGGGCGAAAGTTTTCGGCTCTTCATCATCCGAACCAGCTTCACCGCCGGGGTCCAACAGATTTTGGTGATTTCGGTTTTGCTTAACATGAGATTCGGATTAAACACGATGGCTCAAAGGAGACACAAAGAGCATGAAGAAAGAATATATCTTTGTGTCCTTTGTGCCTTCTTCGTGCCTTTGTGTTTAATTCATCTTCCTTTCACGTCGTAGCATCCCAGCCAGCCTTGATTGCGGAGATAAAGTTTGCCGCCGCAGACGACTGGATGCGCCCAGCTGTGCCGTCCTTGATCGGGAATCGTGAATCGTCCCGATTCCTTGTAAGCTTGCGGCGAAGCTTCGGCCAAGCCGGCGACGTTGGCTTCGCTCAGCAGATACAGATGGCCGTCGGCATACGTCAGCGACCCTTTGCCGACGCTCCGGTTTTTCCACGCCACTTTTCCCGTGGCGAATTCCATGCAGGTCAAGATGTCCCCGGAAAATCCGTAAAGATACCCGCCGATCAGCACCACGCCGCCGTGGTGATTCTGCATGTCTTTGTTGAAATAGATTTCCTGCGCGTGAATTTCATCGGAGCCTGTCTTCAACCCGACCAGCGCGCAACCGGTTCCATACGCGGTCGTGTAGAACACCTTGTCATCCGCGAAGACCGGCGTCGCGATGTTGGCCGTGTTGTTGGCGACCGGTTTGTAATCCCACAGCGGTTTGCCGTCCGACGCGCGAACGCCGACCGCGCCCGATGCCGTGATCGTCGTGTAGGCGCGAACCTTGCCGACCGTGACCGGAATGCAGGAAGAATAACCGGCTCCCTCGCTCAATCCCTTGCTGGTCCAAACCGTCGCGCCGGTTTTTTTGTCGAGCGCGACGATCGTGGCGTCCGGTCCGCCCGGCGTGACGATCAAATGATCGCCATCCACAAGCGGCGACTCGCTTATGTGCCAATTCGGATTCGCTCCCTTGAAATCCTGAAGAATGTTTTTCTTCCAGACGACCGATCCATCTTTCGATTTGAGGCAAGCCAAATTGCCCCCTTCGTCCATCACATAAATTAAATCTTTTTCAATGGTGGGAGTCCCTCTCGGCCCCGGACCTTGATCCTGATCCAACTCCGGCCCGAGCGAAACGGACCAGAGCGTCTTGCCGTCGGCGCGATTAAGACAAATGAGCGCGCTCTCCTTTCCTTGCGTTCCCTGAACAAACATTTGTTTGCCTTGAATGGAGACCGACCCGTAGCCATCTCCCAAAGTGGAAATCGTCCAAATTTGCTTCGGTCCCTCCTTCGGCCAACTTTTTAGCAAACCTGTTTCCTTGGAGATGCCGTTCCGATCTGGACCGCGCCATTGCGGCCAATCGGACTCTCCCCTCGCCCGTCCGATAGAACCGACGGATAGAATGACGAATGTCAAGGACCACACAAAACAATGTTTCATAATAAGGGTGCCTCCGTGAGGAAAAGATGATAAACGGTTTGGGCGTCGCCTCCAATTATTTTTCTTTGTCTTTCCCTCGCGCCCGTTCACAATGACGCCAAGTTTGGGTATTCGACAAGTGAGGGAACACATGAAGTATTTCATCATCAATTTAACCTATCTGGTCCCATTGGAAAAAGTCGCCGATGTCGTCGGCGAACATCGCGCTTTTTTGGACGAGGGTTACAAGCGCGGCTGGTTTTTGGCCTCCGGTCCGCAGAATCCCAAGCTGGGCGGATTGTTGATCGCGCGCGCGCCAAGCCGCGAGGACCTCGACGCGCTTCTGGCGAACGACCCCTTCAAACTAAAAGAAATTTGCTCCTACGGATTTATCGAATTTGATCCGGTCAAACGCCACCCGGAAATGGGGGCGTTCTTCGCAGGATGACCCTCCCGCTCCGCAAATTGCCCCTTTCGTCACTCGCTCTGGCGGGATTCATCGCGCTGGTTCCGTTCGAGCATAACTGGACCGCCCTGCGAACCTGCCTGCTTTGGACATCGGCGGGAGCGTTGATTTGGGAATCGTTCAGACTTCGCCTGCATAATTCGCTGAATCGGCGTCTTCCCGCTCTTCTGTTCGGGATGGTCTCGATTCTTGCCGTTGCTCTTGTCATTCTTCTTGTGTCTTCTGATCCGGCGCAACGCGGAAAGAACGCGATCATGCTACTCGCGCGAGCCGGTCCCTTTGGCGTTGTTCTCCCAATTCTGCTCGTGTTGGCGAAGATGCCGCTCAAAGCAGCATCTCCGACCGATTCTTTGATTTCCAAATCTCTCGCCGCGCGCTTGGACCTCGTTCTATGGCTTCCCATTTTCTCTTGGTTGGCTTGGTTGACGCTGGCCTCGGCCTACAGCATTTCTCCCGCCGCCAGTTTGCGTTTGTTCTTTCGAGAAGCCGGAGCATTCATATTGGGCTATGCGTTGGTCCGAATCAAGGCTTCCGCCGGGAAGGATCAAGTCCGTTCTTGGCTCAGCTTGCTGATCGCCGTAGGAACCGTCATTGCGCTTTTGGCCATCTTTGAAATCGCCGTGGCCTATCGCGGTCCCCAAAGCTGGAGTCATCGTCTGCTCTCAAAAAAATGGATTCGCGAGGAACTCACCGCGCAAGGGGCGCGGATCGTTCGGGCGCAGTATCCGTTTGAATCGCACAATCGGCTTGGATCGTTCTTACTCGCCGTCGCATTGCTGATTCCGCCGACGCTTATCCTGACTCCAAAAACCAAAATCCGCGTCGCGCTTTTTGCCGCCGGAATTCTTTGTCTTGTCGGCATCGTCCTCACCGGCACGCGCGGCGCGATGATCGGCGCGGCGGCGGGATTGGCGGTTTGGCTCGCGGTTCGACCCAAGATTGGCGCGGTCTTGGTCATTGGCGGGATCGCGGGGCTTCTTCTTTTTCCTTCCCCCTTGCGCCGTCACGTCTTCACGATTTTCGATTCAACCACCTACAACAATCCCAGCGGCTCGGTTCAATTTCGCGTTTATGCGTGGAAAATTTCGTTGCGGATGATCCGCGACCGGCCTTTTTTGGGTTTCGGCTACGGCTGGACGAATTTTGAAACCCTCTATTCCGCCTACAACGCGGATCACCGCGACACCGAGGAAAAACCGCATGCGCATAATAATTTTTTGGAGATCGCCTGCGAAACGGGACTAATCGGGCTGGCGATCTTTCTTGCTTATCAAGGGGCGTTGGTCGGCGGCGCGATTTTCCTGATTCTCAAATCCCAACGCGGAACGCTCGAACGCCATCTGGCTTGGGCGATTCTCGGCTTGCTCATTGGTCTTCACGTCTTTGGCATGACCAACTACTCGCTCCGCCGCAACGTCGGCTTTGAAATCTGGATGGCTTGGGCGATCGCGCACACGGTCTTGATCGGAACTTTGACGGGCATAATGAAACCGCCGATGCATGCCGATGCACGCCGATCCGATGATAATCGGCGTGCATCGGCGGTTTAATAATTCTCAATCCGGATAAGTCTGAATCCGAATGTTCTTGAACGACAAATCGGTCGTCGGGTCGTGGCCTTGGAGGTTGATCGTTCCCGCCGTGCCGACGTAGCCCACCTTGCCGTCTTTGTCGGCTTGGACGGGGCGCGTGTCGGTGAAATCGCTCACCTGATAGCCGTTGATCCAAACCGCCGCGTGCTCGCCGTCCACGACGATGGTTTTGTAAAACCATTCCCGGTCGCTGGAGACGACTTTGCGCGCGGCCTGAACGCCGTAAATCGCGCCGGTTCCGTAATCCACCGGCTTGGTCCGGTCGTCCCCCATCCATTGATTCCGGACTTGCGATTCGTATCCCTTCCAGAAAACGCCGACCGGCGTGCGATAGAAGACGCCGCTGTTGAGATGATCGCCGTTGGAGTAAATATCGAGTTGGAGCGTGAAGTTTCTGTAGGTTCCCTTGGATTCGATTTGGCCGTTTCCGTTTTTGATGTTGATCGCGCCGTCCACGACCGAAAAAACCGACTTGTGCCCCGGAACGGCACTCCATTCGCTCAAATCCTTGCCGTTGAAGATGGATTTCAGATTCAGCGGCTTGAGTTTGATTTCCGAGACTTCGACTTTGCCCTGCACCTTGGTTTTGCTGGCGAAATTGACGCCGTGATATTGGATGCCGACGTGTCCGACGGCGTTTTTTGCCTTCAGCCCTTCGACATTTTTGCCGTCCATCGTCGCGGTAATCTGACCACCGTTGGCTTGAACATGAATCTCGTGCCACGACGTTTCTCCCCGCGCGGGTTCGACGATGGAAATGACCACCGTTCCGTTTTCGCTCGGATGTCCTTCCAGCGCGGCGCGAAGCTCAACGCCAGACGAGGTTTCGCCTCGGACGCGGATTTTCATTGCCAGTTCATAATCGCCGAATTGGCAGGTCGAGGCGAGCCATCCTCCCGATCCGGTTTCGCAGACCAGATTGCCCTCGGCGACTTTCCACTGCGCGTCCCCCATCTGGTTCCAGCCGAAGGGCGTTTCGCCGTCAAAAAGGTTGATCCATCCAGCGGCGGCGTCCTCCTTGGAGGGCAATTTTTCCGCGCGGGCCGAGGCGACGAGCGCGCTCTCCAACACGCATGCGGCCAAAATGACCGCGATGTAACCGATGCGTCGTGATTGCTGATTCATTCGAGATGTTCTCCTTTTCATATTTCGTTGTGCGAATAATGCTTCGAATTCTCCGATGCTTCCTGCCGGACGATTTTCGCGCTCATCATGCTCCCGCTTTGGCTCGCTCGCAAGAGTTGAAATCCCCGGCGCAAGATCAAGACTTGGCCTGCGGATGATTTGCCGCCGACGTCAACAAGACTTTCACGGTGTCCAACAGGCTCTTCAGTTCGACCGGCTTGGGACAGTACGACAGAAGGGGATCGTCCGGAAGTTTAAGGCGAAGATTCGAGCCGCTGGAAATGATGATGGGAAGATGCGCGCCGATTTCCTTGCGAATGGCATGGTAAACAATGCCCCCCGTCACGCCGGGCATCATCACATCGGTGGTCACCAAATCGGGATGAAACTCCCGGATGGCCTGTATCGCCATTTCGCCCCGTAACAGCGGGAACACCTCATGCTTGTCGCATTCCAGAAAGCCTTTCAGAATGGCCAAGCAATCCTTGTCGTCGTCCAAACTCAATATCCGCGCCATAGTTCCCCAATCCTTGCGCCTATCGGTCTTCCGCTTGAAAACGCGCCTTCTACTCTAGCTTGGAAGGGACAAAGATCAACAAGAAGTTTCGGAGGCGCGGCAATTCGATAAATTTGACCGACATGGAAGCTCCGTATCGCAGGGTCACGACTTGGCATGATCTGAACACCGCCAAGAAAGATGCCCCATATTACACAATGTAGCTTATGCTACTTTGTGCTTGACGACAAATGACGCCCCAAGGACAATCAATTTCGGGTGCCGACGCAAGTAACCCGGGGAAATGTATGTTTTCATCCCATCGTCCACCGCTCCACGAGCCGATTGCCGGCGATCAAGGCTGGCGTCAGCCGGTCGCCATGCCCTCCATGCCGGAGGTTTTCGCCACAATCGGCGTTCCCAAAAAGGCCGGATTCTGGCGCAAGATGCTCGCCTTCGGCGGCCCGGGTCTGATGGTCGCCGTTGGTTACATGGATCCGGGCAACTGGGCGACCGATCTGGCCGGCGGAGCAAAATTCGGTTATACTCTTCTCTCCGTCGTTCTGATCTCCAATTTCATGGCGATCCTCCTTCAACATCTCGCGCTCAAGCTGGGCGTTGTGTCGGGACGCGATTTGGCGCAGGCGTGCCGGGATCATTACTCGCGTCCCGTTTCTCTTGCTTTATGGATTCTCTGTGAAATCGCCATTTCCGCCTGTGATCTGGCCGAAGTCATCGGCTCGGCCATCGCGTTGAATTTCCTGTTTCGAATCCCGCTGGTCATCGGCGTCTTGATAACGGCTTCGGACGTGATGATCGTTCTTTTTCTCCAGAACAAAGGCTTTCGCTACGTCGAAGTTCTCGTCGCCACTTTGATTTTTGTCATTGGCGGGTGTTTCGCCTATGAATGGATTGTCTCCAAACCGTCGGTTGTTCCAATTCTAAGCGGTCTTGTTCCGCGGACCGAAATCGTCACGCACGGTCCGATGCTCTATATCGCCATCGGCATCCTGGGCGCGACCGTCATGCCGCACAATCTTTATCTCCACTCCAGCATCGTTCAGACCCGCGCATTTGACCGCAACGATGAAGGGCGCGCCATGGCCTTGCGATACGCGACGCTGGACTCGACGCTGGCCTTGGGTTGCGCATTCTTCATCAACGCCGCGATTTTGATTCTGAGCGCCGCGGCCTTTCACGGAACCGAGCACGAAGACGTCGCCGACATCGGCGACGCGTATAACCTCCTGACGCCCGTTCTCGGCGCTCCCCTCGCCGGCGCTCTTTTTGCCGTCGCGCTTCTCGCGTCGGGGCAAAATTCGACGCTCACGGGAACCATGGCGGGGCAAATCGTCATGGAGGGCTTTCTGAATATTCGCTTGCGTCCGTGGTTGCGGCGACTCCTGACCCGATTGATCGCCATTGGTCCCGCCGCGATTGTCGCCACGCTCTACGGCGAAGCAGGCGTCGGCAAATTGCTGATCCTCAGCCAAGTCATTCTGTCCCTGCAACTTTCTTTCGCCGTCGTGCCGTTGGTTCTTTTCACCGCCGACCGGCAAAAAATGAGGCGATTCGTCAATCCGCTTTGGCTCACGCTTCTCGCTTGGATCGTCACCGCCGTCATCATTTGCTTGAACGCTTACCTCCTCTTTGAGACCCTACGGGGGTGACCCAAACGCGCCATAGAAGACTTGATCTCGGATCTTCCGTATGTATCGCAAAATTCTGATTCCGCTCGAAAACTCGAAAACCGATGAAGTTATTCTGACGCACATCCGTCCCTTGGCAAAAATGACGGGAGCAAAACTGATCCTCCTTCACGTCGCCGACGGGTTTGCGGCGCGCAATCAGGAATTTCCCCTCATGCTTTCCGAATCCGAGGAGATGCGCGAGGACAAGGACTATCTGGCGAAGTGCCAAACCGAATTAACCTCGGAGGGTTATGACGCGAGCGCAATTTTGGAATGCGGCGAGCCGGCGGATCAAGTTTTGGCAACGGCGGAAAAGGAGGGATGCGATCTGATCGCCATGGCAACGCATGGTCACCGATTTCTGACCGATCTCCTGCTGGGTAGCGTCTCGCGCCAAGTCCGTCATCGGACCGACATTCCGGTTCTTCTCGTTCGCGCGCCGCGAAAATAGATTACGCATGAGAAACGTCCGATCTTCGTCCGACGCGGGTGAGGGAAATTCGCTCAAGCCGTTGCCGGCGGTACTCCTCGCGCTCGCCACGTTCCTCGCGTATTCTCCCGTCCTGCGCGCCGGATTTATTTGGGATGACGACGCCCTGACCGAGAATCCCCTGATGCGTTCCGCCGCGGGACTCTGGAGCATTTGGGTTCATCCATCCGCCAATCCAAGGGAAGCCCACTACTGGCCGCTGGTTTACACCTGCTTTTGGATCGAGCACGCCCTTTGGGGACTCCATCCGATCGGGTATCACCTTGTCAACGTCGCCCTGCATCTCGCCAGCTCTCTTTTGCTCTGGCGTCTCTTGGATCGGATCGGCGCGCGAGGGGCCGCCCTTGCCGCCGCGATCTTCGCTCTTCATCCGGTCCACGTCGAGTCGGTCGCTTGGGTGGTCGAACTCAAGGACGTTCTTTCAACGCTGTTTTATTTACTGGCCTTTTTGTCGTTCATCCAATTTGAGAGGGAAAATGATTGGATACGGTGCGGCGCCTGTTTGATCTTTTTCATTTGCGCCATGCTCAGCAAGGCGATCGCCGTTACATTGCCCGTGGCAATGGGCATGTGGCTGTGGTGGGAGCGGTCCAATCAATCTCGCTTTTCACATTTCGGGTCCGAAATCTCAGATGCAAAATCCCGGAAAAGGAACAATATTAAGAATGTAACGCTCAATTCCAGCTTTTCCGCCGATCCGGCATTTTGGACGGTCCTCCTTGTGGTCGGCATCGCCGCGCTGATCGCGGTTCTGGATTACGCCTTGGTTCGCTCCCTAACGGCCAAGGAGCCGGAAGAATACGGCCTTTCCATGATCGGCCGCTCATGCGTCGCCGGACGCGCCCTTTGGTTTTATATTTTGAAGCTCCTTTGGCCGGCCAATTTGATGGCGGTTTACCCCCGATGGACAATCGCGTCTTCCGCTTTCCACTCACTGGCATTTCCTTTGGTTGCGATCCTCGTCTTGTGCATTCTTGCGCATTTTCGGCGGCGCGTCGGCGCAACTTCGACGGCTGGTATCCGGTTTTTCATTCTTACGCTGGCTCCCACGCTCGGCTTTGTCGGCTTTAAGTTCTTCACTTATTCCTTTGTCGCGGATCGGTTCGAGTATCTGGCGAGCGCGGGTCTGATTGTCCTCTTTTCGGCCGGCGCGGCAATGATCCCCCGGCGACTGGGGTTGCATCGGAACCCGATGATTCAAATTGCCGCCGCGTCGTTGCTCGTCCCTCTGGGCGTTTCCACTTGGCGGCAAACGGAAATCTACAAAAGCATGGAAACCCACAGCAGGGACAATTTGCGGCTGAATCCCTCGGCATGGGTCGCGCACAACAACCTTGGCGTCGTTCTGGTCAAACAGAAGCGCTACGACGAGGCCATCGAGCACCACCGCGAAGCGCTTCGCCTCATGCCCGCCGCCGAACATCACTACACGCTCGCCTACTCCTTGGACATGAAGGGGAACGCGGAGGAGGCGAAGGCGCATTACCTCGAAGCCTTGCGGTTGAATCCCGCGCACGCCGCCGCGCACAATAACTTGGGAAATTTGCTGGACGATCAGGGCCTTTTGGAGGAGGCGACGGAGCATTACCGGGCGGCGATAACATTTCGCCCCGATTATCCCGAGGCGCACAATAACCTCGGAACCGCGCTGGCGCGCGGAGGAAAAACCGACGAGGCGATTCGGGAATTTCAGAAGGCGCTTGAACTCAAGCCCGACTATGAAGAAGCGAAGGAAAATCTTCAAAAAGCGCTCGACGAGAGCCGATAGCACGGGCGGGACTTTCAAGATTCGGATTCAGGAAGTATAAGGATACCGCTTCGCGACGGCCCGAATTTCATCCAGACTCCCCACGAACGCATCAATCATCTCCGGATCGAAATGGGTTCCGCCGCATCGGACCAATTCCTCGACAACGTCGTTTTCGCTCCAAGCCTTCTTGTAGGATCGCCGTGACAACAAAGCGTCGTAAACATCGGCGATGGCCACGATCCGGCCAAACACGGGAATTTCGTTTCCTATTTTTCCCCGCGCGCTCCTCCCCTGCTCAGCGTCGCCGTTCAACGGTTTGCCGGTGTGAATGTCAATGTGTCCCGGATAACCCGTCCCGTCCCATCGCTCATGATGATTCAGCGCGACTGACGCCGCCGCCTGATCCAACTCGGACCGGCTTTCCGCGAACAGCCGCGCCCCCAGATAGGTGTGCGACTTCATCGTCTCGTATTCGGCGTCGTCGAGTTTCGCGGGCTTCTGCAAAATCCGGTCGGAAATGGCGATCTTGCCGACGTCGTGCAAAATCGCCGCGACCTTGAGAATGTCCTTGAGCGTGTTGATTTCCTGATCGGGCATTCCCTTGCCGTTGGCCCATCCCTCGAAGATTTCCAAGGCATAGGAGGCCACGCGATTGGCGTGCGGTCCCGTCTCATAGGGATCGCGCAGTTCGGCCATTTTTATCATCCGCAAGACCGTGGTGCGCGTCATCTGCGCGCGTTCGATGGCAACGGCGGCGTTGTTCGCAAAGTGAACGAACAGCGGAATGTCCTCCGAGGCGAACGGGACAATGGCGCCGCTTTCGTCCTGAGGGTTGATGATTTGCAATACGCCGATGACTTCCTCGCGGTTATCCTTGAGCGGAAGGGTCAGGACCGATTGCGTACGGTATCCTGTCAGCTCATCGTATCTCCTCCCAAAACCGTAGGGAACGCCGGCGGGAAGTTCATAGACGTTGGGAAGATTCAGAGTTTCCCCCGTGTTGGCGACGTATCCGGCGACCGATTGGTCATTGATCGGAATCCGAAAAGTTTCATAGGGCAATTTTTTTCCCGCGCCTAATCGCTTGCGGAGCGTTTCATTTTGCGTGTAACTGAATTGAAGCTGATCGCCCTCCTTGATGTAGATCGAACCGGCGTCGGCGCTGACCAGCCGCCGCGCCTCGGTCAGGATTTTCTCCATCAGGACGTCTACGTCCTTGACCGTGGAAACCTCAATCCCCACCTGCAGGATCCGCTCGAGCTTTTCCGAATAGGCGACCATGTCCTCAAAATGCCTTCTTACCGTTTCGCGTGAATTCTCAATTCACGCATACGGGATGACTCCATTATTTTCGCTTCCGGACGCAATGCAATAAAAATGGGAACGGTTCGAGTCTCAATTTTCTCCATAAATGGAGAAAATCCCATCTCCATCTTGCACCCGTCCATGCGCGAGGTGTAAATTCAGAGCGACACGCACGACACGAGGAGAAGAGCATGAGCATCTACATCCCATTCAATCAGCGCACGGTCATCGGAGAGTCAACTTCCGCCTCGGCGGGAGCCGAGGCCAATCGCGCCGGATTGGCCGAATTGCAAAACCGTCTTGAACGCCAAAATCTCCTCCTTCAAACCCTGCTCCGGCTTCTTCTGAAAAAGGGGATCATCCAAGAGGACGAGTTCAAGCAATGGCTCGCCTACGTGGATCAATTGGACGGAAAAGCCGACGGGAAGCTTCAAGAGGAAAAGGGAACCAAGGCGTGTCCGGCCTGCGGGCGCAACAGCACGCTTCACGCCGCCAAATGTCAGTATTGCGACGCGGTTTTCCCGCCCGAATTTCTCTCTCACGAGTCGGCGGCCGGACCGGCCTGATTTTGACCATCGAGGACCCCGAGAACGCAGACGAACTTTGCGTCCTCCTTTTTCTCTGTGTCCTCTGTGATCTCCGTGGCTGATTATCCTCGGGGAACTGGATTTTCGCGCCCGCAACGGGGACAAGGAACCGAATCGCCAGTAAAATTGGGAGGAACTTTGATATTCACGCCGCATTCGCACGGAATCGTGAGGAAATTTCCCAATCGCCCCAGCATATTCGAGACGCCACGCAGGCGTTCAACTGTCGCCTCGCGGCTCTCTGGCTCAACCGATCCGGCGCGAATTGAAACCTTTTCGGCTTCGCGGAGCGTCCGCGCGCCGATGCATCCGCCGCTTCCGCCGTGAACTTCCTTAAACGCCGCTTCGTAATCGGCGTAACCCGCGCCGCCCGACATACCGAGCAAAATTTGAATCCGCTTCTCCGTCGGCGGATGAGTCGAAAAAAGTCCGATGGCCGATTCCCCTTGGAGCGGATTGACAATGAACAGCGGGGCCACCGCGCGATTGACCGACATCGCTTGGGCCGTTCCCTCGATCTTCCGCAGAGCTGAAGCGAGCCCCGGCGGATAGCGCGTGAATCGCGCCGAGGATGCGTCGGCCAAATACTCCCTCCGCCGCGAACAGGCGAAGTAAAGAAGTTGCGCCAGAATCGGCGCAATGATCGCCAACGCGATTGCGACGACCATGAAAATCGCCTGAGCCTGTCCCCCGCCGTTGTCGTCGCTCCGCCGGGAAGTTCGCCTTCCTCCGCCATACCATAAAATCCGGAAAAACATGTCGGCGATCATCACGATCGCGCCGAGCATCACCGAAGCCAGCGTCATGAACCGAATGTCCAAGTTGTGAACGTGACCGATCTCGTGCCCAATGACGCCTTCGAGTTCGTCACGGTTCAACCGCCGGAGCAATCCGGTCGTGGCGCAGACGGCGGCCACGGTCGGTTTGCGTCCGACGGCAAAGGCGTTCGGCGCGTCATCCTCGATAATGTAAATGTCGGGCATCTTCGGCAGGCCGGCGGCGAGCGTCATCTCCTCGACGACGTTCCAAAGTTGGGGCGCATCCATTTTTTCGATCTTGTGCGCCCCGGCGCTTTGAAGGAGAAGATCGTCGCCTCCCAGAAGCGCCGTCATCCAAAGGATGAACCACAAAACCAATGCGGCAAACGCTCCAACCACTCCGCCGTTCTGCGGATCAAGCGCGGTCCCGATGACAAATCCAAGTCCGACCAGAATCACTCCCATCAGGAAGATCAAGATTCTCGATCGGCGAATGTTGCTTCGAATGGCTTCCCACATCGTTCCTTAGTTTCTTAATCTTAATCTTAATCTTGCTCGTAATCGTGCTCTTGCTCGATTCCTCCCAATTTGATGAAGATCATGTTTTCGGTTATGGGAACGAGCAAGAGCACGCGCGCGAGGGAAATATGAACCAGACAAGACCTTAAAACTTCACCTGCGGCACTTCCTTCTCCGCCTTGTCCTCGACCTCAAAGAACGGCTCTTCCTTGAAGTTGAACATCCCCGCGATGATGTTGGTCGGAATCGTTTGAATCTTCGTGTTGAATTCCATCACGGCATCGTTGTAACTCTGACGGGCGTAGCCGATTTTATTTTCGGTCGAGGTCAATTCCTCTTGGAGCGCGAGGAAATTTTGGTTCGCCTTCAGATCGGGATATTGCTCGACGATGACGAGCAATCGCCCCAGCGCGCCGCTCAAATCCTTTTCCGCCTGCACGCGGTCGCCAACGCTCTGCGCCGAAACCGCCGCCGCGCGCGCCTTGACGACGTTTTCCAGCGTGGTCTTTTCATGACCTGCGTAACCTTTCACCGTCTCGACCAAATTCGGGATCAAGTCGTGCCGGCGTTTCAACTGCACGTCAATCTGCGACCATGCGTTTTTGACCTGCTGGCGCAGTCGGACAAGGCCGTTATACGCGCCAAGAAACCACAGGATCAGCAGTACGATGACGCCGATCGGAATGACCACTCCGACAATCGCTGGACTCATGCTATTCTCCTCTTTTCCCCGTTTGGATTTCGTATCTGTAAAGTTCCTTGAAAAATCGCGCGACGGCCCCTTCCTGTCCCTCGGCGTAATCGGCGACGACCGCCTCCATCTCTCCCTTGTCGAACCAAAGTCCGTGGCCGACCCGGCAACGGTCCAGTTCGATTTCATTCTCCTTGCCGACGCGGATTCTTTCGAGTTTTCTTCGACACCGCGGACATCGCCGCTTGTCGTGCCTGTCCCCTTTGGCGCTCTTGAGCGCCTGACTCAACGCGCCGGTTCGGATCCTTTCCAACTCCGCGATCATCTCCAATTCGCCAACGTCCAGCCACGTCCCGCCGCAACGGATGCACCGGTCTATCTCGATGCCGTCGAGTTCGAAGGCGATGAGGGGTTGATTACATTCCGGGCACATGGGGAATGGTATAGCACCACCAAGTCACCAAGACACCAAGAAAGAGCATCATCCGCCTTCTCTGCACCTCTGTGTCTCTGTGGTGAATCTTTATGTCCCAATTCTTGCCTTAATCCAATTTATTAAATCTCCCATCGGCTTCTCTTTCCCGTCCTCATTAAAAATCTCGTGATAAAAATTCGGATATTCAATGTAAGTCCTGTCGCTCGATCCGAGCGAGTCGAAGAGCGGTTTGGAGGCTTCGGGATCGGCGAGGCGGTCGTCGCCGGCTTGAAGAATGAGACACGGCAGTTTCAAATTTCGCGCGCCCGCCTTGGTTTCCGCAATCGCGCGCATCGTCTCGGTGAACCAACGCGCCGTCGCGGTCTTAAAGACGAGCGGATCGGCGGAATAGGCGTCGCCGACCGCGCGATCATGCGAAAGATCGTAAGGATTGAGTCCGGAAGGCAGGGCAAGCGACGGATAAACCACGGACATCACCCGCCCCAAGAGCACCTTGATCTCCGGAACTTTCATCGCCACACCCAAAAACGGAGAACTGACCGCGATTCCCTTGCAGTCCGGCGATCGGCGAATCGCGTAGCTCAACGCAACCAATCCCCCCATGCTATGGCCGAGGATGAAGAGCGGCTTGCCCTGCGATTTTTCCGCAATCACGCTGAGCAAGGCGTCCACGTCGTCGTGATAATGATCGAAACGCGAAACGTGTCCCCGCGCGCCATCGGAATTACCATGCCCGCGCAGATCGAGCGCGTAAACTTCAATCCCGCCTCCCGTCAAGAAATCGGCCACATGCGAATATCGCCCCGAGTGATCGGCGTAACCGGGAATGATCGCAACCGCGCACGTTGCGTTTTCGACAGGCCAATGGCGATAGAATAACCGCGCGCCGTCCCGCGACTGCGTCCATGCCTCGTTGGCCGTCGGCGCGCTCATTTGATTCCCGTCACCATCCGAATCGCCGTGTCGCGCACGATCGGAGCCGTCGCCGGACCTTGCGACATTGTTTCCTCATACGAATCCTCGCGGAAATCATACGGAGGGATCATGTAGCCCAGCTCATCGTTGGCGAGTCCGACCAAAATCCGGGGGAACCCTTCCATCTTCTCCAGAATTTCGTAACTCACCTCTGGCAGAAGCTCGCCCGGCAACGTGACGATTTGCGCCTCGCCGAGTCGAATGTATTGCATGTCGGTCAGGACCCGTCCGCCGTAAAGCTTGCGGATTCCCCGTTTATAGAGCGGGATAAAATTCGGATTCGTCATCGGAATTTCAACTCGGCGCGTCTCCGCGCTGAAATTGAATTTCGCCGGAGGTTGCGCCGACTTGGCCAAGTCCTTTACAATCGCCGCCAGTTGAAGCCCCATCTCTTTTGACGACTCATGCGTCCGCGCCTTGTTGTCGCCGCTCACCATGCCGCCGAGCGCGCCATTCAGAAATATCGCCTGACCAAGTCCGTCCGACTTCATTTGATCGCACATGTATCCCGGAAAATCGGCGCTGATTTCCTTCGCGCCCAGCATCAGCGATTCGACGTGACAGGCGAAATTTACGAGCGTCACAATCGGTTTGCCGTCCGCGCCAGTTGCCTGAATGAGATTGATCGTCGGATCAATGATTCCGGGATTCCGCGCGTTGCGGATCAGCCCAATCACCCGTCCGCCGTCCATCGGCATTTCCTTGGAGGCGACGCGAAGCTCCGCCACCGGTTGCATCTTGTCATGCGCCTCGGTGATTCCCTGGATGATCTGCTGTTGAACGTGCGCAACGTATTCCTTCGGATAAAAACCATAAACGCCGATCGTGTCCCCTCCGGCGTGATTGTGCGCCATGCCGATGATCGTGTTGTCCACGCCGATCTTTTTCGCCGCCTCGCGGATGACGTTCAAATCGTCCCAACCCGCGCCGAACAAATCGGCTCCGACCAGCGCGACGGTCACCTTGCCGTCGCTAAAGACCGCCGTCCGCGCCTTGAGATCGTCATGGACCGCAAATTTTTGCATGGGACCGAGCCAATCGGGGCCCGTAGGGCTAAAAACGACTTCCGAAACGCCGACTTTCAAATTTTCAGGTTTGGCGGGATTGGCCGGTTTGGGTTGAGGCCCTTGGCGAAGCTTGCTGATGTCCAACAGATGCCGCTCGCCGGAATGAACGCGCACCGTTCCTCGCGGGATATAGACGACGCCGATGGTTTTGTCATCGGGCGAAAGCGCAAACCGGACTCCCTTTTCGCTGTAATCGAACAATATCCACGTCGCCATCCTAAGCTCAAATTCCGGCTCGCCCAGTTTGGCGCGAATTTTCGCGCCCATTTCCAATCCCTCCGGAATGCTCGCGGATTCAATATCGCCGATCAAATCGCCCGGATTCTTTCCATGAAGCTGAACGACGTCAATCAGATCAGGACGCCCTTGCGAGTGATAATAAATTTTGTAGTTATACCAAAATCCCTCGTAAAACGGCTCCCCCATGACTTTGCGAACTTTTTCGTGATTGTCCACGCCCGGGACCAAGCCGTGATAAGACACGACGGCCTCCGCCGCGCCGGACGGAACTTTTCCCTTTGGAACTTGAGCCACGCAAGGATATGCCATCCCTCCCATCATGCCAACCGCGAGCAACATTAATTTTCCGTAGCTCATCCGATAGCCTCCTCCACTCCTAATCCTAATCCTAATCTTAATCGTAATCTTGCTTTCACCTGCAACCGCAAGAATCTCCAACCTCCGCATTCATGTCAATTGTGATCCCCAAGATTTACCACCGAGACACGGAGACGCAGAGAATAGGATTCTTTATTTCGCATGTTGATCGTTCAAATCAAAGCAAGCCATTTCCCGTCCATTGCGCAAAAGCAAATGTCCTCCGGCCAGAGCGGGATTGTTCCACGTTTTGTCATGGAGCGGTTCGAACTTGCTGATCTCCTGATAAGATTCAGGCGTCGCCTTGACCAAAGCGCATTCCCCTTGATCCCCCACGACGATCAAATTGCCGTCGGCGTAAATCATCTGCCCGTGGCCATAGCGTCCGTCCTTCCATTTCCGTTCGCCGGTTTTCAAGTCGAGACAGGTAAGAATTTGCTCGTCAAATCCATAAATGCATCCATCTCGCAGAAGGGGGGAATTGAATTTGCTTTTCATGTTGATATTGGTCCAGACCGCCTCGGCGGTCCATGGACCGCTTGGAGTCGGCTTGATTTTAACCAACGAGCAACCCTTCGCATAGGCGGATGAAATGAAGACCCGATCCTCATCCGCCAGAAGCGGCTGGGCGCAGTGAATTCCGTGGTGCGTTTCCCAGAGAAATTCCCACAACGGTTCGCCCGATTCCAAATCAAGACCGAAGAGATGATCCCCCGCGAAGTTGAGAAGTTGCCGTTTACCCGCCATGGTGACCAGCATCAGGGAGGTGTAGCCCTGCGATTGGGTCAGGGATTTCTTCAGTAACTTTCCCGTCATCTTGTCGTAGGCGAGAAGCGACGGCTTCCCTTCGGTTCCCGACGCGGTCACGAAAACCTTGTCCTCCACGACAAGCGGGGACCCGCTGATCCCCCATTCCAAATTCTCCGAATCCGTCTCCGTCAGAATGTTTTCTCCCCACAACTTATTTCCCGTGAAAGCGTCGAGACAATTCAGTTCGCCCGAACCGCCAAGGGTGTAAAGACGATCCCCGTCCAGCGTCGGCGTGGCGTGGGGTCCTTCCCCCGCCCGCTCCTCCTCAAACATCGCGGGATAATCGTAGCTCCACAATTCTTTTCCCGTGGCGAAATCGGAGCAAGAGACCGATTCTTTGTCCTCGCGCTGTTCAATCGTGTAGGCGCGTTGAAAGCCGATGGCGAAGGATGCCCAACCGGGCCCGATGGGGCGACGATACAACTCCGGTGGTCCTCCCTTCGGCCACGCTTTCAAGAGTCCTGTGTCCTCGCTGATTCCATCCCGATGCGGTCCGCGATAATCGGGCCACGACGGCGCTTTGGATAACTCCGCGATCTCCGCCGAAGAAGGACGCTCTACCGGGGCGGACGTGCCTTTGTTCGTTGCCTCTCGTTCGGCGGCCAAGCGTTTGTAATGCCGCTTCTTGGACCACGATTTCAGCCGTTGCCGAACGTCGGGATCATGGTAAACGCGTAACCCATAGCGGATGCCGAACCCCAGCAAGGCCAGCCCGACGATGATCGCCAAGATCCATTTGGGTGGCGTCTTGGACCTGAATTGGAATTGTTGTTCGGTCAATTTGGAAAACCTCCACGCTCGCCGCGATTGCCCCTTCCGAAATCAAGAACGGGACCGTTGAACAATATAAAAGAAATCGCGGTCGCTTCCCTCGAAAAATTTTCGATACTTTTCGTGATGCAACCTCGGATTGATTCCCCGCAAGACGGGCGGGATCGCGTCGCCCGAAGCGATCTCAAACATGACGTTCCCGGTGTTTTGATCCAAAAATGAGGCGTGGTTGCAATGGGCCAACTTGAGGGCGCGGGCGACGTCCGTGAGTTTCAGATTATCGCCGCCGGCGTAAATCAGCCATCGGTTGTCGTCCGTGATTCCCAATCCCGTCCGATACGTTGCGTAGTCGAGATGCTTCTCATCCAAGAAATCGGCTTCGATCTTTCCATCATCCACCAGCATCATCAGATTTTGCCTCACGTCCGCCGCGGCATACTTTTCAGCCGTCGCTTTGTCCCATTTCAAAATTCGGGTTGCTCCGTCGGCGGGCATGATGATCGCGGCAAGGTCATCCTGCAATTCGCCGAATTCGACGCCGTTTTTCCTCTGCCCCATGGTCAAAGTGTGATGACTGCGAAATCCCCCGTTGAAGACAGCCACGAGACCATCCATCTCCCCCTTTGGAATTCGAGACAGATCATCTTTCTCGGTAATTTCGGTTCCGGGCACAAAAACGATTTTCAACTGCGTCAAATCAATCGCAATCAAATCCGCCAATTTGGAGACGTCCCTCTCATCGGGGCGGATTTGCGCGGTAAACATTCCTGATTTTTTTGCCTTCAATTCCGTCCAGTTCCCCTCGTTCTTCATCGGCGGTGACTGAATCATCACAGTCGCGGGCGGCGGAAATGCCGGATCGCGCGGCGCGGAGTCGGAAGACGCGAGCGCAAAAGGACGCGAGGACTCCACCGCCTCCAAAACTTCCGGGATCGCCTCTCCCGGTCGGGCGTAGAGATACTTGCGCACCCGTTCCTTGGTTCGATAGACCCGCGTTTCGAGACGGGCGACGAATTTCTCGCCGAACATCACCCGGAGCGTCTCCGCCGCCTGATTGGCGAAGAATTCCTGATTGATCCGGGCTTGAATCGCCACGACTCCGCTGAAGCCCGCGACGACAAGGAAAATAAAAGCCAGTGCGCCGATCATGATCCGCTTGAACGGAGACAGACGCTTGAATCGCGTCAACAAAATCAAAATGATTCCTCCGATGAATTGTGATCGCGCCAATTCATGTGTGAAGTTTTAATCAGCCTTTGGGTGAAAAATATTGTCCTGAATATTGCCGGAAAAATCGGATCGGCTCTATTTCTCCGGAAGGGCAAGACCTTGCTGAACAAGGTCTTTGCCGTGTTGAAAGTCGTAGGGAAGGAGAACATTCTGTCCGGGAGGAACGATGTGAGGCGTGACGAAGAAAAGCACGTCCACCGCCTCGATCACTTCGTGATGGCTCGAAAAAAGCCGACCCAGATAGGGAATGTGCATCAAAACCGGAATGCCTTCCCGGTTCTCAATCGTTCGCCGCCCCTTCAGACTGCTTAACTGAAATGTCTCGCCTCCCTTGAGCGTGACTTTCGTGCGCGTGTCGGCTTTGTCGAAGACAGGACGGTTGACGTTCTGCGTCGTGATGAAATTGGATAGGGAACTGACCTCCACCTTGGTGATGTCCAACTCGACGGTCTGGTTGGCCAGATCGAGAATCGTCGGTTTGACTTCCATGTTCAATCCGACGTTTCCCTCGCTCACGATGAGTTTCCCCAGCGTGTCAATGTCCTGATACGGAACTTTCGTGCCGACTTGAAGAACCGTGGACGTCCCGCTTAGCGCAAGAATGATCGGGCGTGTCATGATCTTCGCCTGACCTTGATCGAGGAGGAGGCGCAACTTGAGCGACATCACTCCGCTTCCGACGTTCATGCCGGCCAGATTGATTCCCAAACCCGGAAGCTTGGGGGTAAATCCAACGGAGGTTTGCCCCAAGGGATCCGTGACGAGCTTCGGAACGGAAACGGCGGTCAGCGGCGATCCAAACAGAATATCCGCCCCTTGAACCACGCGATCCACGTCATCGCTGGCGAACCCGTAATGAACTCCCAGATCGCGCGTTTTCCCTTCGTTGACTTCAACCACCAGAACCTCGATGGCGATCATGTGAACGCTCTTGTCGTTGAGCCACTCGGCGCTCCGATCCAGCTTGTCCAACGGCGGAGCATTATCGTCGGCGAGGAGCGGCCATCGCGCCGCCAGCGCCGACATGGCCAAGGTCAAAGCAAGAACCCGGCGTCTCATTGTTTGACCTCCACCGGAGCCAAAATTTCAGGCTTGATCAAAAACACCAATTCGCTGATCTGCGTTTCCTTGTGCGTGTTGGCCAAGGCGTTGCGCAAAAGGGGAAGTTCCGAAATCCAAGGGATGCCCTGATGACGCTCGATCTCGCGCGAGGCCTTGAGGAGTCCGGAGATGAAGATGGAGCGATCGCGCACCAAAACCTGATTCTGAAGCACGCGGGTGTCCAACACCGGGACGCGCAACGGATCGCCCGCCGCCGTCTTGGCGATATTGATGAATCCCGTCAGGTCGGTTACACTGGCGTTGATTTCCAATTGGATGAATTCGTCAAATTTGATGTCGCGGGCATTGCACTCCAATTTCACTCCGGTATCCCGATATTCGGTCGTCGTGGCGATGGTGACGCCCAAGGCCTTGGCCGATTCGTAGGGAACGCGCGTTCCGCTCGTCACCTGCGCGTCATACGCCGCGGGCTTGGCGGGGTCCTTCGGCTTGTCGGAAACCGAAAGAATGACGGAGGGCTGGGAAAGAACCTTGACCTTGCCCGCCGTTTGCAACGTCTCGATAACGGCGTCGAAGCTTCCGTTCCCCGCGTCCAGTCCCGTCAAAAAAAGCCGCGCCGCCGAACTCAGGGGGATGGGCGAAGGAAGCGTCAGATCGGCGGACTTAAGCTTGCTGTTGCCGTTGCCGGTGTAAAAGACGGCGAAGTCGAAATCGGTCGCGTTGTTCAATTGCCAGTCCAGAATGCGCATTTCGGCCCGGACTTGGCGGATCGGTTTGGGCGGAGCCGGAGGAGTCGTTGCGGGCGCGGCGGGAGCCGGAGCCGCGGGCGGCGTCGCCGGAGCCTGTGCGAATAGATTCGCTCCGCCAAATCCCAACCCAATGAATCCCATAACGGATAAAATCCGCCAGGACGCCAAGAACGCCAAGTAATTTCCAATTGAAGCCCGCGCGTTGTCATACGGAATGGAGGCACATATAAAGCCCTGATCCTTGATCAATGCCATCCGCGAAATCCGTGGCTTTCTTCTTGACGCCTCGGCGATCTTGGCGTCTTGGCGGTTGGCTTGACGGAGAAAAAACTTCATCGGCCTTCCCTCGCAAAGGTCTCAACCCGCGTGACGTTGAGAATGTCGTTGTAATGGCTCGCTTGGGCGAGGAAGGGCCGCACTTCGCCCGGGTGCAAGGTTCCGATGGGAATCGTCTGGAAATCCAAAATGTCGTTGGTTGCATTCAAGAACCGCACTTCGATCTCCACGTTTCGCGCCGGACGCGAACCCTGATTCCGGACCTTGCCCGTGACGTTGGCGAAAACTTGCCGCGCCGAAAAGGCGTCCGTGTTGTCCCGTTGGTAATAGTTGGTCTGATCGAAAATCACGAGCGGGTTACGGTCGGTTTCGGCTTGTCGCGCGGCGGAAGGGGCAAGGGCGATTGGCTCACCCTTGGCATTGATCGCAAGCCTCTCTTTAATCAATTCCTTTTCTTTGTAAGCGGCTTCCAACGCCTGCGCCTCGTAGTAGTAACGCCCTGCCTCCTTGTATTTCTCCAAATCGTAATAGATGTTGCCCAAGTAATATTTGATCCTCGGATCGCCCGGATACTCCCGCTCCAAGGCGAGCAATTGCTCAAGATTTTTCTTGGAGGCTTGAAGCCGCTCTTCCGCCGCCGCGCTCGGCGCCGCTTGCTCGGCCTTGATGCGGACCAAATCCTGCGCCATCTCCTCCTGATGCGAACCCTTGGCGTAAAGCTTCAAATAGTCTTTGGAAGTCTCCTCGGCATCGTGATAATTCTTCAAGGCCAGTTGCGCCTTGGCCTGCCAGAAAAGAACCTCTTCTTTTTGGGGCGAATCGGGAGGATAGCGATCATTCAAATTTTCGCAGAGCGTCGCCAAGCGGACATAATCCTCATGTGCTCCCGTTTTGACCGCCTGATCGTAGGCTTTGATCGCCGCGCGATATTCATGGCGCAACGTCGCGCGGGTAAATCCATTCTTGGTTGATTCGAGTCTTTGAAAAAAGGAGGAACACCCGCCCGTGAGACCCAACAAAAGCAGGGCGGACCAACGCATGGCGAACAAGGACTTTCGGGGAACAAACATAACTTAACAACAACCCCCGATCACCGACTACAAAAGTCGGTGACCCCATATTCAGGTCATAAGACCCGACCTGTCAACCAATAGTTTGGATTCACGTCTGTTCAAATCCAATTTTTTTGGTGTAAACTCTTTAATCTCATGCGTCTTGCCATACTCGCCAACCCCGATAATTTGCACGTTCAACGTTGGATTAAATTCCTCGCGGGGCGCGACCACGAGCTCTTGTTGATCGCCGATCCGCACACACGGACCCGCCTGCCCGGAATTCAAACCGTGGAACCGCGATGGAATTTGGCGAGCAACATCCTTGCTTTTCGGCTCACTCCCAAACCCCACGGCAACAGTTTGTGGAAATTTCTCCATTATCGTCCCTTGATTCGCAATTTCGACCCCGACTTGGTTCATGGATTTGAAGCCTATTACAGCGGCTTGGCGACGGCTTGGTCGGGTCCCTATCCCAAAGTTCTGACTCCTTGGGGGAAGGACATTCACCACGACGCCTTTCAGGGACCGATTTGGAAATGGATCCTGACCCGATCCCTGCGCGGCGCGGATCGAATCACCGCCAACGACGAATCGCTCCCGCAATTTCTTAATATTCTTTACGGCATTTTGCCGGAAAAAGTTCAGGCGTTTTCGTGGGGAGTGGATTTGAGTGTATTCCGCTCGGATTACAAAATGCAGGCCGCGCGGTGGAGAGAACGACTGAAAATTCCCCGCGACTCGCCCGTAATTTTTAGTCCGCGCAGGTTCGATCGCTATTGGGGAGCGGAAATTCTCATCGAAGCGATTCCGGAAATCTTGCGTCTTCATCCCCAAGCCGTTTTCGTTATTCTGGCCTGTAGCGCCGCGCCGGAATTCCTCGCGGCGATGAAAAAGCGCGTCGAAGCCCAAGGATGCGGCGCGGCGGTTCGCTGGATCGAACAAACCCTTTCGCCGAAGGAGATGGCCGAAGTTTTTAATCTTGCCGACCTTTATGTTTCCCTCCCCCAAAAAGACCTGCTTGCCCTGACCGTGCTCGAAGGAATGGCCTGCGGTTGCCTGCCGATTTTGGCGGACCTCCCTGCCTATGAAAAGCATGTCCGGCAAAAGGTCAACGGCTGGGAGAACGCGCTACTTCTGAAGGAACGAACCGCGTCGGAACTCGCCCGCCAGATTGATTTGGCTCTTTCCAATCCCGAACTGCGCCGCGCCGCGTCCGCTTTCAACGTCGAGCGCATGAGAATAAAGGAGAACGCCGCGGTGAACATGCTGAAAATCGAAGAAGTTTACGCCCAAGCCGTTGAAGCAAGACGAAGGGCGAAAGGCGAAAGGCGAAAATAAAAGACAACAGCCCGCTGTTCTCCATTGCGCCCTTTCGCCCTTCGCCTTTCACCCTCATCCTTATCTTCAGTAGTCTCTCTCCTCTTCCTCCTTCCTCATTCGCGCCAGATATTTTTCAAATGAGTTCCTCGGAATCCGCAACTGACGCGGGCCGAGGCGGATCGCTTCCAGTTTGCGCAAGCGGATCAGGTGATAAATCCGCTTCTTGGAAACGTCGAGCAATTTTGCAACCCGCTCGATCCGCCAATGCTCAAAATCGGGAGCGGGCTTGAGCGTCGCCGCCGGAGGCGTCGCCTTGGACAAAATTCTCGGCGCTTGGGGCAAACGCGGATGGGTTCGGGTTGGCAGAGGATGAAAGATCGGCATGACCGGACTCCTTTATTGAGGAAATCAGCGTCCAATCGCGGAGGCAACGTTTCTCCGCGTCGGAACGGCGGCAAGCCTATCGGCTCTTCGGCAAATTCATCCCTTGATTTGGGCGGAATTTCGGTGGCTTTTAGATGGGAAAAGAGTGGGATTGCGCATCTTGCCCATGCATTATTCACAAACTGCCCACGGGCGCGACGCCCGTGCCGCTATTTTCAGATACGATGTTAGAGGGGGCGGATGGCTTCCACAAACCGGACGTAATCGGAGAGATCAACGCCCTCGTTCTTGTCGAAGTAAATGCCGAAAAAGCATCTTCCCGTCGGCTCCTCGGCCTTGGGTTTGTGATAATCAATGGACATGATCCGCCCCGTGATTTTGATCGCGCGGTTGCTGATGGGGTTGTTGAAATTCAGGCGGATGTAGCGGGATTTCGGGAGAAGCTTCTTAAAAAAATCCTGCGACAAATTTTCCAGAACGATCCCCATGCCCGCCGCCGAAACGTCCTGCGTCCGCCCCTTGAAAACCTCCGGTTTGAAGGTTTCCTCGGGAATCACGATCTGCGCGGTCAACTCCAATTCAAGTTCGTAGCGATTGTGGGCGCGGCTGAATCCGCGCGAGGAGAGAACTTTGGCTTTGATGAGACGTGTGGATTCGCCGGACATTTTGAAAATCGAACTCCTTGCTTGAACGGAACATCAAATTACTTCGCGGGGGAAAATTCAAGGAATCTGTGGAAATTTGTTCAGGGTGCGCCCTCAAGTCGCCAAGTCATCAAGAATTCCTCCTCCAAACATTTTCTATTCCGAATCTTGGCGTCTTTGTGTCTCGGTGGTTCAAATCCCGGGATATTGCACGTTCACTCGCTCTGTTTCTTCGATTTGCCCGATTTGCCCGGCTTGGAATTCCCCACGTCGCCCACGCAGGAAAAATTGCCGTAGCTGACGGCGATGAGGGTCCACCCTGTTTCGTAAAATCGCGCCCGCTCGATGAAATCCCCTTTACCCTTGTCGAGACAACGATCCACCGCCTCTTTTAGATTCGGCTCCGAACCGAGCGGAATGAAAAGAATCCAGAAACGCGAATCGGTCCCCTCGACGTTGTTGACGAACGTGGCCGATTTCATGCCGCTGTATTGCGGATCGCCGGTGGAAACCATCGAAAAATCGCCGATCCGCCGCGCGCAGGCGGCGGTGGCGGCTAAGGCTAAAGCCAAAACTGCACTTTGAATCATGCGTATTTTCATTTTTCCCCCCTCTTGAGGTGCGGCAAGTTCTCCTTCCCGCCTGTTGACAATCGCATATTCCCC
This sequence comes from uncultured Candidatus Sumerlaeota bacterium, assembly GCA_964598765.1. GTDB lineage: Bacteria > Sumerlaeota > Sumerlaeia > MVZB01 > JAJFLK01 > CAZRCZ01. Next base: position 234,450 of record CAZRCZ010000001.1, on the reverse strand, counting down.
AGTTGACCACAAGTGACGGAAGAAGATGCGAATCCTTGAACGCGTTTCTTCAAGTCCATCCGATACCGCATCTTCGCTCCTTGCCAAAGAAGTCTAATCGCTGTTAAAATAATTTCGCTGGTCGTCCATGGGACGACGAAATCGGAACCTCCATGACCCAATCAACCACCGCAATCTTTGAAAATGGGAATCTGAAGCCCACCCATCTCCTCGAGCGCATCCCCGATCACTCCTTGGTCAGAGTGACGGTGGAAGCATTCTCCTCTCTCACCCGCGACGAGCAATTGGATATCCTCAAGCGTGTTCCGGTCGCTGAGGATTTGGCCGCATGGATTGAGGCCGGAAGGAATCGTCCGCGGCCAGTCACCGGGTTTTAGCTGATACCAGTTTGTTCATCGAACATCTTCGCGCGCGGGACAAGGCCACAACCCGCTTGTATCGTCAGACATGCAAAAATGAAGTGGAGACCTGCGCCATCGTGGCGGCGGAGATTTTTTATGGGGCGCGAACGCTGGAAGCGGAAAGACTGGCACGATCCATTTTGATGCCTTTCCCCATTCATCCGTTCACGGTGGAAATGGCCGCGCGGCAAAGCTTGGTTGTGCGGACCCTCGCGGACAAGAATCAAATGCAAGACTTAAGGGACGTGATGATAGCCGTCAGTGCGCTCGAACTCCAACTGCCGGTCGCAACGCTGAATGAGGCGCATTTTCGTTCCATTCCGGGGCTGGTGCTGGAGGAATTGGAAGCCCAGTAGGGGGATTCTCGATCTTGTGACGATCGGATTTGATGAACGCGATCAAAGAACATGACATTGTCGTTCTGGCGTCCGATCTGGAGACGGAAGGTCTGAAATCCGGAGACGTGGGAACCGTGGTGCACGTTTACCCGGGCGGCGAGGCTTATGAAGTTGAGTTTATGGCGTGGGACGGCGAGACCGTCGCGGTGGCCACGCTCTAGGCCGATCAGATTCGCCCCGTCGCACCGCGCGAAATCGCCCACGCGCGCTCGGCGAAGGAGTGAGGGGATTGCATGATCGCTCCTTGATGATAGAGTCAATTTTCCTTGGGGGAATCATCGAGCATCTTTTGCCACTTGGGGAATTTGCGGTTTAGCTCCGTGTATAACTTTTCCACGCGTTCTTCGGCCTCTTTGACCTCAGGCGGCTTGGTCAAAATCACCGCGCCGGATGCGTTCTCGAAAAGATAAGTGGTCGCGGAATTGTCCGCGGCCAATTCCACGGCCCATTCCGGAAGCCCCGATTCGTGAATGAAGGCCGCTTTTCATTTTGAATTTTCAGTGGCGCACTTTTCAAGAAACTTCTTATTTTGCGTCCACCACTTTTCCCTATCCTCTTCATTGGGATCAAGCTCAAGCCATTCGAACATCTCCTGAATTGATTTGTCCTTCCGTTTTCGCATTCCGTCGAACCATTCAATGAAAACCCTCTTGAGTAGCGGCTCCAACTCGGGGCGGGCGAGAATTGCGAGAATTCGTTCCGATCTGAACCAAACGGCCGCCTCATTGAATCGTTTTTCCAGCGCTTGTGCGTTAGGATTCTCCTTCAAGTAGTCGCGCCACCTTCGGCAATCCTCCCAGATAACCGTGTTGATGCGGTCTTGTGATTCCTTCACACTTTGTTTTGCCAGAGCGTAGTCGGGATGATTTCGTTCGGCTTTCTTTGTAATTTTGTCCCGTTCCTCCTCCGCGGCATGGAATTGCGCTAGAAGAATCCGGACCTGTTCCTTGGCTTCTGACGAGTCCTCTTTCGGCTTCTCTTCAGCGGCACTCAAAAATGAGAATCCAAGACAAAGGAAAAGAGCGAACGCGCACGGGGCTGTTACTTTTGAAATCGTAAGATTCGATCCAAACATGCGTTCCTACCCAATACTACCACCACCCCATCCAGCGCGGGGCCGTGGAGGGAGCCGGTGAGGGCGGCGCGAATCGGCATGAAGAGGAATTTGCCTTTGATCCCCAACGTCTTTCCGACCTCCTGAATTTTGGCCTTGATGACGGCGCGGTCCCACGGTTCGGGGAGCGATTCGAGCGCGGCGCGGATCGCCTCGACGACCTTGCGCGCGTCCTTCATCGCCTCGTCCTTGAGAAGTTCGTCGGACCAAGTCGGTTCGTTGAGGATCGGCGCGACGAGGCTAGGGAAATCGGAGAATTTGTGAAGCTCATCCCGCAAGAGGGAAATGAGGTCCGTGGCATGGGCATCTTGCCCATGAAAACAGGGGCTGGAAGCCCGTGCCACTTCCATGTAAGGCTGAAGCTTTGCTTCCAGCATTTCAAGCGGCATGGCCTTGATCGCCAGACGATTGAAATGATCCAGCTTGGCGAAATCGAAGATCGAGCCGCTTCGTCCGCAACGGTCCAGATCGAACCGCGCAATCAATTCATCGCGGCTCAATTCCTCTTTGCCGTCCGCCGGACTCCAGCCGAGCAGAGCGAGTTCGTTGATCATCGCGTGGGGGAGATAGCCGAATTTCTCGTATTCCATCACCGACACCGCGCCGTGGCGTTTGGAGAGTTTCGAGCGGTCCGGTCCCAAAATCATCGGCAGGTGGGCGTATTGCGGCGCGGGAAATCCGAGCTTTTCAAAGAGGACGAGATGCCGGATCGTGTTGGTCAGGTGATCCTCGCCGCGAATAACGTGCGTGATTGTCATCGTCGCATCGTCCACGACGTTGGCCAGATGAAACGACGGCACGCCGTCGGACCGGACGAGAATGAAATCGTCAATCTGATCGGGAGGGAAATGGGTGTCCCCTTTGATGAGATCGCGGACAATGTAGCCCTCCTTCGGCGGATCAACCCGAAGGCGAATCGCGGCCTTGCGCCCCTCGGATTTGAACCCTGCGATTTGATCGCGGGTCAGTTCGCGGTGCCAGCCTTCATAATGAAACGGCTTTCCGGCGGCGACGGCGACCTTGCGGTGGGCTTCCAATTCTTCGAGGGACATGTAGCACTCGTAGGCCAATCCGGCGTCCAAGAGTTTGCGCGCGAACTCCAAATGAATCTGCCGCCTCTGCGACTGAAAATAAGGACCACACTCACCGCCGATTTCCGGCCCTTCATCCCAGTCGAGACCGAGCCATTTCAGCGCGGCGATGACTTGTTCCGATGCTTCTTGGAGATTGCGTTCCAGATCGGTGTCTTCGATTCGCAAAATGAATTTGCCACCGTGATGACGGGCGTAGAGCCAATTGAAAAGCGCCGTCCGCGCGCCGCCAAGATGAAGATATCCCGTCGGGGCCGGGGCGAATCGGACGCGGACGGTGGAGGAAATGGGCGTATTCATTGTCCCATTTGAGAGGTCCACCACCAAAATTTCCATTGAAAACCGCCCTCCGGCGCACAATGCACCGCCAAGACGCCAAGAGATTGCGGATTCTTCTTGGTGTCTTCGTGCCTTGGTGGTGGAATAATCCTCATGATTAAACACAAAGACGCAAAGAAGGCACGAAGGACCACGAAGATGAAAAAAAGAAATAAGTCTCGAATCATTTCCTTTGTGTCCCATCGCGCCTTCTTTGTGCTTTCGTGTTTAATCTTCCTCTTCTCTTCCTCAGCCGCCTTCTGCGGAATGAAGGAAGAACTCCAAAAGCTCGCCGAAATTTGGCGTCTGCCGGAATATCAGACCGGCTCGCGCGTCGGGATGGTCTCCAGCTATGACCGTTCCGGCGGCAACGACGACGGCTTCAGCGGGCGGTATTCGTTCCTGCGCAAGGAGGGGGAGAAACTCGTCATCGCCGACTTGCAGGGTCCGGGCGTCGTCACGCGCATCTGGACCCCGACGCCGACCTCGGACCTGATGGAATTTTATTTCGACGGCGAATCCGAGCCGCGCATCCGCATTCCATTTATTGATCTTTTCACCGGTAAGGTTTCGCCGTTTCTGAATCCCCTCGTCGGCCACGAACTCGGCGGCTACTACTGCTATCTTCCGATTCCCTACAAGCAATCGCTCAAAATTTGTTTCTTGGGGAAACTGATGCAGTTTTACCAAATCGAATACCGCCAACTCCCGCCGGGAGAGACGACGGAGTCGTTTGCGGAGAAATTAGGCGACTTCAACTGGGGCAGACGGCCCAAACTGAGCGACGTCCAGTCTGGCATCGAGTTTCTGGCATATCACTGGCGTCTAAAACCGACCGATAGCTATGCTTGGCTCCCTATCACGGGACGCGAACTCATTGCTCCGCCGAAAGCCGTGGGCGATCCGAGTTTAGGTATCCCAACGATGGATGTGTCGAGAGACGGAAAATCGATCGAATTAGAGCGGGGAAAACCTGTTACCATCTTTGAACTGGGGCATGGAGGCAGGGTCATTGCTTTGGGTGTGAACCCACCGCCGGCATTTGCACGAAACAGAGGGCGCGATGTCATGCTCCGCGCGTGGTGGGATGGCGAAGACACTCCGGCCATCCAATGCCCCGTTGCCGATTTCTTCGGATACGCCTTTGGTCAGCCTTCCGCAAGTTCGTTGCTCGTTGGATCGGATGGCGAGGTCAATTGGTGTTACCTACCCATGCCTTTCGACAAGTCCGCCAAGATCGAATTATTCTTCGACGAGGATTCGTACACTAATCCGTACGACATGAGCCCGATTCGAGTAGATTATTCGATATCTTTCGCGAGCGATCTCCCGCGCTCGAAAACGGAGGGCCGTTTTTACGCGGTTCGACAAAACGGGAGTCCCAAGACCGGAAAACCCTACGAAATTCTCAACGTCGAGGGACGTGGTCATTTCGTTGGTTGCATTCTTCAGGCGCAAGGATTGAAACCGGGAATGACAACTTTTTTTGAAGGGGACGACGTCGCAACCATTGACGGTGAAATGCGGATTCATGGGACGGGATCGGAAGATTCGTTCAATGGCGGATGGTATGCGTTGCCCGACCGATGGGACGAGGCGCGGAGCCTGCCGCTTAGCGGATGTTTGGGGTATTCGATTCCGCTGGCGCGGACTGGCGGCTATCGTTTTCGCCTGACCGACAAACTTTCGTTTGAAAAAAGCTTCGACCTTAGCATCGAGCACGGTCCGGAAAAAAATGACGTGCCCGTTGAATATACGTCCGTGGCTATTTATTACGCGGATCATGCGCCGTCGTCGAATAGCTCTTCCGATTTCGAACGCGCGTTTGCGCGCGAAAAGACCTTTGTTCCCAATGCGTTGGAATTCTGGCCGCAACTTCTTCCGATCCGCGCGTTTTCTCAGGGATCAAATATCTCCTATGGCTCGTGGCGGGACAAGGAAACCAAGATGGATTACGAAATCCTCACGTTGACGCCGGGCGGATCGAGCGGTTTCATGAAAGTTGAAATCGAAGCTCCAGTGGCCGATAAATACCACCTCTCGGTTACTTACAAGAAGGGCCCTTCATACGGAAAATGTCGCGTGGATCAGAGGGAGAACCCCATCGGCGAAGCCATTGACGCCTATTCGCCTGAACCGAAGATGGTGGAGCGTCAGGAAATTGGAACCATCCAACTGGAACCGGGGAAAAGCACGATCACGTTTCGGATCGTGGGGAAAAACGATTCCGCGACGGGAGCGGAATTCAGTTTGCATCGGATTTTTTTGACGAGGCATTTCGAACCCGAAGGGTGAATTTTGGCCGCGAAGAGGCGCAAGAGGCGCAGAAATCAACGTCTTTTGCTTAGCTGCGGGAGCGGCGAAATAGCCGTAGCCCCGCGCGGAAGCGCGGGGATCAGTGGTTAATCCAGACGAATTTGAGCCGCGGGAGCGGCGGCATAAATGTGACCGGACTTTTATGCCGCTCCTGCCGGAGCTACGATTTGGTAGGAATTTTTTGCCAACCCCGCGCTTCCGCACGGGGCTAGAATTATGCCGCCGCTGACGCGGCTTGCCTACATCCCGATCAATCGCGAAACACAAACCCGTGGTTGCGGTTAATAGGGAGCGCAGTCAAGCGCGCTAAGAATTTCAGGATCAACCTCTCCTTGCCTCCGTGGTTCTCTCTATTTCTTCCCTTCCGCGGCTTTTTTGATCCACTCCGCCAAGTCCTTCACGAATTCCTCGGAGACGTGCCCCGGGATTTCGTATTCGGAGGGATACGATTCCCCTTCCCCCTCGATGAAAAGGTGATTGAGTTTCGGGTAGAGATGAAACGTCGCGTCGTTCCGGTCCTTGAGCGCGTCCTGCCACGCCTGATAATCCTTCTGCGCCAAGACCTGATAATCGCGCTCCCCTTGAACGACGAACAACGGAAGTTTGGATTTCTGCGCGGCTTTCAGGCAGTCGTAGTTGTTGAGGGCTTGGAGGTAGGTGTAGGTCAAGCCCATGACGGGGGTCGCGTTGGGATCCTTGCCCGCGAGCAAGGCGTCCACGCCGGATTGAAATTCCAAAATCGTCGAGCGTTCCTGTAGCGTCACTTGACCGTCGGACATGGCGATGTGGTTCAGTTGATCGGCCATCAAGGCGGCGATGGGGCGGGCCGATCCGGCCATGATGATCGCGCCGGCGAGGAATTGGGAGCGCGTGAAGGGCAATCCCCCCGGAAGGGGAACGGCCTCGGAAAAGGAGGGAGAGGGAACGGAAATCAACTCGGAGCCAAGCCCGCCGCTACGGGCGCGATGGGCAATCGCCGGAACAAGTTGTCCGCCCAAACTATGCCCCAGCAGAAAGACGCGGTTGCGGTCCACGCGGTCGTCCTTGCGGAGTTGCTTGATCGCGGAAATCGCGTCGTCCACGACTTCCTCCTTGTAGGTCAACTCCTTCACGTCGAGCTTCATGCCGTAAACCTTGGTCCGTTTGTCGTAACGGAGCGAAGCGATTCCGCGCGATGCCAATCCCCACGCCAGATCGCGAAAGACTTTATTGGGACCGATGGTTTCGTCGCGGTCGTTCGGACCGGACCCGGCGATCAGCACCACGACGGTGTAAGGAGGGGGCGTCTTGGGAAGCGCGAGCGTTCCGGGAAGTTTGAAATCGTCGGTCGTGACGGTGAAATCGGTTTCGGTGAACGCCGATTCGTCGGCGTAGGAAGGCGCGTCGAAACTGGGGGATTGCGCGGAGGAGGGAACGAAGAAGAGGCCGATCACTTTTTCCTCGGCGTTGAAAACGATCTTCGCGTCGAGCCTTCCCTGGTCGAATTGAATGGCGATGAAGACCGCCTTGTAGCCGCTGACTTCCTCGATCCGCGAACCGACCGTGGCCTTGTAAGCGCCGTAGCGGGTCTGGAGCGATTTCCAGACCTCCGACACTTTTTCGGCGGGGAGCAGGTCCTTCATCGTCGCGTCGAACGTCGCGCCGACCGAATCGAATTTCGATTTGGCAAGCAAATCCACGACGCTCATTCCCTTGCGGATCAGACGCGCGTCGGCGGAGGGGTCGTCCTTGGCGGCGATTGCCGAAGAGATCGCCAACACCGAGCAAAGGATAAGCGCGAGGACGCAAATTGTGTTTATGAGAGCGGAGGCGGCCTGAGAGGCCGAACTATAGTAGCCGAGGGCATCGCCCTCGGATGACGAACGGACCACCCGATTTTCCACCCTGAAGGGGTGGTCCAATTTTTGGAATGCCCTTACAGGGCGTTTGACACCGGTTCGGTGCGCACACCGAGGGCGTTGCCCTCGGCTACTATGGATCAGACCTTCGGTCTGTGGAATGCCCGCTCTCAGCATCTTCAAAATGGTGATGGAAAAGCGGCGGCAAGCCGCCGCACTCCACAATTGCGTGATCCCATCAGCTCGCTTTAGTTTTGAGGCTTTCGACAATGACTTCGATTCCATATTCGACTTGCTTATCGGCAATCGGCAGGGGCGGCGTGATCGAAATCACGTTGCCCGCCATGCCCGACGTCAATAGGATAACGCCCTTTTTGAGCGAATCAACAACGACTCGCCACGCGCGGGCGGGATCGGGCGCGCCGGTCTTGGGATTGACGATCTCGACGCCGATCATCATGCCGCGCCCGCGAACCTCGGCGATCCCCTCAATATCGGACGGATTTTCGCGCAAAAGGTTTGCCATTTGCTCTCCCAATTTTTGGACGCGGCTCAGGAGACGCTCGTCCTCCACAATTTTTAAGGTCTCCAACGCGCAGGCGCAGGCGAGCGGGTGACCGAGAAACGTGGACGTGTGGCGCGCTTCGCCCGTGTTCGTTCCCCATGCGTCCATGATTTCGCTTTTTCCGATGCAGACCGAGATCGGCATTCCGCCGCCCAGCGATTTTCCGCAGGCGATCAAATCGGGAACAACGCCGGCGTTCAGGCACTCGAACCACGCGCCAGTTCTGCCGAATCCGGTGTAGATTTCATCACAGATCAGGAGGATGCCGTGCTCGCCACAGAGACGGCGCAATTGCGCCAACGCGCCCGGAGCGGGAAGAACGATCCCGCCGCGTCCCAAAATCGGCTCGATCAGCATCGCGCCGATGCGCTTGGATTTTCCCTTCGCGCTGGCGAGGAATGAGGTGATTCGATCCAAGATTTGGGATTTAACATTTGAAGCGGGATAAGGAAATTTAACCGCGCGTTCGGCGATGGTCCCCTTCAGACCTTGGCGAAATTTCGGCCAAAGCGTTGCCGAAAGCGCGCCGAGGCTTAAGCCGTGATAGCCCCCTTCAAACACGATCAAACCCGATTTGCCGGTCGCAATCGCGGCGGTTTTCAGCGCGGCTTCGACGGCGTCGCTTCCGGTCGTTCCGAAAATCACTTTCCATGAATGTCCTTTTGGCGCGCGTTTGACGATCTCCTCCCCGAGACGAAGTTTCAGTTCGGTCGGATGCACGTCTCCCATTCCGTGAATGAGTCGCGCCGATTGCTCGCGCAGGACCCGGACGATGCGCGGATGCGAATGGCCGACCGACGCGACGCCAAATCCGGCGTTAAAATCCACGTAGCGATTTCCGTCGGCGTCCTCGACGTTCGATCCGCGCGCCGAGTTCCAGAAGACCGGAAATTCCGAATAGAAATAGGTCGTGTCGGGAGATTCGATTTTTTTCAGGCGCCCCGCTAACTTCTTGGATCGGGGACCCGGAATGGCGGTTTGGAGACGCGGAAGTTTGTCAGGCACGAGGTTTCAACAAGATTGAGACTTTAAGATTCACCACAGAGACACAGAGAGGAATTGGACATACGTTCTTTGTTTGAGAATATGAGAGTATTGATTGACCTGCGAGACGACTACACTCCCGATTTCTCGAGATTCACAAACCTTCCTTTAGTTTATTCTTCGTGCGGTTCGTTTATATTCTCCCTCAACTTTAAGGCTACCAGAAACTTCTCTGTGTCTCTGTGGTGAATCAATTTACTTCCGTTTGAGACCACCCAAGCATTTCAGCATCTTCTCGCGGTTATCCCCCATCGTCTTTTTCGGACCGGTCGCCTTGAAGAAAAACATGCCGTCCGGCGTCTCGACAATCGCGGCCAGCATCCGCCAATCGTTGCGCGGACTCGATGACGCTTGCGGCATCCCCGGCATTTTCGGCGGGAGGAAGGTTCCCGCGACGTCGAGGAACGTGACGTTCATGCCGTCGGCATTGAGCCGCTCGATGACGGCGACGTCCTTGGACGCGCGTCCGTCCGGCTGACCGAACTGATTGATCCAACGCTCCAAATTGGCCTCCACCGTTCCTCCCTGACCCGCGCCGAACGTCGTGACGGAAAGTTCGCCCCCTTCCGGGTCTCCCGCCGACGCGGGAAACGTGAATTCCGCCTTGCGCATCGGCGTCGAGGGAGGATGGTTCGTCCAGCCTTCGGGAACGATGGCGATCATCGGACCGATGTCAACTTTGCTTCCGCCTCCGACGACGTTTCCGGGAATCGTAAGCGCGGGTTCCGATCCCCCGGCCGCCGGAATCGGCGGATGTCCGGCGGGCATTTCACCATGCGGCGACCCCATCCCCTCGTGCGGATTCGCCATGGGAGGAGCCTGCTCTTTGCGCAAACCCTTGGCACGGTCCTCGGCTTCCTGTTTATCGAGGACTTGGCGGACCTGCGCCAAATCTTTTTCCGTAACCTTGAGCGCAGGATCGTTCGGCCCGGTTTGGTATTTTCCGGTTTCCTTGCTACAGGAAGCCAATGCGAACCACAAAGACACAGAGGCACAGAGAAGATGGGCGACCCGGCGGGTCGCCCCTACCCGGAAATTCGAGGGACAGGCACGCGGATGAACCCCCGCGAGCCAGTCCCTGAATTTCCTCAATCCCAATCTTAATCTTGCTCTTACTCTTGCTCTCATGTTTTCCCACCTACTTGCTCAACCTCTCCATCAATTGATCCACTCCGGTTCCGCGCTCGCCGGAGACGACGACGACGGGAACGTCTTCGCCTCGGCGGGTCGCTTTGAGCGTTGCGCGGATTTCCTTGGCGTAATCGTCGGCGCGTCCCTGATCGGCGCGGGTGACGACCACCAGATCGGCGACTTCCAGCGCGTTGGATTTGAAAATCTGAACCGCGTCCCCCTGCCCCGGAGCCGCCGCGAGGATCATCCGCCCGACGTGCTTGCGGATTTCCACCTGATCCTGTCCCGTGCCGATCGTCTCGATGAAAACCCAATCGTAGCCCGATTGGCGGAGCAGTTGGGCCATCGGTCCGACGCAGGCCGGAACGCCCCCCGCCGATCCGCGCGTGGCCACGGAGCGGACGAAGACCCCCGGCTCGGCGGAATGACGTTGCATCCGGATTCGGTCGCCGAGAAACGCCCCGCCGCTTCGGATGCTGGAAGGGTCCACGCAGAGGACGGCGATTTTTTCCTTTCGGCGAATCGCCTCGGCGATCACGGCGTCAATCATCGTGGATTTTCCCGTCCCGCCGGGACCGGTGACGCCGATGATGCGGAGGGCGGGTGATTGGCCTTCTTCTTGGATTGGACCAACGAGTTCGATTCGCATCAGTTCGCCGTTATTGGATCGTTCCGTCTTTGCAGACAGCCGATAAACTTTTCTTTCCATGACAACCTCGAAATTGCCCTGTTGCGGTTTGTGTTCTTCCGAGGGATCCAAATGGGCAAGGCATTTGAAATAGGCGATCAGCTGTCCGATGTATTTTGTCGGAGGAACGGGAATTTGACGCCAGTGGTCCTTTTCCCAAAGCCTAAAATCCATAGTTTCGATCCTAATGACCTCTGCATTTTCCTTGATCGCCTTTATCAAGAGTCCGTTGGCTAATATTCTGGCGGCAGGTAGATCCTCGATCTGTTTAACATCGGAGAATGCAATGGGAGATCCTCTGCCTACATTGTCATCTTGCAACAGAGTTAATCGCATTGCCGTTGCACGAGGCGAATCACCGTAAATGTCGGAATGGCCATTGCGCCTTTGCTCCGCCGCCTGAACGCAATAATCGCAAATTTCCTTGAGTGGTGCACCCGGGTGAAAAAGCCTTTGGATTCCGGCGTCGAGTAAAAGTTTTTGATCGGCCTTAGGAAAAATTCCGCCGGCGAAGAGCGCGACGTCCTTGGCTCCGGCTTCGCGCAAGCCTTGCGCCACGCGGGGGAACAGCGCCTTGTGCGCGCCAGAGAGAGACGATAGCCCGACGCCGTCCACGTCCTCCTGAATCGCGGCGGCGACGATCTGCGCGGGCGTGTTGCGAATGCCGGTGTAGAGGACCTCGCATCCGGCGTCGCGCAGGGCGAGGCAAACCAGCAACGCGCCGCGATCATGGCCGTCCAATCCGGCCTTGGCGATCAGAATTCTGGGAGGTGCAACACTCATCTTGCCAGCATAACAATGCGCGGAATAAAAATAAACGCCGCAGTCATTCTTGGCCAATTATTTCACCACCAAGGCGCCAAGACACAAAGAATTCTCTTTGGATCGGCGTCATGGAAAATTTTCACTGTTGTGACCCTTGGCGGCTTGGTGGTGAAAATCAATCGGTCCAACCTACTCAACCTGACTGAAAACCACTCCCGTAAAGAGGGGAAGCAACAATTCGAGCGAACCGGGAATGCGGAAGGAAGCGGTGATGCCGGGGACCGAGGAGAAATCCGCGGAGGGACCGCCGAAGTTGATAAGCGAAAAAAGATTGATCGAGCCGCCGAGGTTTTTGGAAATCGCCAAGGCGTGATGGAAAACCCCTTGAAGCTCGGCGCTGTTGTGCGCCGAGATCAACACGCCCCCTTCGTTCAAACCTTCCAGCCGCGCCGCGAGAATCTGCAAATCCTTTAGGCTCCCCTTTCCGAGCGCGGTTCCGTCCGCCGACGGATGAAGATGAAATCCATCCGCGCCGATCGAAACGTGGACCGTGATCGTCACCATCCGCGCGGCGCACGCGGCGAGAATGCTCTTGGTGTAGAAACGGGGTTGGCGGTCCAAAATTCCGCGTCCCAAGGCCTCGCCGAGACTGAATCCTCGCTTGACCCCTTCATTGATGATTTCATTCATCCCCTCCCCCGTCTCGCGCGACATGCCGAGGAGTCCGTCCTCCAAGCCGGGCTTGATTTCCTCCTGCGTCTGGCCAAAGGTCGCCAGCTCATAATCGCGGACGGCGGCAGAGCCGGTCATGGCAATCGTCTGAATCAAACCCCGGTTGATGAGCCGGATCAGAAGGGGCGAAAGTCCCGCTTCCATTGCTTGGGCATCGAGGAGCCAGACGACGCTTTTTTCCGCCAACGCGGCCTGCGCGAGGCAATCGGCGGCGTGAAGCAGTTCGGCGGCTTGTCCGAGTCGTGGCAGGGCGCGGAAAAAATCCTGAAGCGGCTTGGCCGGATCGGGAATTTCGGCCAGCATGTCCACGTGCAACTTGCAGGGGCGCTTGCGGAGACTGGCCGTCTGAATTTGGGTCAGATTGAGGGTTTTATATCGAATGGCCATGGGAAATTTTAGATTTTAGATTGTAGAGCGCGGATTGAATCAACCGAGCCGCGAGCGTGAGCGAGCGTCCGATCGCAATCATCCCGCGCATCGGGCGCTCCCTCACGCTCGCGGCTCGGATAGGACTCGGATTTGTGACGGACATAGTTTTCGGCTTCATGGAAAACTCACTTCTTCTTGGATTCTTGGCGCGGTTTGGAGCCGAGGTCGAATTCGGCGTGAATGGCGCGGACCGCTTCGTCGGCGCGGTCATCCGCGATGACGCAGGAGATGCTGATCTCCGAGGTGGAAATCATCTCGATGTTGATCTTGTGCCCGGCAAGCGCGCGGAAGATTCGCGCGGCGACCCCGCTGTGACTGCGCATCCCGACGCCGACCACGGAGATCATAGCGATCTTGTCGGTGGTCTCGACCCGCGTCGCGCCGATCTCCTTGCAGATCGCGTCGGCCATCTCCTTGGCGCGATGGAGGTCCTCCTTGCCGACCGTGAAGGATATGTCGTTGCGTCCGTCGGCGCCGACGTTTTGCACGATCATGTTGACCGAGACGTTGGCGTCGCCGATTTTGCCGAAGATCGCCGCGGCGATGCCCGGATGGTCGGGAACGCCGATCAATGAAAACTTCGCTTCGTTGCGGGCGCAGGCGACGCCGCTGACGCTGATCTCTTCCATGTGTTGATACTCCTCCACGAGCAGGGTTCCGGGATGGCGGGTGAAACTGCTCAGGACCCTGAGCGGGACCTTGTATTTTTTTGCAAGCTCGACCGAACGTCCATGAAGCACCTTGGCTCCTCGGCTGGCGAGTTCGAGCATCTCATCGTAGGTGATCGTGTCCAACAATCGGGCTTCGGGCACGACGCGGGGATCGGCGGTATAAACCCCCTCGACGTCGGTGTAAATGTCGCAACGGTCCGCCTGAAGAGCGGCGGCAAGCGCGACGGCGGTCGTGTCCGATCCGCCGCGTCCGAGGGTCGTGATTTCCTCATCGGGTCCGACCCCTTGAAATCCCGCGACGATGACGATTTTCCCCGCGTCCAGCGCCTTGCGCATTTTGGCGTCGCTGACCTTGGTGATGCGGGCTTTGCGGTGCGAACTGTCGGTCGTGATGCCGACCTGCGGTCCGGTGAACGAAATTGCTTTGCGCCCCATGGTTTGGATCACCATGGCCAAAATCGCGATGGAGATTTGTTCCCCCGTGGCCAGAAGCATGTCCACCTCGCGGGCGGGAGGATCGTCGGTGATGTCGGCGACCATTCTGAGGAGGTTGTCGGTCGTTTTTCCCATGGCCGAAACCGCGACGACGACCTGATGCCCCGCGTCGTATTCCTCGATGACGCGCCGGGCGACTTCCTTCATGCGGTCCAAATCCTTGACCGAACTGCCGCCGAATTTTAGAACGAGCAACATAAACCCAAGAGTTTGTCTGAGCGCGGATCGGCTTTCAAGACCGATTATTCCGAGCCGGATTGAGTCGCATTCGTGACTCTTTACAACCGCCAAGACGCCAAGGTCGCCAAGAAGAGAATCTGCGGATTACGACCGCTTGTTACTTCCAAGCGCAATCAAGGAAGAAGGACTTCACGGCAAAACCGGGTCGTTCGGTGCCTTCGGCGATTCTGTTTTCTATCCCCTTGATTTTGATCCGAAGTTTCGAGCCGTCTCCCCGGATGTTATAGACTTCGAGAGTCTTATCATCGGCGGAAGGCATGACGTTGTAGAAGAAAGTGTTTCCTGTGTTTTCCTCGACCGTCGTGGCGAACGCCTTGGGAATTTCCTTGTCGAGCATCCCCATGGAAACTTCGTCCGTCTCCGCGCTGGTGGCGATGCGCTCGTTGTGAAAGATGCGCGCGATACGGCGCAGAAGTTTACCGTTGCCCGACGGCTCAAACGATAAAATCAGCGTGTGATCCAGTTCGTCATTCGGCGCGTTGATGACTCCTTCGGGATCGAAATAGACGTTAGGCGTGCTGGCTTCCTTCCCCGCCGAGGCGACGAAACTTGTCGCCTTCATCAAGATCGTTTTCGAACCGGCAAATTTTGAATCCGCCGCCACGCAAATGACGAGGCAAAGCCCCGCCAAACCAATTTTCAAACCTGAACGCATCGTTTCCTCTCCTTGTCGCTCCGCCTAAAATACCGAACCCCGAACTGAATTCCAAGTTCGGGGTTCGTTGTTTGTGGAACAGCCGGAAATGCCGATCCTTTATTTCCCGTCCATCTCTGCTCTATTCAAAGAACCGACGATGACGCCGGCGCTGGAGGGCCGGAATTTCATAGGGATCTTCGGCTCCATCCTGCCGGTCCTGTCCGTCCCTGACGGAATCGGAAAAGACCAGACTCTTGGCGGCGCCGATCGGCTCGGCGATTTTCGGCGCGGGTTCCTCAAATTTGGATTCCGCCGGTTTGTCCCAACCATTGGTAGGACTCGGAGGGGGCTCAAATTCCATCTTCGGAACCGCCGTGCCGTTATCACGCTCCCGTTTGGTCAAGATGGAAGGTTTGAGAAGAGAGGATTCCAACTCGTGCTTGTGGCCTTCCGACCCATTGCCCAACAGGGATGAATGGAAGGGATTGCCGTTGCCCAACGGCAAACGGTTTGGACGGGCGTGAAGCTTCTCGTCCTTCGCGCTTCCGAACATCTCGGTTCCGTCGCTTCCGAAACCGGTCGCGATGATGGTGACGCGCATGGAATCCTGCATGTTTTCATCCACGACAACGCCGAAGATGACCGTCGCGTCGGGATCGGCGGCGTCATAGACGAGCGAGGTCGCCTCGTTGATCTCGTGCATCGTGACGTTCGGAGGACCGGTGATGTTGATGAGCACTCCCTTGGCTCCATCAATGACGATTTTTTCCTGCAAGGGACTATGGCAAGCTTTGCGGACGGCTTCGACCGCGCGATTTTCTCCCTTTCCTTCGCCGACTCCCATGACGGCCCCGCCGGTTTGTCCCATGATCGTGCGGACGTCGCGGAAGTCCACGTTGATCAGCCCGGGCTTGGCGATCAAATCGGAAATGGCGCGAATGCCTTGCGAGAGAACCGAATTGGCGACGTCGAACGCTTCGCAAAGCGGAGTCTTGGGGCCGACGACTTCCATCAGTTTGTCGTTGAGGATCGTAATCATCGTATCCACGTGCTCGCTCAGTTTGTGAATCCCCTCGACGGCGCGTCGCATTCGTTGCGCGCCTTCAAAATGGAACGGCTTCGTGACAATGGCGACGTTGAGGATGTTCATGGAGCGGGCGATTTCGGCGATCACCGGAGCGGCGCCGGTTCCCGTGCCGCCTCCCATTCCGGCGGTGATGAAGACCATATCGGCTCCGGAGAGAATTTGGCGGATTTGCTCCTCGGCATCGCGCGCGGCCTGCTCGCCGATGTTCGGCATGGAACCCGCGCCGGAGCCGTGGGTCAGTTTTTCGCCGATCTGGATGCGGTTGGGAACGCGACAACGCTGGAGCGCCTGATAGTCGGTGTTGATGGCGTAGAATTCCACGCCGGAAAAACCTTCGTCCGCCATGCTTTGAACGGCATTTCCGCCGCCGCCGCCGACGCCGATGACCTTAATGACCGTCGGGTTGGGCGTGATGATGTCCCAAGTGACCTTGGGAGATTTCGAGAGAGCGTCCTCGGAACCGGACGCGGATTGCGTCGACCGGGGGATGTGGGACTCGAAGATCGAGCCTTTCTCGCGCCGAGGCGCGGGGGAGTCGGAAAATTCGTGGTTAGGCATAGATGTCAAAGACCTCCTTTAGTTTGCGAATCAGCCAATTTTCACGCTGATAGCCGGGCCCTTCGTCCAAGGCCCAATGAATGAGACCGATGCCGGTGGAATAAATGGGGCTGGAAACAACTTCGGACAAGCCGCAAAGCCCCTGCGGCGCGCCGATGCGGGTGGGAAATTCCAGAATGCGCTCCGCGACTTCGGGAAGACCGTCCAACAACGCGGTGCCGCCCGTGAGGACGACGCCGGCATAGACCTGATCCTTGAAGCCGGAACGCTGGATGACGTTGTTGACTTGGAAGAAAATATCCTCGACGCGGGCCTCGATGATTTCGGCCAGTTCGCGCCGATGGATGGTTTGGGAACGTCCTCCTTTCAATGGGCTGGGAAGGTCCAGCTGTTCGTCGGGATCCATGATGCCGGGATTGGCATGACCGAATTTTTTCTTGAGGTTTTCCGCGTCGTAGGGAGAGCAACGAAGGACGCTGGCGATATCGTTGGTGATCATGTCCCCCCCCTGCGCGATCTCGGCGGTGTATTGCAACGTGCCTTCGGCGAAGATGGCGAGGTCGCAAGTTCCTCCGCCGATGTCAATCAGGATGACACCGAGTTCGCGTTCGCGCGGCGACAAGACCGCGTGCGCGGAGGCAACCGATTCCAAAACGATTCCGGATGTTTTGAGTCCGGCTTTCTTAACGCAACGGGCGATGTTGTTTCCCGCGGTCACCGAGCCGGTGACGACGTGGAGCTTCACTTCAAGCCGCGAGCCGAAGAGACCCATCGGATTATGAATGCCCGCGTTGCCGTTGACGATGTATTCGCGGACAACGTGGTAGAGAACCTCGACGTCCGGAGGCATGGACATTTTCAATGCCTGATTGACGACGTTTCGGCAATCGCGCTCATCAATGCCGACGTTGGGATGGGCGACCGGAACCATGGCTTCGAGATTGAGACCCGAGATGTGATCGCCCGCGATGCCGACGTAAATTTCGGACGGCCTGACGCGCGCAAGCTCGTAGGCGTTGAAGAACGCCTTCTCGATGGCCGAGACCGTATGGTTGATGTCCGTCACCACGCCGCGCCTCATCCCGCGCGAGGGACTGGAACCGAGACCCAAAACCGTGATGGTTCCGTCCGAATCGGCTTGAGCAATGATGGCGCAGACCTTGGTCGTGCCGATGTCGAGTCCGGCAATCAGACGACGCTTTCCTCTTTTCTTCTGTCGAGGAACGGCGACCGCGCGGTCGTATCGAGGCGGAGAGATGACCGCGGAATTGGAAGAGCTTTTGAAAATCATCGAGGGCGCCGTCGAAGGAATTTTTCCCGACGAAAACGAGTTGGTGAATGAAATTGTTTCGCGCGGAGTAATCATGAACGCTCTATTTTCTCTGCTTAGCCCTACTCAATTAAATCCTGAATATCCTATTCATCCCTATTCCAGTCATCATCATTGATACACGACCTGCGAATCGAACCTGAGATCCAGATACGCGCAACGCGCCAAATCTTTTTTCTCGCGCAAAACCGAGGCTAGAGCGGGAATGCGACTCAACGGATCGGCGTCGCCGAAACGCACTTCCACCCCCTCCTCCAAAATGCCGACGACTTCGTTGCGGGGAGTGAAATGCATCTCGGCAAATCGCCTCAACATTTCGGGGTCCTTCTTGCGAAGAATACGGATCACATCCAGAACTTCGGATAGATGGGGCGCTTCCACTTGCTTCCCGAGGGAAAAATTCGCTCCGCGCAAACCGGTCAACACGGGCAAGCGGGCTTGGAGAAATTCATCCGGCGTCGCCTTGTCGATCAAGACTCCCTCGCGGTCAATCCAGTAAAAATCTCCGACACTGACGACGGCGATCGGCTCCCGTTCCTTGATCTCAACCCGCAATTGCCTTGGGTAGCATTTGGAAAGAGAAACTTCGCGGACGCGGGGCAACCCGGAGATCGAGCCTTTTGCGGATTTCAGCGACAGAAGAAGAAGGTTCGCGCGTTTGTTCGCTTCGGCATCGGTCAGGAGATCGCGCACACTTTGCTCCAACCCGGAAGAAGCGCCGGAGACTTGAACGTCGTCCACGAAAAAAAATTCGGATCGCCGCGCGAAATGATCGAAGCGGTGAGCGACGAGGGTTCCGCCGACGCAGATCGCGCCGAAGAACGTCAACAAGAAAAGTTTGCGGACGCACCAACCCGCCCACGCGAGAGCGGAAATTTGCGAACTGGAATCAGGTTGAAACGACGGAGAAGCCGGCGAAATCATTTGGAGCAACTACAACTACAGCTAGAGCAACTTTGGCGGGAGGCGGTCTCGGCCGGGACGTCAAGACGCCCTGCATCCCACGACAACTGGATGAGTTTATATCGCAATCGCAGAATGAAATCAAGTCAAAAAAGCGAAAAATTTCACGGGGATAATCGCGCATTCGCCCTCTCCGTCGTCGTCCGGAACTTCGTGCCTTCTCCGTGTCTTTGTGTTTTATTTTTCTTCGGGACAGAATCAGGATTTCGTCCATGCTTCTAACATGCCGAAACATCTCCAAATCATTCGACGGCGTTCACGCGCTTAGCGGAATTGACTGGAATCTCGCTTCCGGAGAGGCGCAGGGTTTGGTCGGAGCCAACGGCGCGGGGAAAAGCACCCTGATGAAAATTTTGGCGGGGGCGATCACCGACCACGAGGGAACGATGACGCTTGACGGCCAACCGCTCGATCTCGCAAGCCCGCATGAATCCTTGGCGCGAGGAATCGCGATGGTTTATCAGGAACTTTCGGGCATCGCCCAATTGAGCGTCGCCGAAAATCTTTTCTTGGGACGACAACCCGTCGGGCGTTTGGGTTTGCTCGATTGGCGGACGATGCGAAATCGCGCGCGGGAAATTCTGGAAAAAGTCGGACTCGATCTTGACGTCGCGCGGCGCCTCGGAGAGTTTTCGCTCAGTGTCCGCCAGTTGATCGAAATCGCGCGTTGCCTCGACGCCGGAAGCCGGATTTTCATTCTCGACGAGCCGACCAGCGCGCTCTCGCCCCCGGAGAAAGAGCGCCTCTTTCAACTCATACGCCGATTGCGCGACGAGGGAAAATCGGTCGTCTTGGTGAGTCACTTCATCGAAGACGTATTGGAAATTTGCGACCGCGTGACGATCCTCGCGGACGGACGCGTCCGCTCCACCCGCCGTTGCGCCGACACGACCAAGCACGAAATCATTCAAGCGATGCTTGAAGGGGGAGAATCGGCCATTGAGGCGGCTTCGGAATCCAAGATCAAACTTCCGAAACATTCCGACCGCGCGGCGATTCTTGAGGCGCGCGGGTTGGGATTGGATGGATGTTTCAGCGAGATTGATTTGTCTCTTCGTCAGGGAGAATGTCTTGGTCTCTACGGCTTCGCCGGAGCCGGACATCAGGAATTGGCTCATGCCTTGGCGGGTTCAACCCCCTCCGATGCGGGACATATTCTTTGGGATGGAAATCCGACGGCAATCACTTCTCCCGCGGACGCTCTCAAGTTGGAAATCGCATTCGTCGCGGCGGATCGGAGTTTAACGCTTGTTACGCGCGCGGAAATTTTCAAGAACCTCACCTTGACTCATCTCAAGACGGCGATTGGAAGCTGGCTTTTACGGAAACGGGAAACAAACGTCGCGCAAGAGGTTATCGAGCGTGTTGGTTGTCGCCCCGCCGATCCTTGTCTTCCCGTCGGCGCGCTCTCGGGAGGCAATCAGCAAAAGATTGCGTTGGGCAAATGGCTTCTCGGTCCGGTTCGGGTCTTGATACTTGACGAGCCGACGCGCGGGATCGACGTCGGCGCGAAGGGGGAAATCATGGAACTCATTCGCAAGCTCAAGGAGCAGGGAACGGCTGTTCTCCTCGCCAGTTGCGAGCCGGAACTTCTGCTCGGTCACGCCGACCGGATTCTCGTCTTGCGCAGGGGAACCATCACCAAGGAATTCTCCGATTGCGCCGTGGATAAGGCGGAATTAATGAGGTATGCCTGATGGCAAAGAGATGGTTCATTCGCCACGCGCGGGATCTCGCTCCCCTCTTGACGTTGGTCTTTCTCGTTCTTTTTTTCTCCGTTTCGGCGCGGGGATTTTGGAGCGCCGATACGCTTGTTTCTGTTCTGCGCCAGACGCCGACCCGCGCCATCGTCGGAACCGGATTGACGTTCGTTCTCCTCTGCGCGGAGATTGATCTGTCCGTCGCCATGATCGCGACTTTTGCCGCCTGCCTGATGGGCGTACTGGACGATTGGATTCTCAAGACTCACCCGTTTCTACTCGCTTCAACTTCGGGGGATCAGGTCTCGATGACGCCGATCGGCGTATTTGTCGTTCTCTTTTTGCCGGTCATCGCGGGATTGTCGCTCGGACTTTTGAACGGCGCGCTCACTGTTTGGTCGCGCCTGCCGAGTTTCATCATCTCGCTGGCGATGATGGAAATCGCCTATGGACTTGCGAGTTACATCACCAAGAGCACGCAATATCCCATTCCTCCGATGCTCTCCAAAATCGCCAACGGCGGGATTGATTTGGGAAGCGCGGGTATTCAGCTTCCGTTTTCCTTTCTTGCCGCCGGAGCGATCATGCTCGCCGCGCACGTCGTTCTGACCTACACGCGATTTGGCCGCTACGTCTATATGGTCGGCGGCAACCGCGAGGCGGCGCGATTGGCCGGAGTGCGGACGGGCGTCATCGTCGCGGCGTGTCTGGCCGTAAGTGGCGCGACCGGCGCGCTCGGCGGATTGATGAACGCGGGCTGGCTCAACAGCGCGGGGATCAATCAGAATGAAAAACTCCTGCTCGAAGCCGTTGCGTGCGTCGTCTTGGGCGGCACGAGCCTTTTCGGCGGCGAAGGGGGAATCAAAAATACTTTCGTCGGCGTTTTGGCGTTCACCGTGTTGAGCGTCGGGTTGGGATACGTGACGTGGGTGGACGAATTTCTGCGGCGATTCGTCATGGGAACGGTCCTTCTGGCGGCGCTGATTTTGAATGGGCAGTTGGCGAAATTAAGGGGGCGATGAAGAAGAGAGAAGATGAAGAAAAACCACAGAGGCACAGCGACGCAGAGAAGATTCCTGAACGATTGCGAATGAACGATGAGCAAAACGCTAAATATTAGTTCACGTCGTCCGCAAGTAATTCTGATCGCCACGAGTATAGTGGTGTTAGGATTTATAGGGACGTTGTTCGTGTCGCATGAACCGTTCATGCATCGATCTGTAATAAGTCGCGCCAAATGGGATTTAGCAACGCTCGATGCGGCCCTTGAAGCCTATTACGCGGATCACGGCGCATATCCGGGGCAACGTCCACTTCGAGAGTTTTCGAAACGCCCCGAAGAATTGAAGGTTGCGGGTGGGTGGGATTTAATGACCGTGGAACCGGGTCTGGGAGACAAATTGCATGGATTAACTACGCCCGTAGCCTATCTAAAGGAAATCCCTGAAGATCCTTTTACCGCGACTCCCTCTACAAAATGGCCCCTGATGTGGCTGTTTGGCTCCACTCTGCCCGATAGTTTCTATTACTTTAAGAGCACCAAATCGTATTCTCCTTACGCGTATTACACCGATGGCAAAGGGTGGATACTCTATTCCGCGTGCCCGGGCACCGTTTACGAAATCAATCCGGCATCTGATTACGATTCGTCTAAAACCCAGCCGGTCGAGTCTCTCTTGGTGAAAACATTCGATCCCACGAACGGCTCATCTCATTTGGGCGGCGTTTGGCGGATTTCCAAGCGGCGATGAATGAAATCTTTTCTCATTTGGCGTTGGCTTCCAACCGTATCGGCGCGGCGGGAAAGCGATCGGAAGGACAAGCGATGGAAAAGTTCTGCAAGCGGAAGTGCATGTCGTATTCGGCGGACGTGTCGCCCGGCGCGCTGAGGGCGGGAGTGAAGGTGTAGCGTCCGGGAAGGAAAGGCGGATTAGGAATGTTGAGACGGAACGTACCGCTCCCATTGGCCGGTCGTTGCGCCGCCCCGGCGTTCGATGCGCGCCAATAGGCAACATTGCTTCCGTCTTCGTAATCGAGAATGATCCAACAATCGAGCGCTTCAAGGTCCGCGTCGCAACGATAATCCATTTCAATGGTGAACGGTTCGCCCGGATGAAAATGCCTGCGAATCTTTCCCTCGCTGTCCACCAAGCGAATTTCCTCGAAGCGCGCTTTCCCCGATCCGAACCGTCCCGGAAGTCCGATTTCCACCCGCTCTTTCGTCAAGTATCCCTCCGAAACGGAATAATCCTGTCGGATCGCCTCAAGCTGGTAAGCCTGAAGGACTTCGAGCGACGCGCCTTGAGCGTGGATTCTTCCATCCTTGAGCCAGATGAGGCGGTCGCAGACCCGCTCCGCAAATTCCAAGACGTGAGTGACGAAAATGATCGTCGTTCCCTTTTTGCGAAGCTCGGTGATCGTGCGAAGACAACGCTCCTGAAAACTCTGATCGCCGACGGAAAGAACTTCATCCACGAGCACAATTTCCGGCTCGCAGTGGATCGCCACGGCAAAGCCCAACCGTGCCGTCATGCCGGAAGAATAAAATTTCAACTGTATGAAACGAAAATCGTGAAGTTCCGCAAACTCGAAGATCCGATGCATTCGCTCGTCAATTTCCTTTGCGGTAAGGCCGTTGATCGTCCCCTGCAACCGAACGTTTTCGTCGCCGGTGAGGTCGGGATGAAATCCTGCTCCCAACTCAATCATGCCGACGACGCGACCGCAAACTTCAATCGTGCCGACGGTGGATTGCATGATTCCCGCGATGAGCTTTAGCAACGTGCTTTTGCCGGAACGATTCGCCCCGACGATGCCGACCGATTCTCCGGCGCCGATTTCAAGGCTGATGTCCTTCAACGCCTCGATCGTCGGTCCCTCGCGCGGCTCGGAAAGAAGGGAAAAAAAAGATTCCTTCAGCGATCCCGCTTGCGATGAAGGAGCGCGAAAACTTTTCCCGACCCCCGAAAAACGAATCACAGGTTCTCCCATCCGAGGCGTCAGAGAGCCGGAGGAAGATTTTTGAAAGACCGTCTGAATCATGGGGCTGGATCAGATCATCGGGAGCACGGACTTAAACCGTTTCCGGTTCAGATCATAGTCGGCCCGGGTGGTTGTCGTCGAGAGAGATTCTCGTCGGCGCACGGATCCGGGAGATGCGCCCGGCGCCGACACTTTCAATGTGGTTGGTCATTCACAAGGCGAGGATCACGTTTCCGCGGGAGGCTCAGTCTGATTTCTTCAGAGATTGAAGAGACAGCTTGTAGAATTCCGCCCTTCCCTGCCGGGCGTCGGGAAATTTTTGGGAGAAACTCGCGAAACTTTTTCGGGCATGTCGGAAGTGTCCAAAGGCAAAGTTCAGCGCCTTGATCGTCGTTTTGGGTGACGAAAGATACTTAGGCAGATAATGAACCATTTCTCCTTTCAGAATGTATGGCAGTTCCCTGATGAAGTCGCTCCAGCCATCGTTGCGAAGCGAGACGAGCCAATGGTTTTTGAGGTAGTGCATTCGGATTAAGGCGTTGCCTTCCCCTCCTTGACCGCGAGCGGAATGCCACGCCAATGCGGAACCTGCGACGCCGCAACGCATCCCGGCTTGGATAGCGCGAAGCGCGAGGTCCACCTCCTCGAAATAGGCGAAAAATTCGGGAGGGAAAAGTTGTCCGGGAGATTCGCTCAAGGTGGAGATTGCCGATCGCCGAATCATCATGGCCGCGCCGGTGACCGCAGGCACATATCGCTGTTGACGATCCTCCGACCGAGGCTCCATTCCCATTCGCAACTCAAAAGGAAACCGCCCTCGCCCCATCGCCATGCCGGCGGAATAAATCTTGGCGCTCGGATCGAGTTCGGAATTCGCTTGAAGGATCAAGCCGGAGGTCAACGCCAAGGAGGTATCTTCCTCCATCCAATCGCACAGCTTTTGAACGTAGTCCGGCGCAAGCACGGCGTCTTGATTTAGCGCGAGATAATAGGGGGTCGTGGTGGAATCAAAGAGCCGGTTGTGCCCCGCGCAAAATCCGAGGTTGCTTGGATTCATCACGGGAGCGGGAAAATTCGGAAAAAATTCTTGAACACTCTTTACCGTCGCGTCCTCGGATGCGTTGTCCATCCAGAGAATTTCAAGATTCGGCTCGGTTTGGGCGAGGATGCTTTGGACGCACCGAACGACGTCCCTTTCGCCGTTCCAAGTGAGCAGGCCGATCGCGCAACGAGGTAAAGTCATTTCAAGAGGGTCTCAAATCTGAACGTGAAAACGGACATCGGAACCGATCATGCGCGAGAGCAAGAGCAAGAGCAAGAGTAAGAGCGCGTGTAAAAGGACGGGCGCGAGGATGGCAATCAGATTGCGGCTTGAGCGACCCGCTTGACGGAATAAATGTGATGCTCGTCGTGATCCGGGCAGTAGGCGTAGAGGCGATCTCCTTGAAGCGATTCCGGTTCGATCACCTCATCCATTTCTTCTCCGGTGGAGCGGACGTAGTGAATTTTCACCTGTATCTCATGCTCGACGGCGTATTTCATCAATCGCGCCACGCCCGCCGGATCGGAGGTGGGATTCTCGCCCACGTATCGGGGACGCTCGTCGCCGCGAGGAATGCGCGACATGAGCCGCGTCACCTGCTTGCGGAGTTTCTTCTTCTCCTCGTCCATCCGTTTGGACGACAGCTTTTCAAAATTACGCAGAAAGACCTTGAGCAAGGGATCGGACTGCTGATTCAGCGCGTGTTCTCCCTTGGCGTCCTGCGCCAAGCGCTCGATCAAGGGTTGAAGGCGATTTTCAAAAATCATCCCCCCAAACTCGTCCTCCAAGGTTTGGGCGAAATGCAGGAGCGCCATGATTTCATCCAACTCCTGCGGACGAAGCGTGAGGTGGAACAGTCCCTCGCCGGTGACGTGGAGCGTCTCGGATCCGACGTGGGGCATGAAGCCCATTTTTTGAAGCTCCTGCGCGATTCTTTTCAAATCCGCCGTCCGATCCAAAAGAATCAACCGCTCGTTGAAGACGTCCTTGATGTAGCGGGAGACGCGGGGATTGGCGCGCAGTTCCTCGACGTGGAGCGGATTGGCCGCCATGATGTAGCCCCCCGCCGCGCCGAGGTCCACTTCGCCGTGACGCGCGCCGCATTCCTCGATGAGGCGCAGAACCGTTTCGGGCAATTCGCGGCGCGATGATGCGCGCAGGAATTCCAAAATTTCTCCGCCGGACAAACCTCCTTCCATGCCCATCCGGAGGCTCTCCCGGCTCAGCGTGAGCGTCGTCATGATGTCCACTTTCTTGATGTCGGCAAAGGCGAGCAGGCGATAAAACAACCCCAAGTTCAAATCGGGGGGGGTCACGATTTCCAAGTTCGGCTGAACGGTGAAATGCGCCGATTCCTCGCCGTAGGGCAATCCGGATTGGTCGGACTTGGAAACAAGACGATCCGGCTCAAGGTATTTTCCATCGAACATCCGGCGGGCGGTGGGAGAAGGTTTGAAGCAGAAGGCAAATTCCCCGGCGCCAAGCAAATGGGATGAGAGCGGATGAGTTCCGTCGAACGGGGAGGCCGAGTCGTTGGGACGACTCCCCAGTTGCCGCGCCGCCGCGAGATCGCTCACTCCCAAAGTCACCAATCCGAGCCAGTAAAAGGATTCGGCAAGAATGGATTCCATGATGAGCAGGGTGTGACGGTTGTCGCGCTCATTGGGCGTATGCTCGAAACGCCCCGGAATTTCAATGGCGACCTGCGGCAGGAGACTTTCGGCGAAGGTTTCGAAGTCAATCCAAGCTCCCTCCGGAATTTTTTCCAGCGCGCGGAGCATGAGCCGCCTCAACTCCCCGATTCCGATTAGATTTTGCGGATAGTTGTCAACGTGCACCACGTCCCCTTCGATGAATTCCTCATTCCACTCGTTGGTCGTCAGCCAAAACCCGTAGATTTCGCGGAACGCTTGACGGGAGTCACCGAGCCAATCCCCAGCGTTCTTGCTCACGCGCCATTGATCTCCGACCGGAATCATGAGTTTCTTGCTCATGGCGAAGAGCGCGAGAAACGCGGCGTATTTGGGAGTTTTGTTATGGCTGAGGGAAAGGACGATCTTCTTCAAATCGTTCCGTCCGACTCCGCCGTTATTCAGCATTTTGACTGACTGACGCCGTACGTAGGCCAACAGGATCGCCAGATCTCGCAGGATATTTTGCGTGTTGTCCAACGCCACGTTGGGTCGCGGACTCTCGGATTGATCCGACGCCCGTCCGCCCGATGCGTGGCGCGTCAGTTCCGCCAGTGTGCGCTCGTCGCGCCGAAAACCGTTTTTGATGATGTGACCGAGATCGCGCGGAACCATCAGGGTGTTGTTTTGGCGGTTTGGCCCGGCGCGCCAGACGTAAACCAGTCCGGAGCTTTGACAGAGCCGCTCCAGCAAATCGGCTCGGACGTGATTGAATTTTTTCTGCACGCCTCCGTCCAGAAGTTCACGCCAGAGACACGCGCCGTTTTTCTGAAAAATTTGTTTGAACAGCTCTATCTCCACCGGAGCGAGATGATCCAGATAACGCTTCAGAACCGCCGGATCGAGCAGTTGCTCGCGGATGAAGTGAACCAACACCTGCTTCTTCTTTCCCTCGAATTTGTAATCCAGCGCGCGTTGAGCGATTTCCTTCAATTCCTCCATGCCCAACGCCTGAAGATGGCTTCCCAAGTAACCCTTCCAATAGGGGGGCAAGTCCACCAAGCGAAGAAACGGCTCGGGCAATCCGACGATTTCATAAGTCTTTTCCATCTCGACGACGGTCTCGCGCCAGACGAAACCGCGTTGAAGCAATCTTCCGACGACCGCGTCCAACTCGGCGGCGTCGTGCAATCCCATGCGTCGGCGGAATTCGTCCACGGGCAATTCCCCTCCGTGCAACGCCAAGAAATAGACAACTTCCCGCTCGCTGACTTCCAATCGCTCGAACGCCCGCTTGAACGGCGCCGGGGATTGAAGCCGCGAATACAGCAGATCGCTCAAACGCTCGGTGTCCTCCATCAGTCCATTTTCATCCGGACCGATGCCCCAGAATTCGGCGATTTGCCGAAGAACCTCGATGGGCGCGGCCCGCAGTTGGCCTTTCAATTTCATTGGGCGCGTTCTCCCGCCGTGGTCATGCGCTCTTCGGCATGAGTCAGCCCCTCGACTCCCTTCACGATGCGATAGCGGTAGCCTTGCTCGGTCAGGAACAATTGACGTTTGGACGCGAATTCCCGTTCGCGCGAATCTTCCGTGACCAGCGTGTAAAAATGCGCGGCCTTGCCGCTTTGCTTGGGGCGAAGAACGCGCCCCAGACGTTGCGCCTCTTCTTGCCTTGATCCGAACGTCCCCGAAATTTGGATCGCGACGGATGCCGAGGGAAGGTCCACCGCAAAATTGGCGACCTTGCTGACGATAATCAGTTTGAGTCTGCCCTCCTTGAATGCCGCGTAGGTCGTCTCCCGCTCGTCGTTGGGCGTTTTACCGGTGATGAGGGGCGCGTGAAATTCCCGCGCCATCAATTCAAGCTGATCCAGATACTGGCCGATGATAAGGACCTGATCGTTGGGGTGGCATCGAAGCAGTTCGCGGGTGGCGGCGATTTTGGCTTCGTTCTCCGAAGCCAGACGAAATTTGACCTTGGCGTCGGCGACGGCGTAAGGCATCCGGTCTTTTTCCGGAAGGGAAACTCTAACTTCCGTGCAGATCGCCTGCGCGATCCAACCTTGCCGTTCCAGCGATTTCCACGGGACGTCGAACTTTTTTGGACCGATGAGCGAAAAAACGTCCCCTTCCTTTCCATCTTCGCGCAAAAGCGTTGCCGTCAAGCCCAGCCGCCGCTTGGCTTGCAAATCGGCCACGGCGCGGAAAACCGGCGCGGGAAGCAGATGCACCTCGTCGTAGATGATCAACCCCCAATCCTGTCGATCGAACAAATCCATGTGTACGAATTCTTCGTCCTTGTGTTTGTGATAAGTGAGGATTTGATAGGTGGCGATGGTGACGGGTCGAATTTCCTTTGTTTCGCCGCTATACTCCGCGATGTCCTCCGGTTTAAGCGTCGTTTTGTCGAGCAGTTCATCCCGCCACTGGCGCAAGGCCGTGACACCGGTGGCCAGAATCAACGTCTGCTGTCGAACTCGGGCCATGATCGCCAGACCGATGATCGTTTTGCCGGCGCCGCAGGGAAGCACCAAAACC
Source organism: uncultured Candidatus Sumerlaeota bacterium (assembly GCA_964598765.1). Lineage (GTDB taxonomy): Bacteria > Sumerlaeota > Sumerlaeia > MVZB01 > JAJFLK01 > CAZRCZ01. The sequence continues at coordinate 205,743 of CAZRCZ010000001.1, read as the reverse complement.
CCTGATCCGCCTCGCGCGCTCCCTCCCGCGTGAAAAACTTCAACGGCATCCTCTTGGTATTTGCGAAGTCCAAACTCCGTTCCATTCGCGCGATGATCCTTTAGCGCGATGGTCAACGGTTTGCCGTCCACGTAGCCGGACAGATCTTCCACCGGAAAATCCTTCCGGATGAGTGCCTGCTTGAGCGTCCCCCGCTGTCCATCCCGCACGGCCACCCGCCGCGAATCGAGCCGTTTGGCAAAAAAGGGTTTCAATTGTTCGTCGGTCAAGAATTGCGCGATCAGATATTCATCCTCGGCTTCGAGAACCAATTGATCCCCCTCCTTCCGAAGGCGGAGTTTGCCGTATCGTTCCACCTGATCCTTGACCTCATAAAGGATGTTTTCGGGGATTGCGTAGCGACTGAACCGCTTCAAGGTTTCAATGATGGTTGCGGCCTTAAGTCCAGCGCTGGCCGCGTTCCACAGGGAGAGGGGCGAAATGCGGTAGGTGTGGAAATGCTCAGGGCTGGTGACGAGTTCGGCGAACCCGGCCAGCGCGTCGCGCGCCTCTTCATAGGCCGGGTGATCCGCGTCCAAAAGCAAGGTGCGGTCGGATTGAACGATCAATGGGGAATCGGAAGCCATGACAATTCCTTGGAATCCCAACGGGGATTCTTTGGAGCCGTTCGGCTGTGGTATCCCCTGAGCGTAAACACACGATCACCTTTTAGATTATCTTGCCGTCCGTTTTCTTGGTCAAAGAAATTCCGCAAGAAAAACGAGATTGACCCCAACGGAGGGTCTGCGGCGAGAGCGAGGCTACCCTCGCCCATTCCCGCTATTCTCATGGGGCGGTCCAGATTGAACCGTGAGCAGAGCATGGTTTTGCGCGGGATTCTGCTGATTATGGAGACGGAGAGATGAAAAACGGATCTTTCGCGAAAAAAACGCAACGACCCGATATTTTGTCCTTTGTAACTCGGAAACCTCAGACGCAGGATTTGAATTACGGTGAGTGAGTCAAGCTCATAAGGACCGAAAGAAATCTCGACTAAAACTTCTCCGTGTCTCTGCGGTTTTTCTTCATTCTTCTTAATTTCATGGACCCGGGTCGCATTAAATCCATCGGGGCCCTATTTACGCTTCGATTGAAACCATGCTCCGACAGCAAAGCAGGTTGCCCATGCGGCGCCAAAGCCGGCGCCAAGCAAATAAATCGTCCCATATTTCGTATGGACGAGATCTATCGCGTGGCAAAAGCCGACGATCGCCCCACCTATCGCGAACACCAAAATCACAAGCAAAAAGGTCCCCAATCCCCCTTCCGGTTCCTCGCCACGTTTTTCCCGTTCTTCGCCGACGGTGTGGAAATTTTTCCACGGATCGTTATCGGGAGGTTGGACGTTTGAGGGATCGGGAGCCATTGCGCGATTTAATCCATGGATCAATGCCTTGAACTGTAAGCGTCGAGCAACCTGCGGATCATCTTCTGATACTTCGTGTGATGCTTCTTGGCCTGTCGCTTGAAATAATCAACGCTCTCCCGGCTCAAGGCCAGCGTGACCTTGACGGTGTCTTCCTTGAAGGCCAGTTCCTCGGGCGAGGGCAAAAAATCCCTCACAACCCTCACTCTGCCCAAGGGCTCATTTCGGTAAACGATTTTCTTCTTCATAGATGGTCTTCCCCCTTCTCCAGTATCCGGCGCCGATGATTCGGAGACTTCTCCACGGTGCGTGAATCGAACGGTCAGGACTCCACCTCCAACCTTGCCAAAACAATAGAACCTCCTTTCCCTCCCGCTGTGCGACAAATCCTCCGCAATGACACGCTCTGTATCGGCGAAGGCATATTGCGCGGACTCAAAAGAAACGCCGTGTTTGATCTGATTCGCTCGGTTTTTGTTCGCATCCCATTCGAATCCCACATTGCCCATGTCAAATCATGTTCCGGTATTGAATAATTGGCAATATAAATATACAGATGAATCTATGGATTACGAACCAAAGAGGGACGGAGCCACAGAGAAGATTGCGGAAGCGAGAAATCTCGTTGACTGCCTCTCTGTGTCTCTGTGGTGAATCTTTCTTCCCCGCCGCTAAGACCCCGCCAACGCCACCAATTTTCTCTCCGCCCGTTTGCGTTCCTCCGAATCGAGAATCGCCTTGCGCAACCGCACCGTCTTCGGCGTGACTTCGACCAACTCATCCTCGCCGACCCACTCCAGCGCGGTGTCGAGCGTGAATTTGCGCGGCACGTCGAGGACCGTTGTCTGCTCCTTGGTCGAGGAGCGCATGTTGGTCGCCTGTTTGCGCTTGGTCGGATTGCACGGCAAATCCCCCGGACGCGAATTTTCGCCGACGATCATCCCCGCGTAAATGCGATCCATCGGCGCGACGAAAAGCGTTCCGCGCTGTTGGAGATTCTCCAGCGCGTAGCTCGCCGCCTCGCCGGAATCGGTGCTGATCATCGCGCCGCGATTGCGCGCGGCCACGTCGCCGCGCCAAGGACCATAGCCGGTCAGGCGCGACGACATGATCCCCAACCCTCGCGTGTCGGTCAGAAAATCGTTGCGGTAACCGATCAGTCCGCGCGTCGGAATGCTGAATTCCAAACGCATCAGTCCGGTTCCCGTGTTGTGCATCGCCGCGAGTTCCCCTTTGCGCCGCGCGAGCTTCTCGATCACGACACCCTGAAACTGCTCCGGGATGTCAATAATAAGATGCTCGATTGGCTCCAGCGTATTCCCCTTCCCATCGTCGTGCGTGATGACCTCCGGGCGCGAAACGCAAAGCTCGATTCCCTCGCGCCGCATTTCCTCGATCAGAATCGCCAAATGCAATTCGCCGCGCCCCGAAACCTTCACCCCGTCGGGCCGCCCCAAATCCTCGACGCGCAGGGCGACATTGACGCGCGCCTCGCGCTCCAAACGCTCCTTGATCTGGCGGAGCGTGACGGCGCGCCCCTCGTCTCCGGCAAGCGGACCGTTGTTGACGAGGAAAAACATGGAGACGGTCGGCTCCTCGATCTCCAACGGTTTAAGCGCGGGGTTTTCCAATTCGGGCGCGGAGAACGTGTCGCCGATGGCGATCTCCTCCGGTCCGGCGATCCAAACGATGTCGCCGGCGGCAACCTCCTCGACTTCCTGACGATCCAATCCGCGCGTGACCCACAGGTGCGCCGACCGCTCGTTTTGCGAGCCGATGACTTCCCAATCGTTTTCCTGCCGCTCGTGCGTCGTCCATCGCGTCGAGGTCCGGACAAACGGATCGCCGACCTTGTGCGTCCCTTGAAGCACGCGCCCGCATCCGATCCGCCCGACGAAATCGCTCCACGCCAGTGTGCTGATCTGCATCCGGAACGGCGCGTCCAACTCAACCTTCGGGGGAGGGACTTCCTTAATAATCGTCTCAAACAGCGCGGTCATGCCCCGCTCGGGGCCGTCTGCCCCTTCGGTCGCCAGATCGCGCACGAGCCAACCGTTCAGTCCCGAGCCATAAAGCACGGGAAAATCAGCCTGCTCGTCGTTCGCGCCCAATTCAAAAAAAAGATCGAACGTCTTGTTGAGCGCCCCCATCGGATCGGCGTGCGGACGATCCACCTTGTTGATGATGACGATGGGACGAAGCCCCAATTTCAGCGCGCGCATCAGGACGTAGCGCGTCTGCGGCATCGGTCCCTCGTTCGCGTCCACGAGCAGAAGCGTCGAATCCACCATCGAAAGGACGCGCTCGACTTCGCCCGAAAAATCGGCGTGGCCGGGGGTGTCAATGATGTTGATCAGGTGGCCGTCCCACTCGACCGTGCAATGTTTGGCGCGAATCGTGATGCCCCGCTCGCGTTCGAGGTCGTTGCTGTCCATCACGCGCTCCTGCACGCGGGCGTTCTCGCGGAAGACGTGCGCGGCGCGGAAAATGGAGTCAATCAGCGTCGTCTTGCCGTGGTCAATGTGGGCGATGATCGCTAAGTTTCGGATTTTATCGGGGGAAGTCATAACCTTCTTTCATGCCGGCGCGGGTTGTTCGGTTTGCGGACCATGCCGCAATCTTCACTACTATATCTGAAATAAAAATAAATTTCATTCTAATCGCGCTCGCGACGCGGAGGTGGGGTGCATTTCACTTTTCCGATGGAAAAGGGTGGTCAAAGTTGAGGAGAACGCCAACGGCGTCCCACATCAAAGCCCAAGGTTGCCAAGCGAAGCGAGGCTACCTTGGGTCACCGAGCATTTTCACACAACCTCGAAGAGGTTGCGGAATCCGAAAAAAGTGAAATGCCCGCGATCAAACGGGACCTTTTCAAGGCTGAACTGTTCTCCTGTCTTCTCAGCCCGCTTCAGCGGGCTCCCTTTTGCCCACGGCTTCAGCCGTGGGGAGAGCGATTCAACGAGTTGCCTGAGCGCGCTTTAGCGCGGCTTCTCGAATCGGCTTCAGCTTAAATTGCAGACTTTGGGGAAATTCAGGGATTGGCTCGCGGGGGTTCGTCCGCGTGCCTGTCCCTCGAATTTCTCTCACTGAGCGATGCGCCTCTTGATTTTCTCACCGGTTGATTCAATGATCCCCGCTCGGAGAAAGAAAATGATCTACCGTCCGCGACCCTGTAAGGCCCTGCTCATCAATTGCCTCGACCCTCGTCTTCAGGGGGAAAACATCGTCCGCATCGCGTCGGCGGCGGGATTGAAATCGTGCGAATACGAAGTGCTGGGCTACACCGGTCCCGCGCTGGCCTTCACCCAACCTCACCGCGCAACCGACCGCGATTTTTTCACCAACATCATCCGCCACATCAGCATCGGCGTTCATGAAATCTCCCAGATTGTCTTGGTGGGGCACACCGACTGCGCAGGCTTTCGCTTGGCCGGACGCCAATTCGCCGATCCCACCACCGAACGCGACGGACACTTCAACGCCTTGATCCAAGCTCGCGACGCAATCCGCCGCCACTTTCGGGAGTTAAAGACCATCGGCGTCTTCGTGACCTTCTTGGACGATCCACCCAACGGTTTGCCGAATATCCGTTGCGAGATTGTCTGACTCGGCCTCACCGCGCCGAATATCCCCCCGAACCAACTTCAACAACTGCATTCATGGCTCGCCTCCTTCAGAAATTTACATCTGTTTCACATCACGACGGCCATATTTCATCGGAAGGCTGAAATGCGCCCTCCAACCGCTCATTCTTTCATCTCGCTTGTTTTCGAGGCGCCGTCGGAATTAAGATACTTGCATGAACCGAGGTGAAGTCTTGAACCTTCTCCGTTTACACAAGCCGGAACTTGCGCGGCATCTCGGCGTGACGGAGTTGTCGTTGTTTGGGTCCGTTTGTCGCGACAGTCCCGGTTCGGCGAGCGACGCCGACGTTCTGGTCGCCTTCGACGATCCGGCCACCTCCAAGCGATACTTCGGCGTCCAATTTTATTTGGAGGACTTGCTGGGCGCCCCCGTGGATCTGGTCAGGGAGAAGGCGTTGCGCTCCGAGCTACGCCCTTACGTCGAACGGGAAGCGGTCCGTGTCTGAATCAGGCGTCACCGGACGGGAGTGGCGCTTTTACCCTTCCGCCTCCACGATCCCTTTGAGCGGGGATGGACAGAATGCAAACGATGGACAAGATTTCAGAATTGAATTTGCAGGAATGGCGGGGACTTGGGGATAAATTCGGATTGGGAGAGAAAGAAATTTGGGATGGAGTGATGCAAGCGCGATAAGCGATAAGCCGCAGATTGAATTAGTTTCTGGTCAACGTCCCACCGCGTCATACCACTACCAACACTTACAGCCACCCCATGCAATAACGAAGGTCATACATGAGTACGTTCCTACACATTCAGACGAAGAACGAAAAACACTTGAACCCTATTATTACTCTTGCGATCTTATGCTTTTTTTCTACTACCACATTAAAAGCCTCAGAATCCGATGACCTGTTCCAAAGGGGATGGGATTTATACACAGGCAAGAATGGGAGCATCGATGAGCGTGGGGCGCTTGAACTATTTGCCCACAGTTGCAAGTTGGGGTCAGCCAAGGCGCTCGTCCGCCTGCATATATGCCGTCAAGCTGGGTTCAGACTACCTCATCCGTATACGGACAACCTGCCGCCGATCCGAGCGGACACCTATCGGGCTCTCAAGCAGGAGGCTGTCAATGGTGACGCAACCGCCGAGTCGCTGTTGGGGATCTGTCTCCTTAGTTGAATCGGATTGATGCCGTACAATTCGGAGGGTTTGCAATGGCTCCGGAAGGCAATTGATGACGGAAATATACATGCGCTACTAACGCTCGGTGATATTTACCGAGACGGAAGAGGAGTAGTGAAGAACATTGGCAATGCCACGGAACTATACAAAAAGGCACGAAATGGTGGAAGCCTGCGAGCCATCACTGCCTTGGCGTTGTTGACTTTGGAAGGTATGGAAACCAAGACAGGTTTGCCGTCAGCGATTGAATCGCTAAAGGAAACGGCCAATGCTGGAGACAGTTATTCTATGTATTATTTAGGTAATATATACTATGACGGACGATATGTCACAAAGGACCTTAACACGGCAGAGAAATGGTATATACAATCTTCCAGTTGCGAATACGGCTATGCCTCTCTGATGCTTGCTGAGATGAAGGCGCCTTCCACGGCAAGAACACATGGTGAGCGAGACCTAATTCACGCGGCATCCTTTTATACAAAATCCGCCCACGCTCAGATAGCGCGAGCCATGACACGATATGGAATTATATTGTGTGAGCTGTCACGGCTACATAATGGGACACATTACAGTAGTAAAGCGTTGAAGTGGGTGGTGCAAGGAGCCGATAAGGGTGACTGCTATGCAATGCAATGGTTGGGTTATTGTTATAACGATGGAAGAAATATTCCAAAAGATGTGGCATTGGCACGTAGTTGGTGGTTTCGAGAATATTACGAATACCTTAAGCAGACTCGGCTGGAGTCTCCTTGGAACGGTTGGGCTATGCAAGCGATCGGGCGTATGTTTCTCGAAGGAAGAGGTGTGGACAAAGATGTAGCGAAGGCGTCGGCATGGTTTAGCAAGGCATCGGACACAGGAAATGCCGATGCAATGTTTGAATTGGGCAAACTTTATGATGGGGGGATCGGCGTGGAGCGAAACCCTAAAACCGCCTTGCAATTGATCGAACGCGCGGCATCCTTGGGCCAGAAGGATGCCGTGGATTATCTCTCACAAAAGGAAAACTTGGCTGTCCCACCAAAATAGGTCCGGAGAGACGGGGAGGTTGACCCCAAAAGTAATTCGCTCTTAAACTCGCAAACTCACGCTTCCACGCCCACCACGTCAAAATTCCCCTCGCCCACATCCGACCCACCTTCTATGCGCTCGATTGCGTTCTTTGCGGCTAAAATTTTTCGTTTTCGATTCATTAAGCGCCGATAAGAGTCTCCAAGGGAATTCTTCTCCAATTCCTCTCCGGTTACGATCTACGGCCATGAGCCGCATCACAGCCCAATCTCCGCTTTCTCCGTCTCTCCAAAATCCGCGCCATCGGCGAAATCCGTGGACAATTCTTTATCTTGGCGTCTTGGCGACTAAAATTCCCGCGCCGCAAACCCATGCCAATCAACATTCCCCGCCAAAAAGTGTGTCAACATTTGGCTTCGTTTTGTAAAAAACAAAAATGCGCCTTGCTCCAAGCAAATCCAGAATCCTGTTAATCTTGTTAATCCTGTCCATTGCTGTTCAAATTGGCTTCGTTTCGCAAAAAAAATTTTCCCCGCTCAAGTCCCGTCCATCCCGTCCAGTCCCGCTCAAATTGGCTTCGTTTCGCAATTTTTAATTTCGCGGACGGGAGGTGCCGAGGAGGAGAGATGATTGAAAGGAGCGCTTAGCTTACCGCAACCGGATCCAGCAACCGATTCCACTGCCTTGCTTGGCGATTTTTCCAGTTGCCCTTGTGATAAGCGTAGCCCGCGATGAGAGGAACGGCGAGCGTCGCCTCGCTATAAACCATTTGCTCGAAGACGGTGTCCACTTTCCCCCAACTGCTGGCTTCCTTGAGTGTGCTGGAGGAGAGCGCGCCGTCGCGCACGTCGGCGACCGTCACCTGAACGGCGTATTTGTGCATCGGCGCGTCCTCGCCGAGAATTTCGGCGGCGACGACGATGTCCTGCGTGAAATTTTTGGGCACGCCGCCGCCGATCATGAAAATTCCGGTCTCTTTGCTTTTGATCTTGAGTTGGGTCAGCTCGTGAAAATCTTTCACGCTGTCAATCGAGACCTTCGGCTTGTCGCCGCGCTCGGCCTGATGCGCGACCAACCCAAACCCCGCCGAGCAATCGCTGAACGCCGGACAGAAAATCGGCAACTCCTTGTTGTAGGCTTCAAAGACGATGCTGTCGGGCGATTTGCATCCGTTGCGCTCCAGATACGCTCCCATTTCGCGGATGAATTCGCGCGAGGAATAAGGGCGCGGCTCGATCTCGTCGGCGATTTTTTGCGTCGTCTCGTCGCAGATGCGCAGTTCGTCCTCGTCAATCAGCGTGTCGTAAATCCGGTCAATGTGTGACTCGCGCAGTTCGTCGTCGCTCAGTCCGGCCTTGAGCCGATCCTCGGCGACGTAATGGCGGAATCCGAGCGCCTCGAAAAAATCCTGATCCACGATGTTGGCCCCCGTGCTGACGACGGCGTCCACCATGTTGTTGCGGATCAAGTCGGCGAAGATTTTTTTCAGTCCCGCGCTGATGAGCGAACCGGCGAGGCAAAGAATGACGCCGCAATCCGTGTCGCGGATCATGCGGTCGTAAATTTCGGCGGCGCGGGCCAGATCGCGCGAGCTGTAGGCCATGTGGCGCATCGCCTCGACCAGCGCGACGACGTCGTGTTTCCGAATGTCGAAGTGCTCAATGGGTTGGTGCAGATATTTCTTTTTGCCGGACATATTTTGTGATTCCTTCCGCGAATTTCATGAATGGCGAGGCCATTCTATCATGCCGAAACGGGATGGATAGCCCTTTTTCAGTGGAGAAAAAAGGCGGGGTCCACGGGATGGGCGTTGGATCGAATTTGGAAGAAGAGTTGGGGAGGCGCATTTGACGCTGGGGGCCGACCCACCATGGCGATTGTTTTCCCTGCTTTGACTTTGTCGTTTTTATGCACGACCAGAGCGCTGTTGTAGCCATAGACGGTCAGGAATCCGCGATCATGTTCCACGATCACGACCTTGCCGTAACCCTTCAATTCGTCGGCGTAAACAACGGTTCCCTCCCGCGCGGCGACGACGGGAGTTCGATCTCCGGCCTCGATGGTGATCCCTCGGAACGGGGAGACCGGTTGATCGTTGAAACCTTGCAAAATTTTTCCTTGGACGGGCCAAACGAAAGGAGGAGCGGCGGGAGAAGTTCTTTTCATCGCGGCATCCGTGCTTGAGACGGAGGGTGGGTTGGCCGGATGAATCACTTTGGGATTTCCGGACGAACCGGGTTGGACGGGAGCCGTCTGGGGAGAGGATTGCTGGGCAATTTGCGGCGCTTGGGGCGCGGTCTTCGCGGGCGATGATTTCCGACTCGCGGGCAAATCCTGTCCTTTGGGCGATCCGTTGGGTTCCTTCACCGGCGGCGGGGTTGGTGGGGGCGCATTTCGATCATCACGAAAAGGGTTGGGCTTGGCGGAAGCAGGAACCGGAGCCGTGAGCGCGCCGGCCGATTGCGGCGACGGAGGGGTCTGCGGAACGCTTGCTGGATTCTTATTGATGCGCTCCAAAATTTCGCGCAAGGCGATGCGATCCTGCGTCGGGGGAATATAAAGGGGTTTATCTTTTGCGGGAATCGCCTCCTTTGTCGTTCGGTTCAGTTCGGCGATAAGTCCCGGGTCACGGTTGTAAGTCTGCGCGATGGCTTGAACGCTTTCCTTGCCGCTGGCGCGGTGATACCAGCCGTTCCGGTAATCGGTGGTCGGCGTGGGGGCCTGTCCACGCGGCGGCTTTGGATTACTCGCGCAGGAACTCAAAAAGATTGAAACGGTCGAAAGGAAAAGTGCGAGTCCCCATCGGCAGGGATGGAGAGAGAGGGGTCCTGAAAGACCTGCTTGCTTGGACATCGGCGAATACACCTCGCGGGCGAGAACTGGAGCGCGTCCGGGACGACAGACCCGCCCCACGGCCCAACCAACTTACCGAATCAAACGATCCATCTCAAGAGGCAAGTCGTTTTTTCGTTCCGCGTCATCGAATCATTGATGCACATCGGATTCAGAATGGCGGCGCATCGTGTTGATTTCGCCGTCCAATTTCCGTATAAATGGAATAGACGCGCCGCCGGCGCGCCGGGCGATCACGGAGAGGTGTCCGAGTGGTTGAAGGAGCTCGCCTCGAAAGCGAGTGAGGGCCCAAAAGGTCTTCCGTGGGTTCGAATCCCACCCTCTCCGCCAGAATCATTTTGCCTGTTCTTATTATTAGGAATACCGTGTCTTCCGCGGTTTTCAAGCGCCAGTAAAGCGTCCAAAGTTTGTTGACTTGGCGTGAATGGGGATTACAGCAATCCGTATTTTCTTCCTTGCGACGCTCCCCCGTTCCCTCGATTGAATCAAATGCATGGCCAATGTCCCTCGGCGTCGAAGAGGGATCGTTGCATAAGCCTTTGTGGCGCTGACGTCCCGCCTTAAAATTTACATTTCTCCGGAGAAAATCGCGGGCAAGATGCCTGAGCCGCGAGCAGAGACGGGTTTTTTTCAGCAGTCCCAACGTCCCCAACGCTCATAATGAATTCCGTTTGCGGAGATAAGGACAAATAGAAATTTGGAGCGGGCCGATAAGCCGGGTTCTGTCAACATGCCCCTCCCGTAAGGGAGCGCCATGCCGTGGCCATCATTCCTCTAGGCCGCGCGTTGCCGCGCGGCTCCAGCAACCTACCCGGAGGTCATAACGCGACGGGCCGTCGCTCCCCCCCTATTTGGTCTTGCGCCGGATGGGGTTTGCCAAGCCGCCGCGTCGCCGCGGCGCCGGTGCGCTCTTACCGCGCCATTTCACCCTTGCTCGTCCGGACCGAAGCCCGGACGGGCGGTATCTTTTCTGTTGCACTATCCGTCGGGTCGCCCCGCCTTCCCGTTGGGAAGCATCCCGCCCTTTGGCGCCCGGACTTTCCTCCCGTTCCGGTCTTGCGACCGAAACCGGCGATGGCCCGGCCCACTCCGAATCCATCATCCTACAGATTTGCGGCGGAGAACATCAGAAAAACGCTTCGCGCCAAACCGGACTTGCGATCCTCCGGTCAACTATGCTGTGGGATGGAGGGGTTTTTGCTGGATAAACTCCGCCGTTTCCCCTTAGAGTAACTCAGTTTTGGGATGGTCAACGCCGGAGCGCAAAGGAGATTCAACCATGTGGGTTCACAAATATGAGCGGGATCAGAAGAAAGGGGTGGATTCCCCATTCCCGACGCAAGCCGTGTCCAACGAGGAGTTCATTCCTCGCCCGCAAAGCAAGCAACAGGCTCAGGTCGAACATCTGATCGGCCAGCTTTCCGAGGTCAACGCCAAGCGCGTCGGCTTGGATCGCCGCGCGTTCATGCGGACCTCGATGGGCATGGCGACGGCGTTCATGGCGAGCAACATGGTTTTCGGTCCCCATTGGGACGTGGACGCCGCCGAAACGGTGGACCCGGCGGCGACCGCCGAAAAATTCCCCAAGGGGGAATACTTCATCATTGACGCGCAGGCGCATTTCACCAACGGCGTCGCCATGCCGGGTTTCCGCGACAACGAATTCGTCAAGAACATGGGATTCCAACTCAAGGCCGACGCGCAGGCCTACAGCTTCCAGAATTTCGTCAAGGAGATGTTTTTCGACAGCGAGACCAGCATGGTCATCATCTCCGGCGTTCCGGGGAAGGAAAAACAAACGGACGCATCGGGCAATCCGCTCGAGGGCAGGGCTCGCGGAGGCGGCGTTCTGCCGAGCTGGCTCATGTCGCAACGCAAAGGGGATATCAATAAAATCGCCAAGAGCCAACGGGCGATGTGCCAAGGGAACTGCGCGCCGAATCATTATTGGGACAAGACGGCGAACAAGCCCGATTACGTCGCGCTCGGCGAACAGATGGAACGCGAATTCAAACTTTACGGCATTGATTCGTGGAAATGGTATTGCCACACCGATCCCGGTTTGAGCGGCAACGGGTTTCAACTCGACGACGACATGTCGGCTTGGTTCTACGACAAAACCCGCAAACTCGGCCTCAAGAACATCAGCGTCCACAAAGGATTCTCGTATCAATCCAAAAAACTCGGCCATCTCGCCAATCCGAAGGATGTCGAAAAGGCCGCGCTCAACAATCCCGATCTCAACTTCATTATCTATCATTCGGCGCTGAAGCACGGACCGAACGAGCCGGATTACGAGAAGCTGAATGAGTGGAACGCCGACACCGGCGATTTCCTTTGGCACAGCGTTCTGATGGACGTCAAAAAACGCAATCCGCAGATCAAAAACGTCTTTCCCGAAATCGGCTCCTCCTACGGCTCGCTGGCCATGATTCATCCGGTCATGGCCCAACATCTCATCGGGAAGAACGTCAAATACTACGGCGCGGATCACGTCATTTGGGGGACCGATTGCCTCTGGTGGGGATCGCCGCAGTGGGTCATTGACTCGTTCAAGCGGTTCCAGATCAGCGACGAGCTTTGCCAAAAGTTCGGCTACAGCAAGCTGACCAAAGAGGACAAGCATAAGATTTTCTCCGGAAACATCGCCAAGCTTTACAACATTGACTTGAACGCCCAGCGCAACGCCCTGCCCGCCGACGCTTTGACCACGTTCAAGGCGGCGTATCTGGATCGCGGCGGCTCGCGCGATCACATGGTTTGGGGCTGGGTCCGCGACGACGCTTGAAGAAAATTGGACAGGATTTACATGATTGACAGGATTTTAATGAAGTGCATTTTGTCAATCTTGTAAATCCTGTCCATTCACATTCATAAAATGCACATTGACGAACTGACCGAGACCATCATCGGTTGCGCGTATCAGGTCCATAACGCTTTGGGGCCGGGGTTCTTGGAAAAGGTTTAGGAAAACGCCTTGTTGATTGAATTGAGGGAACGGAATTTTCAAGTCAAGCAACAACATCCGGTTCCCGTCTCTTACAAGGAACAGGTGGTCGGTGATTTCTATGTGGATTTGCTTGTGGAAGATCGCGTTATCGTCGAAATTAAAGCGGTCCGGGCATTGGCAAAAGAGCATGAAGCCCAGTTGGTCAATTATCTCAACGCCACGGGTATTCAGGACGGATTGCTTATCAATTTCGGTTCGTCGGTTGAGATAAAAAGGAAATTCAAGGATTACCGTCCGCCCGGAAGCGGGAGAATCAGACAAGATTTACACGATTCACATGATTGAGGAGATCTTCAAATCTTGTAAATCATGTCAATCCTGTCAAAGAAAAACATGAAATTGTCTTTTCACTTTTGCCATTTTTCTTTTCTTGTCTTAATTGCGCTTGTCGGCCTGTCTCAGGGCATGGAACCGGGCGATTGGGGTGAAGATCATATCGGCAAGGCTCTTCCCGAATACGTCACCGGCGACGAGTGCCTTTTTTGCCACCGCAACGACATCGGCGTCCATTGGCAGGAAAATCGCCACAACCGGACGATGCGGATCAAGAAAGCGGGCGAATTCCCGATCAGCGAATTGGAGAAAATTCCGGCGCTAAAGACGCTGGCGGATGAGACCGAATTTCTGCTGGGGGAGAAAAAGAAGGTTCATTTTCTCAAACCCGGAGCGAGCTATGGCAAACCCGCGCTCTCCAGCGTCGAGATGATTCCCGCCAACAAGGATCAACCCGCGAAAATTCTTAACGGCGCTCATCCCGCGTGGGACGATCAAAAATTCGTCCGGTCCTGTGCCGGTTGTCACGCCACGGCGGTGGACGGCAAAGCGTTGACGATCTCGGCGATTTCGCTGGAGTGTTATACCTGCCACGGCTCGGTGACGCTGGATCACACCACCAACACGCAACTGATGCTTCTTTCCAAAAAGCGGGAAGACCCCGCGCGAGTCGTCGCCTCGATCTGCGGCCAGTGCCACCTGCGGGAGGGAAAATCCAAAAGCTCCGGACTCCCTTACCCCAATCAATTCATCGCCGGAGATAATTTGTTCAAGGATTATCAGGCCGATTTTTCAGACGAACATTTGAAGAAGTTGAATCCGGGAGATCGGCACATTTACGAGAACATTCGGGATATTGTGCTGAAGGGCGAAACGCGGACGACCTGTCTGACCTGCCACGAAGTCCACAAAAATTCATCCGCGATCCATCGCGGCGTCCGCAATTCGACGATATGTCTGGATTGCCATCCCGCGCAGGGACCGAAGAAGCAGGTCATCGCCTACGAGGTTCACAGCGAACTTTGCGGTTATTGAGGAAGAGCGTGACGGGCGGGCGGGGCTCGCCCGCGCGCCCGTCCGCCTTTCATTGCTTTTGAAATTCGAGGTATTGCTCGAGGACTTGGCGGTATTCGTCAATCTCGACGTCCCGCTCACTGCAAATCAGCATCAGCGAACCGTCGTTCTTGAAGTTCCCGTCCCACTCCAAAACCTTCTCGTCGGACCAGTTCGGATCGTATTGGCCGAGTTTGGCCTCGTCCATCAAAGTGAAATACGCCCTCAAATTGATGTCCGTTTCATCCTTCCGCATCTCCGGCGGATAATTCTCAAATTCCGATTTCTCGCGTGTCATGTGTCGTTCCCTCCCCTTCGCCGATCCGGCTCCCTTGCGTTCCTCCAATTTTCATCCCGGCGCCCCCCGCTGTCAACGATGAATCCTAGGCGGACGGGAAGCGGCATTCGCGCTTGGTTGCTTGATCGAGATCGCTTTCTTTTGATCTTTGCTCTTTCCAGCGCGGCACGAACCGCCTAGAATGAGGTCGGCTATTTTGTATTCCAAATCGGACGGAGAGCAGGACCGATGTTAGACCTCAAAAAATATCAGCGGATGAGCAAGGACCTTCAGGCGGGGATCGAACTCGTCAAGGAGGAGATGGCGGAAAAGACGGTGGACGGAATTTCGGGAGGGGGCGCGCTGAAAGTCACCGTCAACGGCAATCAGGAAATTCTCAAGGTGGAAATCAAACCCGAAGCGGTGGACCCCGACGACATCGCCATGCTGGAGGACCTGTTCAAGGCGGCGGCGAATCAGGCTCTCGAAAAATCCAAGGAGCTTCAGCAGGAAAGCCTGAGCCACCTGACCGGCGGCATGAAACTCCCCAACATTCCGTTTGTTTAAGCCATGGCCGCATTCCCTCCGGCGATTGAAGCCGTCATCGGCGAATTAACCCGACTGCCCGGCATCGGGCGGCGCGGAGCCGAGCGGATTGTCATTCATCTTTTGGATCAGCCGCCTCAACAGGCGGAGGAGTTGGCGCGGGCCGTCGCGCGATTGCGCTCCGAAATCCATCCTTGCCATCGGTGCGGGAATTGGGCCGAGGAGGAACTGTGCCGAATTTGCTCCGATCCGGCGCGTCAGGATGGGACCCTTTGCGTCGTGGAACGTCCGCCCGACCTTCACGCCTTCGAGCAATCGGGGGGATTTCACGGACGCTATCATATTTTGGGGGGCACGCTTTCGCCTTTGCGTGGCGTCACGCCCGAAGCGCTGAGTATCGAACTTTTGGAGCGCAGAATTCCGGAGGAAGAGATCCGGGAGGTCATCGTGGCGACCAGCCCGACGGTTGAGGGGGATGCGACGGCGCTTTATCTCGCGCACCGGCTCGCGCCGTTGGGGGTTGACGTGGCCCGCATCGGCATCGGCGTTCCCCTCGGAGCGAGTCTGGGTTACGCCGATTCCGGAACGCTGAAGCTGGCGATTGAGGGGCGGCGCAAACTTGATGGATAGCCTTCAGCCGGCGCTTCATCTCCACGCGAAAACTAATGATCCGCCATTTCGAGGACGCTGGTTAATCTTGGCGGCTCTAGCTTTGTTCGCCGTCGTCGTAATTGACACCGCTTGGGTTTGCGACGACGCCTACATCACTTTCCGGACGGTGGATAATTTCATCCGGGGATACGGACTGCGTTGGAACACCGACGAGCGGGTTCAGGCTTATACCCATCCGTTGTGGATGTTCCTCCTGTCCGGACTTTATCGGATCACGCTGGAGATTTATTACACTTCCATTTTTGCCTCGATCTTCATTTCCGTGGCGGCGGTTGCCGTCCTCGCTTTTGGAATTTGCCCAAACGCATGGACGGCGCTGAGCGGGTTGACCATTCTGATTTTTTCAAGGGCCTTTATGGATTTCTCGACATCGGGCTTGGAAAGTCCGTTGACGCACCTTCTGCTGGCGCTTTTCTATTTTGTTTACTTTTGGCGCCCGTTGAGCTTGCGAAATTTGGCGATCATGTCGTTGCTGGCGTCGCTCGGAGGACTCAATCGGCTGGATTGTCTTCTCCTTTATTTGCCCGGTTTGGCATGGGCGACGTGGAAACTCCGGCGACCCAAGGCGTGGATCATCGTCTGTCTCGGATTTCTTCCGCTGGCTCTTTGGGAAATGTTTTCTCTTTTCTACTATGGCTTTCCCCTTCCCAACACGGCCTACGCCAAGTTGCATCCCAGCATTGGAAAGACGGACTTGATCCGACAAGGTTTCTTTTATCTTCTCAATTCCATTAAGACGGACCCGCTCACTCTGACGGCGATTGCCGTTGGGTTGGTCATGTCGGCGGTTTCAAAGGAAGGCAAAAAGATCGTAGTCGGATCGGGAATTCTCCTCTCGCTTCTCTATGTGATTCGAGTGGGAGGGGATTTCATGAGCGGACGATTTCTGACCCCTCAACTTTTTTGCGCCGTCCTTTTGCTGGCGCACACGGGCCTGTCCGCCACGTTTCGTCGAGCGGCGACCGTCCTTGGGATTGCCGCCGCATTCGGTTTTCTGTCCGGTCACGCTCCCATTCTAAGCGGCGCAAATTATGCGGCCGCGGATCGTGATTTCATTGATGGACACGGCGTCGGAGACGAGCGTTATTTTTATTACGGCGCCACCGGATTGCTTCGCGCCCGGCGCAACGGGGGCAGACCCAATCATCCTTGGGTCCATTTGGGGGTTGCCGCTCACAACGGCACGGACCGTGTGATCGTGGAACCTGCAACGGGGATGGGATTTTACGGTTTTTACGCCGGACCCAACATCCACATTGTGGACGGCTTCGCCTTGACCGATCCCTTCTTGTCCAAAATTCCAATCCGTCCTGTTGATCCGCTCCTGTTCTTGACCTCACCCAAATTGCAGGGGCAAAAATGGCGTATTGGACATTTTGATCGGCCGTTGCCGAACGGATACGCGGATACGCTTCGCGGAGAGAAAAACGTGCTCCAAGACAAGAATCTCGCGGAATTTTACGACAAGATCGCGTTCATCACACGGGGCGATTTGTTCGACCGCGGACGTCTTCACGAGATTTGGAATGTCAATTTAGGCAAATACAATTATCTGCTTAAGAACGCGGTTCAGGAACCCTAGTCGCCATGCAACAGACCGGAATTTACGCCTTGATCGAGCGCAACGCGCTCGATCATCCCGATGCTCCCGCCCTCTTGAGACGTGGAGGCGATCCCTTATCCTACGGAGCGCTGGCGAATTTGATCCGGAACTCTTGCGCACAACTTCGCTCCTGCGGCGTCGGTCCTCATGATCGTGTTGCCTACATGACCGCCGATCCCGCTCTTTCGGCGGGAATTTTCTTGAGCGTTGCCTCTTGCGCCGTCGCGGCCCCGCTGAATCCGGCGCTACCCTCGGAAGCGTTGGCAACAATTTTTGATTCGCTCAAGCCGAACGCGCTATTGGCGGATTCGCTATCTTTCGCCACGCTAGTTGCCCCGGCGGAGAGGCTCGGTATTCCGATTTTGGAAGCGACTCTTCGTGCCGAAGACGAAACGGGCGCATTTGAAATCCGGATGCGGAAATCGAATAACCTGCCCAATCCCGTGCATTCCGAAATCAGTGACGCGGCCCTCCTCCTGCATACGTCGGGAACAACGTCCCGACCCAAGCTTGTCCCGTTGACTCACGCCAATCTCTGCGCGGGGGCAAGCAATACCGCCGATTCCCTGAACCTCGCCGCCAACGACCGTTGCTTAAACCTTATGCCTCTCTTTCACATCCCCGCTCTTGTGGCGGGATTATTGGCTCCAATCCATGCGGGAGGTTGCGTGGCCTGCTGTCCCACCAAGCAGATCGGCGACTTTTGGAATTGGATGAAGGAATTTCAGCCGACGTGGTTTCTTGCCGTCCCCGCGATCCATCAAATGATCTTGGAGGACGCGGGCGACGCCCCGCCTCGCAGAAACGGGGCGACTCGCACATCTTTGCGGTTCATCCGATCCTCTTCGGCTCCCATGCCGGCGCGAGTGGCGCGCGAATTGGAATCTCTCTTCGGCGTCCCATTCATCGAAGCCTACGGCATGACCGAAGCCTCCCATCAGATTGCCTGCAATCCCCTGCCGCCCGGCAATCGAAAGCCCGGCACGGTCGGGACGGCAACCGGAACCGAAATTGTCATCATGGATTCCTCGGGCAATTTCGTGGAGCGGGGGAAAATTGGAGAAGTGACGATTCGAGGAGCCAACCTCATGTCCGGCTACGCCGGGAACTCGGAAGCCAATTCCGAGGCGTTCATCCGGGGATGGTTCCGAACGGGCGACGAAGGATTTCTCGATGATGAGGGATATTTGACCCTGACCGGTCGGATCAAGGAAATCGTCAATCGGGGGGGAGAAAAGATTTCGCCCCGCGAAGTGGACACGGTTCTTCTCGACCATCCGGCGGTTGGACAAGCGGTGGCGTTCGGAATCCCTCATTCCCGGTTGGGCGAAGACCTCGTTGCGGCGGTTGTGCTAAAAAAAGGATGTGCGGCCACCGAAGAAGAAATTCGCCGATTTGCGGCGCAAAGGCTGGCAGACTACAAAATCCCCGGTCAAATTCTTTTTGTGAGCGAAATCCCGCGTGGCGCGACGGGAAAAATCCAGCGGACCGGATTGGGCGCGAAACTCGAACATTTGTTGACTCCCGAATATGTTCCTCCCACTGCGCCGCTGGAACGATGGCTTGCGGATATATGGCATGATGTTCTTTCGGTGAGGCAAGTGGGCATCCATGACAATTTTTTTAGGCTCGGGGGACATTCCCTTCCCGCCGGCCGAATCGTCGCGCGCATTGGGGACGCGCTTGGAGTGGAGATCAGCGCGAACGATTTCTTCCGACATCTGACCGTCGCGCGTTTGGCCGAATTCATTGCCCAAGACCGCCTGACTCCGGAAGCGATGAAAAAACTGGAGAAAATGCTGGACGACGTGGAATCGCTTTCGGATGATGAGGTCAAACGGCAGATTCATGGTTGAAGTCGAGGACAGAACCCGCGATCTGTTCCAGCGATTGGAACGGCTTTCTCCGGAGCGTCGCGCGCTCCTCACGCAACGGATGCGCGCGACCGAATCGGGAGGGAACGGCTCCGCGTCGCAATCGCCGCTCCGCGCCGCCGAGGAAGCCGCGCCTCTTTCGCCGGCCCAAGAGCGCCTATGGTTTTTGGCGCAACTGGACCCGGAAAACACCGACTATCAGATCGGCATGGCGATTCGATTGCGCGGCCCTTTGAGGATTGACGCATTTGAACGGACGCTCACGGAGGTTCGTCGGCGCCATTCGATTTTGCGAACCAACTTTAAGTGGGACGAATCGGCTCCGGTTCAAGTCGTGAGGCAACCCGCCGAGTTCCCGTTGCCGTTGAATGACCTAACTGAATTGCCCATCGAAGAACGTCCCTTCAAAGCGAAGGAATTAGCCGAACGCCACGCCCGTATTCCAATGAATTTGGAACGGGATTCGCTCTTCCAACCGGTCCTTTATCGTCTGGGAGACGAAGATCATGTTCTGGCTTGGGTCATCCATCATCTGCTTTTCGACGGCTGGTCGCGCGAAATTCTTCTGGACGAAATTCGGGAGATTTATGGGGCCTTTTCGAATGGCCGCGACCATTCCCTCTCCGAACTTCCGTTGCAATACGCCGATTATTCACAATGGCATCGGAAGTGGGTTGAAGGAGAGCGCGCGAATTCTCAACTTGATTATTGGAAGAGGAACTTGGCGGATTTTACCGTCCCTCTGGATTTACCGGCGAAATTCGGCCTCTCCGCTCCCTCTCGAGGAGAGGGGGCGGAAATCAATCTAAAATTCCCGGACGCTTCCGTTTCCGCTCTTGTGGAACTCGCCCGGCGGGAAGGCGCGACTCCCTTCGTGGCGCTCCTCGCCGCGTTTCAAACCTATCTTCATCGGGTTTGCCATCAGGATCAAATCGCCGTCGGCTTTCCGGTCGCCGGCCGCGTCCGCTCCGATTTGGAGCCGCTGATCGGATTTTTCGTCAATACTCTTGTTCTTCCGACTGATTTCAAAGGCGACCCAACTTTTCGGGACGTTCTTCGTCAGGTTCGCAATCGTGTCCTTGAAGCATTGGATCATCAGGACGCTCCTTTCGAGAAAATCGCGCAAGTCATTCGCACCGACGGCGATTCGGCTTCGTCATTCCCCATTCAAGCGATGTTTCAGGTGGTGAATCCCCGGGACTCTTTGCCCCGATGGGCCGGTCTTTTGGTTGAATCCATTCACCTCGACGCCGAGACCTCTCCCTTCGATCTGACCATGTTCATTCAAGTCCCGTCGAATGACGAACATCCCGACGGCCCTTGCTGGTCCTGCCGGGTGAACTACAACGCCAAAAGATTCGATTCCGATTCCGTTCGTCTCCTGATGGATCATTATGGCGTTCTGATCTCCGACGCCGCCCTTCATCCCGACCGGCCCGTTTCCGAGTTATCCCTGATGGATTCCAAGGAGCGCGATATCATTCTATCCCAATGGAGCGGACGGAGATCGACGAATGAAATCCCGCTTCACGGGCTTGTTCACGAACTCTTTCATGAGCAAATGTCCGCGCATCCTGCCCGCATTGCGATTGAGGTTGGCGGCCGGTCTTGGACTTATGGGGAGCTTGATCGTTTGTCGAACGACGTTGCCGATCTTCTCCGCCAATGGAGGGTCAAGCAGGGTTCCATTGTAGCCGTATCCCTCGACCGGTCGGCGGAATTGATTGCAACCATGCTGGGCATTCTCAAAATAGGGGGCGTCTATCTTCCGCTTGATCCTTCCAATCCGATTTCACGGCTGGTTTTTATCATTCAGGACGCCCAAGCCGCCGCGCTTTTCGCGGGACGCGAGTCGGCTTCAACGCTTGCCCGGTCCATTCAAACGGAAGGCCGTCAGGATATCTCATCCTTGAACATTAGCGGTCTGCGTCTTGCTTTGGCTTCCGAATCCCCCTCGGGAAAGAGTCTTCCCGCTGAAGCGGCATGCGTCTTCTACACTTCCGGTTCGACGGGGGAACCCAAGGGAGCGGTGATCACGCATCGCGGCATCGTTCGTCTCGTTCGCAACACCAACTACGTGGAATTCGATTCATCGGACGTGATCGCGCATGTTTCCAATCCATCCTTTGATGCGTCCACTTTTGAAATTTGGGGAGCATTGCTCCATGCGGCTCGCTTGATTATCGTTTCAAAGGACGACCTGCTTGATCCGTCTCGGTTTGCCCGCGTCCTTCGAGACAAAGGTGTCACGACTCTTTTTCTTACATCGGCGGTTTTTAATCAGTTCGCCCGCGATCTACCCGATGCCTTTGGGTCACTTCGCAGACTTCTTGTTGGCGGTGACATTGTGGATCCTCATGCCGTTCGACGGATTCTTCAATCCGGTCCTCCCGCTGAAATGATCAACGCTTATGGTCCGACGGAGAACGCGACCTTCACGACTTTTTATTCAATCAAGGGTGTTTCCGATGACGCGACGAGCATCCCCATCGGCAGGCCGATTTCCGGGACGGCGGTTTTCATCCTCGATTCGCGCCTGAACCCTGTGCCCGTCGGTGTGACCGGCGAGCTTTACATCGGCGGAGAAGGATTGGCTCTGGAGTATCTCCGCCGTCCCGAATTGACGGCGGAGAAATTCGTTGCCAATCCCTTCGGCGGCAATTCAGAGTCGCGGCTTTATAAGACCGGCGACCTCGCCCGGTTTCTCCCCGACGGCAATGTTGAATTTCTCGGTCGGGTGGATAATCAAATCAAATTGCGCGGTTTCCGGGTGGAACTCGGAGAGGTCGAGGCGCGGCTTCGTCGCTACCCCGAAATCCGCGATGCCGCTGTAGTTCTGCGCGACGAGGATCCGAATGACAAGCGTCTGGTCGCCTACGTCGTTCCTGAGTCCGACGCAAAGCTGGACGTCGCTCGTCTTCGTCGCCGGATGAAGGAAGAAATGCCCGATTACATGGTTCCGGCGTCCTTCGTGACGCTGGAGAAGATTCCTCTCAGCGCCAACGGAAAAGTGAACCGCAAGAGTTTGCCTCTTCCTTCGCGGGAAACCAATGGAGTCCACGCGCCGGAAAATTATCCGGAGGGGAATTTGCAATTTGATTTGCGCGAAATTTGGGAGACGTTGCTAGGCGTTCATCCCATCGGTCCGAGGGATAATTTTTTCGATCTAGGCGGACATTCGCTCCTCGTGGTCCGCCTGATGGAGGAGCTTCGAAAAACCTTTGGAGTCGTCCTTCCGGTCTCCGCCATCTTCGGCGCCCCGACCATCGAGCAAATGGCGCGCTTGCTTCAAAAAAAGGCGCGATCCAACGACCATCCGAACCTCGTCGCCATTCAACCGAAAGGAAATAAAACTCCGCTTTTTTTCGCCCAAGGAGGACGCGGGAGTGTTTTGATGTTCGCGCATCTGGCTCGATGTCTGGGCGAGGAGCGCCCGATTTACGGTGTCCAAGCCGAGTGGCTCGACGAACCCAACGCCCTCTTTGGCCAAGTCGAAGTCATGGCCGAGCTTTACATTAAATCCATCAGGCGGGTTCAGCCCACCGGCCCGTATCTCTTGGGAGGTTATTGCCTCGGCGGGCTGATCGCCTATGAAATGGCCCGGCGTTTGAAGGATAAGGGCGAAGAAGTTTCTCTCCTTTTTATGATCGAGAGCTTTAACTCCAACGCCCGTTGGAGGTGGCTCCGGAATTGGGCGCATCGGGAAGCGCGAGAATCCGGATTTCCTCCCGATAAGGAAATCGAGATGTTTCTGCGTTGGCGGCAACGCGCGGCTTTCCTTGACCGTTGCTTGGCGCATTTGCCTCGGTTGACTTCGTGGAATCGGGCGATGCGCGCCGTTCAGCTATTCCGCGATCATCCTTACCGGCTCATTCAAAACCGGATCGGTCAAATTGGTCGCGACAATCGGCCGTTGCAACCCGACATGCAGGTCTCCGGACGACCACCCCAAGGAATCGCGTTTCGGGACCAATATCACGCCGTTCAAGCTTACGTTCCGCAATCGTATTCAGGCCGGGTTGTTCTATTTGAGGCGTCCCAATCGGGTGGCGCCTCAAATTCGCGGAACGGCCGATCGGCGGGAGGCTGGAGTAAATTGTTGGAGAGCGACCCGGAGTTGAACCGCTTGGACGCCGATCACCGGACGATCCTAAACTTCCCGGCGGTGGAAATTCTGGCCGGGAAGATCAAGGAGCATTTGGAGCGCCTTTCGGAATCCTGAGGGTTGATCCTTATTTCATATCGCCTACCTTCAATCCCTTCTTGAATTTGTCGAATCCGAAAAATGAAGGCTTGAATTCTCCTACGTATTCCACGTTCGCCTTTTGCGGAACTTCCAATCCGGTCAGCCAATAGCAAGCGTTGACGAGGAGGCGCCGAAGATCCTCGCTCTGCAAATCCGTTGCCGCGCCGATGGTGGATGTCATCGAGCGTGTCATTTTTCCGTTTTCCCATTGATAATCGCGCGACCAGACCAGCGGCATAAGCGATTTGGCATCGTTCGGCGGATCGGACGGACTCATTCCCTTGAGCGTTTGGCCCCGCAAAAAGACCGTGTCGGTCGGCTTCAAATGAATGACCCCGTAAACGTCGGTTGGCCCCCAAACGTCCTTGACGCCGCGCAGGATCGGATGCTCCGCGTTTTTCGGCTCGATCACGCCGCGCGTGCTTTCCTTGCCGTGATTTCCGTGATGGCTGACCCAAGTGTCGCCGAGAACCTGTTGCCCAAATCCTCCCGGCCACTCCTTGCTGTCCCAACTGAATTTTGCGTAGGGGCTGGTTTTGTTGCGCGAATAGCCGAACGCATGAGTCGAGGTTCGCAGTGCAATGAGCGGTTTGCCCTTTTGAAGATAATCCACGAAATGCTTCATGCCGGGATCGGGCAATTCTCGGAATCGAAACTGCAAGACGACCAAATCCGCCGTCTCAAGCAATTCCGTTCCCGGAACATTGGTCTCGTTGTTGGGATTGATCGTTCCGTCGGCATCCTGAGAAAAAAGAACCGTGCATTTGAAGCCGTGCCGCTCGGAAAGAATCTTTGCCAATTGAGGCAATCCTTCCTCTGAACGATATTCCTCGTCTCCCGCGAGCAAGACGATGTGCTTTCCTTTGCCCGGTCCTTCCTTTCCTTCGTAAGCGATCCAACGATCCTCGGCCCGGCTCATTCGACCAAAGCTCAATACGCAGGCGCAAATAAGCGCCGCTCTTAGGTGACCAATCCAGACATTCCCGCTCATTCAATTTTTCCTTTCAATCTAGCCCAATGAATCTTCTACTTTACCGCTCCAGCGATAGCAAAGATTAAACGCAAAGACACCAAGACACAAAGCAACACGAAGAAGAGAACAATCTTTGTGCTTCTTCGTGCCTTCTTTGTGTCTTCGTGTTTAATCCTTATCCAACTCGGCGACGGCCTTGAACATTCCCCTTCGGGATGAAATCATCTTCCCCACGATGCCCCGGTCCTACGCGCAAGTTTCCTCTCTGGCCATCTTCGGCATTGACGCCTATCGCGTGACGGTCGAACTCGATCTTTCCGCGTCCCCCGCCGAACGCCCCGGCTTTCAGATCGTCGGTCTTCCGGAAGGAGCTGTCCGGGAAAGCGGAGACCGCGTCCGCGCGGCCATCGGGAATTCGGGGTTTTGGTTTCCTTCGGGGAAAATTACCGCCAATCTTGCCCCCGCCGACATTCGCAAGGAGGGGGTCGCGTTCGATCTACCGCTCGCCGTCGGCCTGCTCGCGGCCAATCGGAGTCTCGACGCCGAACGGCTGAGCGACTACGCCATCGTCGGCGAATTGGGATTGAACGGCGAAGTTCGCCCCGTTCGCGGCGCGCTTCCGCTTGCGCTCGGCGCGCAAGCCGGAGGAATTCGCGGCCTGATTCTTCCCGCCTCCAACGCGCGCGAAGCCTCCATTGTCGAGGGGATCGAAATCATTCCCGTCGCCACGCTCAAGGAAACGGTCGAATTTCTCTCCGGCGAAGTCGCGATTGAACCGTTTCGCTCCAATCATCGGGAGATTTTCAGCGGCTCGTCCGCTTACGACGTTGAGCTTGGCGAAGTGCGCGGTCAAACTTCGGCCAAGCGCGCGCTCGAAGTCTCTGCGTCGGGAGGACATAACCTCCTGATGATCGGTCCCCCCGGAAGCGGCAAGACGATGCTCGCCCGGCGGCTTCCTTCGATCCTGCCCGACCTGACCTTCGAAGAGAGCATCGAGACGACGAAGATTCATTCCATCGCCGGGTTGGTCGGCGAGAAAGGGTTGATCGCCACGCGCCCTTTCCGCGCGCCGCACCACACCGTCAGCGGAGTCGCGCTGGTCGGCGGCGGCTCGATCCCGCGACCGGGCGAGGTCTCGCTTGCGCACAACGGCGTTTTATTTTTGGACGAGATGCCCGAATTTTCCCGCCTCGCGCTGGAGTCGCTCCGTCAGCCGCTGGAGGACGGCGAGATTACCGTCGCCCGCTCGGCGATGACCTGTCAATTCCCCGCGCAATTCATGCTTTGCGGTTCGGTCAATCCCTGCCCCTGTGGATATTTGACTGATCCTTCTCGCGAATGCCGTTGCAATCCGGGGGAAATTCAGCGGTACCATGCGCGACTCTCCGGACCTTTGCTCGACCGCATTGACATTCACATAGACGTTCCCGCCGTGAAATATCAGGAACTGACGCGCGGACAGGCGGGGGAATCGTCCGTCAACGTTCGCGAGCGGGTCCAGCGCGCGCGCGACGTTCAGCTTGCGCGCTTCAAGGCGACCAAGGGAGTTTATTGCAACGCTCACATGCGGAAAAAGGAATTGGAAAAATTCTGCAAACTCGATGCCGAGACGCTGGCGATGCTGGAGCAAGCGATGAATCGGCTCGGTCTTTCCGCCCGCGCCTACGACCGCATCCTCAAAGTCGCCCGCACGATCGCCGATCTGGCCGGAGCCGAATCCATCGGGACCGAGGCGATCTCCGAGGCGATCCAATACCGGACGCTGGATCGGGATATCTGGAAGCGGGCGTGAGGAAGGGATAAAAAACGCAAAAACGCGGGGGCTCAAGATTCTGTGGCGCAGACTTTCCAGCCTGCGATTCCTTCCTTGTCCAGCCAGATACTAAATAGAAAATGGGTCCAAAAGGACTTGCTCCTTTTGGACCCTTGATTGGTGGGACTTTCGGCCCTCACTCTTCATCTTCTCAGCACGTAGAGTAAAAAGAAGATTTGGCAAATTGCCACCAATATTGAAATTACGTCCTTCATCAATGTTCTCCATGGCAATAATGAAATTCAAGCTGTTCCCTCCTCTTACGGAGATGTGTTCACCGCTTGATTTATGAATCGAAGAATTGAGCGATCTGAATGATTTAAGAAAAACGACAGACGGGCTTAGGTATCTTTGCGCCCACTCATGCTTTACAAAAAGACTATCAGGACAGTGCGGAAGGATCAGCCCAAAAAGCAACAGCGCGGCAAGTGTGAACGACGTGGACGACGCGGAAGGCGAGATCACGTTATTGGGTCATTGCGTCTTCGCGTCTATGCGTTAAATTCCTCTTTCAATCCGACAACCTCGGATCCAACATCCTCGCCGCGAGATCGGCGAGCAGATTGAACACAACCAGCATCACCGTATAGACCAATGTGACCCCCATGATGAGCGGGTAATTGCGGTTGGCGATGCTCTGCACGAACATCAACCCCAATCCGGGAATGTTGAAAATCTTCTCGACGACGAACGAGCCGGTCATCACGGCGGCGGCTTGCGGCCCCAGATACGCCAGCACCGGCGAGAGCGTGTGCCGCAGGCCGTGAACGACGACGGCGCGAAAAGGCGAAAGCCCCTTCGCCCGCGCGGTCAGCATGAATTCGCTCCGCAGGACCTCGGCCAATCCCACGCGCACGAGCCGCGCCAGATAAGCCGTCGGCAGGGCAGAGAGCGCAATCGCGGGCAAAATCGCATGCGCGGGCGTTCCCCATCCTCCGGCTGGAAAAATCCGGGCCTCAATCCCGAAATGATCCTGCGCCCATTCTGGAAGCCGATAGGAAAACCCATAGAGCAGGACCGATCCCAAAATGAACGACGGAACGGAGACGCCGCCGGCGGCGCACAAGGCCAGAAGCCTGTCGGCCCATCCGCCGCGCCGCATCGCCGCCGCCGTTCCGAGCGCGAAAGCCAGCGCGAGAGAAATCGCCATCGCCAACGCGCCCAAAATCGCCGAGCAAGGCAACCGCTGGACGATGATCTCGCCGACGGTCCGTCCGGGATCGTCAATCGAAGGACCGAACCGGAAGGTCGCGGCGTCGAGCAAATAATCGCGGTATTGAATCAGGATCGGATCGTTGAGGTGGTATCGCGCCTCGACGGCCTGCCGGACCGCGTCGGGGAGTTTGCGCTCCGAACTGAACGGCCCGCCGGGAATCGCCTTCATCAAGAAGAACGTCGCCGTCGCCACGCCCCACCATACGGCGAGGAGGGAAAGGAAAGCGCGGAGAAGATAGGAGCGAAGGGCCATAAGCAAACCTTCATTTTCGCAGACCTTATTTTTTTTCGTGAGGGAAGATCCGATTCAATTTTTCCAAAAGCAACGGAAGGTCCATGGTTGCCGCGTCCCAAACAATGTCAAAGTTCACCTGCATGTAATCATGCGCGATTTTATGCCGCATCCCGATCATTTGCTCCCAAGGGCATTCGGGGTGATCGTTTTGGAATTGCTGAGACACGCGTCGCGCGGCGTCGAGCATGTGCCCGAGGTAGATGAAGTCATCCCTTTCGCTCAAATTGCACCTGAGCCGAGGCGAGGATGCGCGGACGAAGACGGGGATTGAGGTATTTCTCGCTTAGGATTTGAACACGGCGTCCGCCAAACAGAGCGGACAGTTCACGCTCCGCGTCAATGATCCGAAAACCGACGGGACGCCCCGGCTCGAACTCGGCCAAGACGTCCACGTCGCTGTCCGGGCCGAAATCCTCGCGCAGGATCGAACCAAACAGGGACAGTTTGCGGACGCCGTGTCGCGCGCAGAACTCCGCAAGCTCGGATGGAGGAGGAATGTGATTAACGGTGTTCATGGCGCGAGTTCTCGGCAAAAACTCCGGAACCAGTTTAGCTCCGATTTTGGGCGGAACGCCAGATTGAAAATCAGCTGGTCCGAGACAGTCCAATGGCATCGGGAGGATTTTTGCCCGCAAAGGACGCGAAAAACACGAATCAGGAAAATCAATCTCACGCGGAGACGCCGAGGCGCAGAGAGGAAGTTGGACAGGATGAACAGGATTAACAGGACGAAAAATCAACCTTTGTTCTTCCAGCGTGGGAGCCGCTCTCCACGGCGGCGATAGAGAACGAAAAAGAGACCGTCCCATCGCGATCTGAATTAAGATTACGGTGAACGTCTCCCTATGAACCTTGGTTCGGAATACGTCTAGGGACGGGATCTTGGCGCCATCCTAAAGGAAAAAGGCGTCTTGGAAATCAAGGAAGCTCTGGAGATTGTCCGCCAAGTCGCCGGCGAGCGACGCTCCAGAAGGTGGAGCGGGAAACCTGGACGGGGCAGGGTGGAGCAGGAGCGAATTTTTTTCGCCGCGAGGGGATTTGACTTCCTCGTGAGCGCCTCCGTATTATGGTAAGCAAACTTGGGCCTTCATGCGGGGCTTGGCAATGAGCTTTTTCTGAGTTCGGAAATCAAGGGAGGATCGAGATGATGCGGCGTCAAATTCTTGCTTTGTTGATTCTGGCGGGGGCGGTCTGCACCTCTGCCGATGATTTCAACGGCGGCCCGTCCTACGTCAAGGACGTTGCCCCGATCATCAAGGCCAATTGCGCGGAATGCCATCGCGCCGGACAGATCGCTCCGATGAGCCTGCTCAACTTCGAGGAGGTCCGGCCTTGGGCCAAGGCGATTCGCAAGGCGGTCGCCGAGCGGACGATGCCGCCTTGGTTTGCCGATCCCAAATACGGCAAGTTCCGCGATGCCATGGTGCTGAAAAAAACGGAAATCGAGACCATCGGGCGCTGGGTTGAAACCGGCGCCCCGCGCGGCGAAGGCCCCGAGCCGCCGGCCCCCGAATTCGCCAATACCGAGTGGCGCATGAAAGGGATTGACCAAGTGTTCGAAGTCCCGCAGTCTTTCACCCTTCCCGATGACCTTGAAGATCAAACGCGGAGTTTCGTGATACCGACGAATCTCAAGGAGGACAAATGGGTGATCGGCACGGAGCTTCTGCCGAGCGCGCCGTCGGTGGTTCATCACATTCTGGTTTTCGTCGCTCCGCCGGGTGTCAATGCCGGCGCGATGGGCGAAGGCGAAACCGCGGCTTCGGGCGGCGGCGCCGGGCGGTCGCCGTTTGGCGGTGGCGGCGCGGGTCTCCTTGGCGCCGGCAGGGCCGGCCTTCTTGCCGGCGGCGGTTTCGGCCCCGGACTTTTTGCCAAGTTTGGTCCCGGCACGAATCCCGAAGTTTGGCAGGAGGGGCGCGGACGGTTGCTCCCCGCCGGCTCCAGCCTCGTGTTGTCCATTCACTATCACAAACAACCCGGGCCGGGCACGTCAAAGACCGATCGCTCGCGCATCGCCCTGAAATATGCCAAAGGCCCCGTTGAGCACCCGATCACCAGCGCATGGATCGCCGATCCGACGTTTCGAATCCCGGCCGGCGATCCCAATTTCCAATCGGTGTCGGTCTTCCAATTCAACGACGACGGCCAAATCTACGGCTTGACGCCCCACATGCACCTGCGCGGGAAGGATTTCCGCTATGAAGCAATCTATCCCGACGGCAAGACCGAAATCCTGCTCGACGTCCCGCGATACAATTTCAGTTGGCAAATTTCCTATATCTTCGAGAAGCCTCTCTCAATTCCGACCGGAACCAAGATCCGCGCCATCGCCCACTGGGACAATTCGGCGGGCAATCCGCGCAATCCGGATCCGACGAAGGCCACCGGTTGGGGAAGCGCTTCGACCGACGAAATGATGATCGGCTTCATGGACTATACCTACAATACGAAGAAAGATTCGCAAGAGCAGTTCGGCGTTCCGGAGGGGAAGGAATACATGCGGGACCTGCTCGCGTTGCGGTCGGGCGGCGGAGAGATCACCTTCGATAAGTTGCTCGCCATCCTCGACAAGAATCACGACGGCAAGATCCAATTGAACGAGGTGTCTCTGCCGGGGCCGTTCACCCAGTTTCTGGAGAGCGCCGACACCAACAAGGATGGCGCGCTTGACGCATCCGAAGGGGAGAGCTTCGTTAGGATGTTCTCGGCCATGCGCGCCGGTCTTGGTAGCAGGCCGGGCGGATTAGCCGGGCCGAGGCCGGGCGGCTTGGGCGCAACGCTCCGATCCAACGCGACCCAATCCTCGCCGTCTGGAACCAAATAATTCTGAATCCCAGATCGCGTCTTCGGTTTTGTTAGAGACATTAGAGCGTGTCCAAAAAGTGCTTTTTGCTTTGCGTCCCGCTAGGGACAGTCTGAAAATAGCCCAGCCTGACAAGGCTGGGATTTCGGTTTCCCGCTACGGGAATAAGTGCCGTAGGCACGATTGAAAGGACTTATTGGACACGCTCTTAGAGTCCGACAAGGGCGAATAAGGTCCCGCAAGGGAATCGCCCCGCAATCCCATCTCCCTTAAAATGTCCCTCGCGGATTGGGACTCAAACCCAATCCCCAAACGAGTCCATCATGTGGTTCGAGACACCGAAGATTCTTGGCGACTTGGCGGTTGATTCTTTATCCCGTCCATCCTGTTTATTCCTGTTCCCGCCGACCTTCCGTCCAAATTGGCTTCGTTTCGCAATTTTCTTTTTTTCAATCCTGCCCACCCCCCTGATCCCTAATCCAAATTGGCTTCGTTTCGCAATTTTCTTTTTTCAACCCTGCTCACCCGCCTGATCCCTGACCCAAATTGGCTTCGTTTCGCAAAAAATTGTCGAACCTACAAAGATTGCGGCATACGCTCCATTTTTCTTTCCCCCTAGCCAAGAGGATCGGAAGCGGTTAGCATCTTCTGAAAATTTTGCGGGACACAATCGGGAGGAGAAAAAATTTCATGCCGACGAAATATCGTTTTACCTTCGGACCTTGGAACATCAGCGAGGGAGCCGATCCGTTCGGGCCGACGGTTCGCAGGTCGGTCGCCTTCGCCGAGAAGCTCAAACTGCTGAAGAAGCTCGGTTTCGACGGGATGCAGTTCCACGACGACGACGCCGTGCCGGACCTCAACGGCAAAAGCGGCGCACAAATCGTCAAGGAGGCCAAGGCGGTCGGCAGGATGCTCAAGGATCACGGCTTGGTCGCCGAGATTTGCGCCCCGAGGCTCTGGGAAGACCCGCGCACCATTGACGGAGCCTATACTTCCAATAACCCCAAAGAACGGCAATACGCCATCGAGCGGAGCCTGCGGTGCATTGACATCTCCAACGCGCTCGGATGCGATTTGATCGTGCTTTGGCTGGCGCGCGAGGGGACCTACATCCGCGAGGCCAAGGACGCTTCTTGGGCGACCGACCGACTGATCGAGGCGGTCAACAAGATGCTCGCGCACGACAAAAAAATCCGGATCGCCATCGAACCCAAACCGAACGAGCCGATGGATCACGCCTACATTCCGACCATCGGCCACGCCTTGGCGTTGGGGATGAGAACCGACGATCCGAAGCGTGTTGGCGGGTTGATCGAAACCGCGCACGCCTTGCTCGCGGGACTCGATCCCTCCGACGAAATGGCGTTCGCCATGAACTTCGGCAAACTTTGGAGCGTTCACCTGAACGACCAGAACGGACTTAAATACGATCAAGACAAGGCGTTCGGATCGTCCAATTTGCGCGTCGCGTTCAATCAGGTCCGCGTGCTGGAGGAAAATGGATACGGAAGCAAAGGAGAAATGGTCGGGTTCGACGTGAAAGCGATGCGAACGACGGCGCAAGAACGCCAGACCGCGCATCTGACGAACAGTCGTACGATTTTCCTGCGACTCGTCGAAAAAGTCGGGTCGCTCGACCGCAAACTGGAAAAGGAAATGATTTCCGCGCGGGATTATGAGGCGCTGGATTTGTATATTGTCCGGCATTTGATGGGATAATCTGACTGAGAGCGAGGTTGATCTAAATGAACCCTTGGATGATTTACGGAGCCAATGGATACACCGGCAGGCTTGCCGCCGAGGAGGCCAAGCGGCGCGGATGGAATCCGATTATTGCCGGGCGCAATCGCGGCGTGATCGAGGAATTGGGGCGGTCGCTCGGATTGGAAACGCGGGTTTTCGATCTGGGAAACGCAGACGAGGTAGCGAAAAATCTTCAGGGAATCGCCGTCGTTCTGAATTGCGCCGGACCCTTTTCATCCACATGCCAACGAATGCTCGCAGGTTGCGTGAAATCCAAGACGCATTACCTCGACATCACGGGCGAGATCAGTGTTTTTGAATACACGCACAACAACGGCGAACAATGGAAGAAGGCCGGGATCGTCGTGATGCCCGGGGTCGGATTCGACGTCGTGCCGTCGGATTGTCTGGCGGCGATGCTCAAGCGCGCCCTTCCCGACGCCACCCATCTCCGCATGGCGTTCAAATCGCGCTTCGGCAAGCTCAGCCCCGGCACGACCAAGACAATGATCGAGGGAGTTCCCGAAGGAGGGAAAATTCGACAAGAGGGGAAGATCGTGGCGGTTTCATCCACGTATAAAATCGAGAAGATTCCATTCGTCGAAGGAGCCGAACCGGAATCCGCCGTGACGATTCCGTGGGGGGACGTCTCGACCGCATATTATTCGACCGGGATTCCGAACATCGAAATTTTCATGGGAGCCTCGCCGAGGCGGATCAAGGGGATGCAAGTTCCCGGACTAGTCAAAATGATGATGGGGTTAAAGCCGGTTCAAAAGTTTATTCAATGGCGGATTGGGAAGACCGTGAAGGGGCCGACCTCGGAGGAGCGGGCGAAGGATCGGATGTTCCTGTGGGGCGAAGTGACCAATCCTGCGGGAATAAGGGTCACGATGCGAATGAGAACTCCCGAAGGCTACACGTTGACGGTGGATTCGTCGCTGACCGCCGCCGCCAAACTTTTGGAGAGCAACCTTGCGCCCGGAGCTTACACGCCCTCCATGGCGTTCGGCGCGGATTTCGTGTTAAGTTTGATGGGTGTGGAAGTCAAACCGGAGGAGTGATCCGGCAGGCCGACCACGCAATCGCTTCTCAGATTTCACGACATTGTGAGAATAAACCGAGGCATTTTCACCCCAGAGACACAGAGACACAGAGAATTGCGATCCATTCGTTCTCTTTGTCTCTGCGCCTTCGTGGTTTTTCTTTGGCTTTCCGCCTGCGCCAAAAATGAAAAGCCGATCGCCGCGAAAAAATCCCCTCCCACAATCAATGTTCTGCTCATCACGATGGACACCACGCGGGCCGATCACCTCGGATGTTATGGCTACCAATCGGCCAAAACCCCGACGATTGACCGGCTTGCTTCCGAGGGGATTCTTTTTGAGAACGCATACTGCCAAATTCCGATAACGCTCCCCTCTCATGCTTCGATCCTCACCGGCCTTTATCCCCCTCATCACGGCATCCGATTAAATGGTCCTTACGCGCTTCCGGCGGAAATCCCGACGCTGGCTTCCATTCTGAAATCGCAAGGCTACGCGACAGGCGCATTTGTCAGCGCGCCGGTTTTGAGTTCTCAATTCGGGCTGAACCGCGACTTCGACCGATACGATGACGAGGTGCTGAACGATCCGCTCGGACACGCCGATCGCCGCGCCGGAGCGACGCTGGAACGGGCGCAGGCATGGTTGAAAACCAATCGGCAATCTCCCTTCTTTCTTTGGATTCATTTTTTTGATCCCCATTTTCCCTACGCGCCTCCCGAGCCTTTCGCTTCCCAGTTTCGGGAGAAGCCTTACGATGGGGAAATCGCCTACGTGGATTCCGTCGTGGCGGATTTGCTCTCGCATTTGGAGCGCGAAGGACGGATCGAATCCACACTGATCGTTCTGACCGCCGATCATGGCGAAGGGTTGTCCGAGCACGGCGAATTCACCCACGGCCTTTTCGCCTACGACACGACGCTCCACGTTCCTCTGATTTTCCGAATCCCCAAGGGATCCAAGGAGGCGGAGCGTGAATGGAAATCCGGAACGCGGAGTTCCTCCCCTGCGCAATCCGCCGACGTTTTGCCCACGGTTTTGGAGATCGTCGGCGTTGACGCGCCTGAAAGTCTTGACGGGCGGAGTCTCCTTCGCGCGGCGGAGCTGACGAAGCGAAGACTCTATGCCGAAACGCTTTATCCCCTTTCCTTCGGTTGGTGTCCGCTCCGATCCGCGAGGGAGGGAAATTTGAAATACATTCACGGGGCGAAGCCGCAACTTTTCGATCTTTCTTCCGATCCGGGAGAATTGACCAATCTGTTTGCCCAGCGCGAGGATTCGACCCTCGATCTGCGCAATTGGATCGAAAATGTTTCCATCAAGGAAGCAAGAGCTTCCGCGCGAAGTTCAGCGACTTCGCAAAACCTCTCCGCGATTCAGGGTCTTGGGTACCTCGGATCGAGCGCGAGCAAAGTTCCCAGTCAGAGTTGGGTAAGCTTGCCGGATCCCGTGGACCGCTTGAAAATTTTTGATGCCGTCAATGCGGCGCGCTCCGAAGACAATGAGGGACGAAGCGCCGAAGCCGTCGCCGAATTGGAGCCTTATCTCCGCGAAGAAAAGGACAATCCCGTCCTGCTTCAAGTCTTGGGCGACGCCTACATCCATCATGGCGATTACGCCAAGGGCGTCGAAACCCTCACTCATTACCAAGAGATCGCGCCGGGCGATCCAGAAGCCGCAATGTGCTTGGGCAATGGACTTTTCAAGAGCGGATCGCTGGATGGAGCGCGCCGCGCGTTCGATCTTTGCGTCGAATTATTACCCACTTACGCCGAGGCATGGGATCATCTGGGAGTCGTCTTCGAACATCTCCGCCAATTGGACAAGGGAGCCGACGCCGGAATGCGCGCAATCGCCTTGGAACCTTTCAACCCGGATTTTCACGAAAATTATGGCGTGACGCTTCTCCGCATGAACCGAGGAGCCGACGCGGAAGCGGAATTTCGCAAGGCCATTGAACTCGGAGGAAAGACGATGGAGCGTCGGATGAACTTGGGTCTGGCTCTAAATTCCGAGGGAAAATTCAAGGAGGCGCGCGAGGTTTTCACGCAAATTTTGTCCATCAATCCCAAGCACATCCAAGCGGTGGAGCGCCTCATCGTAGCCGATTATCAATTGGGAGAGATGGAAGAACTTCAGAAATGGGCCGATCAACTCCGCCAAAGCAAGACCGAATCTCCGCTCGCCCGTTTTTACGAAGGACGGGTTCGATTGGACCAAGGAAACCTTGATGAGGCGCTGAAAGATTTCGAAGCCGCTATTCAGGGGCTTCCCGATTTTCCCACCGCCTACGTTGCTCTCGGAGAGACTCTGATGAGGATTGGAAACACAACCGAGAAAGCGGATTGGTTGCTCGATCAGGCGGCCAAGTGGAAGATCAAGCTTCCGGATGAACTCGAATCCCGGCTAAAGAAGCTCGCTCTTGGGCAACCAGACCGGACGCCCTCGGTTCAACGAAAGTAATCCGACCAAGCAGGCGAGTAGCAAGCATCGCCGTTCGTCAGTTGCTGGATGGGCCGTCCGTCCACGAACATCGTGTAAATATGCTTTCTCCCCGTCTTGTCCGACGTGTAGGAGATCACCCACCCGTTGGGAGAGAAACAGGGGTCCTCGCTGTTGGCGTTGCCGTTGGTGAGTTGCCGCAAGTCGGTTCCATTCACGTTGATTGTGCAGATCTGAAAAATTCCGTGAATGCGCGAACTGTAGGCTATGACGTCACCGCGCGGCGACCATGCCGCGCCGTCGTTGTAATCCCCTTGATGCGTCAACTGCGAGACATTCACCCCGTCCTCGCTCATGATGTAAATCTGCGGCCCGCCGTTGCGGTCGCTGGTGAAGGCGATCTGATCCCCTGAGGGAGACCAGACCGGCGAGGAATCAATCCCCTTGCTGTAGGTCAGGCGTTTCAAATCTTTGCCCGCGCGATTGACCAAATAGATTTCGGAATTCCCGTCTTTGGAGAGAGTCAGGGTGATGACTTGCTTCTTTTCCGACCAGCAGGGAGAAAGATTGAATCCGGCCCGGCGAGAGACGAACCAATTATGCGATCCGTCCAGATACATCCCCGCCAAATCGGGATTGTAGTCTTTGTAAGTGGTGTAATAGATTTCCGTCCCGTTCGCGCCCCAAGCGGGAGTCGCGGCCAGGTTGTGGTCATTGGTCAGTTGCCGCTTGTTCTGCCCATCGGCGTCCATGATAAAAATTTCCTTGTTCGGAGCTTCCCCCTTTTTGCCCGCGACTTCCCCGACGAAGACAAACTTGGTGTTGGCCGTCCCCGGAACTCCCGTGATGCGTTGAATTACGTCGTTACTGATTCGGTGGGCGACCTCGCGTCCATCCTCTTTCTTGTATTGCTCGTATCGCTTGCCGAAAATATACGTCCCCGCCGACACGTCATACATCCGGAACTCGACTTCCAGCCTTCCCTTGTCAATCTTGTATTTGCCTTTGACGATGTAGGACGCTTTCAGCCGTTGCCATTCCTCGTAATGAATCTTCCCGTCCTTCAGGTCCATATTGTGGGCTTCGAGAACAAATTGCGGATTGGCGATGGATTTGAAAAATCCGGACAGAAAGAGATCGCGGTCAATCACGTCGGAGAAAAGCGGGGTGGAGTAGGCTTCGCCCCCTTGCGATTCGAACGGCGCGACGGCGATCGGATTGGGCGAAAACTCGGTCGGCGTCACCCTTCCCAAATGGGTCGGTCCTTGCGCATAAAGAGGAGCAAGAACGAAGAGGCTCAACGCACCAATCCATGTCCCGATTCCAAATTTGGAAAAAATCTTCGCCTTCGCGCAACTCCACTTTGTCATGATTTCAGCTTTCCTTCGATGAATCCTAAGAATGGCCGGGAAATCCGGCCTCCGCGTCGGGAGACGCAGGCGCGGAAATGGTCCCTTAATTTCGACCCCTTGGCAAGTTCTTTTCGGGCACACGAAAACAGAAAATAGAAAGTTGACAGGGCAATCGACGCGGATTGTAAGTTTTCTCCTATACCGATTCAGGAAGGTTTTTGTGGGGAGTTTGCCCGTGAATTTGAGGCCTAATCCCTTCTCTCTCTCTGTCTCGCTCGAAATCATATCACGTTAGACGTTCCGGCGGGCGTGGCATGACCGTCCCGCCCATGAGGAATCGGAATTCCTGTTCATCTTGTCCATCCTGTCCGTCCTGCAAATCTTGCAAATCCTGCTCATCCATGCCTTGCAGATTGGAAAGGGACGGTCTTCGTTACGCTCAATCGCCGCGAGCCAGTCCTTGAATTTCCGACGTCGCCTTGCAAAGCCTACCTCCGTGTCAATCCACGCGCTTCATGGCTTGGACGACCGTCATGCGCGCGGCGCGGAGCGTCGGCGGAAGCGCGGCAAGTATGCCCAGAAGCAGACCGGCCACGAGCGTCAACGCGAGCGTTAACGGCGCAATCCGAAAAGAGCCGATCAATCCGCCGGTCAATTTTTGAAGGGGAATCAACGACATGCCGTAGGAAAGGAGCACGGCGACGATCAAGCTCAGCAAGGAAAGAAACGCGGCTTCGCCCAGCAAGAGCGTCAGAACCCACTGCCAAGAATATCCCAAGGCTTTCAGGATTCCGACCTCGCGCGCGCGTTCGCGCATGGTCAGCGCGACGTTGCTTCCCGAAACAAGCAACATCGTGAAGACGATCACGACGGCCACGGAACTCATGAGCATCTGAATGTTGCCGATCCGCGAGAGCATGTTGAGGGCAAACGTCTTTTCCGTGTCAGTATGAGTCTCGGCCCCGCTGTTGTGGAACATCGTGTCAATCGTCTCCTTGATTTCCGGAACGAACTCGGCGGAATCGGCCATGACCCAAAATCCCGTGACACGGCCAAAATCGCCCATGAGATCGGAGATGTATTTGTAATTGAAGAAGATCAGGTTGCTCCGAAATTCCCATTGGTATTCCCCGACGATCTTCAGCGCAAGGTCAACGGGATACAGATTCCCCTTCAGCACAATGGTGTCGCCCGGCTTCCACCCGTAGGCGCGCATCATGTCGCGCCCGACGACCGCGCCGGTTTTCAGCTCCTGATAGGCTTGCTTAACCTCCGGCGTCACTTGGATATCGGGAAAGACACCCCAAAATCGGTCCGGCATCATTCCCATCGAGCGGATCAGATTACGCGGATCGTCGCGCCATTGCCCGGGAAAGAGAAGAAAGGGGGAGATGGCCTTGACGTGGGGAAGCTTTTCGATGCGCCCCAAATACGAAATGGGAATTGTGTCCATCATTGAGGTCATCGGATAGACGATCATCCTCAAGTCTCCCTCGCGCGCCTTCGGGGGATTAAGCAACAATTGAACAAACGTTTGCATGGCGAAAAGAAGAAAGAGCGAGAAACCGCTACTGAGGGCGATCAACGCGACGCGGCGCTTGTTGCGCAGGGCGCTTTTGACGATGAATCGAATCAGACTCAAGAAAGGTTGCGACGCTCCGTTTTGGAGTGATGATACCGACCGAAGAAGCCAAGCGCAATGGCCTGAAACAAGGATTGTGGATTGCGGATTCAGTCCCGCGGATTTATGATTGGGGTTCGGAGAGCGCAATCTTGGAATCGGTTCAATCCAAACCCCACGAACATCGCGCAACCCTGCTTTTTCTTGGTCTCTCGACGCTAATTGTTCTTCTGATTGTTTTCGTCCTCCTGTCCAACCACTCAAGGTCGCTCCGTTACACGGTAATTTTCAGCGGAGGCAAGGGGATTCAGGTCGGCGACAAGGCGAGACTCAACGGGATTGACGTCGGAGAGGTGGACGCAGTGAAACTCGGAGGCGGGGGGGGCGAAAAGGTGCAGGTCCGATTGAAAATTGCTCCGGAGCATCGCGAAAAGGTTCTGGCCAATTCAACGGCTTTTATTGCCGACGGCGAAGGTCCGAACGCCGCCGAGCGCAAGATTGTTGAAATTTACAATTCCTCATCCTCATCAGTCCCGATGCGCTCCAACCAAATGGTGGAAGGCAAAGACTCTCAAATTGAACTAAACGCGTGGAAGCTGGGGGAAAAGGCGCAGGAGTGGGGCAAGAGCATCGCCAAGGCGTCCAAAGAATTGCGCGAAAGCGCGAAGCAACTGAGCGAAGGCGCGAAGCGGGCTTCCGAAGGAATTGCCGAGGGGATCCGACAGGGCATCCGCGAACGGCGGGAAAAATCGCAGGAGGACAAGACGAAAGAAGAAGACAAAAAGGAAGCATCCAAACCGGAGGCGTCCGCGACGCCGCCTCAAGGCTCCGCTCCAGACTCCAACTCGAAGCCCGATGCGACTTCACCGCTCGACGAATCACAGTGGAACAAAGCGACGCGCGACCTCAACAGCTTGATGCGCGATTTGCAGTCCAAGGGGCGAAAAGACATTGATGAACTACTGAAGCGCCTCGATGAAGCAAAAAAGAACATGGGACCGATGGCGGACAAACTGCGGGAGCGGGGCAAGGAGGCGTTGCAGAAGCAAATGAATCAAATTCAGGAAGAAATCGAGCGGCAATTGAAAAATTTCCGCGAGGAAGAGCGGCGGAGCAATCCCATGCCGGATGACGAGACGACCAGCCGCCCGCAATCGGTGAGGATTTGAAGCGCAACGCCGCGTGGATCGTCGCGCTGTTCGCGGTTGCGTGGATCGCGCTGGATAAAAGCGTCTTGGTTTTGAACGACGGACGCTACGACGCGGGGCTTTTTTATTTCGCCGGAGCGAAATGGGCGGCGGGCGCGATTCCCTACAGCGATTTTTGGGACAACAAACCGCCGGGCATTTTCGCGGTCAATGCGCTCTATCAAAAGTTTGGCGGTCACGGTTTCTGCGGATTGGCGGTCATCGAGGGCATCGTCGCCGCGCTGACGGTTGGGGTCTTCGCGCTTTTGGCCCGTCGTGTCCTTGGACCATTGGTTTTTCTTCCCGCCGTCGCGTTCTACGCTTTCTATTCCAATCTTCAAATCTTTTCCGAGCGCGGAAATCTGACTGAAAATTATCTGATCCTGCCGGAGACGGCAAGCGCATGGATGGCGGTCGTCGCGCTGGAAACCGGTTCGATGGGGGCGATTTTCGCGTGCGGCTTCTTGGCGATCTGCGCGGCAATCTTCAAGCCCGTCGGATTAGCTCCAGTGTTGGCGCTGACGGTAATTCTAGCTCGAATCCACGGAGCGTCCTCCCCTTTGGAAACGCGCTCGCGATGGCTGAATCTTGCCGCGCTGATCGGAGGGACGTTCTTCGGATTTTTCCCATGGCTGATTTGGGCGACGGCTCACGGAGTTCTGCGGGAAATGAACTTCGCCTCGTTGGGATACAACTTGGGATACGCCATTATAGGCACGTCGGAGAAGAAGCGGATGGCGCTTGTCCTCGCGCGCTTTCTACCTGCGTGGCTCGGCGTGATTTTTTTCTTTTCCATCGGTCGCTCGGTCCGCTCGGCCTTATCGCATTCCGCGAGTTCGCAACATGAAATTTTAGGCTTCAAGATTCCAATTCATAATCCGTCATCCATAATCTGTAACCTACCAGCTTGGATCACTGGGTTCATTTATGTTTGGCTTGCGTTCGACTATGCCGGAGCCTTCGGCGGAGGATACGGCTATGGCCACTATTTTCTCCCGTGCATCGCGCCCTTAATGCTCGCCGGAGGGATGGGATTCGCAATCATGCTCGAATTGACTCCACCCGAGACGGCAACCGGACGATTCTTGCGCGTGATTGGCGCATTGGCTTTGCTCGCCGTGGTTCCGGTTTTCGGTTTGCAACTGCGCGACGTCGCGCGCGCGCGATCAGCGCTCAAAATCTCGGCGGAGCAAGATTCCTCGCTGGAGAAAGAAATTTTGCGCCACGCCAAGCCCGGCGATCCTATTTTGGTCTGGGGACACAATTTTGCCTTGGATGTTCGTGGATTTGACACGCCGTTGCGAACGCTCAGCCTTCTTCACATGGCGAAAACCCCTCAGGGGTCAACGCAACTCCGGATCGAATTGGAAAAGCTGGTTTCCCTTTCTCCCGCTTCCGCGCCGAAGGTGATCGTCGAGCCGCATGAACCGCGCCCTAACTTTCCGAGTCTCGACCCGGAATGGAAAGAAGACAAATCGCTCGCGTGGGATGACGAGCGTGAAATTATTCGGATGATGCGAAATTGGATTGCCGAAAACTACGCGCCGCCGGTTCGGTTGGAGCGGGCGATCATGTTCGTTCGAAAGGATCGTCCATAAGCAGAACTTCCGCTTCGGATTTCTTGGTCGCGCCGCGATCAATCCAGCCAATAACGTGACACGTTTCGCCGAGTTGACGGCATCGGCGGATAACGCCGTGCACGGCGCTCTCGGGAACGACAAGAATGAGACCGATTCCCATGTTGAACACGCGAAACATTTCGGCGGAATCCACCGGACCTTGCTCCGCAATTTCATCGAAGATCGGCGGAATCGACCATGAACCGAGGCGGATGCAGGCGCGAACGCCGCGAGACAGAACGCGGACCAAATTGCCCTCGATTCCGCCGCCGGTTATATGAGCCATGGCGCGAATCGGAAATCGCGCGGCCAGATCCAGCGCGGCCCGGACGTAGATTCGCGTTGGCCGCAAGAGGACTTCCGCAAGCGTTTCCCTATTCCCCCTGCGAAATGGATTGCGCAACGCTCGGCGCGCGGCGGATGAATTTTCAGGCAACAAAACCTTGCGCGCGAGCGAATAGCCGTTGCTGTGCAGTCCCGTCGAGCCGAGGCCAAGAATCAAATCGCCCAGTTTCATGCCCCGCCCATCAATCACGTCGGCGGCGTCCACCGCGCCGACGCCGAATCCGGCCAGATCGTAATGACCGGACGCATACATGCCGGGCATTTCGGCGGTTTCACCGCCGACCAATTCGCAACCGGCCTCTTTGCATCCCGCGATGATCCCCTTCAAAACTTTTTCCGCGACGCCCGATTCCAATTTACCCGTCGCAAAATAATCCAGAAACCAGAGGGGCCGCGCGCCGCAAGTGATAAGATCGTTGACGACCATCGCAACCAGATCAATGCCGATCGTGTCGTGGATTCCGGCCAACTGCGCGACCAATAATTTCGTTCCGACGCCGTCGGTGGACATGACGAGGCGGGGCTTCTTGAACGACTTCGGCAGTTCCGCCAATCCGCTGAATCCTCCGATGGCTGGATTGAATTGGCGGATGAACTCGACAAGCGCGTCGCCGGCTTCGATGTCAACTCCCGCTTGGGAGTATGTTTTGGGTCGGATCTTCATGAAGGCTTTGTCGGTCATCCTTTCCTTTTCTTTGTCGTAATCTTAATCCTAATCCTAATCTTAATCTCCGCCGCGCTGATGGAATCGGACGACCGGACATCTTTCGTGCCCCGCCAGATTAAGATTACGATTAGGATTAAGATTAAGACTTGGAATTTGATAGGGAAATCTTTGGATCGGCAAAGAAATTATCCAGCATCAAGGATTTGCAAACCTCGACGGGATGAGCGATAAGAGCGCATGGCCGCCTATGCCGCAGGTCCCGCTCCGCGATTTTCCCTGAAACACTGGGGCATGATGATCGCGCTCGGCGCGGCGTATGGACTCCTGATCGGATTGCGCTGGTCCGAGGCATACCTCGATTTCGGCGACGGCAACTATCTTTACATCTCGTCAAGAATCGCCGAAGGGATCGTGCCGTATCGGGACATACTCGCGCCGCAACCGCCGTGCCATCTTTTTCTCGGCGCGGCGTTGGTCAGGGCCGCGCAGGCCGCCGGACGGGAATCGCCGCTCTACGTCTTTCGAGCGTTCAGTCTGGCGTTGCATCTCTTGAGCTATCTTCTTGTCGTCCGGCTGGCGTGGCGGGTTTGGGGTTGCGCGACGACGGCCGTCACCGCCGGAGCGATTTTCTTGATCCTTCCCCTGAGCCTCTGGTGGTCGCTGGGTTATCAATCGGAGCCGCTGGAGATATTCTTTCTGCTTTGGATGATCCTAGCGGCGGTTCGGGGAAAGCGATGGAGCGATCTGTTCGTCGGAATTTTCGGTGCGGCGGCGGCATTGACCAACCTGACCGCCGTGCCGTTTCTATTCATCCTGCTGGTCTTCATTCTGATTCGCAATCGGTGGCGCGCGATTTGGATTGCGGTTCCCGCGATTCTGATCGCGACGGGGGTGACAATTTACCTGCAGATTTGGACCGGCGGAGCGTTTCTTCGCAATGTCGTTTTCAATCAGGTGGGGACCTACCCGCGCGATCAATTTCTCGATTACGCTTGGGGAAAAATTCTTCGGGAGGGAGGGGACATTCTCAATCAGGAGGGATTTTTCATTTTCTTTGCCGCAGTTGGTTTCTTTCGGTTTCTGAGAATGAGTCCCTTGGAAGGGGAAGCGCGCGAGGGAACGGGGTGGTTTTTCGCCTCGACGCTCTGCTCCTTTCTGTACGTCACCAAGGGGGGAACGGAGGATTACATTTTCACGCTGGCGGGTCCCACCGTCGCCATTTTGAGCGCCGCGGAACTGGTCGCGATCGGCGGAACGATCCGTCGCGGACTTTCGTCCTCGGTCCTCCTGAGCAGTGGCGCAGGCAACATTCTATCCGCTCCTGCGACGGCTTCTTCCGTTTCCTCATTGCCATTCGCCAAAATCTCTCCGGCTTCCTTCCCAATTCGGTTGGCCGCGTTGGGATTGGCGGCGATTTTTTTTGCGGGACTGCTCACTGCGGGTCCTTTGAAGTTTCCGGTCAATTTTTATCGCAGTCTTTGGGATCAATCGGCGTTCGAGTTGCCTGACTACGATCCGGCGTCCAAGTTGGAAGACGGTTCGTCCCGTCCCAACGTCCAGCAGGTCAAGGAGTGGATCGAGCGTTTCAGCAAACCCGGAGATGCCATTATTTCCCCTCCCTACTACGCTTTTCTCACGGGTCGAACTGTTTGGGGCGACTACAGCGAGATTTTCATCTGGACGATCAAGGACAAGAACGACCGTGGCGCAAAGAATCCCGAGGGGGAGGGATGGAGCAAGACGCGGGAACTGGCGCGCGCACTCGATAAACAGGAAATTCCGCTCGTGCTTCTGGACATGAACCAAACGGGACATTTGCCGGAGGTGACAACCGCGTTGGAGTCTTCCTACCAGCCAATTATCAAGGAACCTTATCTCACGTTCAACACGCGGTTAGGTGTTTTGATTCCAAAATCTCCGTAGCGTGTGTCGAGAACGAATTGATCGTCGTGATCCCGGAATTGATCCGGCTGAAACCTGATTTCCCACTGGGTTGGCTGGGAGCAGGTGGAAATTGATTTTTGTGAAACGAACCCAATTTCGAGGCTGATTGTCACCATCAAGGCGCCATGACACCAAGGGGGCAAACCGCCGCGGAAGATTATAGAGGAGAACGAATT
The DNA here is from genome assembly GCA_964598765.1 of uncultured Candidatus Sumerlaeota bacterium. GTDB lineage: Bacteria > Sumerlaeota > Sumerlaeia > MVZB01 > JAJFLK01 > CAZRCZ01. The sequence goes on along the minus strand of CAZRCZ010000001.1, from coordinate 160,903 downwards.
GCGGCGCGATTCCTTTGTTGGTCCTTGCCGGCCCCGATTAGCCCTTAGTCGGTATTCCCCGCCAGCCGGCTCAAGTGCGCTGATTAATCCAAGAGCGGAGAGGTGTGGCACGGTTTGTGGCTTTTCGTTCTAGGCAATTCGCTAATTTCCTCTGATTCTCCGGCAAGGCGGCTTGAAGTTCGGGTCATTTTTGATATTGTGAGGCGATGGTTGGATGCGGAACATTGAACCCGGTTCCTTGTGCCTAAATTTCTTTCTACTTCTCGGCGGTTCCATGGATAAATGCAAAGATAAGCACCCTATTCTTCGAGTGCTGGACGGGCTTTTTAACCGCGGTTTGGGTACAGAGGACGACACGAAATGGTTTAAGGACGTTAGTCATGATGAGCTTTTGACGTGTCTCCTAACCTATCTAAATGCGAATAGGCACTACCTTGGCTACTGTCGTCTCGAAAATCGTCAAGCACTCAATGATCGTGGTGTTGACATTCTGCTTGAGGTGGACGAATTCAAGTCTGGATTTCAGATCAAGAGTCACGGGGACATTGCCAGCAAGGACTTTTCAGCAAACGTCAAACGCCAATTTGCCGAGTCGCTAAGCCACGGATTAGATCACTATTATATTCTGATATGCGCTTCGCTCATGGGGGAGGGTTGGGATTACCGTGAAAAGGTCGCTCATTTGTTGAATGAACTTGGCTTATACCAAAAAATTTCCTTCGATATATTCGGTCCCACGCAGACAGTTGGTATTTTCATGCGACCTGTCGCTGTTCCGCGTGATGAATTGCTAAGCCAAAGGGCTATTGCCGAAGGTCATCTTCAGGATCATGAGAAAGGGTATGAACACCTTCCTGAGATCGACAGTGCCGACATTCGAAGAGCAAGGCAACGGCTAGATTCATTTGGTCCTGAATTTTCTTTCGAAGAAAAGGAATGTCTGGAGGCATATCTTGACTTGGAACGGTTGATCCAAAGGAAACAAGCCGAACAGTTCACAAAGTCGTTCTTGCCAACCCTCTCGCCCGAGGTCAAGCAACGTCGGGAAACCTTGATCTCTGACATCACCCATCTTCTATCTCAATGCCGTGCCTGCGAGCATTGGAGTAACCGTTCAGAGCTCAAGCTTTCAAGCTGGTTGGATCACATTCCCGAGGAAATGATACCGTTTACATCCATTCCAAACCTATTGGCCATACGCCCCAATCTGGAAAAGTACCTAGCCATACATAAGGAAATGGGCGATATGGGACACATTGCGCCTTAATTCAAGGTACAGGCAAGCCGACGAATCGAGGTAGGCCAGTGCCTGAATTTCCATACGGGTTGTTTGTGAAACCGGTTGTATTCTTTTCGCGCATGAGTTCAAAGCCCGGCGCTCAAATGAGCGACGAGCTCCGCGTATTCCTTGCCCGATTTTGACGGACGTTCGCTCAGTCGCTCGGCGATCAAGAAACGGAGGGCATGGAGTTTGGCGTCGTCGTTTTTGTTTTTCAGACTCCATTGTGCCTCCCGCGCCAGACACGCCGCTTGAAAAAGAAATCCCATGCGATCCAGAACGTCCTGCGCGATGAGCGGCGCGCCGGCGGGTTCGGCTTGCAGGACTTCCCGCATCTGATCGGGCAATTGGTCGAGGCAGGCGAGCAAAGCGTCGCGCGTTGCGCCGAGAATCTTCGCGTCGAGTTCCGCAATCATCGCGCCGACGCGCCGAAGAAACAATTCTCCCAGATGAAATTTTCCCATGTCGCGCAGGATTTGCGATTGCAAAACGTGATGCGTTCCCTCCCAATTTTCAAAGACGATGGAATCGCGAAGAAGACGCGGCAGGACTGAAAATTCCTCAATCGCGCCGTTGCCGCCCAAAATACCGATCGCGTCGCGGATCAGTTGGACGGCCATGCGCGAAGTCATGGTCTTCATCAGATTCAGCAGGAAACGGCGGAAGAGCAGGTCTTCCTCGGTGTGGTTTTTTTCGAGCCGGTCTTCAAGATCCGCCTGAAAAAGTCCGGCGGCGGTCATCGCCAAGCAATGCGTTCTCATCCGCGCCAGCGATTCCTTGACCAGAGGAAATCGGATGATCGGGCCGCCGAAGGCCGAGCGGTGCGTCGCGTAGGTGTGGGCTTCGTAGTAGGCCCGGCGCGCCAGTCCCGCGCATCCAGCGGCGTTGTAGAGCCGCGACGCGCCAATGACGATTTCCATCATGTTGCGGAAACCCTCTTCGGGCGATCCCAATTCATGGGCGAGCGCGCCGTTGAAATCCAATTCCGCCGACGCCATCGAGCGCGTGCCGAGTTTGTATTTGAGCCGCCGGATCGAAATTGCGTTGGGCCGTCCGTCGTCCAAATGACGCGGGACAAGAAACAATCCGAGACCGGAAGTTCCCGACCCCGCGTTGATCGGCCGCGCGGTGATGAGCGCGAGTTCGGCGGTAACGTTGGAGCAAAACCATTTTTCGCCCCAAATTTTCCAGAGACCCGGTTGCCCTTCGACCGGTTCGGCGCGGGTTCCGTTCGCGCCGACGTCGCTTCCCCCCTGCACCTCGGTCAGGAATTGCGCGCCGTGGATCAGCCGGTCGTAATCGGGATCGAGCAATCGCGGAAGAAAACGCGCCTTGATTTCGGCCGAACCGAGCCGCTGAATCGTCTTGATGACTCCGGCTGTGCAGGCCAGCGGGCAGTTGTGTCCCGATTCACCGTTTTGGGAAGAGAGATAAAAGAGCGCCATCCGCTCCAGTTCGCGTCCCGGTTCGCGGTGCGAGGCCATGACGCCGGAGGCGTAAATCATCCGCCCCGCCTCGTGGTAGCTCGGATGGAAGACGACGTTTTCGATCCGCTCGCCGAGCGGGGAATACCGCTCCAGACGGGGAAGATTCTCGTCGCGGTTGGAGAGGATCACCGCCTGATTGAGCGCCGTCGCCGCGATCCCGCCGAAGCGCGAGAGGTCGTCCCTGCGCGAATCGTAAATTTCCTTCCCCCAATAAAACTCCAGGCCCTGTTGAAGGGCTGAATCGCTATCGAAAAAATTTTTCGGCTTCTCCCGCTCCCACGCAAGCAAACCCTCGCGTCCGGCCTCGATTTCGGGATAGTGGCTTGACTGATCGCTCATGGCGCATCCTGATCTTACTCTCGCTCTTAATCTCTCACAACCAAAGATGGCGCGCGCGAGCGCGAACACAACGCATCAAAACCAATCCCGATTCACATGCGTCGCGGAGTCATTCAGGTAGGCGCGCTCCTTGCGCTTGTAGGCGACGTTGGCCAGATGCGGACCGCAGACGGCCTTGTGCCCGATCTCGACCGGGGCGTTGGGTTGTTTGCGCGTCTTGACGCAATCGAGGAAATTGGCGACGTGCGAGATGGACTCCAAGCCCCCCTTGTCCATCTTCACCGGCGCCTTCTTGCTCTCCAGCATCGAATCCTGCGCGGGGTCCCACGGCTCGTCGTAAACGCGCAGACCCTTGTCGTCCAGCGCCATCGTCGCTTTTTCCCCCATGAACTCAATGGACCAACTGTTTTGGTAGGAAGTCGTGTAGTCGAGCGTCCAGTTGGCGGTGAAGCCCGGTTTGCCGTCCCGGTCGGGATACTTGAAGATCGAGGTGAAGACGTCGGGGGTCTCGACCGGCTTGTTGGTTTTCGGATCGCGAATAAAGTAAACGTCCCCGAAGCACTCGGCGGCGTGGGGCGTGACGGGATTCATCTCCTCGCTCATATACCACTGCACGACGTCCATGAGGTGCGTTCCCTGATCGGTGATGTTGCCGCCGGAAAACGCCCAGAACCACCGCCAGCGGGCGAACTTGATCGGCTCATATTCGATGACGTGATGGGGCGCGCAAAACATTTTCCAAAGCTTCGCGTCTTCCATTTCCGGGATTCGCTCGTTGGCGTAGCGGATGAATCCGTTGTTGAGGTTGCTCCAATTCCATTTCACGCGGACGAAATGAACGGGACCAAGGAGGCCGGTGTCCATCAGCTCTTTGCCGCGCCGGACGAACGGCGTGCTTCGGCGTTGCATGCCGATCTGCACGATTTTATTGGTCTTGCGGACCTCCCGGACGATCTTGTTTCCCTCCTCGATGGAATGGGACATCGGTTTCTCGCAATAGCTGTCGAATCCCGCCTTGACGGTGGCGATCAGCTGAACGCCGTGTTGATGTTCCGGTGTGGCGATAAGAACGGCGTTGAGGTCTTTTTGCTTTTCGAGCAAATCGCGCCAATCTTCATAGGCGGTCACCTGCGAGGCGGTGTTTTTCGCCTGTTTGACGCCCGCTTCGAGATTAGGCTTGTAGATTTCGGCGACGGCGGCGAAGACCGCCCCCTTGTCCTGAAATTCCTTCATCACGCTCCGGCCTCGGCCTCCGGGTCCGATGATCCCCATGATGATCCGCTCATTCGCGCCGAACGCGGTCGCGGGAACAAAATAGGGCGCGGCGACGAGCGTCGCGCCGGCGGCTCCGGCTTTTTTCAGAAACGCGCGTCGGTTCGTTTTTTGTCGGGCTTCATTCGGCATGATCGGATTCCTTTCGGATGAAATGGCGCAATCCATGGCGTGATCCGGGGATCGCTTCAACGAGGTTTCAAGACTGCCAAAAATGGCGTGGAATTTGCAACCATGCAAATCCAAATTGAGCGGGCATAAAGAGGTCCCTTGACTTCGCGGTCGCGGTCCAACGTGGATTCGGCGACGTCCACGACAAGCGCGATTTCTTGGGGCGCCGGATGGCGTCGTTTGTAGCTCCGAATTTTTCCGCGCACTACGGCCAGATCCGGCTCGAGTTCGCTGTCGTCCGTGGTGATGGCCGATTGAATTCGAAGGTTCCATCCCTGCGGGAGAAGAGGGCGAAATGCCTCGTCGGCATGAGCAATCGCCACGTCGTGATCCGGATTCCTGACCATTTTTACGGTTAACCATCCTTCCAAAAGTTCAACGCGATCATCTTGGGTCAATACCGCGGCTTGGATCATCCGATGATTGTCTTCTACGGTGAACCGGCAAACCGGAAGCGGCGGAGTTTCGGGCGTAGCTGGGGTTAAAGCTGTGGCTTGGGCTTGCATGACAAAATGTTTTCTTGTTCCGCTCTTCTTTTGCAATTCCACGCACGTCGTGGCAAATTGGCAAAGGTTGAGAGAACACCAAGGGAATCGCGGTCATGTCCGACACCGGAAAATTCGTCCATCTCCATCTCCACAGCATGTTCAGTTTGCTGGACGGCGCGAATCGGTTTGATTTGCTTTGCGACCGCGTGAAGGAGCTCGGCATGAGCGCCGTCGCGCTGACCGATCACGGCCACCTTTTCGGCGCGTTTCAGTTTCAGAAAACCTGCAAGGAGCGCGGCGTCAAGCCGATCATCGGTTGCGAGGTTTACGTTTCTCCCGGAGGGCGCAAGGACAGGAAAAGCGCGGAGGGAAAACGGAACCAGCATTTCATTCTGCTGGCGGAAAACGAGGAGGGCTACCGCAACCTCTCGCGCCTGACCTCGCTCGCGCACATCGAGGGCCACTATTACAAGCCGCGCATTGACAAGGAAATCCTCGCGCAAAATTCGCGCGGGCTGATCGGCGCGTCGGCCTGCCTCAAGGGAGTCGTCGCCGATTATCTTCTCCATGACGATTTCGCGGGCGCGCAAAAATCCATTGACGATTACGTTCAGATTCTCGGTCGCGGAAATTTCTACATGGAGCTGATGGATCACGGCATCGAGGCGCAGAAAAAGGTGAATATCGGGATTTTGGAGTTGGCGAAGAAAAACGACCTTCCGCTCGTCGCGACGAACGACTGCCATTATCTCCGTCAGGAAGACCACACGATGCACGACGTGCTCCTCTGCATCCAGACCGGAAAGACGGTCCACGAGGAGAAACGGCTCCGCTACGTGAATGAATTTTACATGAAGACGCCGGAGCAGATGATCGGCGCGTTCGGGCATCTGGAGGGCGCGATTTCCAACACGGTCGCCATCGCCGAGCGATGCCGCGCTGAAATTCCGACCGGACAAAAACTCCTGCCGAAATTCACGTCCCCAGAGGGAAAAACGGAGGAAGGCTATTTGCGCGAATTGGCCGAGGCAGGCTTGATCCAGCGCTACAACGGACGCGCCGGAACGGAGCACCGCGAGCGCCTGAATTACGAACTCAAGATCATTCACCAAATGGGATTCGATTCCTACTTTCTGATTGTGTGGGATTTTATTCATTACGCCCGGAGTCGCGGCATTCCCGTCGGGCCGGGACGGGGATCGGGCGCGGGAAGTCTGGTCGCTTACTGCCTTCAAATCACCGACCTCTGTCCCCTCGAACATGGGCTTTTCTTCGAGCGGTTTTTGAATCCGGAGCGCATTTCGCTCCCCGACTTCGACATTGATTTCTGCTTCGAGCGGCGCGGCGAGGTGATCGAATACGTCAAACGAAAATACGGCGAGCGCAATGTCGCTCAGATCATCACCTTCACTTCCATGAAGGCCAAGGCCGCCCTGCGCGACGTGGGAAGGGTTTTGGGAATGCCGATTCCTGAAGTCAATCGCGTCTGCAACATCATCCCCGACGGGCCGAAGGTTGATCTGAAATCCACGCTCGACGAAAGCGAGGAACTGAAAAAACTTTACGAGCAAGACGCGCAAGTTCATGTCTTGGTGGATACGGCGCTGAAAATCGAAGGGGCGGTGCGCAACACGTCGGTCCACGCCGCCGGCGTCGTCATCGCCGATCAGGACCTTGCCAATCTCATTCCGCTTTTCATGGCTCCGGGAACGAACGATCTCGTCACGCAATACACCATGACCGAAGTCGAGGAGATCGGCCTGCTCAAGATGGACTTCCTCGGACTGAAAACGCTGACGCTCATAGACAAAACCGTGAAAGAACTCAAGCGCGCGCGCGGGATCGAAATTGACTGGGGCAAAATCCCGCTCGACGATCCGGCAACCTACAAACTTCTGCAAACGGGCGAAGCGTTCGGGTTATTCCAATTGGAAAGCGGCGGGATGCGCGATCTGCTTAAGCAACTCAAGCCCGAAAAATTTTCCGACGTCGTCGCGCTCATTTCGCTTTATCGCCCGGGGCCGATGGAGAACATTCCGGAATTCATCGCGCGCAAGCACGGCCTCAAGGAAATCGCCTACGATCATCCGCTTCTCGAGCCGGTGTTGAAGGAAACCTACGGCCTGATCGTTTATCAGGAACAAGTCATGCAGATCGTTCAGGTGCTGGCGGGTTTCTCGCTAGGCCAAGCCGACATCCTTCGCAGGGCGATGGGCAAGAAAAAGGCCGACGTCATGGCGAAACAGGAGGAGGGTTTCGTTAAGGGATGCGCGAAGAACGGGATCGCCGAATCCGACGCGCGAAGGATTTTCAAACTGATCGAGAAATTCGCGGGCTACGGATTTAATAAATCCCACAGCGCCGCCTACACGATGGTCACGTTCCAGACGGCGTATCTCAAGGCGCATTATCCGGTCGAGTTCATGGCGCAGTTGCTCACGAGCGAAATCGGCGGCAACGACGACAAAATGGCTTCCTATTTCGCGGCGGCGAACGCGATGGGGATCGAAATCCTCGCGCCCGACGTCAATGAGTCGCGCATGACGTTCACCGTCGCCGGAAAAAACATTCGCTTCGGTCTGCTGGCGATCAAAAACGTCGGCGAATCGGCGGTCGCCGCGTTGATCGAGGAGCGCGAAAAAAACGGCCCCTTTCGATCCGTTCAGGATTTCGTTTCGCGTCTTCCGTCGCGCATTTTGAACATCCGCGCCGTGGAGTGCCTCGTCAAATGCGGCGTATTTGATTCGTTCGGCGTCAATCGTCCCAGCCTTCTCAAGGCCTTGCCGGGAATCATGGAACACTCCGGCATTAACAACCGCGAAGCTGGCGAAAAGCAAAGTTCCATCTTCGAGATGATGAATCCCGACGAGATTTCCGATTTAAGCAGGGAGCGCCCCATCGAGCAGATCGCGGATTGGAGCGAGAACGAAAAGTTGGAAACCGAAAAAAGCCTCGCGGGATATTACCTCTCCGGTCATCCTCTGAGACGCTACAAGGCTGATTTCTCCGCTTTCTCCAATTTCACCTCGACCCAAATCAAAACGGCGGAGCGAAACACCCGCGTCGCGTGGCTGGGTTTGATTACCGCCGTAAATGTGCGGATGCAAAAGAGCGACGGACGCCCCTTCGCCATCGTCACCGCCGAGGACATGGAAGGACCGTTGGAAGTGACTTTTTTCGCCGACGCTTTCGCCAAATACCGCGAACTGGTCAAAGTCGGGGCGGTGCTTTGGATCAACGGGAACGTCAACGTCTGGAACGAAAAGGCGAGTCTTCGCGCGCATGACGCGAAAACCGCCGACGATCTGAGGCGTGAGAAAATAAAGGGATTGCAACTCGCCATTCCCGCCGTCGCGGCGACCGATGCGACGCTCGCGCAGTTGGGCGATATTCTTTCTCGCCACCGCGGACGCCGTCCCGTGCGCATCCTCTTGACCGATCCGGCGGGCGCGGTGGCGATTGACGCCGGAAGCGCGTTCGCGGTCCAGCCGTGCGATCAACTGATGGACGATCTTTACAACGCGAAGTTTGAAAAGATTCTCTCCTATCACGCGAATGGCGGAACCTGATTTCCCTTTTTCTTGCTCTTGCTCTTAATTTTGCTCTTGCACGGTCGGCCCTTTTCTCCCCTCAAACTTCGCTTGCCCTCAAGCCGCGCGGAGTGAGACGATTCGAGGGATTTGATTCTATGCTCATGACCTTGGAGAAATCGCAACGCGCCATCGGACTTTTCGGGGGGAGTTTCAACCCTCCGCACGTCGCGCACGTCTTGGCGGTCGGATGGGCGCTGTCGGTCGGCGGCGTGGACGAGGTTTGGATCATTCCCACCGGCGGACATCCCTTCGGCAAGCCGCTCGCGCCGTTCGAGGACCGTCTGGAAATGTGTCGCCTCGCGTTCGGTTGCTTCGGCGAACGGGTCAAAATTCGGGACATTGAGAGAGAAGAGCGCGTTCATTATTCGGTCGAGACGGTGAAGGCGCTGGCCGAAAAGCATCCCGAAAATTCGTGGCGGTGGATCATGGGAAGCGACGCGCTCGCCGAGAGCGATCAATGGCGTGATTTTGCGGGACTCGTTCGTCTCGCGCCTCTTTTGGTCGTCCGACGATTGGGTCGAAGGTGGAAGGCGGCGGAGCAAAAAATAGCGGGAATCACCGAAGGCGCGACGATTTCCAGTTTCGCCCTTCCCGATCTGAACAGCACGATGGTGAGGAAAATGTTGGCGGGCGATTCCGGCGCAAGACGCGACTTGGAGGGACTCGTTCCGAACGCCGTCTTGCGTTACATCCGCCAGAGACATCTCTATTCCGGACAAACAATATGAATTCCCCTTCGATTATCGAACGCAGGGTTCGCAAATTCGCCGAAGGAAAGTGGAGCGAGCCTGAACCCGATCTCCTGACCGTCGAGGAGCCGCTGGAGATTCGCGTCGGCGGCAAAAGCCTTGCCGTCATCATGCGGACACCGGGGGACGACGTCGCGCTCGCCGCCGGATTTTTGCTCACCGAGGGGATCGTCGCCGACGCGCGCGAGATCGGCGCGATCGCGTATTGCCGAAACGAAGGAGAAACGCAAAACGTCATCAACGTGGCGCTGGCCGAAGGGGTTCCCTACGATGCGGAGCGATTCCGTCGGAATTTTTACGCCTCCTCATCATGCGGAATTTGCGGCAAGGCTTCGATCGAGGCGATTGCCTCTCAGGCTCCGCCCGTTCGCGGCGATTGGCGGATCAAAACGGAAATCCTTGTGAAACTGCCCGAAGCATTGAGAGGCGCGCAAGAAATTTTCGCGGAGACCGGCTCGCTTCACGCCGCCGGACTTTTCGATCTGCAAGGAAATTTGACCGACGCCGCCGAGGACGTCGGACGCCACAACGCCGTGGACAAAGTAATCGGCAGAGCCGTCCTCGCCGACCGTCTTCCGCTGGATCGCTCCATCCTCATGGTGAGCGGTCGGATCAGTTTTGAAATCGTCCAGAAGGCGGTCATGACGGGCGTTCCGCTCGTCGCCGCCGTCTCCGGCGCGTCGTCGCTGGCCGTCGAAGTGGCCGAGGATCGCGGCATGACGCTGGCGGGATTTGTGAGAGGGAATTCGCTGAAGGTGTATTGCGGAAGCAAGAGATTGGAGGATTGAATATGACGGGCGCTACATTTGGAGGTGAAAGCTTGAGAGACGAGCCTCCTGCGCCCCTGCGGGGCTTGGGTTGTTGTCGGATCCGATTTCCGGGGTTCCGCTTCGCTCCACCCCGGCCTAAAAGCCGGACACCCCTGTCGGGGCTTCCTGTCGTCCGGCCTTTAATCGTCGCTCTTACCCTGAGCAGTTGGATGGGATGTTCGTCCAGTGACAATCCCAATGCTCCACCCGGGTCCTTGATCGAGTTGCCGGGAGCTCAAAAGGTGCGTCGGGTGAAGAACAAATTCCAAACACAATTATCCTATGAGCTGGAGGTAAAATATCCTGCCAAGGTTGCTCTCGATGAAATTTTGGATAAGGTGAAGAAGAGCGGGTGGACTCCCCTATCGGAAGATTATCTGAATCCGGGATTGCCCTCCTCCCATGTGCGTGGGTGGTCAGATTACGATGATTTAAGCAAACAGCCACCCACGCACGTCTATCAATGGTTGGCGCAATGGAAAAACGCAAATGGCGATATCCTATGGTATGTCTTCTATTATCGCGATCCCCTCACGGCTACCAGTAGTTCGCCTCAGTTGAATTTTGATCATCCTGTGCCCGATTCGCAGACGCTACAGGTTATCGCCTTTTTTGTTCCCCGGAAGGAAGCCGAAGAATCGCTACGACTTGTTCAGAAGCAGCTGTATGGCGAGCGCGAAACAAAACCAATTTCTTAATGAATGAAACTCGCAAAACTTCTCGGAAGCTCAGCATCCCCTTCGGTCTCCTCGAACCGAACAAGCCGCGTCATTTTCGGGAAATGGCGAAGGTCGCGTGGGAAAACCGCGACAACCTCGGTTACGCGTGGCGGATTTTGAATCACGGCGTCTGTGACGGGTGCTCGCTCGGACCTTACGGTCTGAAAGACAACGTCCTCCAAGGAACGCATCTTTGTCTGACGCGGTTGAAACTCCTGCGGCTCAACACGATGGGACCGCTGAAGGTTGAAGACGTCGCGAACATCGCGCGTTTGCGAGAAATGTCCAACGCCGACCTTCAGGCGTTGGGACGGATTCCCTATCCGTTTCTATATCGCAGAGGAGATCGAGGCTTTCGAAGAATCTCATGGGATGAAGCGATCGGAATCGCGGCGGAAAAATTCAAGGCGACGCCCTCCAACCGGACCGCCTATTTCGCCACTTCGCGCGGGTTGACCAACGAGGCGTATTACGTCTTCCAGAAGCTGGCGCGATTGCTCGGGACGAACAACGTGGATTTGGCGGCGCGGCTCTGCCATGCGCCAACGGTGGACGGGCTCAGCGCGACTCTCGGCGTCTCCGCCCCCACCTGCCAGCTTTCCGATTTCATCGGGACCGATCTCCTGATCCTCTTCGGGACCGACCTTGCCAACAACCAACCCGTCACCGTTAAATACATGCACTACGCGAAGCAGAAGGGGACGAAAATTTTCGTCGTCAATCCCTACTTCGAGCCGTCGCTGGAGCGGTATTGGGTTCCCTCCGTTCCTTCGAGCGCGATTTTCGGCACCGAGTTGACGGACGATTTTTTTCAGGTTCGCATCGGCGGCGACATCGCGTTCATCAACGGCGTTCTCAAGCATCTCATCGAGACTGGCGGCGTCAATCTGCAATTCATCGGGGAACACACGGCCGGGTTCGACGAAATGAAAAAGAATTTGGAGAACCAAAGCTGGAACGATCTGGAAGAGGCGTCGGGCGTAAAACGCGCCGACATGGTTCGCTTCGCCCAAGCCTACGCCCGCGCGCAGACCGCCGTGATTTGCTACAGCATGGGGCTGACCCAGCACACGAACGGCGTGGACAACGTTTTTGCCGTCGTGAATCTCGCGCTTGCGCGCGGGATGATCGGGCGAACGAAAACGGGCATCATGCCGATCCGGGGCCACAGCGGCGTGCAAGGGGGCGGCGAGTGCGGCGTCGCGCCGAATAAATTTCCGGGAGGCTATGCGGTTAACGAAACGAACGCGAAGCAATTCGCCGATTGGTGGGGGCATCCCGTTCCCTCCGCGCCCGGCCTCACCACGCCGATGATGTTTCGCGCGGCGCAACGCGGCGAGATAGACGTCCTCTACAACATCGGCGGCAATCTGCTGGAGACGATGCCCGACCGCCGCGCGATGGAAGAAACCTTCGGCAAGATCGCCTTCCGTATTCATCAAGATATTGTCTTCAACACTTCCACGCTTTGCGAGCCGGGCGAGGCTGTGCTGGTCCTTCCGGCGCAGACGCGCTACGAACATACCGGCGGTGTGACGAGCACCTCGACCGAACGGCGGATTCGATTCTCGCCGGAAATTCCGGGACCGCGAATCGCCGAAGCCAAGGCCGAATGGGAAATTCCGGCGCTAATCGGCCAAGCCGTTCTGTCCAACGGCAAAACATTTTTCGGCCATGAATCTCCCGCGCAAATCCGAGATGAAATGGAAAGAACAATGCCCGTCTATAAGGGAATCGCGGGGCTGAAAAAAGAGGGAGACTGGATTCAATGGGGAGGCGAGCGATTGCTCGAAGGAGGCGTTTGCCCCAAGATGCCGGAAGGGCGCGGGCGATTCACCGTTCTCGCGTCCAAACCCAAACGACCGCCGGAGGGAATGTTCGCCTTGACGACCCGGCGCGGCAAACAATTCAATTCGATGACCTACGGCGAAAGCGATCCGATCACCGGCGCGCGACATCGGAATTGCGTGATCGTCGCCGAATCGGACGCGATGAAACTCGGCGTGAGGGACGGCGACGCCGTTTCGCTCTCGAACGAAATCGGCGCAATGCGCGGCGAAGTCAAAATCGGCGACGTTCACGCCGGGTCCGTTCAGGTGTTCTGGCCCGAAGCCAACGTTCTCATTGCGCAGGAATACGACCCGATCAGCAACGTGCCGGATTACAACGCCTTTGTGAAAATCGAGCGTGTGTGATCGAGGCAGACTTGATATTCTCTCCTCGACGCCCGGAGAGCGGCGAAGAGAGGTTCAAGACTTATGAAAAGCGAAAATCCGAACGGGAAAGAACTTAACGTCGGCATCATCGGCTACGGCTGGGTGGCCGGGGCGCACATCGAGGCGATTAATGCCATTCCCGGCGCGCGGGTTTCGGCGATTTATTCCTCGCGCAAGCAGGATCCCAAAGAACTCTCGGCGCGGCACGGCGGCAAGATCGCCTATTTCGACGACCTCGAAAAAATGCTCGACGATCCCTCGATCCACGTCGTTTCAATTTGCAGTTATCACTCGACCCACGCCGCGCAGGCCGTCGCCGCCGCCAAGGCGGGCAAACATCTCATCATCGAAAAGCCGCTCGCGCTTTCATTGGAGGATTGCAGGGCGATTCAGGCCGCCGTCAAGGAAGCGGGCGTGTTCACCTGCGTCTGTTTCGAGTGCCGATTCTCCAGTCAATTCCAAACCACCAAGGCAGTCCTTGACCAAGGTCTGCTCGGCAAAATCCATTACGGCGAGGTGGATTATTATCACGGCATCGGACCGTGGTATGGACAATACCGTTGGAACATCCGCAAAGCGATGGGCGGGAGCAGTTTGCTGACCGCCGGATGCCACGCGCTCGACGGCCTTCTCCTTTTCATGGGAGACCAAGTCGAGGAGGTGGCGAGTTATTCCACGAAATCCTCCAACGCCGATTTTAAGAAATACGAATACGACACAAGTAGCGTGACGATTCTGAAGTTCACCGATGGCCGCGTCGGCAAGGTCGCGTCCATCGTGGATTGCATTCAACCTTATTATTTCCACGTTCATCTCGTCGGGAGCGAAGGAAGCTTGCTGGACAACAAATTTCATTCGACGCGCCTCGCCGGACTGAACAAAAACAAATGGAGCGAGCTGAGCATGAAGATGCTCGATTCGGGCGACGTTTCGGATCATCCCTATCAGGCGCAGTTTCAGGCGTTCTTCGACGCGATCAATCGGGGCAAGGAGATGCCGCTGACCAGTCTGCGCCACGCGATCAAGACGCACGAGGTTCTTTTCGCCGCCGATCTCTCGGCGGAGACTGGAAAGCCGGTGCCGATGTGGGAAATCCGGAAGACGAAGGGAAGGAAATAGTGATTCACCACGGAGACACAGAGAAGTTTGTCGACTGCAAGAACCCATTTTATCTACTTCTCTGTGTCTCTGTGGTGAATTTTCATTCGGACATCCCCCGGCCTAAACCTGAAAAACTCCGACCTTAAAATCGGCCGGAGGATCGTGGCGACAAGCGATGGAAAAGAGATGGATCAACGTTTCGCGCGTCCGGCGCGGATCAATGATCGCGTCAATCCAAAGCCGCGCCGCCGCGTAATAAGGCGTCGTCGCTTCCTCGTAGGTTTTGCGGATTTTGTCGAGGATCTCCTTTTCGCGCTCCGGCGTCAGATCTTCTTTCTTCACTTTGGTTTTTTCGATGCTGAGAATCGTGTCGGCGGCTTGATCGCCTCCCATGACGGCGATCTTCGCCGACGGCCACGCGACCATGAATCGCGGGCTGAAGGCGCGACCGCAAAGCGCGTAATTTCCCGCGCCGTAGCTGTTGCCAATGACGAGCGTGACCTTGGGGACTCTGCAATTGCTGACGGCGTTGACGAGCTTCGCGCCGTCCTTGATGATGCCCCCTTGCTCGGCGCGCGTGCCGACCATGAATCCGGTGACATCCTGAACGAAAAGAAGCGGCGTCTGCTTTTGGTTGCAGTTGAGGATGAATCGCGCCGCTTTGTCGGACGAATCGGAATAAATCACGCCGCCAATCTGCATTTCGCCTCGTCCGTTCTTGCACATGAGCCTTTGATTGGCGATGACGCCGACGACGAGACCGCCGATCCGCGCCGTCGCGGTGAGAAGCGTCTGGCCGTAATCCTCCTTGTATTCATTCCAACTTCCGGCATCCACGACGCACTTCAGAATCGCGCGCATGTCGTAGGGAACGCGCCGATCCGCCGGAAGGGTGTCGAGAATCTTGTCGGCGCTCTCTTCGGCTTCCGTGGATGCCTCCCTCGCATACGTCGTGGCGGGAGCGGTCGGCCATTGCTTGACCAACTCGCGCAGATGGGCGAGACATTCGGCGTCGTTCTTTGCCTCGTAATCTGCCATGCCGCTCAGGCGCGCATGAGTTTTCGATCCCCCCAGTTGCTCGATGTCGGCGACTTCGCCGATGGCGGCCTTGACCAGATGCGGTCCGCCGAGAAAAATTCCGCCCGTTCCCTCGACCATTTCCAATTCGTCACAGAGCGCGGGAATGTAGGCTCCGCCGGCGACGCATGGTCCCATGACGGCGGCGATTTGCGGAACACCAGCGGCGGAAATTCGCGCGTTGTTGTAGAAAATCCGTCCGCCGTGCTCCCGGTCGGGAAACGATTCGGCCTGAAGCGGAAGAAACAGCCCGCCGGAATCCACGAGATAAATGAGCGGCAAACGGTTTTCGAGGCCGATCTCTTGCGCGCGCAGAATCTTTTTGATGGTCAGAGGAAACCACGTTCCGCTTTTGACCATCGAATCGTTGGCGATGACAATGCAATCGCGCCCGCTCACCTTGCCGATGACGGTCCGCACGCCCGCCGAGGAGATTTGCCCTTCGGCTTCATACATCCCCATCGCGGCGAACGCGCCGACCTCGAACCTCGGCGCGGCGGGATCGAAAAGGAGGTCGAGCCGTTCGGGGATGGTCAGCTTACTTTTGGCGTGTTGCCGCTCGATGGCGGACGCTGATCCGGCAACGGCGTTTTCGGCGAGACGCCGGTCAAGCGTTTCAATGGCAGTTTGGTTGGCGGCGCGATGGGGGCTGGGCATGGAAAGATTCTTTAACTCCGTTCCTCTAATGAATGGACAGGATTTACAAAATTGACAAGATGAATTTCACGAAAAATCTTTCGGTTCGTGGAAATCGCGGTGAATTTTCATTGAAGATTCATCCGATTTCCACGCAAGCTAACCGAAACTCAGGTCGGGTCAACATCCCCGAAGTCGGCTCCGGGGAGCCGATCTACAAGAGAGGATTTTAACAAACCATGATTTCAAAACGCCCTTGGGTTTCACTTTTTGTTTTTGCTTTCGCGGCTTGGACGTCTCAAGCCCACGCCGCCAAATGGCATCACGTCCACCTCAACGCCGTCAACACCAAGGAGGGGGCGGAGTGGTATGCCAAATACATGGAGGGGCGCTACGAGCACGTCGCGCTTTACGACGGCGCGGTTTTCGGCAAGACGAACATTCTCTTCTTCGAAAAGCCCGCCGGGTTTCCGGGGAGCGACGGGAGCACGATTGACCACATCGGTTTTTCGTTCCGTGATCTGGACGCCAAGATGAAGGAATTCGAGGCGGCGGGGATCAAGATCATCGCTCCGGCGCGCGGACTTGGAAAAATCAAGTTCGGATTCATTCAGGACCCGTGGGGCACGAAGATCGAGGTCATGCAGGACCCCGACCTGATCGGCTTTCACCACGTCCATCTTCACGTCACCGATCCGGACGTGACGCTCAAGTGGTATCAGGAAAATTTCGGCGGCGAAATCACGAAGTATCAAGGCGTTCTTCCGGCCCTCCACGTTGACGACATTTGGATCATCGCGCAAAAAACCCCCAAGGAAAAATTGCCGACGGTGGGGCGGTCGGTGGATCACATCGGCTGGCAGGTGGATGATCTGGACGCCACCGCCAAGGGATTGAAGGAAAAAAATGTGAAGTTCGTCACGGAACCCAAGAAAATGCTCCAAGCCAAACTCGCGTTCATCGAGGGACCGGGAGGCGTGCTGATCGAACTGTTGCAGGAAAAGATTGAGCCGCTACGCCCGTTGAAATGATAGAATAGTGAACTTTGACCTCCCCGACGAACTGAACGCCCTCCGGCAAATCGCCTCGCGGTTTGCCGCCGAACAAGTCGCGCCCCACGCGCAGGAGTGGGACCGGCAGGCGCGGTATCCCGACGCGATGATCAAGAAACTCGGCGAGCAAGGATTCATGGGAATCATGGTTCCGGAGGAATACGGCGGCGCGGGGGGAAATCACCTTGCGTTCGCGATTGTGCTTGAGGAACTGGCGCGGCACGACGGTGGCCTCGCTTTGGCCGTCGAGGCGCACAACGGACTTTGTTGCGCGCACATCTTAGAGGGCGGAACCCACGAGCAAAAAGCGCGATTTCTTCCGCCGCTGGCTCGCGGCAATCAGATCGGAAGCTGGTGTCTGACCGAGCCGGGATCGGGAACCGACGCGGCGGCGATGACGACCCGCGCGGTCCGCGACGGCGACCACTGGATTTTGAATGGCGCGAAGCAATTCATCACCAACGGCGATCGCGCCGGAACCTACGTCGTCATGGCGATGACGACGCCGGGGCAGTCCAGCAGAGGCGTCGGCGCGTTCATCGTCGAGCGCGGAACGCCGGGTCTTTCGACCGGTAAACCGGAGGAAAAACTGGGGATGCGCTCCTCGGACACGGTGACGGTGCGCCTTGAAAACGTCCGCGTTTCCAACGCCCAACTTCTCGGAAAACCGGATCAAGCCTTCAATGACGTGCGCAAAGTTCTGGAGCGCGGACGGATCATGGTCTCGGCGATTTCGCTCGGTCTGGCGCGCGGCGCGATGGAGGACAGCGTCAAATACGCCCATGAGCGCGTCGCCTTCGGCGTGCCGATCATCCAGCATCAGCAGATTCAGGCCAAACTCGCCGACATGGCGGCGCGGGTCGAGGCGTCGCGGTTGCTGATTCTGCAAGCCGCCGCCCTTCAGGACGAGGGACGCTCCACGACCTACGAAGCGCCGATCACGAAAGTTTTCGCCTCCGAAATGGCGACGCAAGTTTGTATGGACGCCATTCAAATTCACGGCGGCTACGGCTACCTGCGCGATTACAACGTCGAGCGCCACATGCGCGACGCCAAGCTCTGCGAAATCGGCGAGGGAACGAGCGAAATTCTGCGGGTGCTTATCGCAAGGAATTTGTCGAAGCGGTTGGGGTATGGGGAGTGAGTAAAGGATTCACCACGGAGAAACAGAGAGGAACTTGCAGGGTGAAACTCTTGTCAGTAGCGTCTCGGTTCCTCCGCGGTGATTGGCTGGAATTCTACAAGGATGAATTAACATGATCCGCATCGCAAGTGGACAGGGTTATTGGGGAGATTGGCCGCAGGCGCCGGGACTCCAGATCAAGTCCGGCCCCATTGATTGCATCATCATGGATTACCTCGCCGAAGTGACCCTGAGCATCATGCACAAGCAGAAGCGCAAGGACCCCAACGCCGGATTCGCGGGGGATTTCATCACCGACATCGGTCCGCTTCTGCCCGACATCATGGCGAAAAAAGTCAAGGTCATCGCCAGCGCCGGAGGCGTGAATCCGCGCGCCTGCGCCCGCGCGCTCCTCGCCAAGGCCGACGAGTTCGGCCTGAAGGGTCTGAAGGTGGGCATCGTCGAAGGGGACGACATTCTGCACCGGGTCGCGGCGGGGAACGCATCCGATTTGAAACTCATGCCGCTGGAATCCGACGGTCCCGCGCTGGGGGAAATCCTTCCGACGCTTTCGAGCGCGAACGTGTATTTCGGCGCGCGTCCCATCGTCGAGGCGCTCCGCAAAGGTGCGCAGATCGTCGTCACGGGACGATGCACCGACACGGGTCTTTCGCTCGCGCCGATGATCCACGCCTTCAACATCGCCGAGGAAGATTGGGACGCGCTTGCGCTCGGGACCGTCGTCGGCCATCTGCTCGAATGTGGCGCGCAGGCCAGCGGTGGAAATTATCTCGGCGATTGGCGCGCCATTCCCCACGCCGAGAAAATCGGCTTTCCCATCGCCGAGGTCCACTCGCGCGACCGCGCCGTCATCACCAAGCACGAATCGCTCGGCGGACTTATCGCCCAACCCGTTTTGAAAGAGCAACTGGTCTATGAAATCGGCGATCCGCGCAATTATCTGACGCCCGACTGCATCGCCGATTTCACGACGATCAGCCTGCGCGACGCCGGAAAAAATCGCGTCGAGGTTTCGGGCGTCAAGGGCCGCCCCGCGCCGAGCACCCTAAAAGTTTCCTGCACCTACGAGAACGGATGGATGGTCACGGGTCAAATCACCTATTGTTGGCCCGAAGCCGCCGCCAAAGCCCGCGCCGCCGGAAAGTTGATCCGCAAGCGGACCGAAGAACATCTCGGCAACAAGATCGAACGCTGGAACATCGAGACCGTCGGATATAATTCATGCCACGGCTCGCTCATCCCCGGCAATCTCGATCCGCCGGAAGTCACCCTTCGCGTCACCGCGCGCTCGCAAGATCGCGCCGCCTGCGATTGGGTCGGACGCGAGCTGGTCCCGATGGTGCTGACCGGTCCTCCGGGCGCGACGGGATTCGCCGGCGGCCGCCCGCGCGCTTCGCAAGTTCTGGCTTATTGGTCGGGCTTGGTTGCGCGGGAGCAGGTCACTCCACAAGTGGAATTGGTGGAATAATAAATGATGCATCCGGACAATTGGAATTGTTGATCTGGCGTCTGTAGAATAAGCATGATCCCTCGAACTGACATTCAAGCTTTTTGTGACCGGATCGCGAAGGAGTTTCACCCAAAGCGCGTGATTCTTTTTGGCTCGTATGCTCACGGCTCGCCAACGCCGGATTCGGACGTTGATTTGCTCGTGGAAATTCCCTTCTCGGGAAAAGGCTGGCAAATGGCTTCGCAAATCAGGTCGAGAATATCCTCGTCGTTTCCCCTCGACCTGCTTGTGCGTTCCCCGGGAACGATCCGCGAACGGTTGGAGATGGGAGATGTTTTTATTCGCGATATCATTGAGCATGGCGAGGTCCTCTATGAAGCCGATGACCGTTGAGTGGGTGGAGAAGGCCGAAGGGGATTTGCGCACTGCCCAGCGCGAATTTGCAGTGACCCATGCGCCGAATTACGATGCCGTCGCGTTCCACGCCCAACAATGCGCGGAAAAGTATTTGAAAGCCCGTTTGGTCGAGGCGGAACTCTCCTTTCCCAGAACGCATGACTTGAACGCGTTGCTCAACGCGGTGGTGAAAATCGAACCGGCATGGAATTACTTAGCCAATGATTTGATTCTTTTGACCGAGTTGGGTCTTGAGGTGCGGTATCCCGGTGTGTCGGCGGAGGCCGACGACGCCCGCGCGGCTCTACTCGCGGCTGAGAAAGTCCGTGCAACGATCCGGGCAAGATTGGAGTTATAGACATGATTGGAAAATTATTCTTGCTGGCTCATGGCCGATCCGGCGACAAGGGGAACTCGGTCAACATCGGCGTCGTTGCGCGGCGCGAGGAATGGTTTGAATTTCTGAAACAGGAGCTCAAAACCCCGCGCGTCGCAAAATTTTTGAAGCCTCTGGCCGCGGGTCCGGTCGAACGCTACGAACTTCCCAATCTCGGCGCGCTCAATTTCGTCGTCCACAGCGCGCTGGACGGCGGCGGTTCGGTCTCCATGCGGCTGGACGCGCAGGGCAAAACCTACGCCCAAGCGCTGATGCGAATCCCGCTGGAAATCCCCGACAAATTGGCCGGGGAAATCAAAAAGCATTGGGGAAAAGCGTTGCCGAAGGATTGCGTTCTGGACATCCCGCCGACAAAAAATCAAAAACAAAAAAGAACGGCCAAATCCTACCGAAGGAAATGATCGAGGGTCGAACCGACCCGCGCGCGATTTTTGCCCGCGCCTACTGCGCCTTAAACCGCGACCCCGCCCCCAACCAACCCCCGCCGTCCATCGTGATGCAATCGCCGTTGATGTAGGCAGAATAATCGCTTACGAGAAAAGCCGCGAGATCGGCGAGTTCATCCTGCGTTCCCAATCGGCGGAGTGGATTGTTGGCCGAAATGACTTTCTGCGCTTCTTCGCTGGCAAACGCTAAATTTTCCGAAGCCCCCTTCGTCACAATCGCCCCGGGCGCGATGCAGTTCAACCGAATTCCCTGCGGTCCCCATTCGATCGCCAGCGAGCGCATCATCGCCAGCACCCCGGCCTTGGCCGACGCCGATGGCAAAACCCACGGCGCGCCCGTCCAAGCGTAAGTCGCCACGATGCTGAGGATGTTCCCCTTTTTCTTTTCCAGCATGTATTTGCCGAAGACGCTCGTGCAGTGCCACGTCCCGTGCAGAACAATCCCGACGACGGCGTTCCATCCGTTGATCGTCAATTTGTCCGCCGCGCAGAGGAAATTCCCCGCCGCGTTGTTGATGAGAATGTCCGTCTTGCCGAATTTGTCAATGACCGCCTTGCCGAACGCCTGCACGGCGGTATAATCGCGGATGTCCAAGGTGTGGACCATGCATTGAACGCCGCGCGAGCGGATTTCCTCGGCGGTCGGGTCCAGATGCTCGGCTTTCCTGCTGGCGATGACCAAATCGGCGCCGAGATCGGCCAGACGCAACGCCATCGCGCGACCCAATCCCGTCCCCCCTCCCGTGACGACGGCGACTTGTCCCGTAAACGGTTTTCCCTCGAAAAGCATGGCTTGTCCCTTTCCTATGACGAACGAATTCTCATGATTCAATTTCAGTGCCATTTGATCCCAATGAAAGTCGAATTGCAAGAGGTCATGAGGACGTCAACGGCGTCTCGGGAAAAAGCCCAAAATTGCAGAAGCTAGCGAGGCTACCTTGGGTTCCCGACGCCGACCAGTCCAACCCCGAAGGGGGCTGTGGAATTCCCCCGAAAAACCGAAATGCCCTCTTTCACATCACGATTGAAGAGCCGATAAGAGTTATGAGAGTCCCCTATGGGAATCGCCCCCCTAAATCCCCTCACGTATCATTCCCCCGCCGATTTGCCTTCTTGGCGTTCTCCGCGCCTTGGCGGCTGGGAAATTCATCATGCTCATCCTGTCCGCCGCGTTCGTCCCTGTTCAAATTGGTTTTGTTTCGCAAAATTTTATTTTCGCGCCGTCTCAACCCCCCTTGACAGATTCCCCTCCGTGGCGGACAATTTGGCGTTAAAGAATGGGCATTTTGGAAAGGCAGGCATGAACGGATGAACGTCGGCAGATTGGCTTTGGACAACCTCGAAAAATTTGGAAACTACACCTCGATTCATTACGAGGGGCGATCCCACACCAACATGGAGCAGGACCTCTATGCGCGCGCGCTCGGCGCGCTTCTGCGGCAATACGACGTCCAACCCGGCGACCGCGTGCTGGTGATGATGCCGAACACGCCCGAAATTCTGGCGGCGTTTCAAGCGGTCTGGAAAATCGGCGCGGTGATCGTGCCGGTGACGCCGATGCTCAACGCCCGTGAAGTCAATTATCTTTTGATGGACTCCGAGGCCAAAGTCGCGCTGACGACCCCCGTCTTGGCCGGACGAATCGCCGAAGCCGCTCAGGGAGTTGAGACATTCAAGCATCTTTTGGTCATCGGCGAGAGCAACATTCCGGGCGCGGTCAACATTTCGGGGCCGCTTAAAACCGTGACGGCGGTTCAGTCGCTCGCCAATCGCGACGACGACGACATGGCGTTGTTGCTCTATACCTCCGGCACGACGGGACGCCCCAAGGGCGTGATGCTGACTCACTCCAACATGCTGACCAACGCGCAGGCCGTGGCGAAAATGACCGACCAGATGGAGCCGGGCATTTCGACCATGCACATCCTGCCTCTCAGCCACTCCTATGGCGTGATGATGATGAACGTCGGATATATTTTCGGCGTGACCTCCGCTGTCCTCTCGCATTTCGATCCGCTGAAGGCGCTCCAGACGATTCAACAATACAAGGTGCGGCGATTCTCCGCCGTGCCGACGATGCTGACCTATCTGATTAACCATCCTGAACGCACAAAATTCGACACATCGAGTTTGGATAAGGTCGTCTCCGGCGGAGCGGCTCTGCCGAACGAGGTCCGGCTGGAGTTCGAGAGGCTCTTTAATTGCGAGGTGCGCGAAGGCTACGGTCTCTCCGAAACCGCGCCGACGGCCACGGGTTACGGTGAGGGAGAGGAATATCGTCCCGGCTCGGTCGGACGCGCCATTCCCGGCGTCAAAGTCTGTATCATGGATTTTAACAATCACCCCCTCATGCCCGGACAGCTAGGCGAAATCTGCATCCAAGGCCCGAACGTCATGAAGGGTTATTGGAAGAACGACGACGCGACCAACGAAGTGATTTCCGAGGGATGGTTCCACAGCGGCGACATCGGCTACATGGACGAGGACGGCTACGTCTTCATCACCGACCGCAAGAAGGACCTCATCATCAAAGGGGGAGAAAACATTTCGCCCCGCGAGATCGAGGAGGCAATCCACGAGCATCCGGCGGTGGCCGAGTGCGCGGTCGTCGGCGTTCCCGATCCGATTTTCGGGGAGAACATTTGGGCGGTGATTGTCCCGAAACCGGGTCAGACCGCAACCGAAGACGAAATCAAGGAACACACGGCGCGATACGTCACGAAATTCAAGGTTCCCGCCGAGGTGATCTTCACTTCATATTTGCCCAAGAATCCGGTCGGAAAAATTTTGAAGAAGGACGTGCGAAAACAGATGGCCGATCGGGCCAAAAAACAGCCGGCGGTTCCGGCGGAAAAAGTTTGACCTGCCGTCGGCGCGAATTTGGAATTCGCCTTCTTTACTTCTTTAAGTCGTTCATCGGGTCTTGGAACTTCTGCGTTCTTCCGTCTTGATCCGGACAAATTCCTGAAAATGCAGGTTGGCTTCGTTGCTCTTTCCCCCGCGCTCCAAAATTTCCCCCAAATTTCGATGCGCGTCGGCGTGGTTGGGTTCGAGCCGAATCGCCTCTGAATAGTGGATCCCGGCCTCGTCGGTCCTTTGAAGCGCGACCAATACGTTGGCCATGTTGTAATGAACCTCCGCCAGATCAGGGTGTTTCTTCAGGATTATTTGATATTGCTCCAAAGCTTGATCGTCGCGCCCTAGGTCGTGCAGGGCGGAACCGAGATTAATCCGCGCCGCGAGGTCGTCCGGATCCACTTGGAGCGCCTTGTCCAAATAGGCCGTGGCCTTTGGGAATTGCCCCTGCTGGCAGAGAATCAAACCAAGATAAGAATACGCGCCGGAGAAATCGGGGTTAACGTGAATCGCTTGAAGGAAAATTTTCGAAGCGGCGTCGAATTTGTTTTGCCGCGCCAACATGCGCCCCAACCCAAGCAGATAGGCGTGCGTGTCGGGCGAGATTTCGAGGGCCTTTTTCATATATGCCACGGCTTCGTCCCCTTGGCCGGTGGCGAAAAGCGCCTCGCCCAGATTGTTCATGGCCATGTGGAAATTTGAACGGAGTTCGAGCGCGCGCCGCAGATAAGGAATCGCTTCCTCATTGCGCTCCTCTCGGCAGAGCGTCGCGCCGAGATTGTTCAACGCCATCCACGAATTGGGGTTTTTGGACAGTGCGTCGCGCCAAAGAACTTCGTGGCGGGCGAAGACTTCCCCCCGCGCCACGTTAAACAGAGACAAGCCCGCCACAAGGATGAACGTAACTCCGGCTCGAAGTTTCCGTCTTCGCTTTTCCAATGCATGATCCAACGCTCTTGTAAGAATCGCCGCCCCCAGCGTCATCAATGCAACGTCCGCCAGATATTGAAAGTGATCGGCGACGAAGGAAAAGCGCATCGGATAGACATTGACGAATCCGAGCGCGGGTCCGAGCGAGGCGATGAAAATGAAGACGGCCGAGAGCGGACCCTTGCCAATTCTTCGCCGGAGCAACCACAGACCAAGCAGAACCATCGGGACGAGAACCGGAAAAACGAATTGGCGAATCTTCGTCGAATCAAGAATCCAACGCGGATACACAAAATTGAGCGAGACGGGCCAGATCAGTTTTGCCGCGTAAAACCAAACCGCGCGCCCGGCGATCAAACAACGCTCGGCGAGGGAGAAATTCCATTCCTCTCCTTCCGCGCCGACGCCGGTTTTCTCGATCCAAACCGTCACCCCAGCCAAGGCCGCGCCCATAATCAACATGGGAGTAAGGAGAATGAAATCCCGCGCACGCAAGCGATTCCGTTTCCACCAAATCAGAATCAGCAGGACGGCGGGCAGGACGCAGGCGATGGTCTTGCTTAGAAGCGCGCAAAGATAAAAGAAGAGAGACGCCGCATAGAAGAACCACCGTTTGCGTGGCGATTGCGGGGTGTCCATCCCACCCAAAGGTATGAATCGGAGGTAAGACCAAAGCGCGGAAAAATAAAAAACGCCGCACAGCGCATTTTTGCGCTCCGTGATCCACGCGACCGATTCCAGATGTACCGGATGCACGGCGAAGATCGCCGCCGCCAGCCCCGCTCCGGGAACTTTCAGGCGTCGAAGAATCGGAAATAGCAAACCCGCGCTCAGAGCGTGGAGCGCGACGTTGACCCAATGGTATCCGACGGGGTTCAATTCCCAGAGGTGATATTCCAGCCAAAAAGTGGTGTGAACCAGCGGGTAATATTGGGGAACGGCGCCGGGCTTCAGCCAAATTTTGCGCAAGCCTTCCCATGTTCGCAGGGTCATGTTATGGGTGACGTAATCATCGTCGTCCCAAATGTAACCGCCGCGGGTGACGGGAATGTAAACAAGGAGCGTGAGCGTAATGAGCGCGAAAACGCCGCCCAACATACCCCATCGGGACGCAACGCCGAAGTCGGACTCTTCGCTCGCGTTCACGATCCGGCCCCCTTTGATTTTGGCCTCTCCCCGTCGGAGCGAATCGCGTAGATGTAAACCTTGTTGGGCCAATCCAAATGGATCAATTCGAGCCGTGGATCGGGTTGATGGTTCTCAAATCCGATCAACGCATCGAAACGCGCAAACTCTTCCTTCGTGAACCGGGGTTTGAAATATAAATCAACATATCGGGATAATTCGAGTCGATTGAAAAAAACGTAGCGAACCTTTTCCTTCTTGAGACGATCAAACAGCTCGTTGTTGTCTTTGGTCGCTTGTATCAGAAGCAACGGCTGGGGCGTGTCGAACCAGTCGCTGACGAGAATGTCCTTCGGAAAATAAAGGGAGCGGTGCTCCCCAATGAGCAATGCTTTGCTCTCCGCGCTGATCTTTGGCGCAAGCCACCGGGCTGATTCGTAGTAGCCGAGTCGCCGCTTCAGATACTCTTCGCGCGATTCAAATCCCAACGCAACGGGCAGAGGATGGGCGATTTCTTCGGCGCCGATGTTCTTGATGATCAAGACGGCGGTCCAAGCCAACGTATAAATAAGCGCCGAGGACCCGAGAGCGGCCAGCATTTGTCCCGCGCGCGTAAACCGCTGTTCCTCGTCCAATAAAACCATGATTCCCCATCCTCCCGCCGCGATAATCAAGGCGAAAGTGGGAAGAAGGAACCGGTTGCTCTGATACGTTAGGAACCAATAGATCCACGAACCAAGAATGACGCCGACGAGCCAGAGCGCGGCGCTTCGGCGCTTGGATGTCATCTGCTTACGACGCGAAAACGCGAAGACGCGGAGACGCGGCGATTCTTCCCCCGCGCTCTCCCGTTTTTGCATCTCTTCGCTGGAACCCCTCGCAATCCAACTACGAGCGACGCCTGCGATCATCAAGGCCATCGCCATTAATGGAAGCGGACCTAAAAAGTGACGCTCAAAGTCATTGGACGCAAGCGAGGTTGTGATCGGGGTCAGCAAGAATTCAACTGCCCGCTTCAAATGTCCCGTCGGAAGTCCTACCGCGATACCGTGATCCGCAAGCCAGCCGATCAAATGTTCCAATCGAAAACCCTTTTCGGCGGCCTTGGCAACATAGAGCCGGGTATTGGCATCGGACCAATCGCTTCCGCCAAACACCCCGTATCCAAGGGGATAAAACGGATTCCCCGTCCAGAAGATGTTCTTGATGAACCAAGGCGAACCAAACGCGACGGCGATGAGCGATATGCGAAGAAAAAAAGACGCTGGGCGAAATTTGTTCCCGCCTTCCGGCGCGCTCGTCTTCCTTTTTAATGTTGAAAGAACGAGGAGCAACGCAAGCATGGCTACCATCAACGGACTCATGGTGTATTTCGTTCCCAATGCCCCGGCGACCATCATCCCCAGCAACCACGCCGGAGGAAAATGATGGCGAACCAGCATGAGCGTTCCCAAATAAAAGACCGCCAGAAAATAGGCGACGACGGCCAGATCGTTGAACGCCCAACATCCCAAGATGAGCGCGCATGGAATCGCGGCAAAAGCACAGGCGGCAAACGCGGATATCGAGCGCGCGGCTTCGGCTCGCGTTCCGTTCAAGTTGGAAAAGGTTAGGCGGATCATCAAATAGGTCAGGAGCGCGACGAGAATCGCGCTCGATTCGAGAAAGGAGAGGTGAATCAGTTTGGCCCCTTCCGTTCCCTGCAGAGCCATCGCCACGGTGTAAAGCATCTCGACAAGGAAGGGAAAATTGGAAAAAGCCTGATGGGGAAGATACTCGATTTTTCCCGATTCCAGCCAAGCCTGCGGCGCGGCAAGATGATAGCGCAGTTCGTCCGATTCCACGGCGGGAGTCAGAGCGTAGGGAACCGCAAGCAAATAGAGAGCCGCCATCAAAACCAGCACCCATACCGAAAATTGCATTGGCGTCGCCTCTTTCGATTTGGGCGCGGCGTCGGGCTCGGTTTCATCGCTCTCCCTTTCGAGCGTCGAAGTCTCCGATGCCAAATGCGGATTAAAAAAGAGAGTCCATCCGCGCAGGGCGGCGGCGGCGATGGCAATCATCAACGATCCCAAGACTCGGCGATTGCAGTATCCCGCGATGCCCAGAGCAAACGTCGAAAGAGAGATCAATATCCATCCGATCAACGCCGCAAAAACCCAGCGCGCCCAAAACGAAGGAAGAACGGCGTCGCCGCCAAACCGCTGGAGAATCCAATGCCCGACTCCCGCCGCGCTGAACCACATCACCGAGACGGTGAGCAAACCCATTGCCCCGTCCATCGGAAACTGCCATTCCCCGTCAAATTGCGACGGCAATGAATTCAGCGCGCCGAGGACGTCGGGAGGATCGTGATAGAGAAAATGTCCAAGAATCGCCGCAAGCGTGAGAACGGTTGCGGACGGAAGGATTTTAATGCGGAAAGTTTTCACTGCCTCATTGTGGAGACCGGTTCGGAAACGTCAAGCGCAGTCCCTCGTCCAATCCCATCGGCTGAAATTGAAAATCGGTTTGGGCGGAAGCGATAACAACGCGCCGAGCCTCCTTCACGCCCAAAACATTATCGGGCGTCAACGGAGGATTTCGCATCAGCAAACTGAGAATTCGTGCCGCGATCAATGTCAGCGAAATCGGAAGGTGAATCATCGGACGGCGGACGCCGATTGCCTTGGCGAGCTTGGCCATGAATTCATCGAACGTCATCTCGGCCGCCCCGCCGATCATGTAGCTTTTGCCGAGGGTCGCCGGATGATCGAGGCAATCCAGCGTCGCTTTGGCAACGTCGGCAACGTAAACGGGACGGAGAAGTTCGCGCCCTGATCCGACCACCGGCAGAACGGGCAATTTCCGCATGATCTTGACCGTCTTGCCGACGAGTCCCTTTTCGCCCGGACCATAAATGATGCTGGGCTGGAGAATCGTCCATGGAAGCAACGAAGCGCGCACGATTTGATCGGCCTCGAATTTAGTTCGCCCATAAACGCTCGTCGAGCCTTCGTGCGCCGACATGGAGCTGATCTGAATCCAGCGCGGCTTGCCCGTTCGCTCAGCGGCCCGAATCAAGTCGGCGGTTCCTTGAACGTTCGTCTTTCGGCTCAACTCCCAGTCGGGCGCGGACTGCGAAGTCGTCGCGGCGCAATGAATGATTCCTTCGACGCCCGCGACCGCCGGAAGCATGGAAGCGGGGTCGGTCATGTCGCCGATGAAAATGAGAGCGGAAGAGAGGCTCAGGGACGAAGCATCCTCGGAGCGGCGAACGAAGGCGCGCGGCTCATGGCCCCGCGCCAATGCCAGTTCCACGACCTTCGACCCCAAAAAACCGGCCGCGCCGGTGATCAGAATTTTCATCGGTGGCCATTCTCCAAACCGAGTAGCCGGTCGTCGTCGCGCAAAGCGCCGCGAATTCCAAATCCGCGCAAATAGTTGTCCTCGGACGAGGAAGGAGCATTCGGTCTTCCCGATCGGTCGGACCAAATGGACAATGAACGGTTTTTGAGCGCCGCTTCACATGATTCTTTGGAAGGACGCATCTCGGCGCCGCTCGATTCCCAAGGCGCGATAGCCGCAGTCAATTCCAATCCCCACTTCGAGCAACGCTCGGCGAGATGACCGAAGTTGTGGGTCATAAACCCGGGTTGGGCGGATGTTCGTGAACGTACGGCGCGAAGAAAGACCTCCAAAATCCGTGGATTGTCCATGGCGAGAGCGAGATCGGTGATCTGCGTCTGAAGAAAAACCATGCGCGGATCATGTGCGCGAAAATCAGCCATTTCCAATTCGATGAAACAAAGCAACATGCTCGGAAAGTCACGTCGCACGAGCGCGGACGCTCTCCCCATTCCCCTCAATCCCAATCCCATGAGCGACGCCAATCCCGCTCGGCGAAGGCGCACCCATCCCGCGCCGATCATGCCATGCTCCACCGCCTCACGCATGAAACCCTGAATATTGGGCACAATCGGAATCACGGAAGGGAATCGGGAATTTGGACGCGAACCGATCGCGTTAAAAAGTTTGCGTTCGCCGACGCTCACGAGCGACTTGATCCCATGACTCGAAACCGATTCAAGGACGGAACGAACGGCCTCGATCTTCTCAAATCTTGCCGAAAGCGAATGTCGCCGCGCGTCGGGTTCCTCGCCCGGCGCGCCGCATCCCAGTATCCGGCGCAGACTCAGCAGATCCTCCGATCCTATTGCCGTCAATCACGGAGTCCCCTTTGTTTTCATCAATTCGTCGCGCCCTTTCTGCGTAAGCCCAATCATTTTTTGAAGCGCGTTTGGATTGTCGCGCGAAAGGTTGAATCGCTCCTCCGGATCCGTTGAAAGATCGAACAACATTCCCGGCCGGTAGAAAGGATGTTTCTCAAAATTGACGTTGGAATTGATGTAGCGCGACTGCACCACATATTTCCACTTACCCGACCGCACCGCCGCGATTTCCTCGTTGTTGAACATGTAGAACGGACGCATCGCGAAGTCCTTGTCCGGTTTGCCACCAAAAAGAATTTTGGAAATGTCCCCTCCGTCAATCGGACGATCATTCGGAATTGTTATTCCGGCCAGCGTCAAGAGCGTGGGCAGAAAATCAAGATTGGACGCCATCGTGCCGGATGATTTACCCGCCGGAATTTTCCCGGGCCAACGCGCGATGAAAGGCACGCGCATTCCCCCTTCCCAGCTTTCCCCCTTTCGTTGGCGGAAGGGTCCCGCGCTCCCCTCATACCAAGGACCGTTGTCGCTGGTGAAAATGACCAGCGTGTTCCGTTCCAAGTTCAGCCGCTTGAGCGCGGCGAGGATTTCTCCCACGCTCCAATCGAGACCTTGAACCACGTCGCCGTAAAGCCCCGCCTTCGACTTCCCCTTGAACCGTTCCGAAACCGCCAACGGGATATGCGGCATGGAGTGGGCCAGATAGAGAAAAAAGGGTCCACCTTTGTTCTGTTCAATGTATTGAATCGCTTCCTGCGTATAACGCTCGGTCAACTTGGGCATATCCGCGGATTCCTCGATCCTTTCCTCATTGCGGTAAAGCGGGAGCGGCGTCATGTCGTGGCTGTAGAGCAAGCCGTAAAAATAATCGAAACCTCTGCGTCTGGGCTGAAATTCCGGCGCGTCTCCCAAATGCCACTTGCCGATCAACGCCGAATGATAGCCCTTTTCCTTCAAGGCTTGGGCGATGGTGATTTCCGAATCCGGAAGCCCCGTCGGGCTGTGCGGAAAGAGCACTCCTTTGGCCAATCCCATCCGGATCGAATAGCGCCCCGTGAGCAATCCGGCGCGCGAAGGGGTGCAGACATTCGCGCTTGCGTAAAAATTCGTCAGCGTGATTCCCTTGGAAGCCATGCGGTCAATGTTGGGCGTGGCCATGCGCGTCGCGCCGAACGCGCCCACGTCGCCGTAACCGAGATCATCGCAAAGGATAATGATGAAATTCGGCGGCTTGGGAGGTCCGGCGGCAAGGGATGCAAAAGAAATAAAAACCACGGAGACACAGAGGCACAGAGAAGAAAACCATCTTGCTCCAAAACGGCATCCTCCGTGTCTTTGAGACTCTGTGGTGAACATTCGACTCAAAGCTCAAACGGAGCCTGCACGTCAATGAGATACGGAGCCTTGGCTTCGAAGGCGCGCTTGACCGCCGCGCTCAACTGGTCCGGCGTCGTGACCAATTCCCCCGCCATTCCCATTCCCTCGGCGACCTTGACGAAATCGGGCGTGTGGAGATCAACGCCGAAAACCCGTCCTCCCATCATGCTCATCTGGAGCTTCTTCAAAATACCGTAGCTCTGATTGTTGAAAATGAGGAGGATGACGTTGAGCTTTTCCTGCACGGCCGTCGCCAATTCGCCGACATGAAACATGAATCCGCCGTCTCCCGCGATGCAAATGACCGGGCGCGTCGGATCGGCCGCTTGCGCGCCGAGCGCCATCGGATATCCCGGGCCGATGGCCGAAAGACGCGGCGTGACGAAACTCCGTTCCGCATAGACGGGAAAATATTGATTTCCTCCCCAGTAGGCCGGAATCGTCGCGTCGGTGACGACAATTCGATTGCGCGGGGTTTCCGCGTCAATTCGGTCCATCAATTCCGCCGTCAATGGACGATGTTTTTTAAGCTCGTCCCGCACGGTTTGTTTCAATTCGGCAATCATCTGCAAATAATTCGGGTTGGGCTTGTGACCGGAAATTTGAACGCGGAGGGCCATTCCCGCGAGCGTCGGTTTGGCGTCGGCGTGAATCGCGACGGCGGCTGGAAAATTGTGTTGAAGTTCCTCGACCTCCACGTCCACGCGAATCAGATTTTTTGTGAGCGAAATCGCCCATTCGCTCGTCGAATGCCACGAAAACTTCGTCCCAATGGCGATGACGGCGTCGGCCTCTTGAAGAAACATGCGCGCCGGTTTCTCGCCGAAATAATTCCCGATCACGAGCGGATGATCGTCGGGCATGGCTCCCCGTCCGCCGCGCGTCATGAAGACCGGCGCGCCGAGAAGCTCGGCGAATCTGCGAAGCTCGTCGAACGCGCCGCTGGTCTGAATTCCCCCGCCGATCCAGATCACCGGACGATGCGCCTTGGTCAAAATCTCAGCCGCGTGGTCGAGCGACGCCTCGCTCGGTTGAGGAAGCTGAACGGGCGGCTCCACGCTTTCCGTCACTTCTCCCATCGCGTATTGCTTGTCTATGGGAATTTCGACCACCTGCGGCGCCGGATTGCGGGTTTTCAAATTGTGAAAAGCTTTGTGAATCGCCGGCCCGATCAACTCCGGTTTGATGGCGTCAACGGCGTGCGCGCCGGTGACATTGAACATCCCCAGCTGATCTTTGACCTCGTGAAGCATTCCCTTCCCGCGATAATAGGTCTGAATTTGGCTCGTGATTTGGAGCGTGCGTGATCCGGCGTAACGCGATTCAATCACCGCCCCCATGCTGTTGGCCGCGCCCGGTCCCGTGCTGGTCAGATAAACGCCGACTTTCCCACTGACGCGACTGTATCCGTCGGCCATGAACCCTCCGGCCATTTCATGGCGCGGAATGACAAGGCGGATTGAAGGCTCCTTCAGCAAGGCGTCGTAGATCGGCAACATGTGAATCGAGATGATGCCGAAGACGGTGTCCACGCCTTCCTGCTTGAGCGCCTGCACGACGGCCTGTCCGCCGGTGATTTTGGTTTGTTTGGGTGG
Organism: uncultured Candidatus Sumerlaeota bacterium; assembly: GCA_964598765.1. GTDB lineage: Bacteria > Sumerlaeota > Sumerlaeia > MVZB01 > JAJFLK01 > CAZRCZ01. Next base: position 127,988 of record CAZRCZ010000001.1, on the reverse strand, counting down.
GGCTTGGGTTTCGGTTGGCATGGCGCGCATCGCTCCCGCTGGGAATCAAGATGAAGGGACTATTGTTTCTGATCTTGCGCGTGAAAACAAGAAGCGTTCGTCAAAACCGCGTCGGGGAACTACTGGTCATTTGGCGGGTTTGGAACGATCGCTATTTCGCCTGCCGAGGGGATTCTTGCGCCGGTCACCGCCAAACCGATGATTAACCATCACCGATAAAAGGTTTTGCCGACGCTCCTGCTGGGTTCGCCTGCAAGTCGGTCCAACTCGACGATCGGGGCCGTCGTAGCTGGGAACGCTGATCCATGCCCTTTCGGGAAGATCGGCAATCTCCTCCGGTTTTGATTCCTCGACGGGAAGAGCAATGGCGACAGGAGCAAGAGGCGCATCCGCCGCCGCCGGCGCGGGTTCGGCTGATTTCAGAATTGGCTCGGAAGGAATGGGCGTCGGCGAAGGATTCGGTTGCGGGCTTTTCCTTTCCGGAAGCCGCAAGAGATTCGCCATTTCCGACGCGCGCGCGTCAGCCATAATCTCGTTCCGAAGACGTGAAATGAAATTGCGCTTGTCGGTCTGACGAACCAAATAGAAGAAAACAGCGTCGAGTTGACGGTCAAAATCGCGGTCCGACTCCAATCGGAGCGCTTTCAACAAATGCCGCATTCGCTTGGGACGAAGCGCGAACTCCAACACCAATGAAATGATCTCATGATTGAATTGAGCGAATCGCGCTCGAACTTTGTCCGTGATTTCGGTTTTGCTGAGGGGGGATTGGGATTCGAGAATCGGTTCGGTCATGGTTTGCCGTTAATTGACGAATTCTTCCTCTTTTTCCGGTTTCTTTCCCATTTTTTTATCTTTGCCGCCGGCGTCTTCCTCCTCAAAGACTTCCGCCGGTTCCGCCTTTTTCTTGGCGGCTTCCTTGACGGCGAGTTCGGCGGCCTTCTTGGCGGCGATCTTGACATCGTCAATCTCCGAAAGATGATAGAGCATTTCGGCCAGTTGCGCGATTTCCTGCGGGGCCTTCTCGCGCACGGTCACGATCTTGTCGCCATCCTTGTCGTAGAAGAAGTTCGGCATCCGCGTTCCGGGAGCCCACGCGGAAGGATTGGTCAGCCACGATTTGACAAAACTGAATTTCAGCCGATCATGCGCGAGATAAAGGTTCGGTCCCCAACTTTCCTTGGTGTTGGTCGGCATCAGATCGCCCGTCGGATGGCAACTTAAACATTTCAAACTTCCGCCGTATTCATCCGTTCCGGGCAAACCGAAAAGGTCCTTGCTCGCCGCCTTGTGGGAGTCGTTCAAATCCGCGACTTCAACGGTCTGGAACGGGAACGGCTCCTCCGCGGCGGCGGCGAAGTATTTGACGATGGAGTTGGCCTCGTCATCGGTCAAATCAAATTGCGGCATCCGCAACGGGTCAATGTGGTTGCGGATCGTCGTCACGTTCTTGAGAAACTTGAAAAACCAATCGGGATTCACCTTGGCTCCCTCGCGCCGGAGCATCGGCGGAGCCAGCGCGGCTTCGGGATAATACCGCGCGGCGTATCCCTCGCCGACCCCCATCGCCTTCAACGCGGCGGGATGCTCCAGCGGGACCTTCACTTGATCCTTGCCGCCGATTTCCACCTCAACCGGCGTCTTGGCGAAAATATCATCCAGCGCGACGTATTGCTCCCCGAAGATCACCTGACTGCTTCCGACAAAGAAGCCCTCCTTCGGCAGAAGAACCTTATCCGCTTTGTCCTTCTCCCGCTTGACGTTGTCATCCTTCACCTGCGCGACTTTCGAGAATCGTCCATCCGGCAAATTGGGATCGTATTGGGCGACGACCGGATCGGTCATCCAGATCGGAGATTTGTTCTCGGAAATGGTCGCCGGATCCACGTATTGCCAACCGAGTCCGACCGGGTGACAACCGATGCAATTGCGCCGCTCGACTATTTTTCGTCCCGCCATGATCGCCTCTTTGTTGCCGCGCGGTTCATAGCGGTATTTCGCCGGCATGGCGACCCCCGACTGCCCAAGAATGAACGTCGTGATCTTGTCGGCGTCGTCGTCGGAAAACCCGAACCAAGGCATGGCGAAACTTTGCTCGTAGGGATTCGACACCTTGCCGAGGGAATAAATGTACGGTTGTTTGACCTTCTGCCGGATCCAATCGTGGCGAGTGTGCGGAATGTGAACGTATTTATGAATCCCAAAATCGAATCGCTCGATTTCCTTGAATCCCTCCGCCGTTAATTCGGTTCCGATTTTGCCGCGTCCCTCGAATCCGGCAATCTCGTGACATCCGAAGCATCCGTTGCGGTAAACCGTTTCCTCGCCGACGTAAAGTTTGCGTTCCTTGGCCGAAAGCTTGCCCACTTCCGCCTTGGCCTGCTCTTCCGAAAGCTTCGCGCGCTTGTAGCGGACGGCGATTTCCTCCAGCAATTTTTCCGGGGCGTCCGGAAGAGGTTTGCCCATGTAGGCGTCGTCCTTGAGCGTCACGAGATAGGCGGCGACATTGTTCGCCTCCTCGTCGCTCAGGCGCGGATTCGGCATGTTGCCTTCGGGCCAATACTTCTTCGGGTCCTTCAGCCAGTTGTAGAGCCATTTGCGATTCGTCTTGCTTCCGACCTTGGAAAGATCGGGGGCGAAACCTTGTCCGGGGGCGTTGAGATCGTCAACCTTGTGGCATCCGAGACAGTTGACGAGCGAAACCAACTTCTTTCCCGCCGCAGGATCGCCCGGCTCCTTGGGCGGATCCTCCATTTTGGATTCAAAGGATTTGTCCGATTTGTCGAAGAGAAACGCGGCGACGGCGTCAATCATCACCGCTTCTTCTTTGTTCATGTCCTCATGCGCCTTGTCAAATTCCTTTCCGAAATGGTGGATCATTTCGGGGAACGTATCCTCGGAGGGCATCTTGTGGCCGAAAGGATGAGGCATCCGCGCCGTCTCATAAAAATTTCTTGGGCCCGCTATCCAACGCGGCGCCCAATCGGGATTGATCTTGGCGGCGACTTGCTTGAGGGTCGGTCCGATTTTCTTCATGTCGTCGCTCACGCCCTCGATGTTGTGGCATCCGTGGCAACCGCGCCGCTCGTAAACCTTGCGCCCCTCGAAAACCTTGCGCGCCATCGTCAATTCGTAGGTCGTCTTGTGGCAGTTGAAGCACATCGCCTCCTGATTCCGCTCGGGGAGCATCGGATAGTCCCAATCGTGAATCGCGCTCCAACCATAATTTTTGCCCCACTCCTTGGCTTGATCTTCGCTGTTCGGAGTGTGCGCGGCAAGACGGAACGTCGTCCCGTAACCTCGTCCCAGATGGCAAATCGTGCATCCGAATTTTTCAACGGGATGCGGAGAATCTTTGCCAACGAAGAGATCGAGTTTGGGATGGGTCCGGTAAACCATCGGAACGTCCTCGCCGTTGTAACCGACGTCGTTGATTCCCAGATGGCAGGTCATGCAACGATCCACCTTGGCCGATTTGGTCAGATCGGGCAAGTCGCTCAGCACTAGTTGTTTCAGGTTGAACTTTGGGTTGACGAAATCGAGCAGAGGGACGTCGCGGATTGCGTTGGCCGTGTAATGAATCATGTCGGACGGATGGATTTTTTCCACCTCCGCCTTCCATGCTTTTTGTTCCGCAAGAATTCCGTCCTTGGTTCTCACCCAGTCCGCCGGTCCCTTTTCCAGTTCCTTTAATTCGTCCTTGGCCTTGGTTAGGGTCTGGTATGCGGAATCGGCTCCGGGTTGCAATTTCTGAACACTGTTGAACTTTTCCTCGTAAACCTTGCGGAGCCGCTCGACCTCATCCGCGCCGACGTGCGGATCGTTCTTCATGAATTCATATTTGGACCGCGCGGCTCCGAGTTCGCTCTTGGCGAAGGCGACGTCGCGCCCGTGCTCGTAGTCCTTTTGAACCAACTCGGCGAGTTCGCGCCTTTTATTCTCGATGATTTTCTGATGGTTGACGCTCCGCCCGGCGTCGGTCAGCTCGCGGATTTTATGGTCAATGTCGTCGAGCTTCTTCTTGTATTGAAGCTCAACCTTGGCGTTCTCGCGGTCAATTTGTTGTTGGGCGCGCTTGAGCGTCAGCGCCATGAATTCCTGCTGAAATCCCTTCCATTCGGGATTGAAATCCTGCTGGACCGCCCAGAACGCCGAGAGGAGAAGAAGGAAGGACGAAATTCCAAAAACGCCCATCCGGCCTATTTTGCGTTTTTTCATTTTACAGGTTGATCCCCAATTCCGGTATCCAAAGGATGTATTTCAAATTGATCAGCCAGCGGAGATACATTTTGACCGGAAGAAGCAACATCATCAGGACGAAATGCGAGGCGACGATGTAGCGCAACGGGCCATATTCCTGCGCCAACTTGCGGAAGACGAACCAGCCGACAAACGGAAGGGCGACGAAGAAGAATCCGAGGAACGCGAAACCCAATCCCTCGCGGACGGGCCAGAAAGTCGTCGGGCGAAGCCAACTCATTCCCGGAAGGTGCGCCGCCTCCCATTCGCTCAGATTCACGTTGGTCAACGCTTCAACCTTGTTGTGGTCCCAATGCTGGAACGGACCAAAGAAATTCCATCCGGGTCCCCGCATCATCGTGCCGAGCACGATCAGAATCACCCAGAGAACGATAAAACCGAAGAGAAAAAGCGAAATCGCGTATTTGCGTTCTTTCCAAGTGTAGTAGCCGTTTCCTTTTTTGTTCGCGTCAAAATAAGGAATCGCCATGAGACCGACGATGATGTAGCTGGGCAACACCACGCCGGCCATCCACGGATCGAAATAGACGAGCATCTCCTGCAAACCGAGGAAATACCACGGAGCCTTGGAAGGATTGGGCGTTCGCGCCGCTTCGGAGGGTTGCTCCAAGGGGGCGTTGAGGAGAATGGACCACACCGTCAACAGGACGGTGCAAATGATCGTCGAAATGAATTCGGGATGAATCAGGAAGGGAAAGGCATGGAGTTTGTCTTCGGGATCGTTGTTCACCGAGTTGGAAAGTTTGAGAAGGTCCTTACCCGCTTTCTCTTTGTATTCATCATTTAAGACGGCTTGGCGCAGTCCATACCAAGTATAGAAACTGACCGTGACCAACATGATGATGATCGGCACATTGTCCGGCTTGAAGATAATGAGCTGAAAATCGGGGTTGACCAGCCCGACGAAAAAGATCGCGACGATCAGCAACACGGGCATCGCCGCCACGACCGGATGCGTGATGTAGCGCATCCCGATACAGCAGGCGAGGAAAATCAAAAAGACCAACGTCAGCATCCGACGCGGGTCGGGCTGAAATAGAAGGGTGTTGATCGGATTGAAAAGATACGGCCACAGAAGCTCGTTCCACCAATTCGGATCAGATATTTTATGCCACAACTCTTGTCCCATCCCCTTCCCCTATCTCAAATCCATCAAAATCCCAATCTTAATCTCGCTCTTACTCTTGCGCTTGCTCTCCCAATCACACCGGTCCGGAGATATTCCCATCCTTGCGAATTCTCCAAAAGTGAACGGCCATGAAAACCGACGCGACCAACGGTAGAAGAATACAATGAAGAACGTAGAAACGGAGAAGCGCTCCCTCTCCGACGATCCGGCCTCCGAGAAGCGCGAATCTAACGTCACTGCTGGAAGTCACGAGTTGAAGGTCGCCAATCTTCAGAAACGGCGCGCCGGGTCCCTCATGTCCCACCAGCGGCGTCGCGCGCGCCATGTTCGTTCCGACCGTGATCGCCCAGATCGCCAGTTGATCCCAAGGCAGGAGATAGCCGGTGAAACTGAGCAAAAGAGTCAGCAGTAAGAGAACCACGCCGACGACCCAGTTGAATTCGCGCGGCGGTTTGTAGCTTCCCGTCAGGAAGACGCGGAACATGTGCAACCAAACGGTGATAACCATGAGATGCGCTCCCCACCGATGCATGTTCCGCATGAGCATTCCGAAGGGCACGTCCCCCGATTCAAGTTTTTCGATGTCCGGATAGGCGTTCCTCGCGTCGGGATGATAATAGAACATCAGCAAAACGCCCGTGAACGTCAGGACCAAAAAAACGAAAAACGTGAGTCCCCCCATGCACCAAGTAAAGCGAACCTTCAACGCGCCGCTCCGAACCCGGACCGGATGAAGGTGCAAAAAGACGTTGGTCAGGACCGCCAGCGAGCGATTGCGCGGATCGGTCGGCAAGCCGTGGCGAAAAAGCGACTTCCAAACTTGGCTGTCGTAGAGTTTCTTGAGCAATTCTTCCATAAATTCCATCCCCTAGACCAAAATGAAGGTCTCCGGTTTTTCCCAGTCCCCTTTCTCATAGATATACAACTTGCTGGTATCCACCATGATCTTGCCCCCTTCGATCCAGATTTTGAACCGTTCGAGGGCGCGCGGGGCCGGACCTTCAAAGTTCACTCCCGTCATCCGGAATCCGCTTCCATGGCAGGGGCATTTGAATTTGGCGTCCGCCGTCAGCCACGCCGGAGTGCAACCCAAATGCGTGCAACGTCCGGAGAGGGCATAGATCCGATCCGCCGTTCGGACGATCCATGCGCGGTAATCCTTGAAGAAAGTCGGTTGGTTGGCAAGGAAAGCGTCGGGTTTTCCCGCCTCAAAAAGAGTCGGAGGTTCGAAGAGCAATCGCGGAAACATGAACCGATTGGTTCCCCCCAGCGTGACGGCCATGGCTCCGGCGAAAGTTCCCGTCCCGATCATGAACCACCGCCGACTGATCGCGGCTTCCTTGAGGGCGGCGCGGTCAATTTGCGGGACGGCAACCTCGACTTTGGCTTTTTCTGGAGCTTTTTTCTTGGCTCCGGCTTCTCCTGCCGCTCCGGCGGCGGCGACCCGCTTAGCCTTGAATTTCTTCTTCAATTCCGAGGCCACGGCGGACATACGTTGAAGTTCTTCGGAGGAAAAATTATAACGACCCATGACTCGATTTCTCTCTACTATCCCTTGTCTCCGCCTCGTTCCGCTTCAGCTGACCTTCCGCAAAGTTTAAGAATTTTTTCACAATCTTCGGCCATTTTCAATTTCGCCTAAACCCGCTTGCAAGCTTCTCGCTGATCGAAATCTTTTCTATCCATTTAATCCGGACCGTTTGATCCGGGCAACCAAAACGTGGACAGGGTCCGAACCAGCTCGCGAACTTCTCCAGCCCGTTCCCGATCCAACACTTTACAATTTTCGATTCGGACGTTCAAAGGTTTTTCGTCGCTCTTTTTGGCCTTGAGCGCAAGGAAGGAGGACTCTTTTCCGCAAACTCCAAAACTTCAGCGATGAACTATCCGCTTCCAAATCCTCGCCGCCAATCCTTTCCACCGACGGGATGATCTTTTACTTTGGAAGCATCCTTAAGGATGAATGGCATGGAACACTTCGCTCAACAAATCCTGATTGATCTGGAGAAGAAGCCCCGCACTTGGACGATCCTGCTCGCCCTTTGCATTGTCGCAATCATCGGCTGGATTGACGACGTGACAGGCGAGGAATTGCACATGTCCATTCTCTACCTGACTCCCGTTATGTTGGCCGCATGGGGGGCCGGCAGGCCGTGGGGAATCTTTTTCTGCTTTCTTTGCGCGGGCGTCTGGCTTTGGGCGGATATTCACGCGGGAGGAGTTTATTCCCATGCCTTCATTCCCATCTGGAACGCCGGAGTCCAATTGGGATTCTTTCTCATCTTTACCAACATCCTGACCGCGCTCAAGGAAGCCCTTGCCCATGAGCGCCTTCTCGCCCAAACAGACGACCTCACGCGACTGGCTAACGTGCGCGCCTTCTACTCGGCGGTATCGCGCGAGTTGACCCGCGCCCGGCGAAACGGTACCCCTTTCTCCATGGCCTATCTCGACTTGGATAATTTCAAAATCATCAATGATAATCGCGGTCACGCGGAAGGAGACGCGATCCTGCGGAAAATCGGCGATGCGCTACATGCCCACATCCGCGATCTTGACACCGCCGGAAGATTGGGCGGAGATGAATTCGCGGTTTTGTATTCGGGCGCGGGATCCGAGGCGTCTGAAATTGCCGTCGGCCGTCTGCGCGAAAGCATGGCCGAGATCATGCGTGAAAATCTGAAGACGTTGGGCGGAAGCGGGGACGAAAATGCGTTTCAACCGACGTGCAGTATCGGACTGGTCTCGTTTCAGTCGCCTCCTCTTTCAGTGGACGAGACCGTCCGAATCGCCGATCAACTCATGTATGAGGTGAAGCGTTCGGGGAAGAACGGCCTCCGTTCCATCGTCTGGGGAGAGGACGCTTCGGATGGAAAATTTCTCCCTTGCAAGGTGGATTCAGATCAACCTTTGACCGCGCCGGCGGTGACCGAACGCGATATGGCGCGGCTCATCACCAGATAAAAGACGACGGCGGGCAGGACGTAAACCGACAGCCCGGCGAAGATCAATTGATAATTCATCCGATGGCGACCATAAAAAGCGTTGAATGCCGACGGCATGGTCTTCAAGTCATCATCATGAATCAAAAAATTCGCCAGCAGAAATTCATTCCAGACGGCAAGAAAAGCGAGAATCCCGACCACGCCGATCATTTGCGTCCCCATCGGCAAAAAAATCCGCCAATACATTCCCCAAGCATTGCATCCGTCCATTCTTGCCGATTCCTCAATCTCCTTGGGGATTTGCGAGAAGAAAGCGCGGAATAGAAAAACCGAAACCGGCAACTCGATGGCCATATAGGGAAAGATTAAGGCGAAGCGCGATTGCTGGATGCCGAGTTGTTCAGTCAAGCGATGCAACGGAATCAAAATGCCCTCGACGGGAAGAAGCAAACCGACGACGAACAATCCGAGAATCGCCGAAGCTCCGCGAAGACGGAACCTCGCCAGAGCAAATCCCGCCATCGAACCGGCCAGCACGATTCCCGCGACGGAAGTTGACGTGACAAAGATGCTGTTGCCGAAATGTCTGCTGAATTCCCCCTTCTCCCAAGCGTCCAAGAACGGTTGCGCCGACCACGTCCGCGGCAAGGACATCGGCGCGCGCAAGATGTCCATGCTCTCCTTCATGCTGGAAGCGATCATCCAGACGAGCGGAAATCCCATCCCCGCCGAAAAAAGAATCAAAAGAGCGTGCCGGAGTTTCGAAGTCAAAACTGCTCCAGCTCCTTCTCCCGCGCAACCCACCGCGACAACAAGGCCGCCAATCCCATGACCACGACGACCACGGCGACCGCGATGGCCGAAGCGTACCCAAAGGACTTGAACGTAAAAGCGTTTTTCACGAGCCATGTCGAGGCCACTTCCGCGGTGCTCGCCTTGGCCGTCCCGACGATGACATAGAACAAATCGAACGCCCTAAACGCGCCGGTCGAACACATCAGAACCGCGACGGCGATCATCGGACGCAGAAGAGGCAACTCGATCCGGGTGAAAATTTTCCATCCCGTCGCCCCGTCAATCGAAGCCGCCTCGCGCAATTCCGCCGGAATTCGCTCCAACCCCGAATTGAAAATCAGCATGTAGAATCCCGCGTAAGCCCAGCCGGAAATCAAGCTGACCGCATAGACGACGTTCTCCGCCGAGGTCCAGTTGATCGCCCCCGATTTCAATCCGAGCGAGGTCAGGAAATTATTGACGACTCCCTTTTCCGCCAACAACTGTCGCCAAAGCACAGCCGACGCGACCAGCGCGATCATCAGAGGCGAGCTGAGCGCGAGCCGATAGAACGCGACGCCCCGGCGGCATCGGGACAACAGCGCCGCCAACATCAATCCGAATCCCACTTCCGAGATGAGCGTGATTCCCCAGTAGAGGGCGTTATTCAGAAAGGCCCGCTTGAGAACCGCGTCCGAGACGAGGCACAAGGTTTCCCCCTGCGAGGAAGGCTCGTAGTAATTCCTCGCGCCGATCCATTCCATCGAACCGGTCCCCTTCCAGTCATGAAAACTCAGATAAATCGTGTTGAGGAACGGATAAAGAACGAACGTCGCGTAAACCGCCAGCGCGGGAAGAACAAACAAAAAAGGGAAAAGCGAAGACGAACCTCGGCGAGACATGGTTGCTTAAAATCTTTACCGGGAGGAATTCATCACAGAGACACAGAGAGGAATTTGACATGCGGACGGTGACTGAGAAAGTAAACGCGCTTTGATTTCGCGTCAATCGCTGATTCGCTCGATTCCTGATGATCTGAAAAAGTCATTTGTGATTATTCCTCTTGCCGGTCGTTCATTATTTCCAGCAACTTTAAGCATTCAAGAAACTTCCCTGCGCCTCTGTGGTGGATTCCTTACCTTAACCCCAAATTATCCTTCGCCATCTCAACCGCCTTTCGCCGCTCTCGCCGCCACGTCCCGCTCGGCGGCTTGGAGCGCGGCCGGCGGTTCGGCCTCTCCGCCGACGACCTGTTTCACCGCCTCGTAAAAACGCTCCGCGGTGAAACGGTTCCAAGATATGTCGGGCGCGGCCACCCATTCGCCCCCTTCGCGGAGCGTCGCCAAAACGGTCCTTTGCATCGGCGAATCAATCTCCTTTTGCGCGTCGGGATGAATCGAGTTCAATCCCCCTTGCACGCGGATGCGCTGAACGTCGAGCGTCAGAAGTTCGCGCAAGAGATCGAAGGCGAGTTCGGGCTTGGGCGTTTTGGTGTTGATCATATACCCGGCGCTGTTGGCCAAAATGTAACGCGAATTCGGCGGCTGGTCGGGTAGTTGGGGTCGCGGCAAAATACCGTAAACCTCCGCGCCGCCAGTCTCGGTCAATTGATCCAAAATCCAGCTTCCGGCGAACGTGAACGCCCCTTCGCCGCCGGTGAATCGCGCCAGCCCCTCGTTGTCGTTCAGCGTATTGACGTCGGAATTGAACGCGCCGATTTCCTTCAACTGTTTCATTAAGGTCAAAGCCTTAACGAAGCCCGGATCAGTCAGCCGCGTTTTCGGCGGATTAAGCCCCGCCTCCTGATAATGATCCAATCCCAGATAACAGACCGACAATTCCGACGCCCAATTTCCCGCGGGCCATGCCGCCTGATTGCCTTGGAATATCGGCTGGACGCCGGACTCTTTCAGTTTCTTGCAGGCGGCGATGAAATCCTCCCAAGTCTTCGGCGGCTCGATGCCCTGATCCGTCAGCGTCTTCTTGCGGTAGAAGAGAAAGTTGGCGACCTCAAAGGCGGCGGGCAACATGTAGGTCTTGCCGTTGAATTTCGTCCCCGCCCACGCGCGCGGCTCAACGTAGGATTCAATCTCCTCGGAGATGAAAGGCGTCAGATCGAGCGCGGTTCCATTGCCGGCGTCGCGGGCGACGGCGCTCCACGCCCACTCGAAATAAACGTCGGGCGGATTCTTGCTCCGCAGGGCGGCGATCAAAATTCCCCCTTGGCTGTAGTCGTCGTCCTTGGAGGGACGGAAATCCACCGTCGCGCCGGGATGCGACTTTTCAAACCGCGCAATCGCCGCATGCCACGTCTTCTGGTTCACTTCCTCGATGCCGGTGTCGAGGAGGAGAATTTTGGATTTTCCGGGAGCGTCGCTCTTGCCCTCCCTGCCTTCGCCTTGTTTTCCGCAACCTGAAATCCAAACGCCGAACGTCCCAATCGCCGCAACCGTCCAAAGAAATGTTTTTCTCATGCGATTACTCCACGCGTTGCCTTTATCCGAGCCGCGAATAGCAGGGTGCGCCTAATCCGCGACGGTTCATATTCGACTCGGCTTGAGGCTAAGCCGTTAAAAAATGCTCCGGCTTATCGTCATCGAGGAGTCTATTTCTTGGCCAGTTCTTTCTCAATCGCCGCGACGACTTCCGGCGCGTCGGGCTTGACCTTGGACTCATACCGCGCCACGACCTTGCCGTCCTTGCCGACGAGGAACTTGGTGAAGTTCCATTTAATGTCGCCGCCAAACTCGCCGTTTTTCTCCTTCGAGGTCAGGTCCTTGTAGAGCGGCGGAGCTTCGTCCCCCTTGACGGTGATCTTGCCGAACATGTCGAATTTCACGTTGAATTTGCCCGTGCAGAATTCCTTGATTTCCTGCTCCGTCCCCGGTTCCTGTTTGCCGAAATCGTTCGCGGGAAATCCGAGAATCGCCAGCCCCTTGTCCTTGTATTTTTCGTGCATCGCCTCGAGTTGCTCATACTGCGGCGTGTATCCGCACTTGGAGGCGACGTTGACGATCAGCGTCACCTTCCCTTTGTATTTGGCGAGGTCCACGTCCTTGCCGTCAATGTCCTTCATTTTGTATTGCAACACCTCGGCTCCTCCCTTCGATTCTCCCTTCGGTTTTTCCGGAGCGTCCGCCCCGAACAGCGCAATGAGGGCGAAAGCGCCCAAGATTCGAGAAATGATCTTCATGTGATGGTCCCTTTCAAATTCGCAAGCGTTTGGTCAGCATTTTTATCTAGCCACAGGGAAGGCGGAGAACTCAAAGAATTTTTGGCGGAAACAAATCCCTTGTTGATGATCCAAGTCGCGGATGCCCTTCTCGGCGCATACAGAGGTTTCCCGCGCGTTTCCGCGATCTTTATCTTTCGCGGATCGTGTTCAACGACTTCTCTTAAGTCGGTCGGCGATACGGCGTCTTGCGAATTTCCTGAGTAATTTCCTTGAGGACCGTATAGAGGTCGCTGGCGGAGGTTTTGAAGGCGTCGGCGTCAATCACCAACGGCGCGCCCAGAACGACCAGCGGTGCGCCGTGCGCCGGACACGAAATCGCCTCCTTGATCGTCAGACCGCCGACCGCCTGCACCGGAATTTTCACCGCCTTGACGACCTCCTCCAAATCGCTCATGCAGGACAGCCCTTTGATGTAATTCCGCTCGTCGTAACCCAAATGATGAATGATGAAATCAACTCCGAGCGATTCCATCCATTTGGCGGCGGCGGGTTTATTCTCGCATCCGAGGTCGTCCCCCATCGTCTTGATGCCGTAATCGCGCCCGGCGTCCACGACCCTTCGGATCGTCGCCTCGTGCGCCCGAGCCATGACGACGACAATGTTCGCTCCGGCCTTGGCCATCATCTCGGCCTCGAGGTAGCCGCCGTCCATCGTTTTCAAGTCGGCGACGATGGGATGATTTGGAAACCGCTCGCGCAGTTTTTCGACGCCGTGAAGCCCCTCGGCTAAAATGAGCGGCGTTCCCGCCTCGATCCAATCAATGCCCGCCTCGACGGCGACCTGCGCGGTTTCGAGCGCCTCCTCGATGGTCGTCAGATCGAGGGAGACTTGAACAACCGGAAAGTTGAGATTCTCAAGCATGATTAAATCTGATGCTCCTCCGCGGTCAGCAATTACAAACTATCCCACTTTTCCAAGCTCAGTCGCCCTTGGGTGATGATTTCAATTTCGCGCAACAGGACCCGCAATTGCGGAACGAAATATTCGTCATTGGAAGGAATGGTCAATCGGTGATTCTTGTAATGCATGAACAGGTGGCGGCTACCGGAGTAAGGACCGTCAAAGCCCAATTCCCGCAACCGCCGCATGAACTCCCGACGTTTACACGGCGTCCACCGGCTCATGGGTCGGTTGTTGATTCAAATCTATGCCCGACAAAACGGGCAAGGTGTGTCCCAATTTGATACCCAAAACAATCCAGTCTTCCAAGGTTGAATGCAATTCTTCTTCACATGCGCGGAGGGACGCCCCAAACGCAACGACGCCCGGGCAAGCCTCGATTCGCCCGGCATAGGTTTGATCTTCGAGTTTGTCATAGACGGCTTGATCCAACGCGCATCGGACGTAATCGCTGAGGATGTATCTCATAAATTCCAAAACTCCGGCGCTATTTTCTCACGCAGAGTCTTTGCGAGGCCAGAAATTTTCCCGTTCGCCAAGGAAGATTTACATTCCCCCGCCGCCCGCTTCCAGATGCACCGCCTTGTAGCCCCCTTGCGATTTGAAATACGCAATGAGGATCAGGTAGGAGAGAAGCATAATGACCGGAAAAATCGCAATCGTCTTCAAGGCCGCCTGCTTGGAACCATCCTGAATTTTCTTGATGGTCTCTTTTTCCTTCTCGGTCGCGCCGTCGGCTTTTTTCGGATCAACGGAGATGTATTTGCCGAAGACGCTGTCCTTTTCTCCCGTCACCTTGGCGTAGAGCGCGGAATTTTCCTTCTGGAGTTGCGAACTGACGATCCGGTCCTGAATGTTGCCGATGAAGATGCTCCCGACGATGCCGACGCCCAACATGCCGACTCCCGCGATGAGATTCATCGTCAACGCGCCACCTTTGGGGAACTGCTCGGAAACAACGCCAAGCGTCGTCGGCCAGAAGAAGGTTTTGCCCAAGGCATAGAGCGTCGCCGCGACCAAAATGCCGATCCCCGTTGCCATTGAGAGCGAGAACAGCCCGCAGGCCGCGATGGTCGCGCTGACGGCCAAAAGTCCGAGCGGCGAAATCCTATGGATGATCGAGCCCGCGAAGAATCGAAGCACCATCATGATGAATGAGGTGTAAACCAACACCCAACCGGCGTTGCCTCCCATGACGGGACGCATCAAGTCCGTGCTCCAGCTATCCACGCCAAGTTCGGTCGTGGCGAGCGGGATCATCACGATCACGAGATAAATGAACATCGGACGGCCCAGCGATTTCACGTAGGCTCCGTAGGCTCCGATGAGCACGACAACCAACCCAATTTGAGCAAAATTCGGAATGCCGAAGTCGTTCCCCAACTCTCGTACCATGAGAGCCACGACGATCAACGCGCCTAGAATCCCCGCTTCGCGCAACATATCAAGATAGCTCACGCCGGCGGCGACCCGCTCCTGAACCGGGAATTTCTTTCCGATCATCATGATTCCGTAGGCAATCGTCGGCAGGAAAATCAAGCCGACCTTCACGCGCCATTCCGTGAAGCCCATCCCTTGAAGCATGAGCGCCAAAATCCCTCCAATGACCAAACCTCCCGGCCAACCGGCGTGGAGGATGTTCAGCCATTTCGTCTTGCTACGGGGAAACATCGTCGCCACGACGGGATTGATGACCGCTTCCACGGTTCCATTGCCCAAGGCCACGATAAACGTCCCCCACCAAAGCATCTGATAGTTTTTGGCCGTAATCGTCATTACCGCCGAAACAACGTGACAAACCAAAGCGAAGGCCAACGCCTTCCCATAGCCGATTTTGTCCACCACCAGACTGAACAACACGATGCCGATGGCGAAAGGCCAAAGGCCGACCCCCGCGATGGCCCCCTTTTGCGTGTCATCCAAATTGAACTCCTTGCCCCATTCATCCAGCACCTGATTGCGGACGACAAACCCGAACGCGGTGGCGATCAAGGCGATGAAACAAGTCCAGAAAAGTTTAATTTCGTTGGGTCCGTGATCGGACATGGATTGCGCGACTTTGCCGTTGGCGTCGGTCATAATCTGATTCCTCCCGCTTTTCTTCAAAGATTCAATTCAAAATGGCGCGTCATCATTGATTCCAAGGGCGGCGTTTGCAACCAAAATTTTGACATGAGAGATAATTAAGAACCGCCAAGATGCCAAGCACGCCAAGCGGAGATTTGCGGTCCCAGTGCGCCTTGGCATCATGGCGGTTCAATTCGATTTAGCTTTGGAGTAAACCGCATCGAACCGCGCGGCCAGTTGATGCATGGCCTCATCGGCGGGCAGAGTTCCCAAGATGGCCTTGCCCCACAATTCCTGCGCCGGCGCGAATAACTCTTTCCGCGAAGGTCCCGATGGAAAATCTCGAACCACACGCGCGGAGTCGGCCAGCGAGCGGTTATAAATCGCGGCCTTCAAGAAATGCGGATCGGCCAGCGCCGATTTCGAAGCGGAAAACCCTCCGGGGAGATTTGCCCATTTCTTTTGCGAAATCGGCTGGCAAAACCACTTGATGAATTTTTTCGCGGATACGACCTTCGCGGAGGAAGCGTTCTTGGGAATCGCCAAACCTAGGCCGCGGGCGCTGATGACCCGCGTGACGCTTCCGTCGGCCTGCCGCTTGCCCGGAACGCGAAAAACGCCGACCTTGTCTCCCATCTTCTTGATTGTCTCCGGAAAAAGACTGAAATAATCCATCGCCATGGCGACGGTCTCGCTCTCGAAATTGTGGATGACGGTGTTGGCGTCGGCATTATTTCCGCCGGGAGGCGCGTAACGAATCAATCCCGCGTAAAATTTTAGCGCCTTGATCGCGCTCGCCGAGTCCAAGATTCCATGGGCCTTTCCCGTTTGCGGATCGCTGTAATCACCGCCGCAAGACCAAATCACCAGTTGTATCCCCCGGATCATATCGTCGGAACCTTGCCCGGTCGGCAATGTGACGCCGCTCAGCGGCGGGTTGGCGGCGGGGCGGACGAAAAATTCCGCCAGATCGCGAAATTGATCCCAGTCCTCCGGTGGCGCAAGCTCTCTGCCGTATTTTGCCTTGAACAGCGCGCGATTTCGGTCCTCTTGAAACCAATCTTTACGGTAAAGGACTCCGAGAGGATCAATCAGAGCAGGCGCGGCGAAGTATCGTCCGCTTCCGGATGGAAATTGGTAGAGCCATTGAAGCGCCGCCGGCTCAAAGTCATCCAAGGCGATTTCCTTATTCATCCAATCAGTCAATTCGACTAAGAATCCGTTTGAGCCTTCCTCTCCTAACCATGCCGAATCTCCGATCACCAAATCGAAGACCGAATCACTCTCGCGAAGTTCGGCGTCGGTTCTGATTTTAAATTCGGCCGGCGAGACCCGAAGAATTTCAATCTTGATTCCGGTTTCCTTTGTGAATTCCTCCGAAAGTTTTTCAAGGCTGTCCGATGCAATCCCCGTTTCGCACTGAATCTGGACCATCCCGCCATTTGCAGGTTTTTCCCCTTTCGATTTGGAACAGGCGATCTGCGCAAGGCTCAACGCGAGAATCAATAGGCCAATCGCAAAATTTTTCGACATGTTCGCTGGACATTCCCCTTCTGGCGAATCCTTTTACCATCAAATGGGCACGACACCAAGGCTCATCTGCGCCGTCGGCGCAATCAAATTTCAAGCGTCGGTCAGCTAGATCTTTACTCCGGTTATTCCGCCTCTTACCCGTCCCGCGAATCCCTCTCCGACCGTGTCATCCGTGAGCGTCCGTTAGCGTTCGATGACCCCGATCGGTGGTTCGTTCCCTCTTCTCGAATTCGTCACTCTTGCCGATAATTCCCCCTTCTCTTCCCCAAAGCGACATATTTCGCAGGTCCCCGACGGCGTTCCGTGCCGTAATGTCCCGAAAGTCTTTATACACTCCGAACGGGGATTCAGACATAAACCTCGACAAATCAGATCGTTAAATCTATGTTGCGGGCGATTCTCCTTCTGGCGCGAAATATGCGGAGTCATTTTCAGCGGAATGGAGATTACGCCCGGAACGGGTTGTGAAAATAAAGAATGCGATCGCGACGTAAATTCGCTTTCGGTTTAATTGGCGCGAAATTCAGAGTAAAATGAACTCCAAGAGGAGAACCACCATGAAGAAAATCCTTCTCGTTGTCTGTTGTCTTCCCATCGTTTCGTTCGGTTTGCTGTCGGCATGTTCCAAGTCCGGAGAATCCAAAGCTCAAGCCACCGGACCCAAGACGCCGACGCCCGAGGAATTGCTCGCCAAGGCCGGCGACGTCACGTTGGGATTGAAAAGCGTCCAGTTCAGTCTGCGGCGCGAGGGGAAACCGGCCATGCTGAACGAAAAAATGGAGATTACCTTCACGGAAGCAACCTGCTCGTATCTCGCCCCCGATCGCGCCGGATCGGTCATCAAGGTCGGATTGAAAAACGGCAATCAGATGCAGATCGAAAAGGTGTGGGTTCCCGAGGGAATTTTCATGACCAATCCGCTCACGAAAACTTTCATGCGCGTTCCCGACGCAGTCTTCAACGTGGTCGCCCTGTTTCAAGCCAACGGGATTCCCGACATGTTGAAAACCGGAATTCAGAAAACTTCGATGGTCGGCAAGGAGAAATTGAACGGACGCGAAAACTGTCGGATCAAGGGGGAGGCCGAGGGGAAAAAGGTCGCGCCGTTGTTGGCCGACACGGTTCCCGCCGTCGGCATCTATCCGGTGGATGTTTGGATCGAGCCGGACACCGGCCACGTTTCCAAGATGCGGCTTGACCTCGGCGGCGGCGACGCTTTCGTGATCGAGCTTTACGCTTTCAACGAGCCGGTCGAAGTGAAATCGCCGAAGGTCGGCGCCTAGGCGCGGATGTCCCGCCCACAACCCAATCCCCGACTCGTGCTGGCGTTGGTCTGCCTGCCGGTTTTCATCGGCGCGCTTGATCTGACCATTATTTCCGCCGTCCTTCCGGCGGTGATTTCCGATCTCAAGCTCCCGATTCAAAAGCTCGACGACGCAACGTGGGTCATCAACGGTTATTTTATCGCCTACGCGATTGGGATGACGTTCATGGGAAGGGTCTCCGATCTTTGGGGGCGACGCCTCGTGTATCTCATTTGTCTGGCGGTTTTCTTCGTCGGCTCATGGTTCGCGGCGCAATCGGGGGGCTGGCCGGCGCGCGTCGCCTACTGGATCGCGCATTTTTTCGTCAAGGGACGCCCCGATGAAAGCCTCATGGCGCTTTATGCTTTGATTTTCAGCCGGGTCGTGCAGGCGTTCGGCGCAGGCGCGATGGTTCCGGTCAGCATGGCGCTGGTCGCCGATTTGTTTCCTCCCGAGCGCAGAGCCTTGCCGCTGGGAATCGTCGGCGCGGTGGATACGTCGGGTTGGGTGCTGGGACATTTTTACGGCGGCATCATGGTCCAGTATTTTTCATGGCCTTATTTGTTTTGGTTCAATCTCCCGATTATCGTCATCATGTTCGCGCTGACGTGGTGGTGCTTGAGATCGCTCCAACACGTTCGACCTCCGGGCGGGGTGGATTGGATCGGCGCGGCGTTAATTAGTTTGGCGATTTTCGGGCTGAACGTCGGGCTAGGCTCGACCGAGGGAAGCCGCGCGGAAGTGGACGCGCCCGCGGTCAATCCGCACGTCGTTCGGCACATGATCAGTCTCGTCCTCGCGCTGGTTGCTTTCGTCGGATTCCTTTTCGCCGAGCGGCGCATCCGGTATCCTCTTCTCAACCTGAAAATTTTCCGCGACCGCAATCTCTCTTCGGCCAGCGGCATGAATCTCTTGGTCGGTTATTGTCTTTATGTCGGGTTGGTCAGCGTTCCGCTCTTCATCAACGTCGTCGGCTCGAAGGACACGAAGGAAGGGGCATTGGTCACCGGATATTTGCTCTGCATGTTCACCGTGCCGATGGCGCTGGCCGCCGTGCCCGGAGGCTGGCTGACCGAGCGAATGGGTTATCGGCGAACAATTTTGGTGGGAATTTTTATCGCGCTCGCTGGATTTATGTTGATGAGCCGATGGAAGCAGGAGATGGCGCATGAGGCCGTGGATTTCATCGGCGCGATCCGGCAAGGAGAGATGCCGCCGACCGACGTAATGCTGGGCCTTCTTTTTATGTTCATCGGGTTGTTCGGCGCCGGAGTAGGCTTGGGCATGACGACCGCTCCCATCGGCACGGCGGTCATCAACGCCGTCGGTGAGTCGGAGCGTGGCATGGCGACGACGCTGGCGATCATTCTGCGCCTGATCGGCATGAGCGTCAGCGCAAGCACGATCACCGCTTATGGGCTCCACCGAAATACGATTCTCAGCCGGAAGATGATGGAAGGAGAGGATTTGGAGGACCTTGCCAAAACGGCTGAAGTCGCGCTGAAGGTCGTCACGAAGATCACCGGCGAAATGGCGTTGATCGCCGTTGCCGTCTGCCTTGCCGCGTTGATTCCGGCCTTCATCATCCGGCATCGGGACGCGACGGCCGGCGAATGATCAGCCGCATGATTTTTGAGGGTTCGCTCGCAGGAATTCAGAGCGCGGTGTGACTCCGGAAACATTGATTGTTGTCCAGCCAAAGCGCAAAATGGAGAGGCCGAGCGTCTGAATGACGACCAACAGCGAGAGGAAGCGAAAGAACCGATGAATTCATCCAAATTTGAATCCCTGCGAGAAGAATTGAACTCTCAAAGCGGCGAGGCACTGGTTTATTACAGTTTGGCCGCGCTTGAAAATCTGGGCTTTTCGGGCGTTTCCCGTCTTCCTTATTCCATCAAGATTCTGCTGGAATCCGCCGCGCGGAATGTGGATGGGATCGCCGTGACCGAATCGTCGGTCGAGGCGTTGGCGCGATGGGATCCTCAAAATCGAAATCCGCAGGAGATCGCCTTCATGCCCGCGCGCGTCGTCCTTCAGGATTTCACCGGCGTTCCGTGCGTCGTGGATTTGGCCGCGCTGCGGAGCGCGATGAAGCGAATGGGCAAAGACCCGACCAAGATCGAGCCGCGCATTCCGGTTGACCTCGTGATTGACCACTCCGTTCAGGTGGATCAATACGGAACGCCCGACGCCTTTCGCGTCAACACCGAGATCGAGTTCAACCGAAACCGCGAGCGATACGAATTTCTCAAATGGGGGCAAAGCGCATTTAAGACGCTTCGCATCGTCCCCCCCGGCATTGGCATCGTGCATCAGGTTAATCTCGAATATCTAGCCTGCGGCGTCGCGGTCGGCGAAAAAAACGGAGTCAAGGTCGCCCTCCCCGACAGCCTCGTCGGAACCGATTCGCACACGACGATGATCAATGGATTGGGGATTGTCGGTTGGGGCGTCGGAGGAATCGAAGCCGAAGCGGTGATGCTCGGACAGCCGATTTGCATCGTCACGCCCGAAGTCGTCGGGTTCAAACTCATCGGGCAATTGCCCGAAGGCGTCACGGCAACGGATCTCACGCTGACGGTGACCGAAATTCTTCGCAAGAAAGGCGTCGTTGGAAAATTCGTGGAATTTTTCGGCTCGGGACTGAGCCAACTGAGTCTGGCCGACCGCGCAACCATCGCCAACATGGCTCCCGAATACGGCGCGACGATGGGCTTTTTCCCCGTCGACGCCGAGTCGCTCAATTATCTTCGCCAAACGGGGCGGGAAGAAAAGCAGGTTCAACTCGTCGAGCGATATTGCAAAGCGCAGGGGTTGTTCCGAACCGACGAAAGCCCCGATCCGATATTCAGTCAAACGCTCGAACTCGATTTGGCTTCGATCAAGCCGTCGCTTGCCGGACCCAAGCGTCCGCAGGATCGCGTTTATCTTGGCGATTTGAAACGGAATTTCGAGACTTCGCTCGCCGCGCCTACCTCCCAGCGCGGTTATGGTCTTGATTCTTCCGCGCTCGCCGCACATGCGACGGTCAAGGACAACGGAAGTTCCGTCGAGCTTAAGCACGGTTCGGTTGTCATCGCCGCGATCACCAGTTGTACGAACACCTCCAATCCATCCGTGATGCTGGCGGCGGGATTGGTGGCGAAGAAAGCGGTCGACAAAGGATTGCGCGTGCCCTCCTACGTGAAGACGAGCCTCGCTCCCGGCTCTCGCGTCGTGACCGATTATCTCGCGCGCGCAGGCTTAAACGAGCCGCTGGAAAAGCTCGGCTTTCATTTGGTCGGCTACGGTTGCACGACCTGCATCGGCAATAGCGGCCCGCTCCCGGAACCCGTCGCCTCGGCGATTCAGCAGGGCAAGCTGGTCGTCTCCGCCGTCTTGAGCGGCAACCGGAACTTCGAAGGGCGCGTTCATCCGTTGGCGCAGGCGAATTATCTCGCGTCTCCGCCGTTGGTCGTCGCATTCGCGCTTGCCGGGCGAACCGACATTGATTTGACCGCCGAGCCGCTCGGCCAAGGAAGCGACAGCAAACCCGTCTATCTCCGCGACGTTTGGCCGACGCAAGGTGAGATCAACGCCGTCCTTCGAACAGCGACCGATCCCGCCACTTACCAGCGTCTCTATGGCGGCGCGCGCGAGTCCAATCCCGAATGGAACAAAATTTCGGTCAAAACCGCCGCCGTCTATGAATGGAATGCCGATTCGACCTACATTCAGGAGCCCCCCTTCTTCTTGGATTTCAAATCCAAACCCGATCCGGTCAGGGACGTGGTGGGCGCGCGCGCGCTGGCGTGGGTCGCCGACTCGGTGACGACCGATCACATCTCCCCCGCGGGCTCGATCAAATCGGACAGTCCCGCCGGACGCTATTTGGTCGAGCACGGCGTCAAGCCCGCCGATTTCAATTCTTACGGCGCGCGACGCGGCAATGATCGGGTCATGACGCGCGGCACGTTCGCCAACATTCGGATCAAAAATCTGTTGGTCCCCGGCGTCGAGGGGGGCGTGACGGTTCATCTTCCCTCCAATGAGCGAATGAGCATCTACGACGCGGCCATGCGCTACGCCGAAGAAAAAATTCCGTTGATCGTGCTGGCGGGCAAAGAGTATGGAACCGGATCGTCGCGCGATTGGGCGGCCAAAGGAACCAAACTCCTCGGCGTTCGCGCCGTCCTCGCCGAGAGTTTTGAGCGGATTCATCGGAGCAATCTTGTCGGGATGGGTGTTCTCCCGCTCCAATTTCAGGAAGCACAAAACGCTTCGACGCTCGGCCTCACGGGGCGGGAAATTTTCACCATCGGCGGGATTGAAGAAGGTTTGGAGCCGCTCAAGCTACTTCCGGTGCAGGCAAAGAGGGAAGATGGAAAGATTGTCGAGTTCATGGCGGTTCTCCGCATTGATTCTCCCATCGAAATTCAATACTACAAGAATGGCGGAATTTTGGATTTCGTTTTGCGCGAATACATGAAGGCGTAGCACGCAAAAAACTTGTCGTGCTTGACGTCATTTGTCGCCAAGGGTATAA
This sequence comes from uncultured Candidatus Sumerlaeota bacterium, assembly GCA_964598765.1. Classification (GTDB taxonomy): domain Bacteria; phylum Sumerlaeota; class Sumerlaeia; order MVZB01; family JAJFLK01; genus CAZRCZ01. The sequence continues at coordinate 105,315 of CAZRCZ010000001.1, read as the reverse complement.
AATTAGGCTCCGGCGTTCTTCCGCCGGAAATTTCATGGTAGAGAGGATCGAATCGCAGTATGGACAGTCGTAAGTTGAGATTGTTTTTTTGCGCGGCATGTTTTGCCGGCGTGAGTTATTTTGCCGCGCGGTCAGGTTGGACGCAGGCCGACGCAACCAAACCGGCGGAAAGCAAGCCCCCGGAGAGTAAACCGGCCGAGAGCAAGCCCCCGGCCAAACCCGCCGAAGGAGCCAAGCCCTCCGGAGGTTCCCATCCGAAGAGAGTGAAAGGCCCTCCGACCTCCGGAATTTTGGACGGAATGAAATTTGAGGGAACGATCACGATGAGCGGAAAAAAAGAGGGAGACCCCGAAAAGATCGAGTTCACCAACGGAAAAATGAGTTCTTCGGTATGCCAAGCCAAGGGTTATCAGATCGCCGGATACGTGGCCGAGAAGCAAAAAGACGGAACCATCCTCTTCAAGGCGAACGGCGTCAACCCCAAAGACAAGAAAGACCGCGCCCATTGGAACGGCACGATCAAGGACGGCGCGCTTGAAGCGACCATTAAGTGCAAGAAGTCCGGCGGCGGAGAAACCGAATGCGCGGTGAAGGCCAAGGCGGTGAAGTCCGACGCCAAGACGGAGACAAAGGAAGAGCCGAAGGCGGAGAAGAAGGACGAGCCGAAACCCACGGGGAAGTAAGTCCGATTCATCCGTGACCGCTCGGAATTTCCCTCCAATTGACCCCGAGGCCGTCGCTCTCCGCCTGAAGGGAGAGGACGGCCTCCTTTCTTTTCGCTTTTATCAAACGACAAGCTCCACCAACGACCGCGCCAAGGAGTATCTCCGCGAAGCCGGTCCCAACGGCAAGCCCGCCCTGCTCTCCGCCGAATCGCAGTCCTCGGGTCGGGGACGGCATGGCCGCGGCTGGCACTCTCCTCCTTCCGCCAATCTTCTGTTTTCGCTCGCGTTGCCTTTTGGATTTTGTCGCGGGCTGAATCCTGATCTTGGCAATCTCGCGGGAGCCGTATGCGTCGCGGAAGCGATTGAAAAATCGAACAAGAATTTGAATCCGACGATAAAATGGCCGAACGACGTGGAAATCGAAGAGGGAAAACTTGCCGGAATTCTCACGGAAACGACGACGAAGGGAATCATTTTTGGAATCGGCGTCAACGTCAACATCGCCCGAGATCAATTTCCGCCGGATTTACGGGAAACAGCGACTTCGCTTTGCATTTTGACCGGACGCGTCTGGAAACGGGAAATTTTATTGTCCGCCATCGTTCGTCGTTTGCTCCGATGGATTCGCTTGGAAGAGCCGAAGCGAAGCGAATCTGTTGTGCGAAAATGGAAAAGCCGATGCTCAATGCTCGGTCGTCGCGTTCGCGCTTCGCGCGGAAATCACATTATCGAGGGAATCGCGGTGGATTTGGATTCGGGAGGAGGACTTGTTCTGCGCCAAACCGACGGCAAACTGATTCATCTCAACGGCGGCGAAGTCACGCTTCGGGCGGATTAGATTCTCTGCGGCTAATTTGGACGATCTTGAGATCGGACGGGAGACAAAAGCGATTTCAACCGCTCGACGTCTCTTCTTCTCGGCGCAAAATAATCCATCGGATTTCTCAACCCCGTCGCGCTCGCAAATATCGCCAGATAGCAAACCAGCATTGCTCCGTAGCATGCCGTCGAAACCCACGCGGCGGCGACCATGCCCCCTTTTTCGCGCGAAACGAACCACCACAACATCGGTACATAAATCACAGCGATTCCCCAAGCGATGGCCGAGGGGATCTGCGGTTTGCCCAGTTGCGCCGTGAAATAGAGCGCGAGCATCCGCGAGGCTGAAAAACAAAGCGTGCCGGGGAGAAGAATCACGAGCGGCGCGACGGCGTCGGCGTATTCCTCGCCATAGACCCACGCGACGAACGGTCGCGCGCAAATCATCATGATTCCGGCGGCGATGACATCGAGAACGAAATTGGCGCGGAAAATATCTTGGACCAATCGTGCCGCCTCATCGCGCCCGGCCTTGGCAATCCGCGAATACGCGGCGTTCTCGAATGAGGCGGAGGCGTAAAAGATCAATTCGGCGAGCCGGATCGCGATGCCATAAATTCCAAGTCCAATCGCGCCGACTCCCGACAGCACAAAAAGCTGGTCGGCTTTGTTGACGGCAATGGAAGCGACGTTACCGACGAACGCGCGCGAGCCGAAGGAAACCATGTCTTTCAAGTTTGTGGCAGGGGCGACATGTTCGCCGCTTTGCCGATCTGAATTCGTTTGCGTCCTAGGCGTGACGTCCGCGTCATCCTTCCCCTTCCTCATGATGGATGACCGAAAAATCGCAAACGCCAGCAATCCTCCTCCCGCAAATTGGCTGATCGTCCAAACGAGAATCAACGTCTTGAGTTGCATCTCGGGATTTCCGCGCCAAAGTCCTAGGACGGCGAGATTGGCGGAATTGGTGATGAAAGAAATGCCGAAGAGACAGGCGGAGAGCATTTTGATTCGGCCCAATCCGGTCAGAATTCCCTGCGCCTCATAGTTGTAGAGCGAGGCGAGGAGAACGACAAATGACAGAATCAAATACCCCATGTCCAAATCGTGAAAGACGCGATGACGGAAGAATTCGCCCCAGCAGACGAAGACAAGAAAATCAAAGACCCAAAGCAGAAACGCCATGAGAGCGAGAAGCGCGTGATGCCGAACAACGCGCTCCGGATTCTTGCCGACGAAGAACATTCCGATCTGTTGCAAACCCATGTTGGTCAGGCTCAGGGCGAGCGAGTTGGCAAGTAGAACGCCGACCAAAACGCCGCGATGCTCCGGCCCCAAACACCGGGCCACGAAAATGCTGACGATGAACGAAAAGGCGAAATTCCCGATCTGCGAAAGCCAATAGGCGGCGGTGTTGCGGGCGATGCTCATGGAGCGAAAGTATGGAGGGAAAAATGGGCATGCGCCATTTTTTTATCCGGCGGAAATGGCGGATAGCCGATATAATCCGGGAAGCGCTTTGGCGAGGAGGCGCGCAAGACGATCTTGTATCTCCGCTCCAACTCGAAGCACTTCCTCATGCGTGGCTGGCGCCGCCAAAGCCACATCTTCCTCAACATCCGATTTTCTCCCGTGGATATGCGAGTTTGTAATGGCGGATATTCCGACGACGCGCAGTCCCGCGTGACGGGCGACTATGACATCGGGAACCGTTGACATGCCGACCGCGTCGGCTCCGAGGCGACGAAGAAATTCGACTTCCGCCGGGGTCTCGAAATTCGGTCCCGCAACCGCCGCGTAAATCCCCTCTTGGAGTGGAATTTTTTCCGCCTCCGCCGCCCGTCGAATCATCGCCGAAGCCGCCGGATCGTAAGGCTCCGACATGTCCATTGCTCCCGGAGAAAAATCCGATGCCGCCGAACAATCGGGAAGCACTGCGACAAATCGCTCACGATCCGGTCCGACCAGCGGATTGCGGAACATCAGATTGGTCTGATCTCGAATCAACATCAAATCTCCCGCGTGAAGACGCGGATGCAATCCCCCCGATGCGTTGGTCAAGACAACCAAACGAACGCCCACCAAAGCCATCAATCGGACCGCCATTGCGGATTGCTGAATCTCGATGCCTTCGTAGTAATGCCGCCTTCCGGCGAGAAGATGGACGGGATCCCCTCCGATTTTTCCGATCAACCATTGCAAGGCGTGGCCTTCGACTTTGGACGATTCTTGATCGGAAACCAAGGCGGGCAATTCCTCAAATCGAATCGTCGCCTCAACGTTGAGCATTTGCGCCAATCCTCCAAGACCGGATCCGGTGACGACCGCGATGCGGGGCGGTTTTGATTCATCGCCCAATCCACGCAGATAGGACCGCAAAATTTCCGCCGAGGCGTTCAGTTTAAGACTCTGCTTCATTCGTTTATCCCGAATCCGTGAAATCCGTGTTCCTCCGCGTCCGGTAGATTGGACACGGCTTTAACGGACGACCACGGATTAGATTTTTCATTTTGCTTCCAAGAACGGCCTTTCCCATTTTTCTCCGGTCGTGCTACCTTCTTGGTCTTGAACTTTTCAATCCCAAGAGGAGCCTTCCCATGCGTCATCCGAAAAATTTGATTCTCGCCCGTTTCCTTCCCCTTGTCGCGCTTTTTCTATCGCTTTCCGCGATCCTTCCAGCCCAGCAAAAGCCGCAAGGTCCGGTCACCGAGACCGGCGAGATCGAGGGAGCCGAATTCCGAATTGACATCCCGAAGGATTGGAACGGCGGATTGGTGATGTATGCCCACGGCTACGAAACGGTCGCGCCGACGCGCCGGGATTTTAATATGCCGATGGTCGAGGTCGCCAAGCGGTTGAATTACGCCATCGCGCAATCCAAATACAACACGCAGGGTTGGGCGGCGCGCGAGGGCATCCTCGACAACGAGGCTTTGCGCCGCCACTTTCTCGTCAAATACGGCAAAACTTATCCGACGATCATCGCCGGACATTCGATGGGAGGCGCGATTTCGTTCCGCACTATCGAGCTTTATCCCGAAGTCTATGACGGCGCGTTGCCGATGTGCGGGACCGCCGAACCCGCGCTGAAGTTTTTCAAGGAGCGCGTTTTCGACATGCGGCTTCTCTTCGATTATTATTTCCCGGGCGTCGCCGGAAGCGTCGTCGAATTTCCCGACGGCGAGCAAACCATGACCAAGGCCGCGCTCAAGATTAGCGCGCTGGTCAAAGCCGATCCCGACAAGGCGAAGAAATTCATACAACTCGTCAACCTTCCCAACGTCGAATCCATCGCGCCGGTGGTCGGCTTCTGGAGCGAAATCCTGCGCGAGATGACGATCCGCGCCGGAGGCAACGCCTTCGACAACCGCGAGACGATTTACGCCGGAACCGAGGACGACGCCAAAATCAACCGCGAGATCAAACGCTACAAGAGCGATCCCAAGGCGGTCGAATACGTCCGTCAATGGACCACCCCGACGGGTAAGATTCTCGATCCGGTCCTCGCCATGCACACGCTCGTGGATCAGCTTGTTCCGGCGCAAAGCGCGGCCTATTACAATCAGCTGACCCAAACGACCGGAACCGGGGATCTATACGTCCAGCTTTACGTGGACCGCGTTGGCCATTGCGCCTTCAACGCGGACGAGATGACCGAAGGTCTCCGGCGTCTGGATGATTGGATTCGCAACGGCAAGAAACCCGAAGGGGGAGACGTGACGAAAAAGTCGGCGAGCGGTGATTCAAAGGCAAAATGAATCTTCAAATGGCCGACAGGGATGCTAAGGAATCAAAACCGATTTGATGACCTTCCCCTTGTGCATCGTCTCGAAGGCGTTGTGCCAATCGGAAAGATTCGTTTTCAGGCCGACGATCACTTCAGGCATGAGTTGGCCGGAAGCCAAGAGGCGAATGACTTTTTCCCACATCGGGTAGGTGTGGCTGAATGATCCCTGAAGCCGGACGTTTTTCTGGACAAGCGGGTTCATGTCAATCGGAACGTTGTCCGGCGACCAGCCGACTTTGACGACTTGGCCGTCGGGGCGCGCGAGTTTCAGCGCGATTTCCAGCGGCTTGCTCGCGCCCGATGCCTCGCAGACGACTTCGGCGCCAAGATCGTCGTAGCCTCGGACGACTTCCTCCAAATTTTCCTCGTCAACATTGACCAGCCGGGTCGCGCCGAGCTGACGCGCTCCTTCGAGTCGTTCCTTATCCACTGTGCGTCCGGCGACGATCAACGGATTCGCTCCGCGCAACGCCGCCATGCGCGTGCAGAGATTGCCAATCGGCCCCGGTCCGATCACGACGACCATGTCTCCCGGCTTGATTTCAGCGTTCACGCAAATCGCATGATAGGCGACGCAACACGGTTCTGTGAGACAGGCAAAATGAAACGGGAGACTGTCGGGAATGTGATGGAGCGTGCGCCCCGGAACCTTGACGAACGACGTCATCGCGCCATTGACGCCGTAGCCGAAGCCCTTGCGTTTTTGGCAAAGATTGTAGCGTCCGGTTCGGCAGGGAATGCAGACGCCGCAAATTTCGGCGGCGGTTTCGCTCACCGCGCGATCCCCCTCTTTGAAACCTTTCACGTTCTTGCCGACCTTGACGATCGTCCCTCCGAACTCGTGGCCGAGAATGACCGGAATGTTCACCGGCCAGTTGTGGGTGTTGTGCATCTGGTGAATGTCGGAGCCGCAAACCGACACCGCGCCGACCTTGAGCAGGACATGATCGTCGTCAATTTCGGGGACGGGCGTTTCGCGGAGTTCGACTCCGCCGGGTTTGAGCGCGTATTGAACGACGCCAAGTTGTTGTGTGGGCATGATTTGCTTCCTCTTCCAAGTTCATTTCCCTCTCAGGGAGCGCGAATTTATCACAGCGCGATCCATTCGATCAAACACTCTCCGAGCAACTTTCCATGATTGTCCTCTTTCGTTGATTCCGTCCTCCTTGACGAGCCATGCGATCCCCTCTATAGTAAGGGACACGGATGCGCGACCGAGGGCATCCGCGCGAGCGAAAGGAGCCTCAACATGGCCGCAGGCGTGATGGAACTGACCGACACTGATTTCGACAAGGCGATAGCCGAGGCGAAGACCCCCGTATTGGTGGATTTTTGGGCGGCGTGGTGCGGGCCTTGCCGTCGCGTCGCGCCGATTGTCGAAGAAATCGCCAAGGAATACGCCGGCAAATTGACCGTGGCCAAAGTGGACATTGACGCCAATCAGGAAGTCACCCTTCGGCAGGGAATCCAATCCATCCCGACGCTAATGATTTTCAAGAATGGCCAGCTACAGGACCGGATGATCGGAGCCTATCCCAAGGAAACGCTCGTCGAGAACATCAAGCGCTTCATTTGAAATGAAATGCCCCTTTTGCGGCAGTCTGGAAAACCGCGTCATCAACTCCCGCCTGACCTCGGACGAGACCTCGATCCGGCGGCGGCGGGAATGTGACAAGTGCAACGAGCGATTCACGACGTTTGAATACGTCGAAAAAACGCCGCTGATCGTCGTCAAGCGGGACGGTTCGCGCCAAGCCTTTGACCGCGCCAAAATCACCAACGGCCTTCTGCGCGCCTGCGAGAAACGCCCGGTCTCGATGGAAAAAATCGAATCCATCGTTTCGGAAATCGAGCGCGACCTGCAAAGCGAAATGGAAGGGGAAGTCAGCTCGTTGCGGATCGGGGAAATGATTTTGAGCCGCCTGAAAAAACTGGATGAAGTGGCCTACGTTCGGTTCGCATCGGTCTATCGCCAATTCCGCGACGTGAGCGAATTCAGCGAGGAAGTTCAAGGCTTGCTTCGCCGCGAGCAAAACGACAAGGTAGGAACGGAACCGGCGGTCCGGCCTCCCGCCGCGGGTTAGGAGAATTTATGGAACTCGCTCCCCCGCGCGGAATGCGCGATTTTTATCCGGAGGATTATCGGGTCCGCGAGGCGATCTTCGAGGTCTGGCGGTCGGTCGCGGCGCTTCACGGTTTTGAAGGCTACGACGCGCCCGTCGTCGAAACCGAGGAGCTTCTCAAGCGCAAGGCGGGAGAAGAAATCGCCGACCAGATTTATACGTTCAAGGATAAAAGCGACCGGGGTTTGGCGTTGCGACCGGAAATGACACCCTCGCTGGCGCGGATGATCATTGCGCGGCAGGGAGGACTCGCCTTCCCATTGAAATGGACCACCATCGCGCAATGTTTCCGCTACGAACGGATGACGCGCGGACGCAAGCGGGAGCATTATCAGTGGAACTTGGACATCGTCGGCGAGCCGTCGGTCATGGCCGAGGTGGAAATCGTCGGCGCGGCGGTCGAGGCCATGAAACGGCTCGGGATCAAGGAAGGGGAATTCAAAGTGCGCGTCGGCAGTCGCGCGCTTCTTGCCGAGTTGTTCGCGCAAAGCGGAATCGGTCCGGAGCACTTCGCCGCGTCCTGTTTGGCGCTCGACAAACGGGGCAAAATCGACGACGAGGAAATCAAGGCGCTTTTGGCCGGAGAAGGATTGAACGAAGCGAACGTTGCCCGCGTCTTTGATCTTTTGGCGATCCGTTCGCTCGACCACGTTGAGGATGTATTAGGCAAAGGATCAGCGGCGGTTGGGAATCTGCGCGAGTTTTTTTCTCTTGCCGGTGAAATCGGACCCGGCGGCTTCGTGGATTTCGACGTCTCGGTCGTTCGGGGATTGGGATACTACACGGGAATTGTGTTTGAAGCTTTCGACACAGCAGGAAAATTCCGCGCGATTTTCGGCGGCGGGCGTTACGACAATCTTCTCACCGCGCTGGGCGGACAACCTTGCCCCTGCGTCGGATTAGGGTTCGGGGACGTCGTGATTCAAGAGCTACTGACCGAACTTGGACGATTGCCCGGCGGGCAGAATCGCGTCGCCTACGCCATCGGATACATGACAGGGGATTGCCGAAGCGCGGCATTGCGCTTGGCCGCGAAACTTCGCTCCGGGGGATCCGGCGCGGACTTGGCCTTGAGCGCGGAGAAAGCGAAAAAATTTTTCGCCCGCGCGGATAAATCGGGCGCGGCCAAGGCCGTGTTCATCGGCCCCGACGAGATGGCCAACGGCATAGCGAAGGCCAAAGACATGCGGAGCCGCGCCGAAGAAGAAATCGAACTGCCCCGCGCGCTCTGAGCGACGGCTGAAGGAGCGGCAAGAACCATGTCCCTTTCCGAATCCCCAGCCAACGCATCGAAAGTCACCGTCGGCTACGACGCCTCTTCGACCGTCGGCGAACGAACTGGTGTCGGCATCGCCACGGCGCATCTTTTGTCGGCGATGAGCGACATTTTGCCCGAAAATTGGGGCATCACGGCGTTGGTCAATTCGGCGCGTCAACCATTGCCCGAGAATGACGGCTGGCGTCGCTCCGAAAAAGTTCAGATGCGCCGTTGGAACGTTCCCGGACGGATTCTTCTGCGATGTTGGGAACGTTTGCGTTGGCCTCCGGTGGAATCGCTCATCGGATCGGTTGATCTTTATCATTCTCCCGCCAGTTACGCCGCACCGACGCGCAAGGCCAAACGAATCATCACCGTGCACGACCTTTTTTTTCTGCGCCGACCCGACGCGGAGGAGAATCTCGGAGGGAAGTATTTCGCGCGGACATTTCCCTCCGTTTTGCCGAAGATGGATCGGATCATCACGGTTTCGGAATTCACGCGCCAAGAGGTGATTTCCACCTATGGCCTCCCGCCGGAAAAAGTTGTGGTCGTTCACAACGGCTACGACGCCGAGATTTTCAACGAGACGGCGCGTCCCGATGACTTGTCCATCGTGGAGCGATGGAGCCAAGGACAACCCTACTTTCTCTGCGTTGCCTCCATGGGACCGCAACCGCGAAAGAACGTAGCCGGGCTTCTCCAAGCTTACGCGCGCGCGTCGGCGGAAGAGCCGAATTTGCCTCGGTTGCTGATCGTCGGGCATCGAGGATCCGATGCAATCCAACTCGAATTCCAAACGACGTTGAAGGACCTGCGCATCGCTGATCGGGTCACCCAAACAGGTTATCTCTCTCCCTCCGATCTCGCTTCCTTGTATCGGCGGGCATGGGCCTTCATCATGCCCTCGCTCTGCGAGGGGTTCGGTTTGCCCGTAGTCGAGGCCATGGCTTGCGGTTGTCCGGTCCTCGCCGCCGATGCCGGAGCTTTGCCGGAAGTGGCGGGAGATGCCGCGTTGAGGCTCGATCTCGCCTCGCCTGCGCAAATGGCGCAAACGCTTTTGCGCATCTTTCGTGAGGAAAGTCTGCGCGACAATCTCAAATCGCTGGGACTGCAACGCGCCCGACAATTCAGTTGGCGGACGGCGGCGGAGAAGACACTTAAGGTCTATCACGAAGTCCTCGGTCATGGATGAAACGTTTATGGTTTCTCGTCCTAACCGCCAAGACGTCAAGGACGCCGAGAACAAAAACATTTTGCAATGGAACGAATCAAGTTCCGAGGACGAACTCGCCGAAGCCGACGCAATCATCGTGGAGAGTGGATCGCTCGACGAGCGGCAAATTCGTATGGCGGGCAAGTGCGTCGTGATTGTTCGGGTCCACGATAAATCTTCACCTATCGCGCTCGAAGTGGCGCGCCAAACTGGAATCATGGTCTCCAGTGTGCCCAATCGCGCGACGGAGGAATACACCCAATTCACCGTGAAAATTATTCAAGAGATGCTCGGTTCGGAGGCAGAATCGGATGACGCGCGGCATTTTCGCCCCTTGCGACTTGGATTGGTCGGAGTGGGACAAGTGGGGCAATGCGTCGCGCAATTGGCTTGCGCGAATGGATTCGATGTTTGGGCGCATGATCCTTTTGCCGAAAGGAGTGTCTTCAAATCGCTTGGCGTCCGTCGCGCGTCACTGAATGATTTATTGGGAATTTGCGATGTGATCTCGCTTCATCTGCCTTTGACAAGCGAAACCCGGAACCTGATCGGTTTGCCCGAATTTGGATTGATGCAACGCGAAGGAGGCATCGTCAATACCGGCGCGCCTGACCTGATCGAATTCTCCCCGCTCGAAAATGCGCTTGCTTCCGGTCGGTTGAAACGAGCCGCGATCACGCGCCTTGAAAATGTTTCACCGCCTCCGTCGCAAGCGACGGAAGACGCATTGATTCAATCGGGCAAATTGCGATGGCTTGATTGTGGTTTCGATTCCCAGCCTGCCGTAAAGGTACGGGCTTTGGCCGCCGGCAAGGCCATCGCTCGGAATTGTTTCAAGGGAATTCCCCCATCCCATCTGTTGATTGATCCGCCGTTTCCAAGAATCATGCGGCAAGGCGCTTTCGAAGTTGATCCGCCGCTACTGCCCCGATAATGATCACGCCGACGATCATGTCTTGCACGTAGTTATCCACGCCGATCTGATTGCATCCGTTGCGGAGGAATTGAAGGATGAACGCGCCCACGAGCGTTCCGGAAACCGACCCTTCACCACCGCTGAGGCTCGCGCCGCCGATCACAACCGCCGCGATCACGTCGAGTTCCAATCCTCCCGCCGCCGTCGGGTCGCCGAGCGTCAGGCGGGAAAATTGCATTAACCCCGCAAGACCGGAGAGCAAACCCGCGAGAAAATAAACCTGCATCTTCAGCCGCGTAATCGGCAGACCGCTCCATCGCACCGCCGTTTCGTTGGAGCCGAGCGCGAAAAGATGGCGACCGAAAACGGTGCGACCCAGCATGAAGGCGACGGCCAACGAAATTCCAATCATGAGCCAAACGCCCGGCGAGACAATCAGCCATTCATGCGTGGGCGTCTTTGTCATTAAATCCTCAAGCCATGAAACCGGCGGACGGACGGTCTCCCCCTTTGCAAGAACTTTGGCCACGCCGCGCGCAATGCTCAACATACCCAGCGTCGCGATGAACGGCACGATGCGCAAGGAGGTGACGATGACGCCGTTCAGCAATCCGCATAATCCGCCGGTTAAGATGCCCAACACGGCGGCGACCGCCGGAGAAGCTCCCTTTTGAAGCGCCAGCGCTGTGATAACCGTCGCCAGCGCGATGACCGAACCGACGCTCAAATCAATTCCCGCGCTGATGATGACGCACGTCGCGCCCATCGCCGCAATCGCCACGATGACCGTCTGCGTCGCGACGGTCCGAAAATTTTGAGCGGTCAGGAATGTGCCATTTTTGTCGAGAAAGCCGAAGAGGAGAACCACGGCAATTAAACCGAGATAACGCCCGAAGGAAAAAAACTTCTTCATCCCTGTTGGTTGAATCACTTCAGATACTCGTCCAAGGGCGGATGTAGAAGTCGGGAAACCTCAGGTTGATCCATGTTCTCCTTGGAGACGACCATGACGCCGGTGTCAATCGCCGGTTCGACTTTTTCGCTTTTGAGATGCGCGGCCAGCGTCTTGACTCCCAGTTCTCCCATCTTGAACGGATTTTGCTGAACCAATCCGTGAATGTTCCCGTCCCTTAACCCTTGAATCAGCTTTTCGCTCGAATCGAAACCGACGAACTTGACCTTGCCCGCCTTGCCGGCATCAGTCAGCGCGCGCAACATGCCGAACGTCGTGGATTCATTGGGACAAAAGATGCCCTCCACGTCGGGAAAGCGATTCAAGAGATTTTCGGATTTCTGATAAGCCAGTTCCGCCGTCGCGCCGCCGTATTGATTATCCGAAACGATCTGGACGCCGGGGAATTTTTTCTTCATCGCGTCCAGAAAACCGCGCTCGCGTTCCATGGTGCTGGCGGAGCCTTCCTGATAGCGCAACAGAATCGCCTTGCCCTTGCCTCCCATGACCTCGCCCAACCGCTCGCCGCCGAGCAATCCTCCCTTGTAATTGTCCGTCGCGACAAAGCTGACGTAATCCTTCCCCTGCAAGCCGGAATCAATAATGACGACGGGAATTTTCTTCTTCATCGCGTCGCCGACCGGACGGACCAGCGCCTTGTCATCCAGCGGCGCAAGAACGATGCCGTCCACTTTCTTGCTGACGAAATCCTCGACGACCTGAATTTGAAGCTCGCGGTCGTCTTCGCGTTGCGGTCCCTTCCAGATGATCTCGATTCCCAATTCGCGTCCGGCTTTCACCGCTCCGGCGTGGATGGATTTCCAAAATTCATGCGTCGTCCCCTTGGGAATCACCGCAAACGTCAGCTTCTTTTGGGTGGCTTGCGCGCAAGCCACTCGCGCCGACGCGCCGATGAGCGTCATGGCAAAACAGATCGCGATTCGGTTAAACATTCGATGAACGGATTGATTTCGCATTTCGATTTTCACTCTCCGGTTGAATGGCTCAGGATTATTCCAAAGGGATTCCAAATCCGCAAACCATGATTGCCTTCGAATCACCCTACGAACTTTTCGGCTTGGCTTGACATTGCCTCGTTCAGCGACTAGTTTACGCTCATTATGAGCAAACGGGAAAAAGACCCAACCGAGCGCGATCCGCATGAGGGAACCGCGCTCGGCATCGTGGAAACTCGCGGTATGACCGGCGCCATCGAGGCGTGCGACGCAATGTCCAAGTCGGCCAACGTCACCGTCGAGGGAAACGCCAAAATTGACGCGGGGATCGTGACGGTCACGGTCCGGGGCGACGTCGGCGCGGTGACGGTCGCCGTCGAGGCCGGAGCCTCCGCCGCCAAACGCGTCGGCGAACTGCGCGGGTCGCACGTCATTCCGCGCCCGCACGAACTCCTCGAAAAACTTCTGCCCCGCCATCCGTAAACCATCCGAGGCGCGACGGTCATTATGGATGCCGACAAGGATAAAATCGCCCGCATTGCAACGGCGGTAATTCAGGAGCTTCAGGCGCGGGGGCTGACCGGCTCGACGGCCTTGGCATCCCTCCCCTCTCCTCGCCCGACGGCCGCTTCGATTCGCGCATACGGAACTTCAACGTCGGCGATCTCGAATCTGTCTTCTTCGGGTGCGCTCCGTCCGGAGGAGCCGGGACATTCGCCCGACGGTCGTTGGACGGTCACCTGCAACGTCTCCAATCGCCACATTCACCTGACGAAAGAAGATTTTGAAATTCTTTTCGGCAAGGGAGCGGAATTGACCGCTCGCAATATGCTCATGCAACCGTTTCAATTCGCGGCGAAAGAAACCGTCTCGCTGATCGCCGGGCGCGGACGCGCTATTGAGAGTGTGCGCATCTTGGGTCCTCTTCGAAAATACACGCAGGTCGAAATCTCCCGCACCGACGGGTTTTATCTCGGCATCAATCCACCCGTTCGGCAATCGGGGGACACCAAAGGTTCGGCGGGAGGAACGCTGGTTGGACCCAAAGGCACGCTGGTTTTAAGAGAAGGAATCATCGTCGCCGACCGGCATATCCACACGCCCCCCGAAATCGCGCAACGGTTTGGATTGACCAATAATCAAATGATTCACGCCCGCGTTTTTCACACCGAGAAACCCGCAATCTTGGAGCAGGTCCGCATCCGAGTCTCCGACGAATTCCTTTTTGAAATGCACGTTGACAACGACGACGCCAACGCCTGCGGCATCGGCAGTGGCGACCGGCTGGAATTATTGATCTAGCCAACGCATCTAAAAGCCGCGCGATCCAAACTCGCGTTTACCTTCCGCCTGAAGTATTCGGCACCGGAGCAAATGCAATCGCAGGGAGAGTTTGGCGGATAGGTCTTCCTCCCGAAATTCCGACACGTCTTCTTGCGCCGTATCGGGCATATTCAGGTCGAGGTGAACTTCGGCCAGACGAATGAGAATTTCCGTTCGAAGATCTTCGGCGGACGAATCTGCGACGCCGACGCTTAATCCCTTCAAGGCCTCCGCATAACGTTGGACCGCCGAATCAAATTTCAGCGCGTCCGCCTCCAAATCCCCCAAAATCATCAGACCCCACGGACGACTGGACGGACTTTCGCCAACCAGCCTCTCCAGCGACGCCCGCAACGGTTGCGCGTCGGGAAGATGCGCGTAATTCCGATCCGCTTCATACTGGCGGACAAGAAGTCGCGTCCGCATTTCCATCGCTTCGGTGGAACTGGTCAAGCGTTCGTCGTCGAGCAGAGCCAATCGCCCCAATTCGTTGTTGTCCGGTATTCGGGATCGCGCCAATCGGATTCGCGTTGAACCGTGATAAGATCGTTCCCATAGATCGCACCAAGCCGAAAGCGCGTTGTCTTGCAAACTGCTCATGCGGTTGAGTTGCTCGAAATAGGAGGCAAAAGACGACTCCGGCGGTTGGGGATTGGGATGGTATTGCTCAATCCACAAACCGCCGAGGCCCGGCGCCCAATTTCGGCGATCCAACATCTTGAGTCCCGTTGCGTTGGATCCGATGAAGAAACCCTTAGAGGCTTCAAATTCGAGCGTGGGAAAGAAATCGCTGTTCATGCCCCCCAGCGTCACGTGAGGCCCGGGCGTGAGATTCTTGGCCGCCATCTGCATGGAGAGAATCGGCAACAAGTCGCGGATCCCGAAGGGAGCCAGTTCGGCGGAAACGCCGGGAAGATCCAGCAGATCTTTCATTCGAGGAAAGTCTGGCTTGAACGGCTCGGTCGAGCCGATGACGGCGATGTCCGCCGACGATAGATTGAAGATGGTCGAATACGGGAAAACCTCGTGGAACGTGTTCAGGATGGAAAACATGGAAACGTCCTGAATGTCGTAGCATTGAATCCAAAGCTCGAACATTCCTCCCGGGCGAAGCTTTTCGCGGCAAGCCTCGTAGTATTCCCTCGTGAAAAGCCCCGCGACGCCCGTGATCCAAAGATTGGTCGGCTGGTTGATGATCACGTCGTAGGAATCGGGCGCCATCTGCAGAAAGGTTTTGGCGTCTTGCACAACGATCTTGACCTTAGGATTGTCCACGACGTCGTGATTGTATTCGTGGAAATGGCGCGCCGCCTCGACCACCTCCGGGATCAACTCGACGCAATCCACCCTTCTCGGATCATAAAGTGTCGCCGCGCCCGCGCTCACCCCGGCGCCCAGACCCACGACCAAAACATTTTCCGGCTTGGGATGGATCAGCATCGGGAGATGCCCCAGCATGACTTGGGTCACCATGTCGGTGTCGTTGGATGCGTCGGCCTTGCCGTTGATGAGCAGGGCGAGAACGTGTCCCTTGCGCGGGTCTTTGTCGCTGGAGACGGCGATGCTGGCGTCGGCCCCGTCGCGATAATAAAGAAGTTCACGCCGGCTGATCTCCCGTCTGAAATGCGCGAAGCTTTCTATTCTCCTGCGGCTCCGATAGGTCCCCGCCGTTAGAAACCGGATGTCCCAGCCGGAAGAAAAAATCGTATAGGAAATCAATCCCGCGACGGTGAGCGCGAGCGCGGAGGGGGGACGGAGCAAGCCTGAACGGAACAGCGCGGGATCGGTCCATAAAATCGCCAATCCCAAAACGAGGTTCATCGTCACGGCGACGAGGATCGCGTTTTTAACGCCGATGGAGGGAAGAAGAAAAAATCCGGCCACGGCGGCGCCGAAGAGCGTGCCGATGGTGTTCAAGGCGAAGACGTCGCCGATTTTGCCCCCCAAGGTTTTCAAGCCCTGCGACGCGACGCGGCTGGCCGCCGGAAGCGTCATCCCCATGAAAACCGTCGGAACCACCATGACCGAAAAGCAAAGGACAAACACACCGCATTGATAAATCGGATAAGCGTATTCCTCCCGAACCAAGCTCGTGCGCCATTGGTTGAGCACAACGGGAAGACGCTGGTAAATGAGGATTGTGAGCAAGGCCGACGATCCGATCGCCAGCTCGCTCCAGCCGAGAATTCCGTAATATCCGCCGTCGCTCCGTTTGAGCGACAGGAGAAAACTCCCCAGCGTGATTCCGGAAATAAACGCGGACAGCATCAACGCGAATGAAAAACTGGAAGAGCCTAGAACCAGTGTCATAAGCCGAATCCAGCACACCTCGTAAATCATCGAGGCGAATCCCGAAAGCGTGATGGCGGACAAAGCGATGAGAATCACTCGGTTCGTTGCCGTTGGTTCTCCTTTCGCGATCTGGAGTTCCGGCTTTGACCGGTCTTCATCAGGTTCCGGTTCCGCTGAAGTTCCAGCGGTTCCCCCAATCTTGGACAAAATCCAAACTGTACCCGCGACCAGAAAGTTCAGCGAGGCGGCGGTGACCATGGACATTTCCAATCCCGCGACGCGAATCAGCCAAAACCCCGCCCAAAGCGAGCCGAAGACGGCTCCCAAGCTGTTGAGGTAATAAAGCCCCGCGATCCGCCGTCCGATATCAGAACGATTCCGGATGAGGTATTTTCCGAGAACGGGAAGCGTCCCCCCCATGAGCGTCGTCGGGAGAAGGATGCTTAAAGCGCAGGCGAGAATGGCCGAAAGATGCCACGCGACGGGACTCAGCCCGAGCATCTTGATGGTTCCAACGAAAAGCGACCGGACAGGTTCAAAAAGGCGAGGATAGATCGCGCCGAGCAACCCGATGCCCAACTCAAGCCCGACGTAAAGTTTGAGCGGGTCGGCAGTCGTGTCGGCGCGATTGCCGAAAAGCCACGCTCCCAGCGCAAGCCCTCCCATGTAGGTCGAGAGGATGATGATCTGCGCCTGTCCCGTTCCTCCCAGCGCCAACGCCAGATAGCGGGACCAGAGGACCTCATAGATCAGCCCCGCGACGCCGGACAGGAAGAAGCAGATGTAGAAGGGAAGAGGAGATTGGGGGGACTTGGGTGGAAGCTCTTCTTTCATGGAAGAACCAATCTCATTTTACGTTGGAACTTAAATCCATCCGCGTCGGGTGAACCACGACTTCAACCCGAACGCTAGCAAGCCGTAACCGAAAAGAACAAGAAGCAAAAGCGGCCAATAAGCGTGAGGCAAGGGAACCAGTCCGAGGCCTCCGGCCAAAAAGGAGAACGGCAGAGCCACGCCGATACAGGAGATCGTCACCGAGGTGATCGCCAGAGGCCAGCTTGCCTTGCTCGCCACGAACGGCATCCGATTGGTTCGAATGATGTGGATGATGAGCGTTTGGCTCAGGAGCGACTCGACGAACCATCCGGTTTGGAACAAGGACGCGCGCGCCGGAGCCCAGCAATTGAAAACGTGGAGCATGATGAAATACGTGGCGTAATCGAAGATCGAACTGATCGGTCCGACGAACATGATAAAGCGCGAAATGCGTTGCATGGACCAAGGCTGGGGTTGCGTAACCAGTTCGGGGTCAACATTGTCGGTCGGAATCGGCACCTGCGAGAAATCATAAAGAAGATTGTTGGCGAGAATCTGCAGGGGAGCCATCGGAAGGAACGGTAAAAAAACGCTCGCGCCCAAGACGCTGAACATGTTGCCGAAATTGGAACTGGCTCCCATCCGGATATACTTCAGGATATTGGCGAAGACTTTGCGTCCTTCGATCACCCCTTCTTCGAGGATCATCAGGTTCTTCTCCAACATGATCAAATCGGCCGATTCCTTGGCGACGTCCACGGCGGTATCCACGGAAATGCCGACGTCGGCGGCGCGCAAGGCCGGGGCGTCATTGATGCCGTCTCCTATGAAGCCGACCACTCGGCCGTTCTTCTGAAACGCCGCCACGATCCTCTGCTTGTCCATCGGGGAAAGACGGGCGAAAAGCGATGCCTCCTCCACGGATCGTTGCAACTCGTCGTCCCCCATCTTTTCGATTTCCGGACCGAGCAATGTTCTCTCCTCAACCAGTCCGACTTCTCTGCATATCTTCCGGCTGACCCATTCGTTGTCTCCCGTCAGGACCTTGACCGCGACGCCGTGGCCACGGAGCGCATCAATCGCTTGTCTCGCGGAATCTTTCGGCGGATCGAGGTAGGCGAGGTAGCCGCGCAAAATCATGGCGACTTCGTCCTCCTTGGAATACGCGGGCTTGGAATCGAGCTTCTTATACGCCACGGCCAGAACGCGAAAGCCGTCATTGCTCAAATTTTGATATTCCTCCTTCAGGTTGACGAGGAGGAGCGGATCCATCGGATAAATTTCGCCGTCAAGCTCAAAGCGGTCGCAACGTTCGTAAACCGCTTCCGGCGCTCCCTTGCAAAGGAGCCGCGTTTCCCCTTGAGGCGATTCGACGACCACCGACATGACCTTGCGCGAAAAATCGAAGGGAATTTCATCAATTTTCTTGAATTGCCCCAATTGGATTTGCGACGGGACTTCTTCGTGTTCCAGAATCGCCCGGTCCAACACGCTCCGCAGACCGGTTTGAAAATGACTGTTGAGAAATGCTTCCGCCAAAACTTCCTGATCGTCGCTTCCCGCCACGTCGCAGTGGCGCTGGAGAACGACGCGGTCCAGCGTCAGGGTTCCGGTCTTGTCTGTGCACAGAATGTCCATCGCGCCGAAGTTTTGGATCGAATTCAGCCGCTTGACGATCACTTTTTTCTTCGACATCAGCATCGCGCCGCGCGAAAGACAAACCGAAACGATCATCGGCAACATTTCGGGCGTGAGGCCGACGGCCACGGCGATGGCGAAGAAAAAAGCCTCATGCCAATTATGTTTGACCAGCCCGTTGATGAGAAAAACGGCGGGAACCATGACCGCCATATAGGCGATCATCAGCCAAGTGAATCGGCGAACTCCCCGGTCGAATGCGGTGGGGTTTCCGGTTCCGGCGACAATCCTTGCCACCGAACCGAGATAGGTCCGCAGACCCGTCGCGATGGCGACGCCCGTTCCCGTGCCGCTGGTAACGTTGGTTCCAAGGAAACAAATGTTTTCGGCCTGCAAAAGGGAACGCGGTTCGCCGGTCATAGGACGGTCGAATTTTTCCACCGGAAAGGATTCGCCGGTCAGAGCCGATTGCGCGGCGAAAAGGTCCTTGGAGGCGATCAGTCGCAAGTCGGCGGGAACCATGTCGCCTGCGGTCAAAAGAACCAAATCGCCCGGGACCACTTCGTCAAATGGAATTTCCCTCGCCTTGCCCTCACGAAGCACCGTCGCTGTAACGTGGATCATCGCCTTGAGGCGCGCCGCCGCCGTTGCGGCCCGCGCCTCCTGCACGAAGCGCAACCCCACGCCCAACGCCACCATGAGCGACATGATCGCGCCCGCGTTGGCATCGCCCGTAAGGAAGGAGACTGTTCCGAGCGCGAGCAACAGAAGCACAAGCGGATTCAGGATCGCGTGACCGAATTGCTTCAACCGGACGAACTGCTCGGCGATTTCAAGGCTGTTGGGACCGAATTTCTCCAGCCGCTCCAGCGCTTCGCTTTCGGTTAATCCCTCGGCGCGCGTGCCGAGCGATTGCAAAATATCCTCGGTTTTTCCGAGCGAAACGGCGAGAAGCTGTTGCGAGAGATCGTGGTCTCCCCCATGCGAGAGAGGACGCGAAGGGGTGGACTTCGGAGAAGGGATCGGTTCCTTGGAATCCGGAGTGGGAGGCGATTGATCCGGCATGATTCCAAAATCATTCTTAATGTTGCTCGTTCACATTGATCGGCAACGGCTCGGGGCGAGGGTTGGAATTCCTCGCCCGCAGTATGGGCAAGCATGGAGGTTCGTTCAACGGAAAAGGGATAATCAGATGTAAACCGGCGAAATTCGGTGTGGGACCAAGGCCGGCAATAAGACGGTTTCCCATTGAATTTGCTATAAGCAGGATGCGATATATAGACGCAGAGCAGGTAATTGGTGTCTCCATGAGTATGACCATCGAAATTCCCGACCCTATCGCCCAAGAGGTCGAGAAACTTTGCAAAGGTTCCGGAGCCTCACCGGAACAGCTCGTCTTGACTGCGCTTTCGGCACACTTTCCTCCGATCTCTACCGAGCTACGCGAGGAGTTCGAGGCTTGGGAACGCGCTTCCGAAGAAGACGCCGCCCATTGCGATTTTCCCGAGGCATCGGCTTGAAATGAAGCCGGGACAAATTTGGATTGTGACCTTGCCGTTAAGCGCGGAGCGGGAACAATCGGGCCAACGGCCCGCCATCGTAATCCAAGATGTGGTTCAGGGACAGGGATCTCCGCTGATCTTGGCGGTTCCTCTCACATCGCAACCCGGCGCTTCTCGTTTTCCTGCCGCCTTGAAAATTGAGCGTTCGGAAACAAATGGACTTCTGACGGATTCCGTTGCCCTCGTTTTTCAAGCTCGTGCCCTTGATCGGTCGCGTTTTGTCCGTCTCTTGGGCGAGCTACCCGCAAAAGATTTGGAAGCGGTTTATCGAGAGTTGGATGAGTTGCTGGGAAGATCAGGGTCCCCATCACGTAAAGGTCTAGAAAACAATGTCACGGGCATCTTCAAGCGGCTCGATCACGTTTCCATCGGCGTCAAGGACATGGCCAAGGCGCGGCGGTTTTTCAGCGAGGTGCTCGGCGGCGAACCGCTCGGCGACGCCGGAAATTCAAGCGAGGGATTCAGTTGGGCGACCTTCCGCCTCGGCGGCAAGAAGGTCGAAGTCGTCAGCCCGACCCAACCCGACGGCGGCGTCGGACGCTACATTGAAAAATACGGCGAGGGATTCCATCACATTTCGATCAGCGTGGAAAATCTCAAGGAGGCGATTCGGTATTTCGAGAAAAACGGCGTGCGCGTTCTTGGGGTGAGTTTCGACAACCCCCACTGGCGGCATTGCTATCTCCATCCCGCCGACACCTTCGGCGCGCTGATTCAGGTCTTTGAAGAAAATGAAACGACGCGGAAGCACGCGGAATAAGTAAAGTTGCCCTTCGCGCGACTCGCCTCTTCTTTTGCGGTCCTGGAAATTCGGGGACCGGCTCGCGGGAAGTTCGTCCGCGTGCCTGTCCCGCGAATTTCCGAAAGGCTCTCTCCTTTGAAGAACGAGGGTAGGGTCAGAGTTCTTTCGTGCCTTTTGCGTTCTTTCGCGGCTAAATTTTCTTCATTCGCCGCCCGCTCATGAGCGGGGGACCTACGGCGTTGAAGAGGCGTCCGCCGATTCAATGGATCGGTCTGCCCGATCTGCCGTCCTGTCTCCATGGAAAAGAATTGGCAATGAGATAAACGTTCCTCGCATTCCATACCAGTTCTTGATCATAACCCCCATGTGCGGCCTCTGTGTAGCGAACGGCTCCCATGCTGAGTGCATCGGTCGTTTCTGCACGTCCAGTGAGAATCGTACTTTCCTTGATGCTCATATTGCGATAAATGCGTCCCGCAAAATTCACAATCGCGGATCCAATATTGGCTCCAATTACCGTCCGTCAAAGAAGGTCCGAGATAAATTACGATCCAGCTAACGTCATTAAGCTTGTTAGTATTGATATGACAAGGTTTTCCGCAGTATGGGCATTTAGAAGATGGCTCGCTTGAAATCCCAGTTTTTCGCTGACCCACATTCATGTCCACTGGGCATATCCGATCGTCGCAACAAGGAGTGCCATCAAGGAAACCGAACCATTGTTTTCCCGCAGATGCATACTCCTACCATATTTCCCGCATCAATCTCAAAGTCATGTCTCTCGGCCAAACCACAGTTCTTGCACCTATGCCACGGTTCGTCCCATTTTGTAGGGCAACTCCATACGTGGCAACACGACGCCTGCCTTTTTCGCAAATCGTCTTTGGGTAACTTATCCTCTAGTTCAAGTCGCTTTTCGCGTTGCTCTAGCACTTTGCGTTTTGCCTTGCGCTTTACCTCCTGCCATATGGACAGCCCCATGAGGCAAACCATCCCGAATGCGAAAATTGATAAAATCGTCGCTTTCTGATTCGGCGTGAGGGGGGAGGAGAGGAACGTTGGGCAAGGGAGAAGTTGGACAGGGACAAGGGGACGGACAAGGGGGACATGGGGAGGGAGAGGGGAACGTTGGGGCTGTTGAAAAACTCAGAGGAAATGACGGGTTCACAGGCGGGACGCCTGCGCCAAACAGGCTTTTTCAACAGTCCCGCGTTGACTCCATTCCTAATTCAATTTGTTTTTGAATCGGGTTGGGACGGATGGCCGCAAGGTCGAATAAATTTTCACGCGGAGGCGCGGAGTTCGCGGAGTTGGACACAAGGACACAAAGAAGACACGAAGAAATTGTATTTTCTTTGTGGTCTTTGTGGCTTCTTCGTGTCTTTGTGTTTGATCCTTATGCGTCTTTGCGGCTTTGCGTTGAATTCTTCTCCTTACTCAAAAGAAGAAATTAAACGCAGAGACGCAAAGCCGCAATGAAGTTGTCTGAAGCTTTGGCCATCAGTTTTTCGATCTTCCATTGGACGCAAGGGGGAATATGGGCTATAATCCGTTGACGTTTTCTCGACCGGTATCGAAACAATTGGTCGTTTCCCCAATGGGAGCCGCGAGGAAAATCGAACATGATTGCCACCCTCAACCGCCCCGTTCTCGTGCTCAACAAGCATTGGCTCGCCGTGCACATCTGCACGGTGCGGCGCGCGCTGTCGCTCGTCTATCAGGGGCTGGCGAGGATCGTCACCGAGGATTACGAGACCTACGATTTTGAGTCGTGGCGCGAGCTTTCCGAATACGGAAAGAACCACGGGCTGATGATTTCGACGCCGAATTTTCAGTTGCGCGTTCCGCAGGTTGTCGTGCTGGGGCGATACCAGAGCGCGCCGCCGCGAACCGTCCGGTTCAACCGGCGCAACATCTACATGCGCGACGGTTATCGTTGCCAGTATTGCGGAATCAAGCCGGCGCACGACGACATGACGGTGGATCACGTCATTCCGCGCAGTCGCGGCGGGAAATCGGTTTGGGAGAACGTGGTTCTCGCGTGCACCTCCTGCAACACCAAGAAGGGGAATCAGTTTCCGGGCGAATGCGAGATGCATCCGCTCGCCAAGCCGGTCCGTCCCTCTTGGATGGCGACGTTGCGCATCATTCCCAATGGCGACGATCGGACCGTGTGGGAGCGGTTCGTGGATTCGGCCTATTGGGAAACCAATCTCCGCGAATGAAATCATCGGGCCGCCGCCGGTTATGGAAATTAGCGGCGGCTTTCTTTCTATTCGTTCTCGTCGGCGGGGCGATTTATTTCTTCTGGCCGCGCGGTCCGACGGTCCCTGCGTCGGTGCTCTTTCCTCCCCACTCCTCGGTTGAATTCAGGTTCAAGAATTTTGGACACGCGTTTGACCTTCATTGGGAATCGCGCGGACAAAACAGCACCGATCAATCGATGGAGCGTCTGCTTGATTACGCCGGAGTTTGGGACGATTGGTCGTCCGAATACGGCGAGGCCGATGCGCGCAAGCGGATCGCGGAGTATCGCAAGGCGTTTTTCTTTTTGCTCGGCAAGGAGACGTGGTTGGTTCTTGGACATTGGGACGTGGCAGGCAAAAATTCCGAACCCGCGACGGCGCTTTTGGCAATCAGCCGCGCCGATTCACCGATCAAGACCCAAATCGGGCCGCTCGCCGAATTGATCTTCTCCACTCACGCCGTTCAAACGTCGGTTTATCGCGACATTAAAATTTACCATTACTTGAGCGACCAATCGCGGGAGGCCATGTCGCTTGCCAACGTCGGCGGATGGATTTGCGCGGTGATGGAAAGTTCAGTTTCGGATGTTCTCCCGCGCATCATTGATCAAGTTCATGCGGAGCAACAAAATGTCCGCGCTCGTTCCAGTGCGACCCCGAAGGGGTCGAATGTGAATAGCCGGGGGTGGAGCGAAGCAAAACCCCCGGTCGAGGTTTCCCAAAAAAGGTTGAACCCTGAAGGGGTTCAACAAGAGTTTGGAGGCGCATTAAGCGGAACGCTCCGCCCCGGTTTGATTTTGGAGGATCGGAAGCGATTGGCCGGAGTTGAGAAGGAGAATGAGGAGGAGAAAGAGAATTATCGGAAGCGACGGAAAAGCAAGCGGAAGAAAAAAGAAGAGATTGGACTCGACGCTTGGTTGAAACCATTGGAGGAAATCGAAGAGATTCAATTTCAGCAAACGGGGAATTCATTGCTCGATTTGGACCTGAGATTGCGATCCAAGCGAATCGCGAGCGAGGAAGCGGCCTTCGCCGCGATTCCGACGCTGGCTGTTCTGACACTGGATTATCCGACAACGCCCTCGGAAAAATTATCGCCGAGCATACTGCAAATGGACCTTGCCCAGTCCTTTGCCGTCAAAGGAGCGTCGCTGGTCGGGATTGATTGGGACGCGCTGATCGAGCGGAGCTGGGATTTTGATTGGATTCGACCCAATTGGACGGACAAGTTCAAGAAGGCTCTCGAATCCCAAGATTCCTCGAGCAATGGTCGAATCGGCTGGGCGCTTTATCCGACGCTGGCCGAAGCGGTTCCGGTCGCGGCAGTTTGGTCGGATCGTTCTCCCCTCCTCCGCGTCGCTCATTCTCCCGCCGACGCATGGCGAATGATCGAATTGAAAACGGACGGGAACGCGGAAGATTCTTTTGAAACGTTTGGTGTTGCCGATTATCGCGGCTCGACCACCCCGCCGTTGGCGCGCGCCAAACGCGATCTTGTGGACCGGCTTTGGTCCGAAGGAGATTCGCCGCCGCTTGCTTTTGTCAGTGTCCATTTCGATGATCTCGCCGAATCCATGCGCGCATTTCCGGCCATTGTTTTGAAAAAGCAAAACCGCAAGGATTGGCTTGATTTCTGCTCTCTCGCCGAGGGACTTGATCTAGCCTTCGGTTCCGTCGCGCTCCGGCTGGATCGCAAAGGGGATGAATTGGTGTTGGAGACGCGGACGCTTGAAAAACCGAGCATACGCAGATGAGGATGAGCCACCAAGACGCAAAGACACCAAGCGGAAGGAAAAATTCCAATGAGATATTTTGTCTTCTGCTCTTGGTGGCTTGGTGGCTTGGTGGTGATAATTGTTGCGGAATTAAAATTCGGTCAAAGATAGAATGCTAAAAGGTTTCCTCATGCGAGGGAACCCAACCATTAAGGAGACTTCCGCAACGTGATCAAACAAGCCGTGATCAAACCCGAGGAGACGCTTTCCACGCTTCAGGAAATTCAACGCCGCATCGCGCGCACACGCGACTATCTTTGACGTCCCTTTGCGTCGCGCCAGAATCGAACAACTCGAACAGCAAACAACCGAGCCGGATTTTTGGGCCAATCCGCAGACCGCCCAGCAACACATGCGCCGGATCAAGGCGCTGAAGGCGTCGGTCCAGCCTTGGGAGGCCATTGAAAAAGAGTCGGGCGAGATGCTCGAACTTTATGAATTGAGCGCGGAAGACGAGACGATGCGCGCCGATCTTTGCCGCCAGACCGCCGAGCTTCTCAACCGACTCAACGGGCTGGAGCTTCGCACGCTCATGACCGATGAGGACGATCCGCTCCCGTGTTTCATCTACATTCATCCGGGGGCGGGTGGAACCGAATCGTGCGATTGGGCGAGCATGTTGCTCCGGATGTATACCCGTTGGTGCGAGCGGCGCGGCATGGATGTTCAACTGATTGACCTGCAAGAGGGGGAGGAAGCGGGAATCCGGAGCGCGACGCTTTTGGCCCGAGGCGATTTTGCTTACGGCCATCTTCGCGGCGAAGGGGGCGTTCATCGCCTCGTTCGCATATCTCCGTTCGACGCCAACAAGCGACGTCATACCTCGTTCTGCGCCGTGGACGTTTATCCCGAAGTGGACGACACGATTGAGGTCGAAATCCGCGACGAGGACCTGAAAATTGACACTTATCGCTCGTCGGGGGCCGGGGGTCAGCACGTCAACAAAACCTCCTCCGCCGTGCGAATCACGCATCTGCCGACCAAGATCGTCGTGCAATGCCAAAACGAGCGAAGCCAGCACAAAAACAAAGCGACCGCGCTGAAGATGCTCCGCTCGCGCCTCTATCAGCATTACTCGCAGATTCAGGAGGAGGCGATGGCCGCAAAGATGGGAGAGAAAAAAACCATCGCTTGGGGCAATCAGATTCGTTCCTACGTTTTTCAGCCCTACATGCTCGTCAAGGATCACCGCACGGATCACGAAACGAGCAACGTTCAATCGGTGATGGACGGGGAGTTGGACGAATTCATCGAAACGTTCTTGCGTTGGCGGGCGACGGAAAAGAAGAAGCCGGCGTAAAGCAAAATTGATAAGCCGAGCCGCCCCCCATTCCTTCTACATCTTGACCGCCGCCAAACCTGACGGGTAGGATCAACCGGTGATGAATCACAGGACATAGGATTCCGCGAAGGAATGTCGGCGCGAGTGCAACTGACCTGCCACAAATGCAATCACAAGTGGGACGACGAAGTTTCCCAAGGGCAGGGTGTTGTCCAATGTCCGGAGTGCATGGTCATCGTGCCGCTGTCGCTGGCGGCGCAAGGGCAAAGCCAAGCCAAGGCGTCTGCGCCTAAACCAGAACCTCCCAAAGCCGCCTCTCCCAAAGTGACCGCCCCGGCCAAGGCTTCCCCATCGCCGCGTCCCGCCCCGCGCCCCATTTCCCGTGAGGAACCGCGCATCAAACCCAAACTATCGCCCGTCGCCGCGAGCATGGATGAAACGAAGACGGCGATTCCGCAAAGAGAAAAATCGGCGTCGCCCTCGCGAACGCTGACTTGCCACAAGTGCGGTCACACTTGGGAGGGAGAAGTCGGCGCGGGACAGGGAGCCGTCTTGTGTCCGGAATGCGCAACCTTCGTGCCGATGAAGTTGGCGCAATTGGCAAGACCGTCCTCCGCGCCGAAGCCCTCGCCGTCGCCACGTCCGGCATCGCGCCGAGGAATGGAGGAACGGGAAACGATCGTTCCTCCTCTCGAAAAAACACGCCTCGAAGTCCCGGAGAAAACGCGGATTGAGACACCTGAAAGAACTCGAATCGAAACGCCCGCAAAAACGCGCATCGAGCGATCCGAAAAAACGCGACCGGAACCGACGGGGAAAACGAGACTGTTGCCAAGAGAGAAGGGCGCAAATCAACCCGCCCCTGCGGTTGCGCGGCGGACGCGCGACGAAGACGAAGACCTCAGCGACACCAAGACGGCCGTTCCTCCGACGGGAAGAATGGCCGACGAAGAAGCGGACGACGAATCCAAAACCCGAATCGAGCGCGCCGAACCGACAGCCGAGGGAGGAAGCCTTGCGGGACCCGGAGAGCCGGGTTACGCGGAGGAAAAGACGAAAGGCGACCTGAGCGGCATGACGGTGGACGGCTATGAAGTCGCCAAGAAGCTGGGTGAAGGAGGCATGGGGATGGTTTACCTCGCGCGGCAAATTTCGCTGGACCGCAAGGTCGCGTTGAAAGTTTTGCCGACGCGCATGGCCAACAATCCGGAGTTTCTGATCCGCTTTACCCGCGAGGCGCTCAGCGCGGCGCAACTCGGCCACCACAACATCATTCAAGTCTATGACGTGGGGCGCGATCAAAACGTCCATTACATCAGCATGGAATTTGTCCCGGGCAAAAATTTGGGGGACATGGTGCGCGAGGACGGCAAGCTGGACCTCGAAACCGCCGCGGGTTACGTGCTTCAAGCGGCGCGCGGACTCAAATACGCGCATGATCGCGGCATCGTTCACCGCGACATCAAACCCGACAACCTCATGGTCAACGATCAGGGATTGGTGAAGATCGCCGACATGGGCTTGGCGAAAATGCGCGGCGCGGAAGAGAAGGCGCCAGCGCCGTCGGGCGGACGCGAGGCGACGATCATGCGCCAAGCCAAAGGGGATTTGACCCAACTCGACATCGCCATGGGAACGCCGGCCTACATGCCCCCGGAACAGGCGCGCGACGCCGCCGGCGTGGATCACCGCGCCGATCAATACTCGCTCGGATGCACGCTCTATTATCTCTGCGCGGGCAAAACGCCGTTCAGCGGCGGCTCGGCGATGGAGATCATCAGCAAGCACATCGCTGACGCGCCGCCGCCGCTGGAAAAACACATCCGGCGCGTTCCGGCGGCGTTGAACGCGATCCTGACGAAGACAATGGCAAAGGAGCCGAAGGAACGCTACGCGGGAATGACCGAGGTGATCCGCGATCTGGAGGCGTTCCTCGGCGTCGAGAGCGAAAAAGGTCCCTACACGCCGCGCGAGCAACACGTCGAAACGCTGGAAGTCGAGGAGTTGGCCTATTACAGCTCGCCAGCTTTGAAGCGGCGCAAAGCCGCGATTGCTGGATTTTTCGGCGGGATGGCCGCGCTGGTCATCGGTCTGGCGGCGATGGGGCAGTTGCTTTTCGCCGGAGGCGTCTTGGGGTTGTTCGTTCTCACGCCGCTCATCAATTTCATCATGGATGGATTGAAGCGGAAAACGTTTTTGTTCCGCCGGGTGCGCGCGGTTTTCTTTGGCATGACGCTCAAGGGGTGGGCTTGGACGTTCAGCCTGTCGGCGTTGACCCTCGGCATGCTCTGGCTTTTCCGCGCGGTCGGAATTTATTGGCTCGGCGCGGCGGTCGTGGCGTTTTTATTCTCGCTTCTCTATCAGCGGTTCGTGATGAAGCCCTTGCTCGCGCAACGCGCCGGACCGCTGGAGCGGATCGAGCAAATGCTGAAACAATTGCGCATCAAGGGCGTTTCGGAGGACGCGCTACAGGATTTTCTTTATCGTTTCAGCGGCGAGCGATGGGAGGAACTCTTTGAGGATTTGTTCGGATACGGGCCGATGCTTTTGGCGCGGATCAAGTGGGGCGCCGCCGACAAGATCAAGCCGCGCAAACGCTACGCCACTTGGCGCGATCCGATCGCGCGATGGCTGGATGACGTCGAGGAATCGCGGAAACGGCGCAAGGAGAAGAAGGAACTGGCGCGGGTCGAGGCCGAACGGCTGAAGGCCAAGGGGATTGACGAGAAGACGGCGAAGAAACGCGCCGAGGAAATGGCGGTTCAAACGCTGACCGAAACGATTCTCAAGCCGACGATGATTCTGGCGTCCGACGCGACGCAGAAGGAAAAATCGCGCGCGGCGAAAAAATCGGGAGCGCGACCGCAAGCAAGTCCGCTGGCGAAGTTGATGTTGCCCCTGCTTCAAATCGTTCGATTCTTTGGCGGCGTGGGCATCTGCGCGGCGTGGGGATTGAAGGCGGCGGGAGTTTTCGAGGTTCCGATACCTGTCGCGGGAGTTTCGGACGTTCTCTTCAGCCACGCGGGATTGGCGACCGGCATTCTGCTCGCGCTCTCCGCTTTTTCGCGGGGAGCGTTCATGTCGAATCTCGTCTTGGCCGGAGCCGTTTTGATGCTGGGACAGACGGCCATTGTCGGTCTGGTCAATCAATCGCAATTTGATCTGGCGACGGTTCAATACACCGCTTGGGGGATGATGGGGATCGGACTGGCGATGTGCTTTCTTGATAAAATCAGCGGCGGGGAATTCTGAGGCGGAGATTGAACCGCCATGACGCCAAGAGCGCGAGGCGAGAAGTGAGCCACAGATTTCGCAGATTGAATGGGGTTTCGGGGATGCGTCAATCTGATTGGCGTCCGGAGTCGGCGTGTTTTTCACGCTCGGCGGCTATTTCGAGAACAACGGCTGACACAATGCCTTTGAGATAAATCAGGTTTTCTTTTCGATCACGAAAAGCCACGTAGCGCTCTATCATCCCGAACGAAAATCCCAAAAGAGCGGCTATCAGCATCTCTGACCAGTAAACAAGACCATCTTGGTCAAGGAAAGGGAATGCGGGTGTGCCACGGATGAGTGAGGGGAGAAGGACGAACGGAAGGATTACGAATAGGGCAAAGAATCCCCAAAGAGGGTTGGGATTGGGAAAGGCACGCGCAAGATCACGTCTCTCCATGCACATGCCGCTCAATGCAGAAAGAAGCGCAACGTAGGGATCGGGATGTATCCTAAACAGGCTGATGACGCTTGTGGCCACCAACATCAAAAGAATAACTCGAGTGGTGCCATGAGGAGTCAACACAAGCGACAACAGGATGGCACCGATTTTCACAGTCGAGAAAACCCACTTATTCCAAGGAGGTTTTCTTTCAAATATTTGCTCCAAGTATGCGCCCCAAACTCCAATTGCGTATTCCTCCAGTGGATATCCCGCCTCTAATAATCCGTCAATGTAAATGTCCGGAACGTGGAGTAAGGATGTTGAGTAGTGACGTGCTTCCCTGCTGAACTTTATCAAATTTGGCCAAGTGTTTAGAATGACGAAGCCAAGTATGAACAACATGGTCAAAGGGTAAACGGCCCAAACCGGACGATAAAATTGCGTAATGACCGATAACCCCAGATAGAACAAGAGGGACAAAAAAGCCACACGGGCTCCGGGTGTTCCGGGCACGATCTGTTGAAGCGGGGCGACGCGCCGACGCCAGACGATCAATCGAAAGACGGGATTGTTTTCCAATCCGCGCAGGCGGGGTTCGCGTTCGAGAATTTCGGGGGACGGAAGATCCCCTTCGCGGAGTTCCCACGCGCTCGGGCGTTTCTTGGAGCGGTTCCGCACTCGCATCATCTTTCAACTCATTAAACGCAAAGGCGCAAAGACGCAAGGGAACATTCGGCAACCTCCCTGCGTCTTGGCGTCCTTGCGTTGAACTTCCGTCTTCGCGTTGAATGTTGCTTATTTCTCCCGCTCGCGGAGAAATTGCTCCAATTCCGCCAGATGATCGGCGTTGATGAAATCCACGTTTGCATCGAGGAGTTCCTTCCAAACTTCGGGCTTGTCGAGCGTCGCCCAAAAGCGCAACTTCTTCCCCTGCGCGTGGACCTTCTCGACGATCTCGCGCAGTTTCTGCCGCTGGTCGTCGGGCATCGGGCCGGAACCATACCAATGAAAATGCTCGCTCCAGCGGTCGCTGATCCAAGGCATCTGGCGGGCGTTGACGTTGCCCGGCAGATCGGCGATCCGTCCGTCAATCCCGGCGTAGCGGTGCAGTTCGGTCATGAGACTCTGGCGCGGGCAATTGCCGGAAATGACGACGGTGACCGCCTTGGTCTTGACGTCGGTCGCCGTGAATTCGGTCAGCATCTCGGCGTATTTTTCGAGCATGGGACGCAAAACCTCATAGACCTTTTCGCCGTCCGATTTGACGTCAATCAGGAGAAAAAATTCGGGACCATCGGGATAAACATGCCCGCCGTTTTTGCGGACGCGCTCCAGCAGGGGATCAAGGTAGAGCGATTGAAGGGTGCGCTCGGGCCGCACCTGCTTGGCCTCATGCGCGACGAGCAACGCGTCGTTCACGAGGTAAACATCGGCCTCGACACTGCAAAACCCGTGATCGAGCGCGTCGAACAGGGGACGCGGATGCTCGTAATCATTGTGCGCGTGGGTGTGGATGAGCGGTTTGGGAGTGGGATCAGCGAATACTAAAGCGTTCCCCAAAACGCGACCGGTCAAAGCTAGCAGGGCGAATTGGAATTTTTTTCTTGAGGCGCTTTTCGTAAAATTCATTCTTGTTCTTCCTCCACTATTTTTTTGAGCAAAGGAATCAGCGGAGGAATATCCTTGTTGATCGTGTCCCATACGACTTCGTATTTCACATCGCCATAGTTGTGGACCATCGCGTTTCGCATTCCGATCATCAACCTCCACGGAACCTCGGGGTGCCGTTGTCGAATCTCCTGCGGGATGCGCGAGGCGGCTTCCCCAATGATGATGAATTTCATGCCGATGGCATCGCGCACAACCATGTCCGCGACAAATTGCCCGCCGGTCCGTCCCGCCGTGTGTTCCAGAATAAACCCGGCGGCTTCCAGTATGTCTTCAACGCGGAATTTCCACTTCAAGGGGAACACGGATCGCCTCCGAATAAATGATTTCCTTCAATGCCTTATGAACGGCGCTCCGCAAAACCAGATCCACTTTTTCCACGCCGAGGATTTGCTCCAGATATTCCTTCAGGCGCAAGAAGTGAAACATTCCGACGCGGGCGTCGGGTTCAAACTCGACCAGCAAATCCACGTCGCTGGCTTCGGCGGAGTCTCCTCGCGCGACGGACCCGAAAAGTTCGAGGGACTTAACCTTGAAGTCCCGCAACTCGGACTGATGTTCCGCAAGAATTTGAATGACTTGTTCGCGTTTCATGGTGGAGACAGCCTCCGCGTTCGGCTTCTCGTTTATTCTCACAAAAAACGCCCCGCGTTGCGAGACGGAATTGCTCTCACCGGTCATTGCGGCGCGCAAGCAATTCAATCGCCCGCATGACGCGAAGAGGATGATCGGTCTGGATCAAGTCAATGCCCCAATCCATCGCCTGAAGATAATCTTCGATTTTTTCGTGCGCGCCGATAGAATCGGAAAAGACGAGTATGCCCCGCTCGTGGCAATGCGCGATCATTTCCTTGGAGAGGACGTTCCACCGCGCGTCCACCGCGTAGGGTTTCAAGTCCTCCGCGTAGGCGTCAATTTCCTCGAATTTATCGAGAGGCGGAAGCGCGCGGATTTTCGGATCAATCGCCTTGAGTTTTTTCAGGAACGCCGGTCCCTGATAAACGATCGTCCGCTCGGCCATGTGATAACGCTCGACCGCTTCGGCAAGCGATTCGGGAGCAATCGCCTTGGCGTCGAAATAGAGATCAACCTTGCCTTGGACCGCCGTAAGAAAATCGTCGAGCGAGGGAATTTTCACGCCGACGAACGGTTTGCCGAACCATGCGCCGACGTCGAGCGGAGCGACGTCCTTGGAATCGGATTGGGCGATGTCCCCTTGAACGTTCGTCGTGCGGTTGAATCGGCCGTCGTGCATGAGAAAGAGTTTTCCATCTTTGGTGGTGCGGACGTCGAACTCGACGAAATCGGCTCCGAGGCGAATCGCTTTTTCAAACGCAGGGACCGTGTTTTCCGGCGCGTAGCGGTTCGCGCCGCGATGAAGCGAAATCCGGACGGGGCGCTTGGGGATGCGCCGCCAAAGATCGCGTGCGATGATTTCCTCCGGCAGATCGGTCTGAATCCAATCCACTCCCGATGAAATCACCTTGTCCCAAAATTCCGGCTTGTCCCATTCGCCCAAGTTTTTGGTCTGGACCTTGATTCCCTTTTCGTGAAACGTCCGCGCGATTTCCGGCGTCAGTTCCGGCGCGTCAATCTCCACGGCGTCGGGCTGAATTTTCTCGATCCATTCGGTGGTTCCGTTTGCCGGATGCCACTTCGGCATGACAGCCACTTTGCCGCCCGACGCTTCGCGGACGCGCTTGAGCGTCGGCGGGTCGTCAAAGACAATGACCTGCTTTTCCATTCCGGCCTTTAAGATGTCTTGGACGAGTTGCTCCGGATGGATCTCCTTGCAATCGAGATAGAGGTTGAGCTTGCCTTTGACGATCTCGAAACACTCCTCAATCGTAAGGTATTGTTCCTTGGCGTAACGCGCGGCAAACCACGACCCCGCGTCGAGTTTCTTCAATTCCTCAAGAGAAAGATCTTTAACAAATCCCTTGCCGTTCGATTTGCCGTCCACGGTCGCGTCGTGCGAGAGGACGTGATGCCCGTCCTTGGTCAGGCGCAAATCAATCTCCGCCCATTCCAATCCATCCTCGATGCATCGCGTCAAGGCGGATCGGGTGTTTTCGGGAGCCTGTCCCGCCTCGCCGCGATGGACCATTACTTGAAACCTGCGCGGGGGATTGAGCGGTTGAAAGAAATCAAAATCCCGCGCGCGGAGGCTGGGCGAAAACATCGCAACGCCGAACGATAAGGCAAAAGTGAATTTTTTCATGACTTGTCATCTCCGCGGAAAGGATGAGACGGCCTTGAAGCTCGCCAGCCATGGTGATGCAAGTTTTGCGGGCGGGAGTCAAGGGCATTTGTCGCTTGCCCGCGATGATCCCTCTTTGTGAGAATCGCGCGTCATGCCCTCCGCTCCCCTTCCCCCCGGTTTTGTTCACGTTGATCTGGACGGACTTTGGACGCTCGCGCCGATTTACGGTTATGAGGAAGGAAGGAGTTTCGAGCAGGACCCCGTATTTGATTTTGCCCTTCCGCGACTCTTGGAGTTGCTTGAGCGCTTCTCGATTCGGGCGACGTTCTTCATCGTCGCACGCGATCTGGAACATCCGCGCAAGCGCGCCGCCGTTGAGCAAATCGTGAAGCGGGGACACGATCTCGGCAATCACACGCGGAATCACAAGATCGCGCTCGAACGACTTCCTTATGAGGAAATCAAACGCGAAATCGAATCGGTTCAAGATGCGATCGCCGAATTGGGCGGACCGCCGCCGCTAGGGTTTCGCGCGCCCGGATACAACGCCGGACCGCAAACTTTGCGAGCTTGTCAGGAACTTGGATTCGCCTACGACGGCTCGCTCTTGCCGACGCGATGGGGGCCGCTTTTGCGATGGGGAGCAAAGCGACTTCGGTCAAAAATTTCCAACGAGCCTTTGGACAACGCCGGACAATACGGCTCCGGTTCGGGAGGAGCATTGGCGATCGCGCCTCAGTGGGTTCGACCGGATCCGGCCAAGCCGCCATTGTTGCGTCTGCCTTTGGCCGTTTCGCCCGTTCTTCGACTTCCGTTGCAGGCGAGTCTCGGAATGATCTTGGGGGAATCGTCGGTTCGCTCGGGGCTTGCGCGACTGGCCCAGCGCGGCCATCCGATTACCTATCTCTTGCATGGGATGGACGCATTGGCTCCGGAGGAATTGGCGGATCAAATTCCGTCGCCGTTGGCGAAGTCTTTTGCGTTCCGCCGCACAGTGGCTGAAAAGATGAAATTTTTGGAAGGCGTTCTGCGGGAATTCCAATCGTTGACGCGGGTTCAGTTGACGGTGGAGTATTTGAGGGATGGGAAAATGGATTAAGCACAAAGACACAAAGGCACGAAGAATCACAAAGAACGAATTTGCGTTTGTTTCCAAGACTGAGTTGGCTTAATCTCATCGGAATTTCAGAGGGGGATGGAAATACCGAACCATGAAAATTGAAGGAAAAGTCGCCATCGTCAGCGGCGGAGCGTCCGGATTGGGGGCCGCAACCATTCGCATGATCGTCGCCAACGGAGGCAAAGCGGTCATTTTAGACCGCGATGAAAAAATGGGGGGACAGCTGGTCGCCGAGCTTGGAGCGTCGGCGCGATTCGCCAAGGCCGACGTCACCAAGTCGGAACAAATCGAAGCGGCGATCAAAACCGCCGTCGAGGCGTTCGGCGGATTGCACGTCGCGGTCAACTGCGCGGGGGTCGGCGCGGCGCAACGGACGATAACCAAAGACGCGCCCGCGAATCTCGAAGTTTTCAAAACGGCGATTGCGATCAATTTGATCGGGACGTTTGATCTGATCCGACAAGCGGCGTTTCAAATGAGCAAGAACGAGCCGGACGACGAAGGAGAACGGGGTGTCATCGTGAACACGGCGAGCGTCGCGGCATTTGACGGCCAGATCGGGCAGAGCGCATATTCCGCCTCGAAAGGGGGCATCGTCGGCATGACGCTCCCCATCGCGCGCGACCTCTCCCGTCACGGGATTCGCGTCATGACCATCGCCCCCGGACTTTTCGATACGCCGCTCTTGGCGCGATTGCCGGAGGACGCAAAGAAATCACTCGGCGCGCAGGTTCCTTTTCCTCCGCGCTTGGGCAAACCGAGCGAATACGCTCTGCTCGCCAAACAGATCATCGAGAACCCGATGCTGAACGGCGAGGTGATCCGGCTGGACGGCGCGATCCGCATGGCGCCGAAGTAAGGAGTTTTTTGGTTTAAGAGCCGATCCGAAAATTCATGGGTAAATGCAAAAACAACCATGTGGCACAGCCGCCCTCGGCTGTGGAACCCTCCGGCCATCCCATCACCGGCAAGGGCGCCGGTGCCACATTTTCGGATAAACTCTAAGCATGGGCGATTTCACTCCACTTCAAATTCCATTCGTGCGCGGAACCCGGTTGTTGCTCGTCTTCCTCGGCGTGGCGTTGATTTTGCCCGTGGTGGACGCAGTTCTTCCCGAAGCGTTCCGCACCGCCGATCTCATGCGCCCCATTTTCATTTACGCCATCATGGGTCTGGGATTGAACGTCGTCACCGGATTCACCGGGCTTTTGAATCTCGGATGCGCGGCGTTCATGGCCATCGGCGCGTATGCGTATGCGATTCTGACGTGCGAGAATTATCCGTATCGCATCGGATTCTGGCCGGCGGTCGCGGTGACGCCGCTGATCGGCGCGGCGGCGGGATTGCTTTTGGGTTCGCCGACGCTTCGTCTGCGTGGGGACTACATAGCCATCGTCACGCTCGGCTTCGGTGAGATCGTTCAGGACCTCCTCAAGAATTTGGACACGATTACGAAGGGCACGCAGGGGATCAATCCTTTGCCTCCCCCTTCGCTTTTCGGTTACACCTTCACGCCCGCCGAAACCCGTCCTTGGTATTATCTTTTCCTTGGCATGGTCGCGGTATTGGTGATTCTGAATCGCAACTTGGAAAATTCGCGTCTTGGCAGAGCTTGGATCGCCATCCGCGAGGACGAACTCGCCGCCTCCTGCATGGGGATCAATCCGGTCCGAACCAAATTGTTCGCGTTCGGAATCGGCGCGGCGTTTTGCAGTCTGGCCGGCGCGCTCTGGGTCAGCATGTTGGGGACCAGCGGCGAGCCGAGCACGTATGATTTTTCGGTTTCGATCATCACGCTTTGCATTGTGATCGTCGGCGGGATGGGAAGCATCGTCGGTGTTTTGCTCGGCGCGTTGATCGTCAATGGATTGGATTCCATCGTGCTCGACAAGCTGTCGGACGTCTTCGCGCATCGGGGTTGGGCGTCGAGCGACAATGTCTTCACCAATCCGGCGAGTTGGAAGTTTATGATCTTCGGTCTGGGTTTGGTTCTGATGATGCGTTTCAAGCCCGAGGGTTTTCTTCCCTCCCGTCGGGTGAAGGCGGAAATCCACCATTAATAAATTGCTTTAATTGACATGGCTCAACTCGACATTCAACAACTCACGATGCGATTCGGCGGATTGACCGCCGTGGACAAGGTTGATCTGCAAATTGAGCAAGGGGGGATTTTTTCGCTGATCGGTCCCAACGGCGCGGGAAAGACGACCCTTTTTAACGCCGTCACGGGGATTTACGAGCCGACGGAAGGACAGATTCTTTTTGAGAATCGGAACGTTCGCGCGCGCATCACCCCGCGATCCCTGCTAGGTTTCACCGCCATTGCGATCACGACCGCCATCGGCGCGTTGACGCTGGTCAATCTGGAGGGGATGTGGGAAGCGACGGTCACGAAGAATTTCGTTTACCAACAACCGTTCCCCTATGGAAAAGCATGGGGCGATCTCTACGATTTCCTGCGCGGTCTACCTCCGACCGGCGGCGCGCTTCCGTTGTGCGCCGGAGCGATTTTGGGTTTGACCGGCGCTTGGGTCGTTTGGCGGCGGACACGCCTCACTACCCACATCATTGCCCGCGCGGGAATTGCGCGAACGTTCCAAAACATCCGACTTTTCCAAGACATGACCGTTCTCGAAAACGTGCTGGCGGGAATGGACGCCAAACTTCGCGCCCGGTTTTGGCACGACGCCCTGCGGCTTCCGCTTTATTGGTCCGAGCGGCGAGATTCCAATCAGCGCGCGCTTGAACTTTTGGAATTTGTCGAACTGCGCGACGAAGCGTTCAAGATCGCGAAGAATCTTCCTTATGGTCGGCAACGCCGTCTGGAAATCGCGCGCGCGTTGGCGACCGATCCCAAACTTCTTCTGCTCGACGAACCGGCGGCGGGGATGAACCCCGCGGAAACGGCGGGACTGATGACTCTTATCCGCAAGATCCGCGACCGAGGCGTGACGGTTCTTCTCATCGAGCATCACATGCGGGTCGTCATGGGAATTTCCGAACGCATCGCCGTTTTGGATTACGGCGAAAAAATCGCCGAGGGAACGCCCGGCGAAATCAAAAATGATCCCCGCGTCATCGAGGCGTATTTGGGGAAGGAAGAAATCGGATGAGCGAGGTTCTGCTCAAGGTTCAAAATCTCCGCGCCGGATATGGGCCGATTGAAGCAATCAAGGGTATTTCGTTCGAGGTCCGGCGCGGTGAAATCGCCACGCTGATCGGAGCCAATGGCGCGGGAAAATCCACGACGCTCATGTGTCTTTCCGGCGTCAACAAAATCAACTCGGGGGAGATTGTTTTTGAAGGGGAGAAGATTAACGGAATTCCCGCCGATCGCCGCGTCCGTCTCGGATTGGTTCAGGTTCCCGAAGGAAGAAAAATTTTTCCGCGCCTGACCGTTTTGGAAAATCTTCAGATGGGGGCTTTTCTCCGAAAGGACGAAACCGGAATCGCCCAGGACATGGAAAAAGTTCACGCCCTTTTTCCGGTCCTGCGCGAGCGCCGCTCGCAACTGGGGGGAACGCTCTCCGGCGGCGAACAACAGATGCTCGCCATCGCGCGGGCGCTCATGAGCCGCCCCAAACTTCTCCTCATGGACGAACCCTCTATGGGCATTGCTCCCGTGCTGGTCGCCAAAATTTTTGAGGTGATCGCTGAATTAAATCGGCAAGGCATGACCATCCTGCTCGTGGAACAAAATGCGCGGCTTGCCCTGAAACTCGCGCATCAGGGTTGCGTTCTGGAAACCGGTCAGATCGTTTTGCAGGACAAGGCTTCGACGCTCCTCACGCATCCGCGAGTTAGGGAGGCGTATTTGGGAGAGACGTGATGCCTGTCAAAGCAAGGTGCCACGCATTCGAGGCAGTCTTTGCTCTTTTTTTCTCGAAACACCGATGGAGAGCGCCTACAAGCCCCCAATTCTGCTTCTGTCGGAGAATTTTTTCGCGAGACTTCATTCTTATTCATATACGAACCAATTGCGGGCCAAGTTGGGCGTTGGCGTAGGTAAAACGATGTTCACGCTGAAGTTCACGGTGGGCCCAAATCCCAAGGAGTCCCTCGCCATTTGGAAACCCAAGGAACAAGTTTGCGGACTTGATGGGGCTTGAAGGGTGGCGGAAAAAATATAAGTGTCCCCCGGCGCGACCGACGATCCGGGAACGAGGTCCAACTGGGCGGGAACAACCAAGTTGCAGGTGTCCGTCGTCTTTCTCAAGGAGTAGAAAGCTTGGGACGTCCAAACCGAATAGCCGTTGTTTCGCATGTATATTCCCGCCGTAAAATTTTGGTTTGTCGTCAGCTGGGATGGGATCGTGTGATACAGCAATTGGGCGGCGGATTCCGGAATGTTCGCCAAATCGAGCTTGGCGTAGAGAAAATCCACGATCCGTTGAAGCAAGGTTTCCCCCATCACGTCAACCGTCATCAGATAGAAATGGTCTTCGCCGTCGAGCCGCCAGTATTGAATATCGAGACCAACCTCCAACGCCCGGGCGTTGATCATGTCGGGAACGTCCTTGGGAATGAAGCTATCCCAAGTGCCGTGAAAGAGAAAAAGAGGAGGATCGGTCGACTCAAACCATTGGCGGTAATCGGCAAACATGCTACCGGACAAACTAAAAACGGCGCGAACGGGCAAGGGACCGGAGTTGAGATAGGATACCGAACTCGCATTGATGTAACCGGCGGTCATCACGACTTCGCCGCCGGAGGAATAGCCGCCGATGGCGATGCGGCCGGTGTCAATGGCGTAGGTCGCGGCGTTGGCGACAAGCCAATCGAACGCCTTGCGGATGTCCTCGAATGCGGCGGCCGAGGGAAACGCGCTGTTCTCGGGACGGACGACCGGCTTTTCGGGCATCAGCCGGTAATCAATCGAGGCGCAAACGTAGCCGCGCTTGGCAAGCTCGATCGCGTATTCGTCCATCGTGTTCAGGTCCATGCTCCCGTCGCCGTTGGCGTCGTGTCCCCCTTCGTCGCGCGTTCCGGTGATGAAATAACCTCCGAAGACGACGATACAGGCGGGACGCAGAATGGGGAGATTGCTTCCCTGCGGGACATACAAATCGAGCAACAAATCCCGATCATGGGGCGTCGGATTCAGAACCGGACCGGTTCCATACACAAGGCTCGCAATCTTTTGCGACGTGAAGATAGGATCCTGAAACAAAACCTGCGCCGAAGTTTGTCCTGCAGGCCAAAACGGCAAGCAACCGATCAGGAAAAGAAGCGCCCACGGTCTCATTTTTTGATTTTTACCCTTGTTCACCCAAGGGACAGGGGTTCGCGGCGCCGCTGGAATCTCACATTCGCGGCCGGGCATTTTCGCGCACCTGATGAATAGTGTAGGACGCCTTCCTGCAAGCGTCAACACGATCCGGTGACCTGCCCTTACAGGGCATTTTCTTGCTCTTGCTCTTAATCTTAATCTTGCTCTTGCTCGATGGTCGCACCCGGAGCGTGTCGTCGTTTCTGACTTACGTTCGTCAATAATTTGATTCACGGGCGCAATGTCTGCGCCTCTCATTCCCTCCACAACCACCGCAAAGCATCCGGCAAGATCGCTCTGCCATGAAGATCGCTGTGAAAGCCGTGGCCGAAAACGAATTTGTAATCGTATCCCGCGAATTGGAGCGCCTTGGCCATTTCCTGATTGGCGAGCGGCCAGTTGCCGTGCTCGTTGTCGAGGTCGTTTTCGCCGTCTTGAAGAAAGGCGCGGATGGGCTTGCGGGGCGTTTTGCGGATGAGCGCGGGATAATTATGCCCGCCGTCCCGCTTGCTCGACCCGCTGGCGATGTTGGTGAAACTCCCGACGAATGAAAGAACCTTGCTGAATTGATCGGGGCGTTCCCACGCGACTGTCCATGAACAAATGCCGCCACTGCTGATTCCGCAGATCGCGCGCGCCGCCGCGTCGTGCCGAAGATTGAGCGGCGTTTCTCCCTTGTTTCCCTTCGCCTCGACGATCGGCAGAATTTCATCCAGCAAAAATCGCGCGTATTGATCCGAAAGCATGTCGTATTCGTAACTGCGGTTGGGGCGATTGTCGGCGAAAACGCCGGGATTGATGAAGACGCCGACCGTCACGGGCATTTCCCCCTTGGCGATCAGATTATCGAACGTCGTCGGGACGTAATTTTTCATGCCGCCGCCGTCTTGAAAAAACATCACGCAGGCCGGGGCGTCCGGTTTGTATTGCGCCGGTACGTAAATCCACCAGTCGCGCGTCGTGCCGGGATACGTCGAGCTTTGAAGCGGCGCTTGCTGAATGAGCGATCCCTTCGGGACGCCCGCTTGCTCCTGATTTTCGGGACGGGGAGCATAGACTTCCAGTTGGCCGCCGCCGACTTTTTTCCCCGCCGCGTCGAACGTCCAGCGCATCCCCGCGCCGTCGGAAAGCGTCGCCGTTCCTGCGTAAAGATCGCCCGCGCCGACGCGGGTCAGCTTTAAGCTGAACGTTCCATCTTCGGAAACGACATTGGGCGGTTCGGCAAGACCGGAGACTTCCACGCCCCAAGCCGCGTCAAGTCCGTCGGACTTGACCGCGCGCCCCTTGGCGAGGTTTTCGGCGCCGAACCACGCGCGAATCCGTTCGACTAAATGCGCGGCGTCCTCCGGTTTTTGCGATTCCAGCGCGGTCTTGAGCGTGGCCGGACTGAGCGGCGTTTCCCCCGCGATTGCCCGAACTGTCAAAATCAGGGCGAGAAAAAATATCTGACTGTTTAGATGATTCCTCATGGCACAATCCTTTCTATTTCGGCGGGTCGCAAAGCCTCCCCAGACGTCGGTCTTCGGACAGGACCAGATGCTGATCGTCTCTCCCATCAAGAAAGGGCAATCCCCGCGAGCCGGAGGTCCGCCGATTGAACCGAACGTGAATTCGTCGAGGAGTAGTCCAAGTGCGAGGATCGAACGTCGCCTTGATGCGTTCCCAGCAACCAGTGCTTAACCAAAGTAGCCACGCGGTTGAGTGGCGGCAGGGCGTCTTCCCGGACGTTTCTCCCCCGAGGACGATCCGGCGCTCGTATCCAATCGTATCCAAGAGGTTGTGACCCATCTCCGTTCTCTTCACCCCAAAAATTGAAGCACGCCCTCAAAATGCGCCCCGATCCTCCGTCGCCGCCGATTCGGTTTTGGCCTGCGCGCGGGGTTTGACTTCGGCGCGTAAAACCTCGATGCGCTTTTGCAAATCGGCCAACTGTCGAAGCTTAAAATTGTAGGGAGCGCCGCCGCCATCCCCTTGTTGGAGCGCGGCGACGATCTCCTGTTTGGCCTGAGCGACGTAGCGTTGCTCAAATTCCAGAGCCTTCTCCGGCGCGACTTGCGCCGGCTCGCACTTCAAAACCTTGCCGTAATACTCCTTCAGCGAAGCATCCAATGGCTGATTCGCCCGGAGCATTTCTTGCGCGCGCAGATGTTGCGCCAACTGCATGACCAGCGTGTCCGACGCGCGGTCTTCGGTCGCTTCGCGCGCGATGATCTGCTGATGCGCTTCGTCGTTGCCTCTACGATACTCCACCGCCCTCACAAGCCCTTCGGTCCGGTAAAACTCGAAATCCAAAATGTCCTCCTTGGACGGATTCGAAAAGGACTGCTCCCCCTTTTTCATTTCCTTGACGTAAAACGCGAGCAAGCCTTCGTTGAGTTGCGATTTGAGCAGAATGCGAAGCCGGTCGGTTTGCGTCTCGAAGAGGCTCATGTCGCCGGCGTCGGCGATGTCCCACCAAATCCACGTCTGCATTAATTCCACCAAGGATTTCAACGCGGGATCAATGGCTTGATAAAACGTACGCAAATCGCGAATCCCGCCCAATCCCGTCGCTTTGGAGGTTTCTTCCGCTGCGCCCGTCATGATCTCGTTCATGATGGAAAGCTGTCCCTTGGGTTTAAACAAATCGCGCCGCCAATCGGCGTTGAAGGAGGCCAACAAGTCGGCCACGGCGTAGCGATTTTCTCCCACGGGACGCATTTTGTATAAGAGCGAGCGCATCGCGTCCAACTGATGCCACTTAATGTCGGCCTCCGCCGTTCGGATTTTGGGACTGAGCCGTGCCGCATGGCCGAACCGCAAATCCATGTATTGCCGGAGATATTTCAAAATCCCGTTGGCGTTTTGTTCGGTTTGAGACTTGGGTTGCATCGCAGGCCCTTTCCAAAAGATCAATTATGAAGCGGGTTCCAGCCCGGCCGCTTTGCCCCGCCGGACATTCGGAATTGCCGGAAGAAATCGCGATCACCATCGCGCCCGCATCGTGAGAAGGGGGCATCTTACACCCCGCCCCACCCAAAAGGCGAATTGAAAAGGAGAATGAAATTCCTTTGAACCGCCGGACCTTTCCAAATACAATGGCCGGAATGAATCAGTTGCGGATGCTTGCCCCGCCACGATGGTTAAGGAGTAACGGAATGAACCGAGCGATGAACCGTATTTTGCGCCTGATTGCTCTGGCGCTCTTAATTCATGGAACAACCGGATGGTGCGACGACAGCAAACCCTCGAAAGAAAAAGAAAAAGCTCCCCGACTCGCGCCCGGGCAACCCGAAACAAGGGTCCCAATGCCGGCCGCGGGGAGGCTCGCAAGCTTCTCCGGCGGGACGGCGGGGACGGGGAT
>CAZRCZ010000001.1:0-61676 GCA_964598765.1 uncultured Candidatus Sumerlaeota bacterium | reverse complement strand
CCTTAGATCACAATGGACAAGCTCCCCTAGTGTGCACCTGGAAAAACTAATACTTGGTCCCCATAGGCGATGGCGTGAAGCTCGCCACCAATGTTTTTCTTCCCAAGGATGGAAAAGGGAAATGGCCCGTCATTCTGACGCGCACGCCCTACAGCAAGGATAATCGC
This sequence comes from uncultured Candidatus Sumerlaeota bacterium, assembly GCA_964598765.1. Classification (GTDB taxonomy): domain Bacteria; phylum Sumerlaeota; class Sumerlaeia; order MVZB01; family JAJFLK01; genus CAZRCZ01. The sequence continues at coordinate 61,509 of CAZRCZ010000001.1, read as the reverse complement.
CAATTCCAAATGATGGGGGGACGCTACTTGGGCGAAGGCTATGCGTATGTCCTTCAGGATTGCCGGGGAAAATTCCGCTCCGAAGGGGAATATCGCCCATTTGAAAACGACTACAACGACGGATTCGACACCGTGGAATGGGTCGCCAAACAAGATTTTTGCGACGGGAACGTCGGCATGTCTGGCGCGTCGGCGATGGGGATCACCGCGAACCTCGCCGCCTCCGCCGATCCGCCCCATCTGAAAGCCGCCTACGTGGTCGTCGCGCCGCACAGTATGTTTTATGAATCCAGTTTCATCGGCGGCGTTTTCAAGGAAGCCGACGTCGGCAACTGGATGCGAGGACAAGGCGCCGGAGCGCAGGTGGACGAGCTAAAATCGCGCCCCGTGATGGACGAGAAATGGAAATTGATGGACCTTCCCGAGCATCTCAAGAACGTCCGAATCCCGATGTATAACGTCGGCGGATGGTTCGACATTTTCTGCCAAGGCAATCTGAACAACTTTGAATTCCTGCAAACCCAAGGGCGCGACGGGGCCAAAGGGCATCAGAAATTGCTCATGGGTCCGTTCGGCCACGGAAATCTGGCGGGAGATTTGCAGTTCGTCGGCGACGGCGGACTCGTCGGCGCGTTCAAGGAGGAAATCCGCTGGTTCGATTATTGGCTCAAGGGGGTCAAAAACGGAATCATGGACGAGCCGCCCGTGAAGTATTACATGATGGCCTCGGCTCGCAAAGGATCGGCCTCCTCCAAGAATGGCTTCAAGACTTGCGACTGCTGGCCTCCCAAAGGGCATGAGATTCATTTTTATTTGGGCGACAATTTCTCGCTCGGCGAGACCGCGTCGAAATCCAAAAATTCCGCCGACGCCTATAATTTCGATCCCAAGAATCCGGTCCCGACCGTCGGCGGAGCCAACCTGACCCTTCCGCTCGGTCCCCTCGATCAGCGCCAAATCAAGGACCACTCCGATTATTTGCGGTATCAAACCGCGCCGCTCGATCACGATTTGACGATCGCGGGCAAGATCAACCTTGAGCTTTACGCCTCGACCGACGGTCCCGACACCGATTTTATGGCGAAACTGGTGGACGTTTATCCCGACGGCTATGAGGCGTTGATTCAGGATGGTCCCCTGCGCGCGCGATACCGCGACGGTCGCCGTCCGGAAGATGTCAAGATGATGAAACCCGGCGAACCGGCCAAAATGGTGATTGACCTCTGGAGCACGGCCAACACCTTTGAAAAAGGACACCGGATCGCCGTGCACGTCACGTCGTCCAATTCGCCGAGGTTCGAGGTCAACCCCAACACCGGCGAGGAACCCGGAAAATCCACGCTTCCGGCGCGCGTGGCCAAGAACACGATCTACCACGACGCCGATCATCCCTCGGCGATCATCCTTCCCGTGCTGGGGGGAGAATCGCCGATCCACGATGGCTTGGCGGGACAATAAGCGCTAGCTCGGAAATTAAACGCAAAGGCGCGGAGACGCAGGGACGCAATAAAGTTGTCTGACCCTCCTTGCGTCTTTGCGGCTTTGCGTTGAATACATAAAATTCAAATTGGCAGGCAACTTGCCTGCCCCACATTCCCCCAATCCAGTTCATCGCTGTAAATCCCTGTTCCTATTCTTCGTTGAGCAAACCCCGATCAACTTCGGGTTGCAAAGTCGTCCCGCCGTCGCTATTCTCCAAACCAGCTTCAGTTTTCAAGGAGATTCGATGATGGAAAACAAACCCAAGAACCGAAAAGTTTCGCGCCGGGCGTTTCTCGGCGGCGCGGCGGCCGGCGGCGCCATGCTGACCCAAGGATGCGGCACGTTTGAGATCGTCAAACGGCACATCTTAGGAGGGAAAGGGCACGTCCCGCCGAGCGGCAAACTGAACATCGGCATCATCGGTTGCGGCGGCAAGGGACTCGAAGACATGAAAAACATGATGGGCGAGAATATCATCGCCGTCTGCGACGTGGACGAGAAGCGCGCCGAGCAGGGTTTCAAATTGGTCCCCAATGCGAAACGGTTCAAGGATTTCCGCGAGATGCTCACGCAGGTCAAGGACCTCGACGCCGTGACCGTTTCGACTCCCGACCACACGCACGCGCCGGCGAGCCTGATGGCGATGAACCGCGGCTTGCACGTCTATTGCCAGAAACCGCTGACGCACGACGTCTATGAAGCGCGGCTCATGCGCGAAACGGCCCATCGGAAAAAAGTCGTGACGCAGATGGGAAATCAAGGAACGGCCGAAAACGGATTTCGCACCAGCGTCGAGATCATTCAGTCCGGCGCGATTGGGCCGATCAAGGAAGTCCACGTCTGGACCAACCGCCCGATCTGGCCGCAGGGCATTGACAAGAAGCTCGACGCCCAACCGGTCCCGCCGACGCTGGATTGGGATCATTGGCTCGGCACCGCCCCCGAACGCCCCTACAACGAAAAATACGCCCCGTTCAACTGGCGCGGGTGGTGGGATTTCGGAACGGGCGCGCTGGGGGACATGGCCTGTCATACGGCCAACCTTGGTTTCATGGCGCTGAAGTTGGAATATCCGACGAGCGTCGAGGCCGAAACCGCGGGCATCAACCCCGAAACATATCCCTTGTGGTCCATCATCAAGTTTCAATTTCCGGCGCGGGGTCACCTTCCCCCTTGCACGATGACATGGTATGACGGAGGCAAGAAGCCTCCGCAAGAACTAATCGGCGATGAAAAATTCTCCAACAGCGGGCTGTTGCTCGTCGGCGAGAAGGGGGTTTTCTTTTCGCCCAAGGATTATGGCGAGGATCGTAAATTGCTCCCCGTGAAGAATTTCGAGGGCTACCAAGCCCCCAAGCCGACCCTCCCGCGCGCGAAGGGGCACTACAAGGAATGGATCGCCGCCTGCAAGGGAGAAGGGAAAACGATGTCCAGTTTCGATTACGCCGCGCTCCTGACTGAGACGATTCTGCTCGGCAACGTCGCGATGCGCGTCGGAACCAAGATCGATTGGAACGCCGCTAAAATGGAGGTCACCAATTCCTCGGCGGCGAACGACTTCATCAAGCGGAAGTATCGGGAAGCTTACGCGAGTTAGCGCGGTCTTGTGACCGGGTTATTGTCGCGTTTGCGAAACAACGGGAATAGGGTGGATTCTTGGATCGCGGACGCGATGCTCGAATCCAAGCTCGCGGATGGCCTCTGCGGAGATTGCAAGACGCCTTGCGATGGCTTCTTCCAGCGGAAGATGTTCGACTTCCTTCCAAGCGTCATCTTTGAGCTTCCACGTCAGCGACTGAGCCTGAGATTCCTTGAGTTCAATCATGGTTCCAGCACCTCCAGAGGCGTAAGCAATTGCAGGGGTTTGGCATATCCTTCCATCAGATTGACACCGCCGACCAGCGCGCTTGTTCGAGCCTTGGCCTAATGGCGGAAATTCCATGTCACGAGTATATCCATTTCGAAGACCGTTGAATAGGCAACATGAAAAGCGTCTTCCGGTTTTTTTGAGGGCAAGATGTCCCGCTCCATGTAAATTCGAGCCATCCGGCCTATTTCCAGATCCTCGGCGGGCAAAATCTCCAGCGGACAACGCGCGACGGCTTTCATGAATTTTGCCCGCAATGCGGCATTCTTGGCTCGCCCAAGCTCATCGAGAACCACGCCGGAAATGAAAGCGTCGTGGATTTTGGGCGCAATGGCGTTTTCAAAAAGAGCCTCCGTGGCTTCCTTCAGTTGGGGCGCGTCATCGTGAAAAAGGTGACTGATGACCGAGGTATCGAGGCAAATGCGGAGCTTGGGCATGAAGCGAAAGTCCTCGTTTGAAGCCTACCGCCAAAAATGTCGCGGAGCAACGCAGGGAACCGGGCGCGCTGTCACGCGAATCCACCGCGGCAAACGACTTCATCAAGCGGAAGTATCGGGAAGCTTACGCGAGTTAGCAATCCGCGATCATTTTGAGGTCGTAAAAGCAAACAACCGGCTCGCGCCGTCTTCGGGCAGAAAATAAAGTTTGTCTTCGCGGAGGGTCATCCCTTCGCTCATGTAGCTGACTTTGCGGTCGGTTTCGCCTCCGGTGACACGGCGCAAGAGTTTGAGCGAATCGGGTTCCAGCCAATCCACCGCGCCACGCTCGCCGATCTTGCCCGAGGCAACAAGTCGTCCGCCCGCGACTTTCATGTCCTGATATCGGTTGGGCGTCGGATTATCCAAACGCTTCAATAATTTGCCGCGCATGTCCCAAACGTAAATTTGACGCGAATCCCAATTTCCGCCGTAGAGCCGATCCGCGCCGGCGGCGACACAACCGATGTGATCCTCGACCGTGAAGCTGGAAATCAGTTCCAGCGTCTCCTTGTTTCGTTGCTCGATCAGTGATTGTCCGGTCCGTGCGTAAGGCGCGACCGGAACCCAAAGCGTCGGACCGTCCCCCGCGATGCCTCCGGGATGAATGCGGTCGCCGTCCTGAACCTCGACCGATTTAATCGGCTTGCCGTCCGGCAGACTGAACATCCGAAGATGGCCGACGCGGGATTTCCGTTCCACGTCGGTCACCCAAAGGCGATTGTCTTCGAGTTCAATTCCTTGGACGTGATTCAAAACATCTTGAAGGGGAATTATTTGCGGAGGAGCAAAGTCTTCGAGTTTTTCTTCCTGAACGAGAGGCGGATTGTCCGCTCCAAACGCGATCGCGCAAAGCAAAAATAAAATCGAGTTTAACGCAGGGGCGCAAAGCCGCAAGGAGGTCTCTGAAATGTTTATTCGGCAGTTCTTCACTCGGAAATCACCGGGCGAGTTTCCCCCTACCTCATTGCGTCTTTCCGTAAATTTTTCTCGCGCCGTCTGAGAATTTGCCCTTAATCCTATCCTAATTTCCGTATGGCGTCGGTTATCGTCATGCGCGAGGCGCCGATGGCGGGGATCAGGCCGGAGAAGACGCCGATGCCCAAGCCAATCGAGAGAGCGAGCAAATAGGTTTCGGGACTCGTCCTAAATCGCTCGATGAATCCCATCGTGATCGTGTAAAGATTGATCTGTCCCAATCCGAACGCCTCCGTGCAACCGAGCAGTCCGCCAAGGAGGGAGATAAACGCCGCCTCGCCGAGGATCAGGACGAGAATCGTCCGGCGTGGAAACCCCATGGACTTGAGAATCGCCACTTCGCGGATTCGCTCGCGGATCGTCATGGCCATCGTGCTGGCCGTCACCAGAAGCATCGTGAATACGATGACCACCGCGATCGAACCCATAAGCAATTTGATGTTTCCCATCCTCTCAAAGAATCCCAAAATAAAAGCCTTCTCGGTTTCGGTTCGCGTTTCGGCGGGACTGTTGCGGAACATTTCGTCCACGGCGTCAATGATGCCGGGGACGGCCGCCGCGCTGTCGGCCTTGAGAAAAAACATCCCGACGGTTCCCGGATTGCCGAGCGCCTCGGAGAGGTAATCGGTCCGCATGAAGAACGTGCTACTGCGGTAATTGGCGCGATAGGTCCCGATGATCTCGAAATCAAGATTCACAGGAAACATGGTTCCCTGAAGCGTGACGCGGTCGCCGACCTTCCAGTGGAAGATGCTCATCAACTCTTCGCCGACGACGGCGGCGTTACGCTGAGTCTGGAAGGTTTCCTTGGTGTGATCCGTGGCGAAAATGTCGGGGAACATCTGCCAAAACCGCGTCGGGTCCACGGCGATGTTGGCGAACATGTATTTGGCTTCCCGATACATCCCGCCGAACCATTGAAACGGCATGACCAACGCGACGTGGGGAACCTTGACGAGTTTGGTTTCGTAATAGGCCGGCATCACGTCGGCGAACGTCGTCGAGCGTTTGACTGTGATGCGGAGGTCGGCCTCGTTTCCAAGCGGCGGATTGAAAAGAAAATCCACGAACGACCGGAGCGTAATCAGAAGCAGAAGCGAGAAACCGATGCTGAGAACCGTCAGGAAAGTGCGCCGCTTGTTGCGCATGGAATTCTTGACGATGAATCGAGTGAAGGTCATGGCTTAAGATTGAGGTATAGCCGTAACACTTTAGCGGGTTGCGGTGGTTTCAATCCACAGGTTTGTGGTGATTCTCCAATAATTAACCTCCAATACGCCAAGAGCGCCAAGGCCGACATTCGGAAATGATAGTTCCTCCTCTTGGCGTCCTTGGCGGTTTTCTGTACAGAGACCCGAGCGAACTTGCCCTTGTCTCCAAGTGCATTTAGAATGACCTGACCGCGATCTTTGAAAGGGGATCGGACGATGGGTGTCTTGGGTTACGAGCCGCTGGAAAGTCAACTTGAGGAAGGATGCGCCGAGATGGAGCACGCGCACACTTCCGCGCATCCAGTCGGCTTCGTGGCTTCGATTGAGCCGGGAAGCGTGGCCGAACGCGCCGGATTTCAGCGCGGCGATCAGATCCTTTCCGTCAATGGCAAGCAGATCCGCGATCCGATTGATCTTCTCTTTTACGCTTCGGAATCGAAGATCGCCGTTCGCTATCAACCGGCGGATTCGACGGGCGGCACCTCGAACGCCAGAGGCAAAACGCTCCGCAAGATTCTGTCGCGCCGACCCGGGGAAGAATTCGGCATCGTCCTTGAGGATTTCAAAATCAAAACGTGCAACAACCAATGCGTCTTTTGCTTCATTCATCAAAATCCGCCCGGCCTGCGAAAGGGAATCTATTTCAAGGACGGCGATTTTCGCATGTCGTTCCTTCATGGGAATTACATCACGACAACCAACATGAAGGAGGAGGATTTTCAGAGGATCATCGAGCAAAAGCTGTCGCCGCTTTATGTTTCGGTCCACACGACCAATCACGAATTGCGTTTGCGGATGTTGGGGGTCAAGCGGTCAAACAATATCTTGGAGAATCTTGAGCGGTTCGCGCGGGCTGGAATTCAATTTCACGCGCAAATCGTCCTTTGCCCGGGATGGAACGACGGCAAAGAACTGGATCGCACGATCCGCGACCTTTTCCGATTTACTCCGCAACTCCTTTCAATCGCCATCGTTCCACTCGGTCTGACCGATCATCGAGAAAGCCTCCCTCGCATGGAACCGGTGACGCCGACCTTTTGCAAGCAGGTGATCCATCAAGTCTCCAATATCCAACAAACATTAAAAGCCAAATCTGCGAAGCAGATTTTGTTTTTAGCGGATGAATTTTATGTCACCGCCGACGCGCCTCCTCCCGACTACGCCGATTGCGACGTTGTGCATCAGCTTGAAAACGGCGTCGGCATGGTTTGGGAATTCCTGCGTCCATGGCGGTCGGCGGTTCGTCGGTTGCCGGAGAAAATGGATGCTCCGCGCCGTGTGGCGATTTTGACCGGCCTCCTGGGCGCGCGCGTGTTGCGTCGCGTAGTTGACCGATTGAACCGCATCGCCGGTTTGCGCGTTGAAATCATTCCTTGCCTCAATACTTTGTTCGGTCGCTCGATTACCGTCTCCGGCCTTCTTCCCGGGCGCGATTTCCTGCGCGCCATCGCCGAAAATCCCGGCTTTGATTGCTATCTTATTCCCGGCAACGCGGTCCGCGCCGAAGGGCAAGTGTTCCTCGACGATGTGACGTTCGACGCGCTCAATCGCTCGGCGCGCGGCCGGGCCGTCGCGCTGGAAGGAGATTGCCGGGATTTGATTGAGGGCGTCGTGGGGACAAAGGAGCAATAACCACGAAGACACAAAGACACCAAGAAGAAAAGCATGGTCCCACCCGGGCGAAATTTATTTGATCTTCTTTGTGTCTTGGTGACTTGGTGGTGAAAACCCCTAACATTCACCGCCACTTTGAAAAATCCGGTTTTCGCTTCTCCAAGAACGCGGCCGCGCCCTCCTGCTGTTCGCCGGAATCGAAATAATTCGGCGCGATCATCTCGACGGTCCGGTGTCCCGTTCCTCGTAAATCATCAAGTTCGCTCTCGAACGACGCCTTCATCACTTTCAGACAAGTCGGGCTGAGCGCAAGAATCTCGCCGCACCACTTCTGAACTTCCTCGTCCAGCTTTTCATAAGGAACGACGGCGTTGACCAATCCCCAATCCAGCATCTGTTTCGCCGAGTATCGCCGGCAGAGGAGCCACATTTCGCGCGCGCGTTTGTGGCCGACTTGCCGCGCAAGAAAATTGACGATCGCGCCGCAAGCGGGACTTCCCACCCGCGCGCCGTTCTGGCCGAAAATCGCGTGCTCGGCGGCGATGGTGAAATCGCAAAAATAGGCAAGATGGTTTCCTCCGCCAATGGCGTAGCCGTTGACTCGCGCAATGACCGGCTTGAGACATCGCCCCAGCGCGTCGTTGAAACTGTAGGGTTGCCCCTTGAGTCCGCCGTCGGCTTCCCATTTGACGTCGCCGCCCGCGCAAAAGGCTTTGTCGCCCGCGCCGGTGAGGACGACCACGCCGACGCTGTGATCGGTCGAGGCGTCGGTCAGCGCCTCAGTCATTTCGCGGAGCGTCACGCCCGTGAATGCGTTGTATGATTTCGGGCGATTGATCGTGATCCTCGCCACGCCGTTCGTCTTTTCGTAGATGATGTCTTGGTGTTGCATGTCGGTTCCTTTCATTGAATTTCCAAATAAATCCCGGGTTCGAAGGGTTTGTCGCGGAGCATGAGAATTTTTCTGACGTTGCGCAGAAGCTTCGCGCCGCGACCGGGTTGATCCTCCAGCTTGACTCCCAGACTGGCGTCGAAGCAGGTGTCCACAATGCGGAATTGGCGTCCGCCGGGTAGAAGGATGATGTCGTTCAGCGCGACATCGGACTTGTCCTCCACGTAGAGGGTCGTGCTATTGAGGTCGGCTTTGGCGACGAGTTTGATGAATCTCATTCCTTCGATTCCCATGGAATTACCCCTATGATAAGTCCCCCTTACCAGTGTGGCCCTAATTCCGACCAACAACCCCTGTTCGGCTCACGCAGGGTCTGGCTGTCGGCACGGGCAGACCCCAATCCTCGCATTTGAATACCAATCGCGCCCGTGCTCCGCCAGATTTTTATTCCCTTCAGAATTTTTAATCCTCGTCGTGGACGGCCAAGATCGGATGTGCTACGAATGAACACCATTCATCTCCCGATTTTTGAGGAAATTATGCTTATGCCCCCCTTTTGTAAGAAACAAAGTCTCGTCGCATCGCTATTGGCATTATCGCTTGTTTCCGCTTCATTCGCCGCGACGCCGCCCGCCGCAAAACCGCTTGAGATTATTGAGAAGGTGGAACGGCAACCGCTCGTCGCGCAGATTGACCGCCTGATTGACGCGATGCAATTCATCGGAAGCCCTCTGGCGGAAAAGGACCTTGCCGCGTTGCGATCCGCGATGGCGATGAGCGAGGAGGCCGCCGCCGTGAAGGCGATCCAGACGATTCTCGATCCCTATTGCCTGATCGAAGTCCACATCAACCCCGAAAGCCGGGTCAAGGTCGCGCGCGGTCCGTCCAAGGCGGAATTGGTCGAGCAGGGATGGCGGAATTATCTGGTCAAAGTGGTGAACGAGCCGGGAGCGACTGCGGCGCTGAAAGTCGAAAGCCGCAACGCGCAGTCTGTTTTCAACGGCAAGGCCAACATGATCACGCAAGCCGACGTTTCGGATCGTTGGATGCAGGTCTCGACGTTCGACGATCTCCCCATGAACGCGACCTTGAGCGGGTTGAAACTCGAATATCGCATTTTGGAAGTCTTCGGACGCGATGCGGGAAGGCGCGAGGGACAGATCGCGTTCAACATCGGTCAGGGCACACAGGACATCGGTTTCCGCAATGACGTGAACATCCTTTTCGACTGTCGTCCCGCGACCGAAGTCACGCTGAACGTTCAAGACACCGACGGCAAACCGACGACGGCGGCATTTATTTTCCGCGACGACCAGAACCGCATCTATCCGAGCAATTCCAAACGGCTCGCGCCCGATTTCTTTTTTCACGATCAAGTCTATCGCGCTGACGGCGAAACGATTCATCTTCCCGCCGGCAAATACACGATCAGTTTCGGGCGCGGACCGGAATATCTGACGCAACTGCGCGAGGTTGAAATTCCGCAGGCGAAGAAAACCAAACTCAATTTCAAACTTAAGCGATGGATCAATCCGAATGAGCGAGGCTGGTTTTCCGGCGATCACCACATTCACGCCGCCGGATGTCTGCATTACCATAGTCCGACCATTGGTGTTGATCCGCCGGTGATGATGCGCCAAGTCGCTGGGGAGGCTCTCAACGTCGGTTGCGTTTTGACTTGGGGGCCGGGTTGGTATCATCAGAAACAATTTTTCTCCGGCAAAACCGATCCCGCTTCAAGCAAGAAAAACATCATTCGCTACGACGTGGAGGTTTCGGGATTTCCGAGCGACCACTGCGGTCATATCGCCCTGCTTCATCTCAAGCAGATGGAATTTCCGGGAGCGGAGGAAAAGGAGCAGTGGCCGAGTTGGGATCTGCCGATTCTTCAATGGGCGAAGGCGCAAGGCGGCGTCGTCGGCGTGGCTCATTCGGGTTGGGGATTGGACGTTTATCCGGAAGATCATTTGCCCAATTACGTGATCCCGCCGATGAACGCAATCGGCGCGCAAGAATACTTGGTTGATGTCGCGCACGACGCGATTGATTTTCTCTCCATGGTAGACACGCCTTACGTTTGGGAGTTGAACATGTGGTATCAGACGCTGAATTGCGGCTTCCAAACCAAGGTCAGCGGCGAGACCGATTTTCCCTGCATCTACGGCGACCGGGTCGGGTTAGGGCGAAGCTACGTGAAGCTCGACGACAAGACCGTGGATTTCGACAAATGGATCGAGGGAATCCGCACGGGGCACAGCTACGTATCCGACGGTTTGAGTCACCTCATGGATTTTAACGTCAATGGCGTCGCGCCGGGCGGACCGGAAAAAAGCGTTTTGGAAATTCCGGCTCCGGGAAAAGTCAAAATCCGCGTTGACGCGGCGGGTAGATTGGAGGAGGTTCCGCTCGAGATTGCGCCGCGCAAGACACGCTCGATGCAACTGGCCGAGAGCCGGGACGCGCGCGCTCCCAAAATCCGCGTCAAGGACATTCCTTACAACAACATTCCCTACTGGCACATCGAGCGCGCGAGAATCGAAGCGACGCGAAACGTGCCGCTTGAGGTTATCGTCAATGGATTGCCCGTCGCGCGAAAAGAAATTGCCGCCGACGGAACGATTCAACCGCTGGAATTTGAAATTCCGATTGAGCGGAGCAGTTGGGTCGCCGTTCGGATTCTTCCCTCGTCGCACACCAACGCGGTTTTCGTCAAAGTCGCCGGAGCGCCGGTGAGGGCGAGCAAGAAAAGCGCGATGTGGTGTCTGGATTCGATAGATCAGGTTTGGAAACAGAAGTCGCCGAAGATTCGAAGGGGAGCCGAACAGGAAACCGCCGCCGCCGCATTTGAAAAGGCGAGAGGCATCTATCGGCAAATTCTGACGGAATCCTTCGATGACACGGGCGCGAAGAAAGATTAACCCGGAGGCCGATCTCATCAGTTCATTTTCGTGGCGCGGTCTTTCCTGATTCGCGCTCTATTGAATTCAATCCGTAAAAGCAAGCCGCATTGGAAATCACCCACTCGGCTTCGCCGATGTCGGAATTCCCGAACGGACTTTTGATGGCGGAAATCCGAATGGTCCTCAACCCCTTCCGTTTTGCGTCAACGATCAATCGTTCGCGCGCGTCCCATGCCGAGGCAAACGCGCGGGCGGAGGGCAAGAGCCGGATATTCGACGCCGTTGAAAGTAAAATCGTGATCGCGAAAAAGAGAAGCGCGATTGAAGAGGCAAAAACCTTTGCCGGTTTTTTGATGAACACGCGTCTTTTTAAGAGCGCCGAAATCAAATAACCCTCCGCTCCCATGAACCCCGCGAGTACAAACTGCGGAACGCCCAAAACCCGCGCGTCGGGATATTGCGGCGAGACGTACGCGGAGGGAATAAAACAAGCCCAAAGCAGGACAAAAGCAAGAAACGGGAGAAGAAGAACGATCCGCGCGGGCGAAATGCGAGGGGTTCCATTTTCGACGGTCTCCCCTTCGATTTCTTCTTCCGTCCGATCTCCGACTCCAAAGATGAAACAAATCAAAAAAACCGAGACAAGGCTCGGCGTCGAGATGCGAAACGCCGAAGCCACGAAGATCAATGCGTTCACCGACGCGCCGACGAGAAAACTGAAACCTTGAGGCTGATCGGTTCGCAGAGTCAGCCTCCGGACCGTTCCCGGCATCAAGGCCATGATCGCCAAGGCGGCAATGCAAGCCGCGAACGCGATTCGGAGCGCGGATCGGAGCCGGTCCGCCGCCGATCCGTCGGGAGAAAGACAGCAAATCGTCAACGCGATGAACAGGAGGGCGGCTTGAAGCAGGGCGTTGGTCTCGGAATATCCGGCGATCCAAAATGAAAACACGCCGGCCAATGTCAAGAACTTGACCCGCGCGCCTCGCCCTTCCAATTTGTTTCCATCTGAATTTCGCTTCAATCTTTGAGCGATCATTCCGGCGAACAACGTGAGCAGAATGAGCGGAACGCCATACGTGACGGTCCCAGTTTGCCAATAAAGCCCGCCGCAAAGGACGGGGCTTCCTTGCAGGGTTGCGAACAGAATGATTTGCGCAAGCAACAAAGTTTCCACCGACGAGAATGTTCCTCCCAAGGCAAAGCCGAATTGCCGGATCGCCCAAAATAAAGCGGCCGTCCATGCGACGATGCATAGACCCGGCACGACGCGGACCATCCCCTCTCCAATCGTCTCAATTAGATTGATGGTGAAAAGAAACGCGAACCTTCCCATCCATTGATTGAACCAGTAATACTGCGCGCGCCAAAAGCCGTATTGCCGGATGAGGCAACCCCAGCAAAAGTCATCCGATGCGTATCGGGTGAACCAGCCGAGGTAGGCGCAGGTAATAAAATAGACGGCGAGAAGAATATTCAAAAGCCAAAGGGCATACCCTCGGCCGTTGCGGCTCATTGCGGGATTTCCCCCAGATGCAAACCGACGATTCCCCGCGCCAAGGCATGATGACGGACGCGAACGATACCGACGGACTCCATTCTCTCGCGCATTTGTTCGGGCGACCAGAAGACGCGAATGGATTCGGGAAGATAACGGTAGGCGTCCGAGCGGCTGATCCAGCGACCCAACCGCGGCACCACCGTCAGCGAGTAAAAGCGGTAAAGTCGGCTCATCATGGGTCCGGGAGGCTGAAAAAATTCCAGAATCCCGATTCTTCCCCCCGGCCGCGTGACTCTGCGCATCTCGGCAAGCCCTTGCTCGCGATCCACCATGTTGCGCAGACCGAAGGCGATGCAGGCGGCGTCGAAACTTTCGGATTTGAACGGCAAATGCAATCCGTCCCCTTCAATCCAATGAAAATTATCGCAACCATATTTCCGAGCGGCCCTGCGAACCATCGCACTCGTGAAATCCAGACCGACAACCCGAACACCGGGGCGTTGTCGCGCAATCGCGCTCGCCAAATCCCCCGTCCCCGTGGCGACGTCAAGAATGTTGCGGCATGGTTCGTGCCCTTCGGTCAACTCATGCGCCAATCGCGCGCGCCACCGGCGATCCAAAAATCCCGAAAGGAGATGATTTAAGAAATCATAGGTCGGCGTGATCTGGCCGAACATATCTTGAATTTTCTTCGGGTCTTGGTCGGCTCCATGCGGCGCAACCGCATCTGTATCGGAACGAGCATCGGCGGGCGGCATGGAGGATGATGAATTGTTCATTGTAAGGTTGAAATCGGCGACCGCGTCGGGGATATTCTATGCCGATGGCTTGGCAATCTCAATCTTCCGACCGCCCTCCCTCTGCCCCGTCCAATTCCGTGGCGTGGGCCGCGCTCTTTTTCTCCCTGCTCGCCTTCGCCATGTCCGGCTTCGTCCTTTTCAAAACCTACGGAACCGGCGAACTGACCGCCAAGCTCAAGGAGAACCTGCAACTCCTCAAGGAGGAAACCTCCAAGGCAATCACCAGCGCGAAGAAGGCGGGGGAGGCCAAACTTTCGGGGTCCAAGGAGAAGGACAAACCCGCGACCGACGTGGAAAAATCCGGCGGCGAAGTGCGCTGGGATAAAATCCGCGAGCGGATCGAAAATTTGCGGGACATGATCCGCAACGGCGACGACCGCGCCGCGCCCTATCTCGACGCGCTGAAAAAAGACCTCTCTCTTTTGCGCGATTATTCCGCCGAAAAAGGCTCCGCGCTTCTGGATAAGACAATGACGAAACTTCAGGAAGTCCGCGAGAAACTGCGAGAGGACACGGCGGGAGCCTTGCAACGCCTCAGGGAACTCAGCGACGACCTCGCCCCCAAAGCCAAGTCCCTGATCGGACGGGATCGGGGAGAGAAGAGCGGAGGCGAAATCAGGGAATCTGATGAAAGCGCAAGTTCAAAGGAATAAAAAACGGTCAAAAATCATTGTCGAGTTTGCAAGAGCCGCGTGGGATAGCCGCTCCCGCACAATCCATCTCGGACTCACTTTTGGACTGCTCGATCTCTTGGTCTCGCTGTATCCCGCTCCAACTGGGCTTGCGCATCCCTCGTGGTTGTTCTTTACGTTGGCCGCGACCGTTCTCGCGTCGGTCCTCCTGCTCGCGACGGTTCGCGCTCTTCTTTTCATCGTTGTACGCCTCGCGCCCGGCGCGGATTCTTTCCGGACGTCCATCGCAACCGGGGTGTTCCCGGGTTTTCTTGTTTTACTGGTCACATTCGGAGCCATGCTTCCCCTGCCCAGCCTATCCGATCGTCCCCTTTTTCGGTTCGCATGTGAATCGGCGCTTGCGCTCGCTCTCGCGCTGATCTTCCGTCATCTCGTTCGCTTGCTTTCGACGATAATCCCGAAATCCCCGGAGTGGTTCCTTCTTCAAGCCGCCCCGGTCTTCCTGTCTTTGGCCGTCGGATATTTTTGGATTCAACTCTATCCGGGGCCGACCATGTCGGATCGGTTATTCTATGGAATCAACGTCTTGTTTCTCGTTTTGGCCATTGGGATCGTCGCTTTCTTTTATTTGATCCGTCGGAGCAATTTTTCGGCTAGGCCAATGGTTTGGATTCTCTTTGCGCTGACGCAAACCCCACTTTTTCTGGCGCTTCGCGGGGGGCCGGTCAAATTCTCGGGCAACTTCTATCCGGACGCCAAGTATTCCGACAATCCTCGTCACCGCGTCAAGCGTGTCATCCTGATTTGCGTGGATACCATGCGTCAAGACCATGTGCGCGCCTATTCAAACTCCGCCGGCTCAACTCCCAATATGGATTCGCTTGCGGGAGACGGGATCCTGTTCAAAAACGCGCGATCCCCCGGTCCGTGGACCGTTCCCGCCATGGCTTCCATGCTGACCGGCCTTTCCCCTTGGACGCACGGTCTCCATACTCCCGTCGAAAAACTCCCTCCGACGATGCCGACTCTGGCCGGAGTCATGCATGGCGCGGGATATTTCACTGCCGCAATCGGCGAAAACGTGTGCCTTTCGCCTCAAACCGGACTGTCAAAGGGGCACATGGAATACAACATGTATCCTCATCCCCCAAGGTTGATCGGAGCTTCCCTTGGCGGTTTAATTTTGCCGCGCGTCTATCCGGATCAGTTCCTGTCCGACCCCAACGCCTCCGAGATTACCGACATGGCGATAGATTGGGTGGAGGCCAATCGAAAGAAAGACTTCTTTCTCTGGCTCCATTACTTCAGCCCTCATCTGCCCTACAAACCTCCGTTAAAATATATTTCTCCCGATGGGTTTCGTCCCAATATCGGCTATTCTTTTTCCCCGCCCACTTCCTTGATTAAAAAGCGCGGCGAAGAGCTCGCGACCTCGCCTCCCGATCAGAAATGGATTAACCAATTGTATCGGGGCGAAATCGCCTACGCGGATGATGAACTTGGACGCTTTCTGCGCCGACTCAAGGAGATGGGTCTTTACGACGATTCCCTGATCATCCTCGCCAGCGACCACGGAGAGGAGTTTTGGGACCATGGAGGTTTCGAACACGGACATACCCTCTATGATGAATTGCTTCGGGTCGTTCTCATCTTCAAGCTCCCGTTTTCCGAAGCGAAGGAAAAACGGATCGAAGCGACCGTCTCGACTCAAAGCCTTGCCTCCACCGTCTGGGATTTGTGCGGAGTCGAACCGCCGGGAGATTTTTTCGAGTCGCCTTCATTGGCCTCTTCTTGGGGGATTCCGACGGGAGGCAAGCAGGACCCTCCAATTTTTTCCACCGGCGTTTGGGGAGGCGACGATGACGATCTTGAAACTGTATTCTTCGAAGGAATGAAATTCACTCGCGCCCTTGCCTCCAACCGCCGGATGCTTTTCGATCTCACCGCCGATCCCAAGGAAAACAACTCCATTTCGGACACGCATCCGGATTTGGTCCAAAGAGGGACGGCGCTTCTGAACGAGAAAAAACTTAAGGCCGAGTCGCTGAAAAAAAGATTCGACTGGACCGGCAATGCTAGAATTGAATTGCCGAGGGAAAATTTGGACAGACTGAAGGCGCTTGGCTATCTTCGATGATGTTGCTCAATTGACACGGGCTTGAGGGATCGGTAAACTGCTGAGGGTATTCGGCAATCCTCCTTGTGACATTCAGGACACAAGCATGACAAACGACGAAATTGGAAATCGTGACATGTCGCTCCCGCCCCCCCCGGAGTCTGTCGGACCACGGGACGCGGCAAGGATTGGAGCGCAGTTTGGTCTTGTCGTGGGATTTCTTGACGGCGCGCTCTCCCTTTGCGAGGAACCGTCGGGACTGAGGTCCCTGACGGAAGTTTTTCCGCCCCTCGCGGTCACCATTGCCGCCTATTTTATTGTCTTCTTGTTTCTGATTTTTGCCCTTCGCCTCATGCCAAATAGTATTTCGCCGGTCCGAACGCGAGCCTCGATTCTTGGTTGGGCCGGTTTCGTTGGAATGGCGTTTTTGGCCGCGACGGCGATCCGCATGGGTTCGGAAATCGAAGGGTGGACCGGGACGTTCTTTCGTTTCTCTCTCGCCGGATGCGTCTTCCCTCTCTCCATCTTGTTTTACCTTCTTTGCCGGCGATTATGCCGCCGGGATTCTGACCGCGGAGTTTTAGCCTTGGCACGCGCCTTCCCGATGATTTCGGCGCTGACCATGCTCGAGATTTGGTTGCAAATTTACGGGATGCCGACTCCAGCCTCGATGAGGTTTGCTCTCTGGATTCCCGCGGTTCACGGACTTCTCTATGTTGGCGCCGTTCTCGCCGCCATCTTCGCCGCGTCCACCATGCGCGGCAAGGGTTGGCTGTCGGCATCTACGGTTTGGATTCTTTTCCTCGCCACTCTCGCCCCCATCTCGATCCCTGTCTTCGGTCTTCGTCCCCCTCTTTCCGGAAAAAGAATCTCCGACAACCCCTACGTCCAAACCCGGCGCGACATTCGCCACGTCATCCTTATATGCGTGGACACCCTGCGAAGGGATCGCCTTCACGTTTACAATCCGACCGTCGGCGTCACAACCCAGATTGATGCTCTTGCGAAGGACGGAATTCTCTTCAAACGGGCCGTAGCCGCCGCTCCTTGGACGATCCCATCCATCGCTTCGATCATGACCGCGGTATGGCCCGAGATTCATGGTTTAACGTCAACGTCGCACAAATTGCCGGAGACCATGTCCACGCTGGCTGAAACCATGCAGTCGGCCGGATATTTTACGGCCGCCATTGGCGACAACGTGGTCCTGTCGCCAAGGACGGGTATAGCCAAGGGGTGGTCGGAATATCATTTCTTTCCCCTGCCCGGTTTCTCGGTTGGAAACTCAGTCGGCTCCCTTATCCTCAAAAGCATTTGGCCGGAGAGATATTTGCATGAAGCGACAACCGATCAGCTGACGAGCCTCGCCCTTCAATGGACTAAACTGAACCGGCGGAAAGACTTCTTCCTCTGGTTGCATTATTTCACGCCGCATATCCCCTACGAACCTCCCAGCCGCTACGTCTCCCCGTCCAGAACGGAAAGCTCCGTGGGGGATCACTTCGATCCCTCGCGTGATATGGTTTATAAGCTTTGTAGCGGAGTGACCCCCGATCCGTCCGATCAGGCAAGAATCGCGGACCTCTACGATGGCGAAGCGCGATACGTGGACGACAACGTGGGCAGGTTCTTGCAAAATCTCAAGCAACTTGGCTTGTATGACGATTCCCTCATCATTTTCACGAGCGACCACGGCGAGGAACTTTGGGACCACGGCGGATTTGGCCACGGGCACACTCACTACAACGAACTGCTGTCCGTTCCCCTCATTCTGAAGCTCCCCCGTTCTTCCCACGCAGGCAAGGAGGTTGCGGCCAGAGTTTCAACGCCGAGCATTCTCCCCACGATCCACGATCTCTGCGAAATTCAGTCGAAGCGGGAGCATTGGTGTTTTCAATCCCTGACGCCACTTTGGAGCGATCAGCCTGAAAAATTCCGCGAGAGTCCCGTTTTCACCTCTTGCATCCTGCGAAATAATATCGCGGATCTGGAAACGGTTTATTGGGACAATTTGAAATTCATCCGGAGTCCTCGAACCAACTTCCATCTTCTTTTCAATTTGGCGAATGATTCCGGAGAAAAGTCATCCCTTGCGGACGCCGAGCCGGAGCTTGTCCGGAAAGGGAATGAACTGCTGGATGCGCAGAATCGGCAAGCCGAGGAAATCAGGGCGCGATTTGGATGGAAGCAGGAGAACAAAATCGAACTTCCCTCCGAAAACCTTAAAAAACTTAAAGCATTGGGCTATATCCAATAAAAAGAAGAGGCGCTCCCAAGGAGCGCCTCCATGTTCGGGTCGCGTTCAATGGAGTTAGTTGGGCGTTATTTGGTTTCGGCGATGCTGATCCTGTGCGGTTTGGCTTCCTCCGCAATCGGCATGTGAATTTCAAGGACTCCTTCCTTGAAATCAGCTTTCACCTTGGATTCATCCACCGGCGTCGGCAACGAGAAGGTGCGAAGAAATTCACCGTAGCGCCGCTCGGTGTATTGATAACCGCCGTCGCGTCCTTTTTCCTCGAACTTCTTGCTTCCCTTCAGCGTCATGGTGTCGCCGTGAATCGTCAGTTCAATGTCATCCGCTTTGACTCCGGGCAATTCCGCCTTGACCACCACTTGATCGCCGTCCTGATAAATGTCCACCGGCGGCGAATAAACCACCGGCTCGTCGCTCATCGTTCGAGGCATCCTTCGCCAGAAGGAAGGAACCATTCCCTCAAACCAGCGATCCAACGGATCGCCGTCCGTCCACAAGGCCGGAACCTCGCGGGCGACTTCCTTTCCTGATTTGTGCTTGATGAGTGTCATGGCCATGTCCTCCTCTTCAGATTCTTCCTTGGCCACCTTCGCTCCCGTGGCCTGTGCCGATTCTAAAAGCAACCTCCATGCCAAGAGCGTCACGCAACGGACGATCCATCTCCCTCACTGTTAATACTATACTTACGTTAAAATCCGAAAATCGTATGAGAGGTGGAGAAGTTGCATTGTTGCATCATCTTGATACATTTTTGATGGTTTGAAACGTAGTGTCTCAAAAATGCCTAATTTCTGATCTTTATAGCGGTGGCCGAACCCTAGATTATGCGTCGTTACGATACAAGGCATAACGCCAATTAATCTCGTGTAGATCGTTTTATTTCAACAAGATATACATCCCGCCGCTACTTTCGATCTCCCCAATAGCCTTGGCCACATTTGAGTCCCCACCCGCTTGATTCCGAACCGCCCGATACGCCGCTAGTCCATTTTGCGCTAATCCGCCGTTGCCTGTTGCCAATCCTAGCTGGCGTTGGGTCCAATGCCCCAAGGCTCGCCAAACAAAAGATTCCGCAGTATCCGATGACGCCTGCCCATCGAAATATCGGACCATCCCATCCAAATCGGCCGAGACCGATCCAAGGAACGCCCCGTAAATTTCTCCATCCGTGGGAATCGTCTCCCGATTGGGAGTGATGTAAAGTTTAATGAGATAATCGCTGGCTTTGCTCGATCCGGCGGTTCCCAAATCGGCCAAATGCGCGACGTTGATCGCGGCGCGATTGAACCGCAATTTTGCCCACATCGCCTGAAGCTCCGGCGTCAACTCGTGAAAAGAATTCTGAAACCAATTGCAGGCTCCCTCCCCTCCGGCAAAGGCTTCCTGCGCGACGATGAGTTGCTTGTCCGAAACGGGCTTGGCCAAGGCTCCGATCCAAGGATCATCCGGTTTTTCGCTCGGCTTAAGACCCAACGCGGAAATTCCCCTGACGAATGCTCCTTTGGCGTTGCTCATGGCTTCCCTCAGCCCAATGGCCTTGCGATCCACGGCGTGAAGTCCCTGAATCCATTCCTCCGCGCCGTTCATCGAACCGACCGGTATCCACGCTTGGTCCCTCGCGCGGTCCATTTTGGCGACGAGATTGTCCCAAGCCGCCAAGCCGACTTGCTCCCGCAACCGGGGTTCGGCCTTCTGAACGGCTTCGACGATCTCGGCTCGACGTTTCTCGGTGGAATAATTCAAACCGCTTTGAGCTTCGGTCAGAACCCGCAGATTGGCTTCCAGTTTATTCGGCCACTGCTGATCGTTAACCTTCGGCGATTCCAACTCGCCGGTGATCTTGTCCCGCATGGCGGCGAAGAATTTTTCCTCCGTCTCTCCTGCCTTGCCGAAGGTTGTGATGTCGCTGTAGGTAAAAATCGGCTTGATTGCCTTGAGCGCCTCGTCGGGACGGTCGGGAAGATAGCCAACCGCTCCTTGAAACGTGGAATCGCATTGGCCGCGGAAAATAAATGCCTCCACGCAAAAGATTGCAACCGCCAGCAAGATCAGAAAGGAAATGATGCGCATCGGAAATGTCGCCTTGTCGTTCGAGGAGGCTATTTCACCACCAAGTCGCCAAGACACCAAGGAAAAGATGCTTCGTAGGCCCCATCGGATTTGCTTTTCCTCGAATCCGATTCGCTTGGTGTCTTTGTTTCTTGGTGGTGAAAAACCTCAAGTAAAATCACGATGACCGCGAAAAGAAATCCAGCCGCGTTTGACCGTAGCGTCGGGAATCCGTCCGCATGAGCGGGCCGTAGCTTTCGGCCAGCGGATCATTCCTGCCGACCTGCGCGACGACGACGCCTTCCGCCGCAAGCCATTTTTCGGAGTGATCGGCCAATCGCTTCAAAACCTCGTCGGCGAGTCCTTTTCCATAAGGAGGATCGGCGATAATAAGATCAAACGGCGATGGATTGACCGGTTCACGCGAAACAAACCGCAAGGCGTCGGCGCGGATGATCTTCGCGCGGTCGAGACAATTCATTTTTTCCGCGTTGGTTCGCAACGCAATCAAAGCCGGGACCGCCGACTCGACGAAGACCGATTCCGTCGCTCCCCTGCTCAACGCTTCCAATCCCAGCGTTCCGGCTCCGGCGAAAAGATCAAGAACGCGCGCATCTTGAACGCGATCCGCAAGAATCATGAAGAGAGCCTCGCGCACCTTAGCCAGCGTCGGGCGGGTGGCGTCTCCCTTGGGCGCTTTCAGAAGAAGTCTTTTTTTGTCGCCGGCGATGATTCGCATTGAATTGCCCATTCACTCTCGGAAGAAGGAGGAAAAACCGCCAAGACGCCAAGAGTGCCAAGTAGATTATGAGGCTTGAAGACGGAGGACCGGAAACGAATCCGGGTTCAAATCGGCTTCTTCGCCGCGAACTTTCCGATTCACGCGCTCCAACCAATCGGCGCAGGTTCTGCGATAAGTTCCAAGATCGAACCCCAAGTAGAGGTCGGGAAAGGGTTTGAGATATTGCAGACCGGTGGCAAACAATTTTCTCGCGCCCGCCAAATTGCCATTCTCCAGATGGTAAAATGCCGTGGCCGTCTGAATCAGCCCTTGATAATAAGGACGTTCCGAGGCAAACGTCTCCATCCAGAGATCCTCCAGCACTTCGTGGCACTCGTAAAAATCGCGCTCGTTGAACAGATCGAAGAACTTGAGGTAACGCTGATCCATATTCCTGCGGGAAATTCGGAGCTTGGCTCGCGGGGACTTGACCGCGTCCCTGTCCCACGAATTTCAGGCCATTTTCCCGCTTCGGTTCCCTCAATGCAATAGCCAAACGATGGGTCTCTAACCGTCGTTTGGCCACATTTCTTTCGTGCTCGTGCTCGTAATCGAAATAGGGAAATTCATGAACAGTCTCGCGGAGATTTCACATGGCACAGCCCCCCTCGGCTGTGTTCTCGCTTCGTAACCTGTACCGCGAATCTCAATGCCGCGTCAGCGGCGAAATAATTTTAGCCCCATGCGGAAGCATGGGGACGCGAGGAACAACCGTAAAATCGTCCAAGCCCCGGGAGGGGCGATATATTCCGTTTGATTTATGTCGCTCCTGCCGGAGCTTGATCTTGTGCGAGGGGATTTGTATCCCCAACCTTCCGGTTGGGGCTGGATTACTTCCGCCGCTCCTGCGGCTGGGTGGAAAACGCGGGAAACTCGGGGACCGTCTCGCGGGGATTCGTCCGCGTGCCTGTCCCACGAATTTCAGGTCCGCTACGGGTCCATAAGGTCCTCCAAGGGAATCGCCCTGCAACGCCCCTCCATCCATAATCCAACCGGCAAATCGGTCGCCGGAGCCTTTCCATGATCTCTATCTTTCTCCTTCTCCCTCCTTAATGAATAATCTGCGGCTTCTTGAAGATCGAATGATCCATCTCAAACCAAATCAACGCTCCCGCCTCCAAATTGGCTTCGTTTCGCAATTTTCTTTCTTGGCGTTCTTGGCGTCTTGGCGGTTGATTCTTCATCCCGTTCATCCTATCCATCCCCATTCAAATTGGCTTCGTTTCGCAATTTTTCAATTTGTCCCGGGAATCGGGTGCGTTCCAGTTTTCGGACACGTCTTCCTAAGTGAAACGAAAATCCACGGTTGATTGGGGAAGAAGTTATCGGGATGATTGCCGACGAAAAGGAAGAGGCAACCATGAACCATCAAACCACCCATCCCATCGGCCGTCGCGATTTCATCAAATCCGCCTTGGCGGCGGGGACCGGCATCTTGGCCGGACCCGCCATTCTGCAAGGAGGGGAATCCCCGAATGAAAAGCTGAACATCGGAATGGTCGGAATCGGCAACAAGGGAGAGACCAACTTCATCCAGATCAACGGATTCAAGCAGAACATCATCGCCCTGTGCGACGTGGACGACACGCTCGGCGCGCTGGCGCGCCGAATGGCTCCCAAGGCGAATCAATACCGCGATTTCCGGGAGATGCTCGATAAAGAAAAGAGTTTGGACGCCGTCGTCGTGACGGTTCCGGACCACTCGCACGCCGTCATCTCCGTCGCGGCGATGCGTCTCGGAAAACACGTCTATGTCGAAAAGCCGATGGCTCATTCGATCTGGGAGGTCCGCGAGATGAGCCGGATCGCCCGCGAGATGAAAGTCATGACGCAGATGGGCAATCATGGCCACGCCGGCTGGAATCTCCGGCGCGCCGTGGAGTTGGTGCAGGCCGGAGCGATCGGCAAAGTGCGCGAGTTCCACGCATGGACCGACCGTCCGCACTGGCCCTGCGCGATGGACCGCCCCGCCGATTCCCCTCCCGTCCCGCCGACGCTCAAGTGGGACATCTGGCTGGGTCCGGCGTCCGAGCGACCCTACAATCCGGCCTACCTTCCGAAGGTCTGGCGCGGCTGGCGCGATTTCGGCACCGGCGCGCTCGGCGACATGGCTTGTCACATCGCCGACTTGGGATTCTGGGCGCTCAAACTTCAATATCCCGTCAGTGTCGAAGCTGAAGTCTCCGACAAACACGAGGAGACGTATCCGAAATGGAGCATCATCAAGTATGACTTTCCCCAGCGGGGCGATCTGCCGCCCGTAACGATGACGTGGTATGACGGCGGCAAACGGCCCGATCCGGCGCTGATCGAAGGGGAGGAAATGGCCGACAACGGATCCCTTCTGATCGGCGACGAGGGCAAACTCTACGTGCCCGATACATACGGTGCGAAATACACGCTTCTGCCCAAGGCAAAATTCGCCGATTACAAGGGACCCGAATCGAAAATGCCGATTTCCCCGGGACACCACAAGGAGTGGGTGGAAGCCTGCAAGGGAGGACCTCCCGCATTGTCCAATTTCGACAACGCCGGACCGCTCACCGAGGTCGTTTTGCTCGGCAACATCGCGTTGGTCGCCGGCAAAAAAATCGAATGGGACGGCTTGAACATGAAGGCGCTGAATTGGCCGGAGGCGGAGCGGATCGTCAAACCGACGTTCCGCAATGGCTGGACGCTCTGATTTCGGTATGAACGTGTCAATCGCGGCGGAGCGCAATGTCGGATGTGGCATTTGGAGATTCGTTCGGAAGCGAGACCATTCTAAGTCGAGAAACTGGAAATTATTGCGCCGTCGCGGCGCAAAGATCGCGCGTTGCCGATTCGAATTTTGAGGGCAGTTCGACATACACGTAATCGTCTTCGATTTTGACGGGGAAAACTTCCAGCCGGTAATCCTCGCCTGAAATACAGGCGCCGCTATCTAGCCGGAAAAGTTTTTTGTGGACCGGGCAGGCGACTTTGGGGATGCCCGCCGAGTCGCCCAGAAGCCCGCGCGCCAACACCATGTCCCGTTTATGGGGACACATGTTTTGCGTGGCGAACCATTCATTCCGCGAGGCGAATTGGAAGATAGCGATTTGCGTGTCGCCGTATTTGACGGCGATGCCGCCGTTGTTGGGAACCATTTCCACCCGACACGCCCGGAACCACGTGGTGGAGTGGTTCAGTCGCCCCGCCTGCCCTTCCACCTCTACAGCGCTTGATTGCGAAAATGGCAGGCAGGGTGCCTGCCCCACCTCCATGGCGCCATTTGTCCCGGCATCCGGCCAGTCCGCCGGGCGATGCTGGTCGCGTTCGGGGATGAATCGCACGTTGGGATCGGGTTCTTCGCTGTTGGCGAAATGACGGAACTGGGCGCGTTGTGCGGGATTCTCCACGGCCTCTTTCCATTCGCATTTGTAGTTGGTGATCAGCCGCTCAATGTCGCGTTCCAATTCGGCGCGGATGCCGAGCTTGTCTTCGATGATGACTTCGCGCAAATGCTCGATGCCTCCTTCGAGGCTTTCGAGCCAGACCGACGTCCGCGTGAGACGGTCGGCGGTATGAATGTAATACATGAGGAAGCGGTCAATGTATTTGATCGCGGTCTCGTCGTCCAAATCGGACGCGAGCAGATCGGCGTGGCGCGGCTTCATGCCCCCGTTTCCGCAGACGTAAAGATTCCATCCTTTTTCCGTGGCGATGAGGCCGAAATCTTTTCCCTGCGCCTCGGCGCACTCGCGCGTGCATCCGGAAACCGCCGCCTTGATCTTGTGCGGGGCGCGGATACCCTTGTAGCGGTTCTCAACGCGGATCGCCATGGAGGTCGAATCCTGCACGCCGTAGCGGCACCACGTCCAACCGACGCAACTTTTGACCGTCCGCAGAGCCTTGCCGTAGGCGTGGCCGCTCTCGAATCCGGCGGCGATCAGTTCCTCCCAAATCGAAGGGAGTTGCTCGACGCGCGCTCCGAGCAGGTCCACCCGCTGGCCGCCGGTGATTTTGGTATAGAGGCCGAATTTCTTGGCGATGGTTCCCAGCGCGATCAATTTGTCCGGCGTGATTTCGCCTCCCGGCACGCGCGGGATCACCGAATACGTTCCTCCCCGTTGGATATTGGCGAGGAAGCGGTCGTTGGTGTCTTGAATCGTGTTTTTCTCAAAGACGTTCTCGTTCCAAAGGCTGGCGAGGATCGAAGCAACCGCCGGTTTGCAGACTTCGCAACCGTCGCCGCGTCCGCAGGTCTTGATGGCGTCGTCGAATGTTCGGATGCCCTTGACTTTGACGACGGCGAACAAATCTTGACGCGAGAGAGGGAAATGCTCGCAAAGGTCGCGCTTGACGCTCCGGCCCATCCGCTTCAGTTCCTCGTTGAGGATCGTGGTCACCAGCGTCACGCACCCGCCACAACCGGTTCCGGCGAGCGTTCGCTTTTTGATCTGGCCGAGCGTGGTCAAGTCCTCTTCGATGATCGCCTTGCGAATCGCACCCTTGGAGACATTGTTGCATTGGCAGATTTGCATCGCGTCGGGTAGGTCGCCGTTGCTCCCCGCGCCGTTGGAACCGGGTGGCACAATCAGCGCCGAAGGATCCCCTTCCGGTTTTTCCCCCGAAAGGGCGTAATGCAGGAGTCGCGCATAGTCCGAAGCGTCGCCGACCAGCATTCCACCCAAAACCCGGCCGGTTTCCCGACAGAGATTGACCCGCTTGTAGATGCCTTTGTGCGTGTCGCGGTAAACGAGGTGACGTGTCACGTCGCCGTCGGCGAAGGCGTCGCCGAAGCTTGCGACCTCCACGCCGAGAAGTTTGAGCTTCGCCGACAGGTCCGCGCCGTTGAAGGCGACTTTCCCTCCGGTCAAATGCGCCGCGAGCGTTTCGGCCATCACGTAACCGGGCGCGACAAGTCCGTAGATCATTCCCCTGTGAAGGGCGACCTCGCCGATGGCGAAAATGCGCGGGTCGCTCGTGGCGAGCGTGTCGTTGACGACCACGCCGCCGCGCTCTCCGACTTGCACGCCGCAAGCCCGCGCCAATTCATCGCGGGGCCGGATGCCCGCCGAGACGATGAGGGCGTCCACTTCGAGCGCATTGTCGTCCTCGAAGCGCAGACGCTCGACGCGATCATTGCCTTCGATGCGGCGCGTCTGGGTTCCGATATGAAGATGGACGCCGAGCGCCGAGATTTTTTCGGCGAGGATTTCCGCCGCCGGACCGTCAAGCTGGCGCGGCATGAGGCGCGGCGCGAATTCGAGGACGTGCGTTTCCAGACCGAGCGCCTGCACGGCGCGCGCGGCTTCCAGACCGAGCAATCCGCCCCCCATGACGGCGACCCGTTGCTTGCCAAGGCAGTATTCGCGAATTGCGTCGAGGTCCTCGATCGTGCGGTAAACGAAAACACCTCTCTTGTTGATCCCGTCGAGCGGCGGAACAAACGGCGCGGAGCCTGTCGCCAGAACGACGTGGTCATAGGAGATGGCGCGTCCTTTGTTGGAGAAAACGATTCTTCGCTCGCGGTCAATGCCGACGGCCCGCTCGCCGATGTGCAGATCGCAGCCTCGCTCCCGATACCATTCGGGGTTCGTCAGACTCAATTCATCGCCGGTTTTTCCGCCAAGGTATCCGGTCAAATTCACGCGGTCATAAGCGACGCGCGGCTCTTCGCAAAACGTGACGATCTTATAGAAGCAATTGGCATCGAGAGAATTCAAGCGTTCGCAAAAGCGATGGCCGACCATCCCATTGCCGATAACGACGAGCGTCCGCAAGTGAGTAAATGTGGATTTCGGATTGCGGATTGCGGATTGGGGAGAGGCAGTTGAGGTCGTCATGACTTCGACTCCGACAATGCGAGAGGCGCGCTCCGCGCCGCGACGGTTGCTTTGCCGCTTGGAACGAGATAAAGGCGATCCGCCTTAACCGAGACCTCGAATCGGCGGAGCGACTTTTTGGGCGGACCGGCCAACGGTCGTCCGTCCTCCGGAGAAAAAAGTCCGTGATGGCACGGGCAAACGATACGGTTTGCCGGCTTTTCGTAATGCACCGGACACAAGAGATGAGAACATCGCTGATCGTAGGCAACAATTTCGCTCGACGGCAGACGGATGAGAAGCACCGGCGCGCCGGTTCCCGGCATGACGAACGTCGCGCATCCGGTTTCTTCCAAGAGGGAGTTAGGACCAACTTCGATCGGAACATCATTCGGTGATTCCGCGGAAACCCGCCTTTCGGGCAAGAGGCTTGCCAGCCCTGCGCAAGTTCCCGCCGCTCCGAGGAAGCAACAAAATCCGCGGCGCGTGATTCTTTCCTCGTCTTCCCGGTGAATCGGAAACTCGCGTCGCCAATGGGGAAATTGGGGGAATGCGTCATTCATGGAAGCGGCTCCCAAATCGCAAGCTCGGCCACGTCCGGTTGAGCATCCGGCGGAGGCGGCCCGATCGGCCGCCCAAACGACTCGGCGGCCGCCATGTAAAAAACTTTGGTGGTCACGGTTTGTTGGCCGAAGTGAAAAACATTGGTCGGCCTTTCGCGCCGCGCGCGCGCGATCTCCTCGCGCGAGCCGTAGAAAAGCGCTCCGCTCGGACAGACCGTCGCGCACATCGGTTTCATCCCGACGTTCGTGCGGTCGTAGCACATGTCGCATTTCATCATCAGGTCGGGGCCGGAGAGGTAGCGCGGCACACCGAAGGGACAGGCCAAAACACAGTTGGAACACCCGACGCATCGGGGTTTCATCGCGCTCTGCACGACGCCGTCGGGAGTTTTCTTGATCGCATCGGCGGGGCAGACCCGCGCGCAGAGCGGGTCTTCGCAATGCATGCAGACCACCGGGGCGGTTTGAACACCCGCAGAACGGTTGAGGTATTCCAGATGAATCATCGGCACGCCGCGATGCGTGCCGCATTCGCCGCAAGCTTGAACGCAAGCTTGGCAACCGATGCAACGGGACGAATCAATGAAAAATTCCGCGTGCGTCATGTCTTTGCCTGTCCCTTGAGCGCGTTGGCATTGCCGTTGAGGTTCCCACCGTTCAAACCCCTCTCCCTTTTTAAGGGAGAGGGTAGGGTGAGGGTTTCGCTCTCCCCGTTCATGTCCGAATCGGCGACTCGCTGGGTCGCCTCTGCCTTTTCCACTCGACACGAACAGACCTTAAACTCCGGAATCTTGGAGATTGGATCGAGCGCGCGATTGGTGAGGCGATTGGCCGATTTTCGTCCGGGCCAATGATAGGGAATGAAGATCGTGTCTGGGCGAATCGTGCGGACAATCTGAAGCGGCAATTCGACGGTCCCGCGCCGTGTCACAACTCGGACGGTCTCACCATCCGACAGTTGCAGATGTTCGGCAAGTCGCGGGTGCATTTCGCAGAGCGGCTCGGGGTATTGATCCACGAGCGCGCCGATCCGCCTCGTTTGCGTTCCGCTGAGGTATTGCGAGACGACGCGCCCCGTCGTGAGAATGATTGGATAGTCCTCCTCCACGTCCTCGTCGGGAGGACGATAGGCGAAGGTGTGAAATCGCGCCCGGCCGTCTTCGTGATAGAAACGTGAATCCTCGAAAAGCCTTAGCGTCCCGGGATGGGGAGGAGTAGGAGAAGGAGTAAGAATTGAAGAAGAGGGACACGGCCAGAACAACCCCAAGTTCTCCTCAATCCGCGAATAGGTCATGCCGCTGTAGTCAATCGGCGCGCCGCGCGAGGCGCGGGCCAGTTCATTGAAAATATCTTCGGACTTCTCGTAGCGGAAATAAGTTCCTTTTTCCAGCCGTTCCGCCAACTCGCGGATGATCTTCCAATCCACCCGCGCATCCGCCGGCGGCGAGACCGAATTGCGCAATCGAATGCATCTCCCCTCGCCGTTGGTGACCGTTCCCTCGTCTTCCTCCTGAAGCGAACCGGCGAGAACAACGTCGGCGTGACGCGCGGTTTCGCTCATGAAGAATTCTATGCAGGCGAAAAATTCGAGCTTCTCCAGCGCCTTGCGCGTCCTTTCCGCATCGGGTATCGAAACAAGAGGATTGAAACTAATCGAAAGCAATCCTTTGATTTTGCCTTCTTCGATTGCATTGAAAATTTCACAGGCCGAAAGCCCCGGCTTCGGAAGTTCTGCTTCGGGAATTCCCCAAAATTCGGCGACTTCGCGCCGATGAATCGGATCGGCGACGTCGCGTCCGCCCGGCAATTGATTGCATCGCATCCCGTGCTCGCGCCCCCCTTGGCCGTTGCCCTGTCCCGTGATCGTGCCGTATCCGCAACCCGGCCGTCCGATCCTCCCCGTGGCCAAAACGATGTTGATGTAGGAAAGGACGTTCGCGGTCCCGTTCGTGTGGTGCTCAATTCCCCGCGCGTGCATGAGCATCGAGGATTCCGCCTCGTGCCACATCTCGGCGGCGCGAATGATGGCGCGCTTGGGGACGCCGGTGATCCGCTCGGTGGTCTCGGGATCGTAGTGGAGAACGCAGGCCTTGAGAGTTTCAAAGCCCGTGGTATGTTCCTCAATGAATTTGTGGTCAATCCAATCGTAGCGGATGAGCAGGTGAAGGATGCCGTGAGCCAGCGCGGCGTCGCGTCCCGGACGAACCGGAAGAAACAAGTCGGCGGTGCGGGCGATGGGTGTCAGACGCGGATCCACGACAATAATTTTCGCGCCGCGATCACGCGCCTCCCAAACGTGATCGGTGAGAATCGGAAAGCACTCGGCCAAATTCGTCCCGGCGAGTAAAACAAGTTTGGTGAGCGGAATGTCGCTCCACGGGTTGGCGGCGCGGTCAATGCCGAAGGCCATTTTGTTGGCCGATGCCGCGCTGACCATGCAGAGCCGTCCGTTGTAGTCAATGTTGGCGGTTCCCAAGGCGACGCGCGCGAATTTCCCGAGAAGATAAACCTTCTCGTTGGTCATCGAAGCTCCCCCCAGCAACGCAAACGCGTCGCGCCCATGGCGCGCTTGAATCGTCCGGATGGCTTCGACGGTCCGTCCTAGCGCCTCATCCCATTTGCAGGCTCGAAATCCCGCGCCACTGCGGACGAGCGGATGAAGAAGCCGATCCGGATGGCCGTTCTGCATATAGCGTTTGATTCCCTTGGGACAGAGCTTCCCGCGATTAACGGGAAACTCTTCCCACGGCTCAAACCCGATCACGGCGTTGTCTTTAACCTTGAGTTGGATGCCGCATTGAACGCCGCAAAAACAGCAATGGGTTTTGACCAGCCGGTCGGGTTGAGTCTCGTTCCATCCGCCCGGCGGAGCGTATTGCGCATGAGGACCGAATTGCGTGATGAGATCGTCTTCGGGAAGGCAAAGCGTGGCCATGCGCGTTCATCCTTCCTTCGGGCGAGCTGGCGGCTCGCCCCGACCAAACGAATGGCTTTGGCTGAGCGCAATCCAACGCCGCCGGCAAGGAGGACAGATCTGTTGATAATGAAATTTATGCCGGCGATCTGCCGGCTCCCCCGTTGCCTCCAATGTAAATTCGTAACCCATTGCCGTTTGAAGAAACTTCAGGTCTTCGATTTGCGCGGCAGATGCAAACTCCGAACCGCAACTTTGACACCGCGCAATCGGCGCCGATCTTGCCGCGTTCTTGTTGACCGCCGCGGCCCATGCGGCGGATCGCTGAAAGATGTGAAAGAGTTTTCCGAAAGGAATATGAAGCAGAAAGACGATCACGCTGGCCGAATGAGTCGTCGCCCAAACGCGGTAGGTGCGTCCCCCGAACCATCGGGCATCCACCGACAACGCCAAGCCCGACGCCGCCACCGCGAAGAGGATCAGAAGCGGCAACCAATCCTCCGAAAAAGTCTGCGTCGCGCGTTCCCCCGGGTCGTTCAGCCGACGCCAGACCGCCAGCGCCACGCCGGCTAGCACCATCACCGCCGAAAAATTGAGCGCGTTGAACGCGAGCCACGCCAAAACGGAATGGATCGAGAAACCTCCGACCGTCAGACCCCAAAAACGGACCCGATAGACGTCCGCGTCGGCGGCGTCCGTCTCGAAGTGAAGCCAGCCGAAGACCAACGGAAACGTAATGGCGAAGGCGAGAGCGCTTCCCCAGGAGAGACAGAGGTGCGCCCCCCATCGGGCGAATCCGCGTTTCCGAATGAAATTTTGCGCCATGTAAATTGATGGGATCGGTTTGATGGTCTTTCCCAAAGCTTGAGCGGCGGGATGGAGCGCGGAAGGTTCGCCCTCCCATGAAGCCCAAAGCAAATTTTTCAGCGCGCGCCGAAACAGCGCGCGGGTTGGAGGGCGGTCGAGCCAAACCGAGCCTCGATAAACGAGCGCGAATAGCGCAAGGAGACTTCCAAGGACATAGTGCGCCAAGGCGCGATCAAAATCGCGCAGACCGCGTGACCCAACGAAGATCAGCAAAACCAAACCCGCAACCGCAAGGCAGGCCCTTTGAATCGCTCGCCGCCGGCACAAATCTCCCCCCTTGGCTCGCGGCAAGACCGCCCCAATCGCCCACGAGGGATTTCCCGCCAATTTCATCCGCTTCTCCCGTTGGATTGCGCCTCGGCGACAATTTCGCCGGTGCGGATGCGGACCGTTTTCTCGACCGGCGTGATGAAAATTCGTCCGTCGCCCGGAAATCCGGTGTAAGCGGCATGAGCAAGCGTTGTAAGCACGGCATCCACGCGCTCATCGGGAACGACCAGCATCATCATGACCTTGGCAAGCTCGGCGTAATGCAGACTTCCCGCCTCGACGCCTCCTTGTCGTCCCCGTCCGGTGATCGGAATTTTGGTCAACGCGAATTCGCCGATTTGCTCCAAGGCTTCAATCACGCGATATTCCAACTCGGGTCGGATAATGGCTCGGATCATTTTCATGGAAAATTCTCGCTCCCTTCTTGCGCTCTTCACTCGGGTAATCCGCTTCGCGCAAACCTCATTTGAACGCGGGGCGGAGCCTCCGCCGATTCTCGCAACGCATACCCCGGAGCTTCAGCTTGATCCCCCTCGGGTAGCGCGGAGCGCATGACCGCGACGGCTCCGATTAATCCGGCCCCCGCCACCGTGAGAAACCCCGGGACGTAACTGCCGCTCCATTGAAGGCCGTAGCCGAAAACGAGAGGAAAGATCACCGCTCCAAGATTGCCCGCCGCTCCCACCAGCCCCGTGAGTTTTCCCGTGTTCGTCGGCGAGACGAGCGGCACGATGGCGAAACAAGCTCCATTCGCGGAATTGACGAAGAGCGCGGACAAGGCCAACGCCAAGATCGCCATGACGGGCGACCGCGCCGCGCCCAGCAAGGCGTAGCCTCCCGCCATTCCGAATAGTAAAATCATTAAAACGCGCCTTCGGCCAAATCGGTCGGCCAGCCATCCTCCGGCGGGACGGGCGATGAAATTCAGATTGCCGAAGATCGAAGCGGCCAATCCCGCGCGGACGATGGAAAAATCAAAACTCTCCTTGAAAAATTTGGGAAGAAAGGCAATGACGCACAATTCGGAACCGAAACTCGCCCAGTAGGCAAGGCTCAGGCTCAATGCGCGCGGATCGCGCCACATGGCATAAGTCTGTTCTCGCGGTTGGCGGCGATAAACTTTTCCCGCCGGAACGTCGCTCACGCCGCGCCAAAAAATGAACGACCAGACGAACATCGGAACGGCGGCGCAAGCCAAAGCGGGACGCCAACCCCACCACCCTGCCAAGACGGGAAGCGCCATCGCGGAAATAGCCGATCCGGCGTTGCCCCATCCGCCATAAATTCCCTCCGCCCATCCCAGTTGGGAGGTCGGAAACCACTCCACGACCAGCCGGATGCCGACGACAAATCCGCAACCGACCAAACCGATCAAGAGCCGGAGCGCGAACATTTGTTGAAAATTGCCGGCCAGACCCAGCGCGGCCACTGGAAGCGCAGTGAACGCCATGAGCAGGGAGTAAACTTTGCGCGGACCGAAACGGTCCACCATCGGTCCGATGATGAGGCGTCCGGGAATCGTCAGCAGGACTCCCGCCGTGGCGAGCCAACCGATTTGGGAATTGGACAGACCCAAATCCTTTTGGACGAACGGAATCAACGGCGGCAGGGCAAACCACGCCACAAACGTCGAGCAGAAGGCGATCCACGCGAAATGCAAGATGCGCCACTTTTGTTGGGAGGCATAGGGCTTCATAAAGAACCTGCTTGGCTAGGAATTTTCGGCTTGCCTGTCTCCGCCTCGGAAAATTGGGAAGCGTCGGCGCCGTTTTCTCCCGGAACTTTTTTTGCGCGGGGCAAAATCGGGAGATCGGCTTCAACCGGACTCACAATGGCCAGACCCAACCCCCAATCGGGGGGGCCGCCCTTCAAGCGGAGAGACGCTTGAATCGAATTGATGATCTCGTCAACGTGATTTTCGGAGACGACCAAATGGAAAACGACTTTGGGAAGAAGGGCGGCTTTTGGATGTTGTCCCCATGGCCAGCGAATCCATCCCCGACGGTTCTCGTATGCAAGTCCGCCATGGCGACCGCGACCCAAGGCGGGAAAGGTGACGTAAAGGGGAGGAACGACGCCCATCAAGGCGCGCTCAACAGTGATTTTCTCCTCCGGTCGGACAATCAGAAAAATCTCGCGCCATTCGGCGGCATCGGTTGGCGGGAGGAAGTGGTTTTTTTGATTCGGCATTGACCCGTCCCAGCGCGAATTTAATCCGCGCCAAGTCTATGCCGTAGGGATCAAAAGCAATCACCGTGCCAGCG
The DNA here is from genome assembly GCA_964598765.1 of uncultured Candidatus Sumerlaeota bacterium. Classification (GTDB taxonomy): domain Bacteria; phylum Sumerlaeota; class Sumerlaeia; order MVZB01; family JAJFLK01; genus CAZRCZ01. The sequence continues at coordinate 27,289 of CAZRCZ010000001.1, read as the reverse complement.
GCGGATACCGAATGCTAAGGCGATCATGGAGCGGAAATGTCCAAGAGAAAAATCAATCTGGCCCTTTTTGGCCGCGACACTTGGCGTTTCCTACGCAAAAGGGATCAGGAAAATCACTTTGTATCGGAAGGACCACCTTCCAATTCAGATGCGTATCTCTGTATCTTCGCGATTGCCTCGGCGATTTGTTCCATGTCTTCTCTCGTTCCCAGCAGAAGGTTCTGCGTGAACCAGACGGCCTCGGCGCATACTCGGTCATTCTGAGGACAAGCCTCCGTCTGATCGAGCCATTGCTTCATGCGCCGCTCGCCATAAATTTTGAGAAACGCCTTGCTACGCGCAAGCCCCCGCACATACTCGCTCCGGTTCAGGGGGGCATAACCCGACGAAGCCGGAACGCCCTCGGCGCTCAGAGCCGATAGAAATTTGTCGCGCGGCAAACCGGCGAATTGTCTCTGATCGTATCGGAACATATAAAGGTGATACGCGCTACGGGTGGTTCCTTCGTGTAGCTTTGCCGGACGGATCCCGGGAATCTCCGAAAGCAATTTTGTCAGGCAAGCCGCATTGTCCGAACGCCGCGCGGATTGCTCGGCAAGGCGAGACATCTGAGCGACGAGCAACGCCCCTTGGAATTCCGAAAGGCGGAGGTTCAATCCGCGCGCGCCGAAACCGGACCAATTCGCTCCGGACAATTTTTTAGCGCGACCCTGATAATGAAAATTATAGCACGCCTCGGCGAACTCGCCGTCGTTGGTGAGAACGGCTCCTCCTTCGCCCGACGTGAGATTCTTTGACGCCTGAAAGCTGAAGCAACCGGCAAGTCCCCACGTTCCGACCTTTCGCCCGCGCCATTCGGCGAGGTGTGCCTGACAGGCGTCTTCAATCACGGGCAGTTGCCGACGACTTGAAACTTCCATGATCTTATCCAAATTTGCCGGCGAGCCGCCGATGTGAACGGGCAGAATCGCCCGGGTTTCCTTGGTGATCGCGGATTCGATCTGCTCCGCGTTCATTTGGAAGGACTCCGGATCGGTATCCACGAAAACCGGCAACGCATGATGCGCCGTCACGCAGTTGAAGGTTGCGACAAACGTATAAGGCGGGATGAGAACTTCGTCCCCCGGACCCAGTTCGATTGCGCCGAGCGAGGCCAAGAGAGCGGTCGTCCCGCAAGAGGTCGCAACGCAATGGCCGGCTCCCATGAGGTTCTTGAACGCCTCCTCAAAGTGAACCACGGCTTTGCCAGTGCCCCGGAACCAATGTCCGGTTCGAAGGGTCTCGATCAGCGCGCGTTCCTCCTTTTCGTCGAAGACGGGCCAGTCGGGGAAACCGCCCGGATGCGCCTTCGGACCTCCTAAACTTGCGGGCTTCGCACGGGGCGTCGCCCCTCGCGCGACTCCCGACCATGCGAGCGTCGCGCCGACTCCGGCAACGGCGGCCTTGTTGATGAATTCACGACGGGTCGGTCGCTTGTCCATTTAACGAACCTTCTCCGTCAGGCGGATTACCGAACCGGCGATCCGATCCTCAATATCCGAACACCAACGGTTGGCGGGGAGACCATAGACGTCGAACGCGCCCGCTTGATAGCCTCCTTCCTCCCAAAGTCGCCGGGAAGGGATGTAAGCCATTACGTCATTGGAATAGCCTTCAACCCAAACGCGCGGTCCGATTTCCTTCTTGAAGCGGAGCGCGTAATCCACGCAGACCTCTCCGCCGAGCGCGATCCAAATTTGATCGCCGCCCAATTTCCACACCTGAACCGGATACTCGGTATAACCGCGTTCAAAAACATGGCCTGCCGCGGACTCGGAGAGCAACCGCCGCGCCCAACGCGCGCGGTAATCTTCCCGCTTGGCCGCTTCGGTCAACTCCGCCTGCGAAGGTTGCTCGCCGAAATCCAGATTGATGAATTCAAGGGCCGTCCGAAAACGGGACTCCACCGGACGCATCGGCTTTTGAAGAACATCCTCGACGGCGGACGCGAGAAGTTCTCCCAACTTCCGGCACTTCTCGACCGTGCCCCGCGGAATCGCGCTTTGATCGCTCCCGCAACCTTGGAAGAACATCGCCGTCGCGCCCGCGTGTTTTGCTTCGAGCGCGCGTTGCGTCGCGCCCGCGTAGTCCGCCGACCAAAGGTAATTGTCCGTCAAGGCCGAAGTGTGCGCCGCATAGCCGAAAAGCACGGCTCGAATTCTGCCCTCGGGCGATTTAACGGCGAGCACCGGCACGGCGTAATCGGACGGACCCTTGGGTGTTTTCCCGTCGGCCAGCTTTTGAACGGCTTCGCGTTCGTCGTTGGTGCGACGATTGCATGCGAAGAACGCTTGCCCTTCCCCCGTCCAGAGTCTCGCCGGAGCGAGCGAGGTCAACGCGCGATCCACCGTCGCAAGGATGATTCCCTCCAGTTGGCCGGAGTAATTGTTGATGCGGCTTCGTTGCTCGTCATCGAGTGGATAAATATCCTGAAGCGCGCCGCGAAGGACCGGGCCGGAATGCGTGTGGGAGGTCGCAAAACGAATTCGGCTTCGGTCGAGGCCGTGACGGCGTTGAATCTCCACGGAGAGCCGGTCATAGAGCCACTTGGGGATGCCGACCAGATCAAGCGTGACCACAACGCACGTTCCCCCGTCGGAAGCTTCGAGCGCGAGCGCCTTGCAATAGAGATCGTCCAGCGTTCCTTCCGCCGGTTTTGTGCGCGCGGCGAATCCGGCCAACCAGAAAAGCTTGATCGGCGTGATCTTGGACTGAGCCGCGCCGACGCGCCAAGTCGTTTCGTCGGCATGAATCGGCGCGCCCGGCAAAAAAATGGCAAGGGCCAGAAATAATGAAAGGATGAAACGCCGATTCTTACGCATCTGAATGATCCGGTGGGAAATCGCCATACTCATCGCGGCCACAATCTAACACCCGCGACTTCGACGAGGTCCACGGTATTCGGAGGACCGGCGATGATCGGATTCTGCCTGTTGCTCAAGTCCAGTTCGACATTCGCCTCGACGTCTTTCGATTGGATCCGAACATTTCCCGCGCGAAGCGAAGCGCCCCGGCTAAACAACATGCGACCGATTCGCCCTTGCGCATCATAACGGAGGATGCAGAAATCGCCGTCAAATTTCAAATCGTACTCCTTTTCGAGAACGACGGGCCCGGACGGCCGAGTCGAACCTTCGGTCCCTTCACCCGCAGGGCGGTTGCTCGTTGAGACGATAATGTCGCGCCGTCCGTCGGCGAGTCGGATTTCCACCCCGACTACATCATCGGAAAGGGTTTCTCCTGCGTCGTTGCAAAGTTGTAGTCCGCGGACGGAGAAAACGTTTGATTTCGCCTCATAGGGATCCATGACGGAAACGAAGGTCGAGGCCAAAGGCTCGTGATCCGCGCGGCGAGTGACCAACACACTCGGAATCCAAGCGTCCGCTGTGCCGCCATAGCGTCCCACCGCGACCCAAGTTTCGGCGGTCTGGACAGCCGCGTCTCGCGTAATGTCGGTAAGCCGTAGGTGCACGTCACTACCGGGAGGAAGGAACTTGAGGTAATCCTGCGCGCTCCAATCCGCGCTCCATCCCGGCGAGGGCGCGGGATCGCGGTTGAAATTGCGCATGACTTCGCCGTATGGCGATTGCTCCGTTTTCTCCAATGTCAGACCGGCGACGGTTGCCTTCCCGAAGTGTCCGTGCGTGAACCGCGTATGCTCGCTCCCGCCGGCTACGCGGAAAATGTCGAGCAAATAGGAATCCTTTTCCGAGATGTCCAAAAGCGCGATCAATCGCTCAAATTGCGTTCCCCCAATCAATTTCGGCGCCGCCGCCCGGACGGCGTGGAACTGAACGCCGTCAAACCAAAGCGTGGTCTTGCCGGATCCGGGGGCCGTATTTTTGCGGTCCACGGAGATCGTGTTGTGCGACGCGGTTTGCGTATACCAAACGGCCCTTGGCGCGGTCCATCCGCCAAATTGAACGGGCGGGTATCCGAAGTCGGGTAAAAGGTCCAGCCCGTGCGCGAAAAGACCGATCGTCATCCCATCCGCGTGGCCGTGGCGCTCGCCCGAATCGTAATCCAGCCACGCCGCTCGGGCGTTCGCGTCCGCGCCCGAGCGCAGAATGGCCAATCCCCATTCGGTCTTGTTGACGCTCGCCAATTTGATTTCCGAACCGGATTCGGCGATCACTCGCGCCGTTTCGGCTTGCATCTCTCCCGGATTTGCCGCGAACAAATCGAAAGGCAACCCCTCGGCGGAATTTGCATTCGCGCCGTAAAGAACGCGGACGAAATCCTTATCCCCGGTAGCCTTGAACAATTCCCAGAGAAAGGCGTAGGACGAGGGATTGATCCCCGGATTTTTGGTAAACGCGAGCCCCGCGTAAGAGGGATTTCGCTCGGCGAATGCTCCGGTGTCTCCCGTTCGCGGGTAGTAAAGCCCGAGGCACCATGTATCAATGTGGAAGCGATACATGTCGCGCAAAGGAGGATGCCTTTGGAGGGTCTCGCCAAGGAATTGAGGATCGTTCCGCGCATACCGCCCCAATAGCGCGGCGATCATCTGCGGCGCGATCACCGAGTATCCGGCGATTCCCTTTTCGCCGGTCAGCCCGTCCACGGCGGTCGCCTTGGCGATGATGGCGTCGAGCATCGTCATCACCTCGGCGCGGTTTCGGGGCCAATCCAAGACCGTGTGCAACGTGACGTTCGTCACGTCCGTCATGGGATAATTCGATTCGATCTTCGGCCGATTGTTTAATGTATCGCGAAAGACGTGTTCCTCGATGTTTCGCTGGATAATCGCAAAGGAGGTTTTCGGCGCGTCCAGATGGTGTTGGGCCGATTTCGCGGCGAGAAACTCAACCAGCCCGGAGTCGTGAGCCATGCCCTCGAAAACGGCATCGTAGGAGAGCGCCAAATCGAGCGCTTCGACACAGGCGTCATGCCACGTCGAGACGTATCCGGATCGGGGCGGACCTTCATACATGACCCCTTCCTTGCCGAAATCGAACGTGGGATAAAAGTCGGCGAGCCTATCGAGAAGAATTCCCGCCTTGCGGGCATAAACCGCGTCCCCTGTCGCCACGTAGGCCGCCGCCAAATTGTGAATCCCCCCGACAATGGCCTGTTTCCACTGTCCGAAGATGAGGTAATAATTGATGAACCGCCAGCGTTTGTCTCCTTCAACGTAACCCTCTCCGTCATCAACGCCGAATTTGTGGAGCGGGTCGGAGGGATCGGGGTGGTCCGCATTGAAAAGCAGGGATCGGTCGGCGCGGTCCGGCAGGAAAAGACCCTGCTGATTCAGTCCGGATTCATAAAACCTTTGGAAATCATTCTTTGGAAAGTATTCTCCGCACTTCGGGCAACGCAATTTCCACGGATGATTCAGCGCGTCGGGAACCCATTCATACATCGGAACGGGATTCTTGCAGGAGGGGCAATAACCATTCGACCACACTTGCCATGCGCGCTTGATCGTGTTGCCGAACATGAGACTCCAGAGATGGTCATCGGAAAGTTCCATCCAAGGCTTGGCCGCCGCGACCAGCGAGTCGCGGATTGTTGCGGCCCATGCGTGGTTCTTGGCGTTCGATTGCGCCCGCGCAACCAAAGGGGCGGGGAAAAATGCGCTGGCGGGTTTCAATGCCGCAGAAGCCGGGTCAGATCCGGTGGATGCTCCGGCCAAGACCCGCAACTTCGAATTGGCTCGATTCTTGGAAAATCCCTCCTCAAGCCATCGGTACGCTTTCTCGCGCGCTTGTTTGGGGAATTGGTGCGGTCCGTCAAAGGCGTCCCATGCGAGCGCGTCAGGTTTCCCGTCGAGCGTGTAAACGTTTTTTACATCCGCGAGCAGTCCGCTCAAATTTTCCGTCCGAGGAAAGATCGCGTCCTTCGTCGCATACCAGACAAAAAGCCGTCGGGGAGCGATGAGGGCGAGGACGTGTTGCCAATCAAATGGAACGTCGGACGCTTGCGGGAGATAAAATCCGAGTTGGGGAATAAGCGCGGTGAGGTGCGACCAACGCTCCGGGTTGGGATCGCTCCGTAAAGTAGTGAAGCCGCAACTTGCGACAACCGCTTTGATGCGCGGCTCGAACGCCGCCGCGAAGAGACCCCCATAGGCTCCGTGCGAATGGCCGATACATCCGATTCTCGCGGAATCAACGACCGGAAGCGTTTCAAGATAGTCAACAACTCGGCTTACGTCCCAGATCATCTTGCCCATAAATGACCACTGGGGATGCTTGCGGTAGAACGCGATGCTGTCGTGATAAGGTTCGGCGCCGCTGGTTATTCTCTCTCCAAATCCGATCGCGTCGGGCGCGATGCAAACGTAACCTCGCTTGACCAGTTCCAAAGCATAGGCCAGTTCGGGATCGCCTTTGATCCCGCACGGTTCGTCCTTGCCTTGCGCCACCGTTTGATGGAGGCAAATCATGGCCGGCGCGCGCGGTTCAGGAAGCTTCTTCGGCGTGAGAAGATAGGCCGGAATCCAATCATCGGGTTCGGCGCGAATCAAGACGTGGCGGCGAGTGTAATCTCCCAAATCCTCCGCTCCCAATTCGCGCGCCTCCGCGGGAGGCTTTTTCAAGGCGGTCGGCTCGCCGAGGATCGCTTGAATCACTTGGGAGTATTGCGCGCTTCTCGCTTCCCAATCGCGGAGCGCGGCGACCGAATCTCCGGAGGCGGTTTTGGTTTCGCCTAGAAGCGGCGCGAGGTCCGCGCGTCCGGCCTGATCGGTTTGTAATTCGGGTCTTTTCCAAGTCGTGACCCGACGCCATTCGTTCCAGTCATGCCCTTCCCAGCCGGGAAGCAACCTTGCATGGAGGATCGCGACGCAAATGATAAGAAAAATGCGCGCCGTCCGCGCGATTGATTCATGCGCAAGGGATCGGAATCGAAAATACGCCATGTCACGCTCTCCGGGATCGGCGACTACTTCTTAAACATCGGATCGTCGGAATTGCCCATCGAGAGCAAATACGCCGCCATGTCGCGCAGTTCGTCCGCCGAGAGCGTGTCCACCGCCGCCTCCGGCATTTGAGACACCTTGGAAGGCTCGATCTTTTCGATCTCGGACCGCTTGGTTCGCGTCGGAGGCTCATCGGGGTTCGAGGTATAAATCTCGACGTCGCTGTTGGGATCGCCCGGGGTCGTCGGGATCACGAGTCCCGATAAATACCTTCCGTCCTTGAGCGAAACGTTGGACGAGGCATATTGATCCGAGACGACTTTGCTGGGTTCGATGATGGCTTCCAGAAGATCGTGAATCGAAAATTTATTCCGAACGGTCGTCAGATCCGGACCAATGGCGCCCCCCGCTCCGTCAAAGCGGTGACACTTATTGCATCCGACCGCGTAATAGGCATTGCGCCCCGATTCGAAATTGCGCCCCTTGAGCGAGGATTCGACCGTCTTGACGGCCTCATCCATTTTCCATTGTCGCCCCGGCCCTTTGACGAGTTTGACTTCGAACGGCGGCGGCGCTTCCAGACTTTCTCCCGTGATGGACGCCAGCGCGACGCGCTCGGCCTCGGAGCAATTGGCGAGCGCGTCGGTCCGGGTGTTCCGAAGAAAGCCCGCGTAGCTTGCGCCCCCCGGATGCTTCGAGGCTTCGACGATGAATTTGAAGTAGGTTTCACGTTGCGGCATGGACCAACCGTAGCGCAGGTTGCGCAGGATAAAGGCGTAGTGAATGCCGCGGGTCGGAGGAGGATTGTCCAACATTTTGCGAATCGGATTTCCATAGCCGGGATTGCGTTTGATCACCTCCGCCCAATCGGGCAACTCCTGCGGGCGCGGGTCCGACATCAGGGCAAGACATTTTTCGATGGCCGAAGGAGCCTTCAAATAGACAAGAAGATTGGCGACTTCGGCGTTAGCCTCCACCGTCTTGCCGGGCAAGAGCGGATCGAGTTGCGCCAAAGCGCGCTCCGTTTCGCGCGCGTCGGGCGAGCCAAGTCGAATAAAAACCAATTCATACGCTCGCAACATTGCCAGCAACGTTTGTCCTTGAAGATGACCCAAATCGAACCGGGCGAGCGCCTCCAGCGCCTGCGGTCGGATTTCGGGTTTGCCTTGCCTTGCCAGCGCGATCAACGCGACGGCCGCCGCGAGCGGATCGCGTTCCGAGAGCGCGCGATCCTGCCATTCCTCGACGGGCTGGTTCTCAACGGCGATTCGCGCGGCGTATCGCAGGAATCGGTCTGCGTCGCCGAGATGAGGCCATGCGGTTTCGACCGCTTTTGGATCGCGATGACCATGAAACGCCTCCAGGTCGCGCCGCGCGTCGCGCGCTGTTTTTGCAGTAGGGTCGTCGTCCGATGGAGCGACCAGCGATTCAGTGCCGTGATAGGTCACCCGATAGAGGGCCGATTGCGTGCCGCGTCCGCCGATGGTGAAATAGAGCGCGCCGTCCGCGCCGATGACGGCGTCGGTCACCGGCAATGGGGCGCCGCTCACAAATTCCTCCTTGGTCGCGGTGTAGCTCGATCCCTCCGGCGAAAGATGGGCGGCCCATATGGTTCCGAAAGTCCAGTCCAAGAGAAAGAGCGCGTCCTGATAGCGTGTCGGGAATTTTGCTCCCGCGCCGGAAACGACTCCCGTCGGCGAACCCGGCCCGATGTCAATGACCGACGGGAGACTGTCCTCGTAATACGCAGGCCACCGGCCCGAACCGCTTCGCCACCCGAATTCGCTCCCGCTGATGACGTGGCAAAGCCGCGTCGGCACATACCACGGCATCCCCATGTCCCATTCCATGTCGGAATCGTAGGTGAAAAGATCGCCGAAGCGATTGACCACGGCGTCATACATGTTGCGGTAGCCGATGCTGACGATGGTCCACTCCTTGCCGTCGGGATCGGTTCGCGCAATCCATCCTCCGGGCGCAAGCCGCCCTTTGGCGTGACCGTTGGCATCCCATTGGCGCGGTAGGATGAGGTCCTCTTTCCAGTTCGAGGGCAGAAGACTCCCCGCCAGATTCGTCAAATCGGTGTGGTTGCCGCAGAGGACAAAAAGAGATTTGTTGTCCGTCCCGAAGAGGACGGCGTGCGGTCCGTGTTCGCCGCCTCCCAGAAGAGGCCGCAACTTTTCAACTGAATCGAGGTGTTCGTCCCCGTTGGAGCCGCGCACACGATAGAGACCGGCATTCTTTTCATTCACGTCCACATACAAACTGTCGAACGCCCAAACGAGTCCGTGCGCTCCGCTCAGATCAACGGGAATTTTTTCGACTTTGGTTTCGCCCGAAGGGTCGTCGAGTTTGGGAGGAGTGATCTGAAATAACCCGGCAGTGCCTTGATCCGAAGCAATCAGCCGTCCGTTGGGCGCGACCGTCAAGGAAACCCACGATCCTTGCTCTCCCTTTGGAACCAAGTAAATTTGCTCGACGACGAAATCGGGCGCGTGACGAAGGCGCGTCTCCTCATGAGGTTTGGCGTCGCGGTCGCCCGGAGCCGCCGAGTCAAGCGAAGCGGCGGTCACGACTCCGCTCCAAGGCAGATTGGGATCGCCTACGGCGCCCAGACTCTTCGCGTGTTTCCATCCGGAGTCATCATGTCCCAAGTCCTCCCAATCCTTCTCGCGGGTTTCGGAGATTCGCCAATCTTCGGACGTGGAGATAGTAAGTTTTCCTCCGTCCTCGAATTCGATGTCCAGCCGCGCGATCAGTCCGGCGGGACCTTCGGTGTTGACGGCTTGAATTGCCAAAACGTTCTTCCCCTTCTTGAGAAAACTTTCGAGCGATCCGCTGACCGGCTGTTGCCATTCGCTTCCCGAAAGCGCGTCCTTCTCGTTCACCATGGCCTCGAAAGAATTATCGCAATCAACGACCAAACGGGCCTTCTTGACCGGCGACGGCAAGTCGAAGGCACGGCGGAAGAAGACCGTTTGGTTGTCTTGAGTTTTGGCGGCCCAGATCCATTGCGGCGCCGAGCCGTCCGCCGAAACCCGCGATATGGTTGCGCCAAATACCGCCATCGCGAACAGAATGAAAGCGGACGATCTGGCGAAGCTTTGTCCAGTCCAGCTTCGATCCGAGGACGCATCATTCGAATACATATTATCTTCCTTGCGCTTGAGATAAGAACCGAAGGAATGCGAAAGCCGCACCCATCGCGAATCAAATTTGTCAGTGAATACCAGATTGGACGATCAAATGTCCACGCCAACAAGCTTTTCTTACTGTTCGTCCAACGAGGATAAAATTGGAAGCGTGACCACGAGGCAGATGCCTCTTCAAATGCGGATGAGAGAATCAAATAAATTGCTCGGTCCCGAGGCCGCGCGTCTTCCTTCCATCATGGCTTGGAAGGTCAGCGCATTTTGGGAGGCTTGGCCGTGGACGTGATTGTTGAAGAAGACGAGGGTTGTTTCAGCTTTGCGTTCCATCCGCTTGATCGGTTCGACCCAGTCTTTGAGTTGTCCGTCGGTATAATTGTAGTCGTAAGGCGCTCCCGGATAGGCGTCTTGAAACCAATGTTTCCCGTTGCGCCCGTGGAAGCGAATATACGCGATTCGTCCGGTCAAATCGGTTGTTGTCACCGGTAGGCCGCGCAATTTCGGCATGTCGGTGATGCAAAGACTGATGCCACGATCCCAAAAAAATCGGCAAGCCGTCGGAGATTGCCAAGAATCGTGTCGGATTTCCACGACCGCCGGCAGGGATTTGAAGGCGTCCAGCGCGCGCAGGAGGTAATCGCGATTTTCCAGCGTGTGATGAAATCGGAAGGGGAACTGAAACAGCGCCGCTCCCAGAGCGTTCGCATCAATGACCGGTTCAATCGAACGGCGAAATTGCGCGACGACATCCGGACCAAGTTCGCCTTTGTGCGTGACGCGCTCGCTCATCTTGACGGAAAAACGGATCCGTCCATCGGCCCGCCGAACAAGCGAACGCATCATCGTGGGCGTCGGGATGTGGTAAAAGGTCGAGTTGATTTCGACCGAGTTGAACCAACGACAATAGCAATCGAACATCTTGGACTTCGGCGTGCCGGGAGGATAAAACCGGTTTTCCCAATCGTCGTAGGAAAAGCCGCTCGTGCCGAGATAAATCATCCCAAGCAAGCCTCCTCAAACAGTTCCCGTTGTCCAAAGGCGTCTTTTCCCATCCGCCGCGTTCGGCGCGACGTTTTCGCCGGCGACGCGCCCATCGCTTTTTCGAGCGGTTCGCCCATGAGCGGCTCCAAGAGCGTCGCAACGGCGCGGCGAAGTTGTTCGATGTAAAAATCGGCGTCGCAGGCATCCTCGGGCCGGAGCAACGCCGCGAGCCGCAGGCGCGAGTCGGGATCGGCGTCGCGCGCGTTCAAGACGACAAAGTGAACCGATTCCCCCGCGTGGAGCGGCAATCCGGCGCGCGCGGCTTGACGCGCGGCCACCGCCGTCATGCTGTTGTTGCGGTATTCGCCGGCCTCCATCGCGGTGTTGCGGCGAAGGAGCAATTTCTCCATGGGAACTTGGCGCAGACGCAATTGCGCCTCGGCCTCGCTCACCATCGCAAGCAATTCTGTTTTCATTCCCCGCGCGTCGGTCAAGGTTTGCGCCGAGCGCAGTTTTTCAAGCAGTTGGCCTTGGACCTCTTGAACGTAAGGGGCTTGATCGTGTCTCCGAATTTCAATGCCCCGAAACTTGAGTTTCCCGTCCTCGAAACATCCGAAGTAGCGGTTGGGAACGGGCATCTCGGGATTTTGGCGCGAGGGAAGAAACACGACCCAGCGATAGCGTCCCTCGACGGCGAGGTCGAGATCGGTCGCGCGCTCGATTTCGCGGCAAAGCGCTTCGATTTCCTCCCTCCTTGCGCCCGGTTTCCGAATCCAGACGCAATCCACGATGGCGTGGATAACCTCGAATCCGCTCGCCTCGCAAATCTCCTTGGCTTGAAGGAGCTTCTCGCGCGAAAAGGCGCAAGTCGCCTCGTGCGCCTCGATCCGGCCAAACCGCGCGTTGCGGTAACCGAGATACCCAAAGCAACAGACCAGCAACCATTTGATTGCGCCCTGACGCCCGTCATGGACGGCGCGACGTTCCTCCCACGCTGGGTTTTCCTTGGTCCGCGCCGCCGCCGTTTTCATCATCGCTTTCAAGCGCTTGCGTTTTTCGATGATCGGTTCCAGAACCACGGAGGTCAGTCCCCGCCGCTTCCGGCAAATCGAGTAACCCAGTTCCGGCACGGACGGCGACGGCGGACAACACGGGCAATGGATCGTTTCAGGCGAGACATTGCACCGGACCATGATCGTCGGATACATCGAGACGAAATCCAACTCGATCACGTCCTCGTAAACGCCGGTGATCGGTTGATAAACCAATCCGCCGCGGTCGGCTTTGAGAAGCGTGGCCGCCGATTTCCAAGCTTCAGGATGACTCTTTTTCCAAGGAATGAGGATCCCTTGGCGATAGGCGTAATCCAACTGGATGGACGAAATGCCCGTTCCGATGGAGCGACGGGCGATGCGCTGAAGGGGAATTTTCGAGAGCCGGGCGACTTCAACCAACCCCGCCAATCCGGTCTCGCCGCTCCAAAACGAATTCTCCCGGTCAACGTGCCATCGTCCGAAGAGGGGATAGTCGGGAGCCTGATAGAGAACACGGCCATAGGAGATGTAGGAGCGCCCTTCAAAGACGAGGCGGCGTCGAATGTTGGGTTCGCGGTCCAGCGGCAAGGCGATTTTGAAACGCGCCGCCAGCGCGAATAGCGCCGGAAAGAGAACCGAGTCACCGCCTTGGGTCCAAATCAAATCGGGGTCGCTTTGCCGCAAAGCGTCGGCCAGCGAGCCGAGCATTTCCTCCGGCGCGCAATCCTCCCAAACCATGGAGCGCCCCTCGAAGGCAAACGTGAGCGAACGCAAGCGGGGCCGACTCCCCGTCAATTGTCCTTCGGCGCGGAGTTCGGCCACGCGCAAGGGGGGAAGAGGGTAATCGGCGTCGAACCGGTCATCCAGAACGCGGCAGGAAACCAGTCGTCCGCCTTGAATTTCAAGGCGGCAAAAAGCGGTCGGAAAAAGATTCTTTTCGTAACAGTAATGAATTTCGGGAGGAATGTCGCAATTGTAGTAAGCAAGTCCCGGAAATAGGCGAAAGATTTTTTGCAGGGCGGTTTTGTATCGGTTCAGGTCGGCGATCCGAATTTCATGAACTTCACGGGGATGTCCGCTCCAAAAATCCAAGCGCGACGCGGGTCCGATCCATTCCAATCCCCCGACGCTCTCCACCGCGCGACGGAACCGCGCGCGGTCGGTCGCGTCCAATTCCCGCTCCATCCCTTCGACGAAAAAGCTCGGCGCGAAATCATCCGCCACGCGCAATCGTTCGCCCGATGCGGTGATGAACCAGAGAACCATTTCCCTCCCTTGCGCATAGAGATCGAACAGCCACCCGTCCTCACTCCGTTTCCCCTCTTGTTCGGACGATCTCATCCTTCTCTTTCTCCTTCTCCCTCTCTCTCTCAACTTCTTTCCTCAACCGCTCGATTTCCTTTTCCTGCTCCAGCAGAACGCTCATCACCAAGGCGTCAAACGGCACGGGACGCGCCGAACAGGCCGCTTCGGCCATGTGGCTTTTGGCCCGCGCGAACAGGCGGTCGAAGGCGTCCTGATCCTCGCGGCGCAAGGCTCTGCGAAAAGTCCGCCAAGATTCCAGCTCCCGCTCAAGCCAAGTGTTGAAGGTGGGCAACGTCCGACCCATGGGAAATCCTCTGAATGCGCGCAAGCGCCGACGAAAGATCTGGAAGAACAAACGCGGAGCGGCGAAGAGCATCCAGCCACGGAGGTCCCGCGTTTTCCCCGCAGGTCACAAGAATCGGCAACCCGCGTTTTTGCAAACGGCGGGCTTCGGACAGAATACGGTCGAAAAGATGGCGACGCTCAAAGAGTGGAATATCCTCGTCCAGAAAAAGTTTCTCGATTCCGAGAAGGAGGGTTAAAGGAGGTTCGGGTTGCTCTACCAGAGGGGACAGAAGCATCTCCGTCGCTCCGGCCAATTGATGACAGGTGAAGGCCCGGCTTACAAAAAGCCGATTCTCCAAAATTGGCGTGGGATCCGTTCCGCTCCGGCGAAGCCAATCCGCAAGCCGATAAGGGTTGAAGAGATTACCGCCATCCAGACAAAAGACGCGGCCGCCGCCGAGCAGAAAAGGACCCAAGGCCGCAAGAAGCCGGGAGGTTTGGGCATCGGGCATCCGCAGAGCCAAAACGGGCAACGTCCGCAGAGGCACGGGATCGAAGGTTGCGGCTTCAGAAGACGGGTGCGCTCCGACAAGTGTCGGTCCGACCTTGGTGGTTGACAAATTTTTCACGGATCGCCTCCAAGGAAACGATAGAAAAAGGAGGGATCGAGGCGCAAGAAAAAAGCGAATAAAATACGAAAATATACGCGGCCCATTAAACTTCAACCGCGAAGACGAAAAATTTATCTTTGCGTCCTTCGCGCCTTCTTCGTGTCTTCGTGTTTAATCTTTAGGGATTGTCTCGCGCCAGCCACATCTTCATCGTCCGCGAGACCAAATCCGCCGCGTCCTGCTGGACGAAATGCCCCGCGTCGGGGATTGTCACGAGCGTTAAATCCTTCTCGACCCAATCCCAAGTTCCGTTGAGCGCGGGAGGAAGAAGCGCGAAATCCTTGAGTCCGTGAAACATCAGGACCGGGCATTTCACCTTCGGCATCTGCGCGAGCATATCCATCATCGGAGGCTGTTTCGCGTCGCCGGCGGTTCCCGACGGCGGAGTTGAGGCGGCGGGAGGATCGCCGGTCGGTTTGGCCTGCGACGGATCGGGCGTGCGCGGATAATTCCGCTTGTAATAATTCAGCATCGCCTCGATGTCGGAGCGTTTGAAGGCTTCGATGTATTTCGCGCGCGCGGACGGGTCCTTGACCCAAAACGCCAAGCCCTCCGGTTTGACCTTGGTGGCCGCGTCCTCCTTCTGAAAATTCCGGGCGTATTCGCTCGCCTTGTATTGGTTGGGATTGGTCAGGAGTTCGCGGGTCAGGCCGCGCGGATGCGGCAGATTAAGGATAATCAATTTTTCGGTCATTTCCGGTTTGGTCATGGCGAACGACCACGCGACCATGCCGCCCCAATCGTGGCCGACGATGATCGCCTTCTCCTTGCCGAGGCTCCGAATGACGGCTTCAACGTCGCCGACCAAAAATTTCACGTCGTAGTTCTCGACTCCCTTGGGTTTGTCGCTCAGGTTGTAGCCGCGCTGATCCACGGCGACACATTGATATTTGTCGGCCAGCGCCGCCATCTGTTCCCGCCATGAATACCAGAAATCGGGAAAGCCGTGGATCATCACGATCAGCGGACCGGAGCCGAGGCTGGCGTAATGAATTTTGACGCCGTTGCTGTCGGCGTAACCGTTCGTGACGCGATCTTCGATGTTCATGGTTCCCTCCGCCGGAGCGATGACCGGAATAATAAATTGAGCGGCCGCAAATAGAAGGGCCGCCGCGAGAAGTTGGCGCATGGTCTGGTTCCTCCCTGAAACAAACAACGAACTCTACCCTTGGGACGGATGGGGATCAAGATTTGTTCAGTCTTGACTTCGCGGAACTCCAAATCCAAAGTCGTATGGAGCGCAATTTGCTTTGATCATGTCAGTTTGAATCCTCAGCGAAGCGGTCGAATGTGAGACGATGAAAACGCGGAGAAAAATTCGGCGAACACGCTTCGTCTTTTGCGCCATCGGAATCCTCTTGGAGGGATCGGCACGCTCGGTCCGGGCGGACGATTCTGCGCTGAAGCAGTCGGCTTCAGCCGTCAAGACGGAAGCCGTCGCGGAATCGCCGGTCAATCAGGAATACGAAACACAAATTCGTCCCATTTTCACCGAGCATTGCGCGGGGTGTCACGGTTCCGTCAAACAGAAGTCGCAGTTGCGTCTCGATCAATTCGCCTATGTTGTTCGCGGAGGAATCAATGGTCCGGTCATTCGTCCCGGCTCGCCGGACGACAGCCGCCTCGTTCAAGCCATTCGTTACGACGGCGACTTAAAGATGCCTCCGGCAGGGAAATTGCCTCAAGCGAAAATCGAGGCGATTGAGCAATGGGTGAAGCGATTGACGGAGAAGGATTTCGCGTCCGAAGCAACCGCGAAGTCATCGAATCAGCTCAAGAGCGACAAGCAATGGGCTTTTGCTCCCATTCAGCGGCCCGAACCTCCCGAAACAAAGCGCCCGGAGTCCGTGGCGAACCCGGTGGATCAATTCATCGCCGCGCGGCTTGATGCGGAGAAACTTCAACCCTCCCCGACCGCCGAACCGGCGACGCTTGCGCGGCGATTGAGTCTTGATCTTCTCGGTCTGCCTCCCGATCCCGCACAAGTCGGCGATTACCTTTCCAACCCGACCGACGAAGCATGGACAAAACTCGTGGACCGGATGCTGGATTCGCCCCGATACGGCGAACGTTGGGCGGAGCATTGGCTCGACGTGGCCCGCTGGGCCGAGACGAACGGATTCGAAACCAACACACCACGTCCCAATGCGTGGCCTTACCGCGATTACGTGATTGAAAGTTTCAACGCCGACAAACCGTATGATCGCTTCATCGTTGAGCAGATCGCCGGAGATGCGCTCGGCGTACCTGCGGCGACGGGATTTCTCGTCGCGGGAGCGTGGGACGAAGTGAAAAGTCCGGACCGCGAGTTGACGCTCAATCAACGCGCCAACGAAATTCACGACATGGTGGCGACGACCGGCTCGGCGTTTCTCGGCCTGACGGTCGGTTGCGCCCGCTGTCACGATCACAAGTTCGATCCCATCACGCAGAAAGATTATTACGCGATGTCGGCGATATTGGCCGGAGTGAGTCACGGCGAGCAGGAATTGCCCGATCCGAACGAAGCGGCGTTGAGAGCCGAAGCCGGAAGGTTGCGCGCGCAGTTGAGGAAAGTTGAGACGCAACTCTTGCGATTCGAACCGCAGGCCGATCCACGTTCATCCGAACCTCGTCGCGCGGCGGTTCAAGCGAAGCTGAACGTGGATCGCTTCGCGTCAGTCGAAGCGCGCGCGGTGCGATTCACCATCGAGGCGACCAATTCCGTGGAGCCTTGCCTCGATGAATTGGAAGTCTGGAGCGCGGAACCGGAATCGCGCAACGTCGCGCTCGCGTCATCCGGGGGCGTTCCCCTCGCTTCGGGCACGTATGAGGGCAACGCCTTCCACAAACTCGAACACATCAACGACGGACTTTACGGGAACGAGCATAGCTGGATTTCTTCCGAAGCGGGACGCGGATGGATCGAAATCCGCTGGCCCAAGACCGAGCGCGTGGAGGCCGTCGGCTGGGGACGCGACCGCAACGGCGCTTTTTCCGACCGTCTGCCGATCCAATATCGGATCGAAATGCAAACGCCCTTCGGCGATTGGTTTCTTGTGGCTTCCCATTCGGATCGTCAACCGAGACACGACGAAGAAAATGAAAAGAAGGAGAAGGTTGCCCGCGCGCCTCACCTGCTGGATCCCAAAGCCGACCCCGAAGCATGGATCGAGAATCAATTCCTCCGCGAACGGCTTAATCGCAAAATCGCCGAGATCGAACGACGCAAAAAGATTTATTCAGGAACCTTTGCCGAGCCGGAACCGACGCATCTGTTTTTTCGGGGCGATCCGCTCCAGCCGCGCGAGCCGGTCGCGCCCGGAGGCATCTCTGCCGTCCACCCTTCGCTCGCCTTGCCTCCCGACATGCCGGAGAAAGAGCGGCGCGTCGCGCTCGCCCGATGGATCGCCAGCCGCGACAACCCGCTCACCGCGCGCGTCATGGTGAATCGCATCTGGCATTATCATTTCGGGTGCGGGCTTGTTTCCACGCCGAGCGATTTCGGCGCAAACGGCGACAAGCCGAGTCATCCGGAGTTGCTCGATTGGCTGGCCTCCGAATTCATGGATCATCAATGGAGCGTGAAACACGTCCAACGACTGATTCTTCTCTCGAAAACTTACCGCCGATCAAGTTCTCCTAATGAAAAAAATCTGTCGGCGGACGCCGGGGATCGCTTGCTCTGGCGTTATCCGCCGCGCAGGCTCGAAGCCGAAGCGATTCGCGATTCGGTGCTTTGGGTTTCCGGCAAACTCGATCTCGCCGTCGGCGGACCCGGTTTCGATCTGTTCGAGCCGAACACCAATTACGTTCACGTCTATAATCCCAAGACGCGCTTCGGTCCCGCCGAATGGCGGCGGATGGTTTATCAAATCAAGGCGCGCAACGTGCCGGATTCGACGTTCGGAATCTTTGATTGTCCCGAAGCCGCGCAACCCGCCCCTCGCCGGACCGCCTCGACCACGCCGCTCCAAGCGCTGAATCTTCTCAACAGCCCCTTCATGATGGAACAAAGCCGATTTTTCGCCGAGCGGCTCAAACGCGAGTGCGCCGGAGCCAATTTGGAGGATGAGGTTCGTCGCGGATTCATGCTTGCCTTGGGAAGACCGCCGGACGCGAGCGAGACCACGGCAAGCGATTCTTTCGCCCGCAATCACGGACTTGACATTTTTTGCCGCGCTTTATTCAACGCCAATGAGTTTCTCCGAATCGAATAAGAAAGGGTCGTGTCTCGGCGATCTTTAATCCGTACAATCCGTGTGTCTCCGTGTCCAATTTCGAAATTCTCACGCGGAGCCGCCGAGATCGGGGAACCGACGGAAATGTCGGCTGTGGCACATCCGCCCCCGGCCGTGTAAGTGGCGCAGGCATCCTCGCCTGTGATGCTCCGCAATTTTCATCCTCCATCCTTTGCCCTTTCCCCTCGCGCATTTTCTTCCTCGCGCTGACTAGCCGATCACACGATTGAATTAAAAATGTGGTCAACGTCCCCAGCGTTCCGGCGTCATTTATCATGCGAGAGGGTGTCAATCCTGCCCTGTACCCACTTTTGCAAGTTATAACTCAGCCGGTTCGTTCGAATTTCCACAAAGCCGTCCTTGCAATACCACTTGAAGATGGTGGAATCCCCCATCTCAGATGCGGATTGTGGATTGCCCACTTGTTCAACAAGGGAGTCCCAGTGGGCGTAGATCTGGCCAAGCCGCGCCACTGCTTCCGGATGGTCGCTTCCATTGGCCGCTCTCTCCTTCCATTCGGCGATTGTCAAAATCCTCGAGTCAACATGGTCGGCGGTAGCAGAGGCAGTCTCATGCTTGCCCCGCGGAGCAGTGGCGGGGATGGGGATGGTAAAGCGGCGTCCCTGTATTGTGATCTGCGGAACACCCTCGGTGACATCCCAACACACATCGTCAATGAATTCGCTATCCACTTTAAAGCTAGACAACGTCTTACTGTCGCAATCGAATAGCATTTGTGATATTTTCCCCAAGCCACGGGCGTAAATGGATGCGTACAAACCACGGTATGTCAAATACGAGACTGTGGAAACTATTATTGCAAACGGCGTATCGTCCTTCAGCATTCCCTCATCTGCAAACGAATAGTCACCCCTTATGCCCGACCACGAGTCGCCTTTTCTCGCGCCAAGCTTGAATATCCTCTCCCAGTGGGTTGTGCCTTCCGCCGGCTGTTTTTCTTCAAGGAATCCCTCCCGAGTACGCCATTCCATACGCGCAAACGGATTCTTCGGGTTTTCATCGTATTCACTGGGACCATGCACGGTTCCTTCAATGATTCTCAAATCCGAGAAATTGGTGCAGGGAACCTGTCCAACACGATTATCGACACCAAACGATTTCACCATGTCAGTATATTTGTGCGTGGAATCTGTTCTTTCTTTTCGGACATATACAAGTGGCGTATCGCTATTGGGAGTAATTACCTCTATGCTCACTCGCTCTCTATTACACAGATACAGCTCCGGAGTGAGAGTCAACGAATCTAGTTTCGCCGCTCCGATTTCCCCCGGTTGATGCCTTGGGGTTGTGGATTCACTCGACCCTGTTCCAGAATCCAGCTCGCTCTGTGGTTTGGCATTGGCCGATCCGCTTTGAACGGTTGCAAGATCGCTTTCTACACCCTTTAGGGATGAAGCCGCATCGTCAAGGGAACTTATTAGGTCACGTACGGTGGACGCGGCCTCGTAGTTTCCATTGCGATTGCTCCGAGCGGACGGGGGAGGGGTGGTCGGAACCAAGGTCGTTTCGGACCTTGAGCCACGACGGGATGTATTATCCGCGCCTGCGGATGCCAGAGCGCCTGAAAACTTGTGGTAGAGCGTTCCAAAAACAAAGGATCGCGCCACCAAGCCAATGAAAAGGATGATGAGCGTCATCCAGCCGTTGATCGCCGTTTTTCTGTGTGGACGGTATTTTTCCGACCGGATCGTGAGAAACGTCAGAATGGCGAGCGCCAGAAAGGCGATCAGGAGGACGTAAAGAACCATGAATAGCCATCGGGACGCGACAAAGGTAAACAGCGTGGCGGCGAGCGCGACGAGACCCACTACTTTTGCCGCTTCATTGCCCGCGAAGAAGCCCCAAATAATCTTGAATGGTTTGAGGAGCGGACGGTACAAGCGGGCAAAATCTCGTTGGCGTGGTTTAGTCCGGGGCGAGTCGCAATATGGACACGCATTTTGGGACTTCAAATAGGTCAACTCGCACGACCAGCAAGGTCTGTTCAGAGAATCGGTAAAATTCCCGCCTTGAGCCTTCGCGATCCGGCCATTGATTGCCGAAAGTTTTGCGAGAAAGGCGAGAGCCAAAATCCCGCCAACGCCCGCAACCGCGCATCCGGCAATCGTCAAATGAATCTGATATAACGCCAAGTCCGCCGAGAACACGGTTTCAAGAATGTCGCGCGCTTCGGGAAGCAACCCGACTGCCAGAAGCAAGCCGCCAAGGAAAAGCAGAACAAATCCCCAAATCCAGAGAGCAGAGCCGGGTTTTGCTCCCTGCATTTGCCCGACCTTTTCCCCCAGCGCCTTTTCCGCTCTTGAAATATACTTGGCAACCATAGTGGGATCGGAGGTGTGCTTCGCCGATTCTTTGTATAGGTAAATCGCCCTTGGAAGATCCCCCTTTCGCTCAAAACAAAATCCCGACAGTGAAAGGAGGTCAGGATTTTCCCTGTGCTCCGCCACCAAGGGACGCAGGACGCGAAGCGCCTCGTCGGGATTTCCGGCATTGGCAAGCGCCCCCGCGCGGTCCAATGACGCGGCGAGTTCAGCGGTAGGGTTTTTGACTTCTCGTTCGATCATCTTCCGCCCGTGTTCCTGTTCAGTACCCGTCCCTATCAGAGTCAGAGATGGGATAACGGGAATCTCATCACCACCATCGCGCGTTCCCGTCAACGAGCTTGGTGTATAGCCAGAGCATCATTTGAAGATCTTTTGTTAGCAGTGGTTCGTTGCACAGATTCGCGATTTTGTATTGGATACCGATAGCGAACGCGTGTTCAAATTTTCGAGCCGTCGCAGAGCGCGATGCATTCAAACTCATCCGCATCCGCGAGGCAAATCGGCTACAGTAGAGAGTGTTTGCATCCATTCTCAGGACAGCTTTCGCCCTTCGCTGTAGCTCTTTCGCCAGCGACGTGTAATTCCGCACCGATGTACCCATCAAGAGGCAAAGGTAAATCCTGTCGAGTTTGGATTTCGTTCTTTGCGCGTTTCTTGGCCACCCGAAGATATACGCAACGTTGTAGGCGTCGTCGGGCGGTTTCCAGCACACTTTGGGATCAAAGATGCCGATCCAAGGACAGTAGGCGGCACGGCCGATCCCCGCGCCCGAGCTAACGTCAAATTTCCTTGGAATAAAGGCGGCAGAAATGGCGCCCTCAACGGTTTCTTTGGCCTTGCTCCTAGTCAAGATTCTAGATGTGGTCGTGGACGTTGCAGTTGGTATCGCTTGAGAATCCGGATACTGCTGAGCTATCTGCTTGAGCATTTTGCAAAGGGTCATGATCGAAATTTCCTTTCCGAGTTTGGATTTTGGATTTGTGAAATATGCGGTGCTGAAAATGTTCCTTTACGCATAGAGTCGGTTGACCGCCCTTTCGCCATGGGGGCCGTTTGCTATAAAAGTAATTCCTTTTCAGTTCATTTGAAGTCCATTGGCTCCACCGATCTTCGTCGCTCATGGATTCCCTTTTACCACGAAGCGTCCGCAACGGCAATCGCGCAGAGACGAAACGCCGATGACGGGCATGGTTCAGTTTTTGGGATTGGGGGCATTTACGGCATCCGAGCCGCGAGCGTCCAATAACAAACATGCCGCGCACGGGGCGCTCCCTCACGGTCGCGGCTCGGATGCCGTTCCACTTTTTGACGCGCTCCCGCCATCAAGAATCAATCCGTTCGAGGGTTGCGAATCAACCTGATTTGCTTTAGTTTTAGGTGGTTCCAAAGTCTAAATGCGAAGACGTGAAATCCTCCCATGAAACCATCGCGCCCCAAACCTGAATCCGTCCTCTCGCCAACCGGATTGCGATTGCTGGATCGCAGAGATTTTTTGGGTTGGGCCGGGTCGGGGTTGGGTTCCATCGCGCTGGCGTCGCTCTTGTCGCGCGAGGGACTTCTTGCTGGCGAGCCGTCCGGACCCAAAACCCCGGTCCGAGTGCCCATCCGGCCAACCATCTCGCCTCAGGCGCCGCTGGCTCCGCGTCCGCCTCACTTTCCGGCGCGCGCGCGGCAAGTCTTGGTGATCTTTTGCTCCGGCGCGATCAGCCACATTGATTCGTGGGACTACAAACCGGAACTGATCCGCCGCCACAATCAGCCAATGCCCGGCGGCGAAGGCCTCATCACGTTTCAAGGCGAGCAGGGAAACCTCATCAAAAGTTTCTGGGAGTTCAAACCGCGCGGCCAATCGGGAAAATACATCTCCGATCTTCTTCCCAACCTCGCCGAGCTTGCCGACGACCTTTGCTTCATTCACTCGATGACGGCCAAGAGCAACACGCACGGTCCGGGCGAAAATCAGATGAGCACCGGATTCGTGCTCGATGGTTTTCCTTCGATGGGAGCGTGGGTCTGTTACGCGCTCGGAAGCGAGGCGGACGATCTTCCCGCGTTCGTCGCGATTCCCGATCCGCGCGGCGTGCCGCAAACCGGTCCGAACAACTGGTCCGCCGGATTTCTTCCCGCCGTTTTTCAGGGGACGCCGTTCTCGGCGGACAAACCGATTCCGCATCTTGCGCGACCGGAGGGAATCAGCGAATCGGACGACCGCGCGACGCTCGATTTTCTCAAGCGGCTCAACGAGCATCACCTCGAACGCAATCCGGGGGACGGCGAACTCGGCGCGCGGATTGCCAGTTATGAGTTGGCGGCGCGCTTGCAACTCCGCGCTCCCGAAGCGGCTGATCTCTCGCGCGAAAGCTCCGCGACGCACGATCTCTACTGCATCAATGACACCAATCATCTCAAGGCCGCGTTCGGCAAAAATTGCCTTTTGGCGCGACGCCTGATTGAGCGCGGCGTTCGGTTCGTTCAGCTTTTCAACGGGGCCTACGCGATGGGGGAAGGGGTCGGCAACTGGGACGGACACAAAAAACTCAAGGAACAATACGACATTCACGCGCCGATCCTCGACGAGCCGACCGCCGCGTTGATTAAAGACATGAAATCGCGCGGACTGCTCGATCACACGTTGGTCGTTTTCTGCACGGAATTTGGTCGGATGCCGACGTTTCAGAAGGGAGCCAACGGGAGAGACCACAATCCGAAAGGATTCACGGTTTGGCTCACCGGCGCGGGGGTCAAGCGCGCCTTCAGCCACGGCGCTACCGACGAATTCGGATACAAGGCCGTTGAAAACGTCGCGACGATTTACGATCTCCACGCCACGATTCTTCATCTCCTCGGCTTGGACCACGAGCGGCTGACGTTTTATCATAACGGCATCGAGCGCCGCCTGACCGATGTTCACGGCGAAGTGATTCGGGAAATTCTCGCCGGATGATTTCAATGCGGAGGCCAATTTCAATTTGTCTGGCGGTCGGATTGCTTCTGGCGTGTTGCGCGCGGACGGAAAAGCGCAAACCTAGTCCGTTGCCACAGGCGATTGTTGAGCGGCCCAACATCATTTTCATACTGATTGACGACCAGCGCTTCGACATGCTCAGTTGTCTCGGTCATCCCTTTTTGCAGACGCCCAACATTGACGCCCTTTTGAAAAAGGGGCTCCTCTTTGAAAACATGTTCGTCACGACGTCGCTTTGTTCGCCGAGCCGCGCCTCGATTCTGACCGGACAATACGCCCACAAGCACGGCGTCTTGGACAATGCCACTCCCCTCCCCCCGCGCGTTCCCATTTTTCCGGAGGAGCTTCGCAAGGCGGGATATGAGACGGCTTTCATCGGCAAGTGGCACATGGGAGGCGATAGCGACCAGCCTCGTCCCGGATTTGACCATTGGATTTCATTTCGCGGCCAAGGCGTGTATCTCAATCCCACGCTGAACGTCAATGGCGAGCGGGTCGAGAAAAAAGGTTACGTCACCGATCTCCTGACGGATGAAGCGATGAATTTTCTCGATCGTCCCCATGACAAACCCTTCTTTCTCTATCTTTCGCACAAGGCGGTGCACGCCGATTTTGTTCCCGCCGAGCGGCACAAAGGCTCCTACGCGAGGGAACAGTATCCGCATCCGGATTCGATGGCCGACACGGAGGACAATTATCGGGGCAAGCCCGATTGGGTTCGCGCCCAGCGCCGGAGTTGGCACGGCGTGGACGGAATGTATGACAAGAAGATTAAATTCGACAAATTCGCGCGCGATTACGCGGAGACTTTGCGCGCGGTTGACGACGGCGTCGGGCGGATCGTCGAGTCGCTACGCCGGAAGAATCTTCTCGACTCGACGCTCATCATTTACACCTCCGACAACGGGTTTCAGATGGGCGAACACGGGTTGATTGACAAGCGGACGATGTATGAGGCTTCGATCCGCGTGCCGTTGATCGTCCACTGGCCGAAGTTCGTCAAGCCCGGAACGCGACGGAGCGAGATGATCCTGAATCTCGATTTCGCGCCGACGATTCTGGAAGCCGCCGGGGCAAAAATTCCGGAAACGATGCAGGGGCGCTCGTTTCTTCCTTTGCTGAAAGGGGAATCGGTCCCTTGGCGAAAGGATTTTCTCTACGAATACTTTTGGGAACGCGCGTTTCCACAAACACCGACGGTCCTCGGCGTCCGCGCCGACCGCTACAAGCTCATGAAATTTCACGGCGTCTGGGACCGCTATGAACTTTACGATCTGCAAGCCGATCCGTCGGAGATGAACAATCTTTTGGGGGATTACAAACTCCAGACTGAAGGGGGCGAGTTGGACGCGCTCATCAACCGCAAGGCGCCGGCGGAGACCAAGAAACTTTTCAATGAGATGCAAGGCCGTTTGCAAGATTTGCTCCAACAAACCGGTTGCTTCGCCGAGCCTAGTTGGCGCAAGCCGTAGGCCGGATCGTCGAAAGGGTCGCCACTTCAACTCCTCTCCCTGTTTGGAAGGGAGAGGGTCAGGGTGAGGGTTCAATAACGCGATACCCGGATTCCCAATGACGATCGAAGGAAGACGGAACCAAGGACGTTCAAATGACAAAAAAACGAATTACTTTTGTAGTAAATGTCCCCCCTTGTCCCCGCGCTTCGTAGTTTGACAAGTCTAAATCACACGATTAAGGCCCGCTAGGGTCTATAAGATCCTCCAAAGGAATCGCCGCGCAATGCCCGCTCCGTCCATAATGCAACCGGCGATTGGATCGCCAGAGGCTTTCCATGAATTCCATCCTTCTCCTTCTCATACTCATTTGCATTTCTCGTCCTCCCTCCTATATGAAGAATCTGCGCCATCTGCGAAATCTGTGGCCTCTTGAAGATCGAATGATCCATCTCCAACCAAATCAACGCACCCCGCCGAAAATTGGCTTTGTTTCGCAATTTTCCTATTTTCGATCCCGTTCAGTCTGTCCGTCCCCACCCAAATTGGCTTTGTTTCGCATCTTTTTAATGATCCCGATCTTACGCCGGGGGCCGGGGGGGCGACGTTGACCACAAGAGTAATTGGCTCTTCCACCAGTCAAATCTTCGCCCTTGTGCCGACCATCGCCTCCCGCGCAAATCTCAATCCTGTATATCCTGCCCATCCCTGTCGTAATATGCGGGAGCAAAAGCAAGATTAAGAGCAAGAGAATGAAAACGGACAAGAATTCCAAGGACCCTCCCGGCCATTCGGTCCCAAGGCCGATGGCGTTGGTCGCGGAATTGACCTACCGTTGTCCGCTTCAATGTCCTTATTGCAGTAATCCGCTGGAACTGAGCCGCTACCGAGACGAATTGGACACGGCGACGTGGCTCCGCGTTTTGAGCGAGGGGGCGGCGCTCGGCGCGATCCATGCTCATTTCACCGGAGGAGAACCGCTCGTCCGGCGCGATCTGCCCGAACTTTTGCGCGAGGCGCGACGGCTGAATTTTTACTCCAATCTCAGCACCGGCGCGACGCTCGCCGACGAAGCCAAGCTCCGTCAGTTGCGCGAGGCCGGGCTTGATTCCCTGCAGATCAGCCTGCTCGACGCCGATCCCTCCGCCAATGACGAATTGGCGGGAAGCATTTCGTTCCAAAAGAAACGCGAGGCGGTTTCGGCGGCGAAACGGATCGGGTTCCCTGTCACGCTCAACGTCGTGCTTCACCGGAGAAATCTGGGCCAGCTTCAACAAATCCTCGATCTGGCCGTCGAATGGAGAGTCAACCGACTGGAATTGGCGCATACGCAATACGTCGGCTGGGCGTTTCGGAATCGCTCCGCGCTTCTCCCGACGCGCGAGCAGGTTGAACGCGCCGAAGGCGTCGTCGAAAACGCCCGCGAGCGGCTCGACGGTAGGATGGAAATCCTCCACGTCCTTCCCGATTATTTTCAGGAATTTCCCAAGGCGTGCCTAAACGGATGGGGACGGACTTTTCTCACCGTCGCGCCCGACGGGGCGGTTTTGCCGTGCCAGACCGCGCGCGAGATTCCGGGTCTGGAATTCCCCAACGTGAAGCAGACTTCGCTGGAGGAAATCTGGTTCCGCTCGCCGGTCTTTCAAAAATTTCGCGGAACCGACTGGATGCCGGAGCCATGCCGGAGTTGCGAACGGCGCGAAATGGACTTTGGCGGATGCCGGTGTCAGGCGTTCCTGATGACCGGCGACGTTTCGGCGACCGATCCGGTTTGTCGCCTTTCGCCGCTTCACGATCTTGTTGACGCCGCGTTGGATCAGGCGGAACGGAATTCAGCTCCGTTGCAATTCCGCGTCTTCGCTTGACTGGGGAAATCCCCTTGGTATCATCAAGGGTGAATCGTTGAGCGGGAATAGCTCAGCTGGTAGAGCGCCACCTTGCCAAGGTGGATGTCGCCGGTTCAAATCCGGTTTCCCGCTCCA